>JAFPZF010000012.1 GCA_017417385.1 Bacteroidales bacterium
CCTCACACAGAGGGCACGGAGACACAGAGAGGTCGCCTGACGGCGATGCGGAGGACACAGAGGTCGCCTTCGGCGGAAGGAAGGGGGGCGGAATGAAGATAATAGTTGACGGACGTTACCCCGGGCGCTGCCCTAGGCTGGGACTATTTTGCCCTTACAGGGCGGGGGATACCGTAGCATCATTTACCCAGGGCGTTGACTTCGTCGACCTTTCTCACGCTCGGCAGAGTGAACAAGTTCCCTCTGCACTCGCTTAATCGAAAGGTTGCCCTGGGCTTGGACGATTTTGCGCTTTAGCTTCGCTGACTTTTCTCACACTCGGCAATTGGAACGAGTTCCATTGCGCTCGCTTAATCGAAAAGTTCAGCGCGGAAGATAGTAAAAGGCGAAGAGGACAGAGTCGGCGGAATAGTCGGAAGCGTCGGAGGAATCGGAGGGAACGGGGAGTTTAAGGCCTCACACAGAGAACACGGAGGACACGGAGTTTTTTAGAACACGGAGGCGAGCTGGCGCTCGCAGAGAGGACACAGAGACGAGGGAGGGGCGTCGGAGGGGTCGAGGAAGGGGGGGAGGCGGAGTCAATGGAAGAGGAGCGCATTGACTTCGTCGACCTTTCTCACGCTCGGCAATTTGCAAGCGCGCTTGCATTGCACTCGCTTAATCGAAAGGGTGAAAATGCTTATACTCCATGGAGCCGCATTACAAATGACGGCTCAACGGAGGGAAGGAGGGGTTTTAGGCCTCACACAGAGACACAGAGTTTTTCAGAACACAGAGGCGAGCTGGCGCTCGCGGGGAGGGCACAGAGGAGACAAAGGGGAAGGGAGAGAGCACAGAGAAGGGGAAGAGAAGAAGGGGTTTTTATGCCTCACACAGAGGGCACGGAGGGTCGCCTGACGGCGAGGGAGGGGAAGGAGCAGACGGAATCGTAGATTTTGAGAATTTCGGCATTTAAGGTTAATCAAAACATGAGAAATTCGGCAAAGAGGGATATTTAGTGAGAATTTCGGCGTTTTTGCAATATTGGGTATTGAGAATTTCGGCAGAAAGATGTATTCTTGCAAATAAAAAGAAGAAGAAATGGGAGAAATGATTTTCAAACGCAAATTGTATGACAAGATGCTCCAATGGAAAAGAGAGCGAGACGGAGCGACGGCACTACTTATCAAAGGAGCGCGCCGCGTAGGGAAGTCGACACTTGCCGAAGTGTTTGCACAAAAGGAATATGAGACATACATACACATAGATTTCACGGAAGCGTCAAAAGAAGTAAGGGCCCTATTTGACGACATTTCCGACCTTGACAATGTACTATTCCAATTGCAGTTTCACTATCAGAAAAGACTCATTCCAAGGAAATCAGCGATCATATTCGACGAGGTACAGGAATGCCCCATGGCGCGTCAGGCCATCAAGAAACTGGTGAAGGATGGACGCTATGACTATATAGAGACAGGGTCTCTTATCTCGATCAAGAAAAACATACGAGGAATACGCATTCCAAGTGAAGAGACACGGCTGACCCTCTATCCGATGGATTATGAGGAGTTCAGATGGGCGATGGGCGACGAAGTGACGATACCGATGTTACGAGAGGTATACGAGCAGAGACGTCAGATGGGTGATGGATTGACGAGGAAACTGATGCGAGACTTCAGGCTTTACATGTTGATAGGGGGTATGCCACAGGCCGTGAAAGCCTATATAGAGACGAACAATCTGAGTACGGTAGATAGCGTTAAAAGAGAGATCATCGAGCTCTATGCAGATGATTTCAGGAAGATTGACCCGACGGGCAAGGCCACGAGGATGTTCTACGCAGTACCGGGACAGTTGAACAGTAACGCATCGAGATATCAGATATCGAGTGTTATCGAGCAAGGGAAACAAGACAGAGTCGAAGAGTTGTTGCAGGACATGGAGGATTCACAGGTAGTGTTTATCTCGCATCAAGCGAATGACCCGAGTGTAGGGCTAAGTTTGCATAGGGACACGAACAAGTACAAAATGTTCTTGAATGACACAGGACTATTCATCACCTTAGCCTTCCGAGACAGAGAAGTCACAGAGAACATCATCTATCAGAAGTTGCTCAGTGACAAGCTATCAGCCGACCTTGGCTACGTTTACGAGAACGTCGTGGCGCAGATGCTCAAGGCGGCGGGGAACGAATTGTTTTACCACACGTGGCCTACGGAAAGTGGCAAGCACAACTATGAGATAGACTTCCTATTGTCACGGGGGAATAAAATATGTCCTATAGAGGTCAAGTCGTCAGGGTATAAGTCACATGCTTCTCTGGATGCATTTTTCAAGAAGTACCCGGACAGGATACTACATCGATACTTAATCTACACCAAGGATATCAGAAAAGAAGAGGACATACAACTGATACCTATATTCCTGACAATGTTTCTATAGAATTAGGAATTATTGGAGTCGGCGGAGGGGGGGATTTTTAGGCCTCACACAGAGGGCACGGAGACACAGAGGGGTCGCCTGACGGCGAGGAGGAAGGCACAGAGGAGACGGAGGGGTCGCCTAACGGCGAGGGAGAGCACAGAGGAAACGTTTTAGGTATAAATCACGATATCAAATTATTATATATATTTCCTTACAATGTTTTCACCATCCACAAACCATCATTATCCTTACCTTCACGCATCAAAACACCAAGCTTCTGCAAAGCAGAGAGGTCGCGTTCTATGGTGCGCTGACTCACCGACAAAGTCTCCGACATTTGCTTGCCGGTGATTGTCGGAGACTCTTTGATAAGATTGAGTATTTTGTGCTGACGCTCAGTGAGTTTCCTCTCCGACATATCTCCGTCATGGTCTCCGACATTTTGTGTGTCGGAGGAGGCGAAGATAACGGTCTGGAATTGGGTCGGAGTAGATTTGAACATGGGTTTTAGCTCGTCCTTATAACCTTCCAAAGCTTTAGTCTCATTGCAGATGCGTGTGAGTCCGCTACCACGCTTCTCCATGTAGTCAAGTTGAGCCATCACGTTTGCAAGTATGGGATTACGTCTTTCAGAAGACACATCTTTGATGTCCAAATCCTGTATCAGTAAACCATTATACATTCCGCCTGGAGATGTCACAGTGAGGCGGTCATCGTATATATCAAGATGCACCTCGCCGCCCATCACAGTGTAGTCACGATGGATGAAGCATTTGCCATCCCCTAACCTTGCCCCACTTCGCACTTATACTCCCGAAAACCAGATACAGATGCCTGAGCAGAGCCTGTCGCTCGGGTATACGCTCTTCGACTTCGCCGCCTTCAGAAGATGCCGGTGGTAGCCCTCGACTATGTTGGTCGTGTACGTCACACGACGTATAGGCTCCGTGTATGAGAAGAACAGCGCAACGTTGATTATCCGCTCTATCAACTGACGAGACACCCCTTCCGTCCCGAACATCGGCTTGACACTCAACAGCTCTTGCACCGCTGACTGACACATCGTGTCAAAGTCTTCTGTTGCCTCTTTCATATTTCTGCCTTTACGGCTTTGACACAGTTCGTGTTACCGTCTCGCTAAATGAAGAGAAGCTTTCAGATATTCTGGAACATAACAGCCAAGGGGAATATACTCCACTTTTTTGTGTAGCTTTGCACTCGGAATGGTTAAATATGCATTTACATGAATATTACCTTCGGTTAACCACTTCCATAGCTTCAAAGACGGAATTTCGAGAGGCGTTATTTTTCAAAAGCAGTATAAATTATGGCAAACAATTGGACAAGAGAAGAAACTATAGTCGCATTGAACGTTTATTGCAAAATTCCGTTCAAGAATTGCAGCGCTCGTCATCCTTTGGTTCAGGAATACGCAAAGATTCTTGGTCGTACTCCATCCGCTCTAAATCTCAAAATAGGGAATCTTGGCAGCTTTGACCCCGTGTTGCGCAACAAAGGCATTGTTGGTCTTGGGCACACGAGTAAAATGGACGAACTTGTTTGGAATGAGTTTTTCGATGACCCAGAAAAGTTGACTTATGAAAGTGAAACGATAATTGCCGGCCTACATCATCAAACTATCGAAGAAGCATCTGCCATTGACATCAGCGATTTGCCAGAAGGAACAGAACGCACAGTCGTAGTTCGACAACGTATTAATCAGCAATTTTTTCATGATGCTGTTATTTGTTCATACGAAGAGCACTGCTGTATTACTGGTATTGGTAACAGACAACTACTCGAGGCTTGCCATATTTCTTCATGGTGCGATGATGTGAAGAATCGTACTAATCCCCAAAATGGCTTATGTATGAATCCGTTATTTCATCGGGCATTCGACAGATTCTTATTTACCGTGACGCCAGATTATACTATTGAGATTTCTGAGCAGATGATTGATAGTTCCGACAATAATAGCTTTCGCGACTACCTTGTTTCTCTCAAAGGAACTTTCATCCGTATGCCAGAAAAATTCTCTCCAGATAAAGACCTATTAGCTAAACATTATGAACAATACAGAACTCATCAATAATAGTTCAGTAAATATGTGGGATTTCATAGCAAACTATTTGCCTAACTACAGCTCTCGCGATGACGTTCTCCGCGATGATATTCTTTTTAGATACATTAATAGTGAGGATGTTTGCGATGAAGATTTACAATGGATTGAAGATGATTTCAAAGGTGATAAATCATTAGTAATAGAAGAACTTATTCGACTTGAAACTGGCTTTATGACCGAAGCAATAGGTGCATATTATAAAAACGAGTTTGCAGATTAGGCAATTAACAAGTCTAAAGGCAAAATCTTCAGACAAAGCAGACATCCGTTTAGTTATCCATAATCTTGCAACTGGTTCAAAACCCGAACTTGGCTATAGTATAAAATCACGTATTGGAGGCGATTCAACATTGATAAATGCGAGTGGCGACAGTACTAATTTCATTTACAAACTTGGTAATGTTGATCTCAAAATAACCAACGAAGCTAACGCTATTGACAGCACAATGGAGATGTGCGAATTTCTCATCGCTCAGAATGTCAATTTTGAATTTATTGGAGTTGCGTCTGATGCTTTACACAACAATCTCACACTCCTTGACCTCGGTATAGAGCGCATTATAGCAGAATGCATACTAAAATACTATCAACGGAAAGCAAAGACTCTCGATGAAGCCGTTTTGCTTGTTAGCAGCGAAGACCCTTTGCTGATACGGACAACAAGCACTCAACCAATGTATGAATACAAGGTTAAGCAATTCCTACTCGCATTTGCTCTTGGCATGACACCTGGTACACCTTGGAATACACAGTTCAATGCCAACGGCGGCTATATTGTTATAAAAGAAGATGGGGATATAGTGTGTTACCACTTTTTCGACCGCAATGACCTTGAAGATTACCTTTTCTTCAACACTCGCTTCGAATCTCCATCTCGTTCTCGCCATAAGTACGGCAAGATATATCAAGAGGATGGCCAGTTCTTTCTAAAACTCAACTTGCAAGTACGTTTTAGATAAGATCTCAAAGCAATATATCCAAAGCTCCAATGCATAAACTGCGTTGGAGCTTTTGTTTTTATCCAAGGGCTAACGAAGGTCATGCCTACAGCCAACAGCGGCACTATCACGGCAGCATTCGGGATGTTCGATTCCATGCGCATGATCGTGGCTGTGGCTGGCACAGTCTCGGACATTTTAACCCTTCGGGCTACAAGATACTGGACCCGTTCGACACTCGGTTTGTGGTAAGTATTCCGTGTCTCGACGGGCAGGAAGTGCCATACAACATCTACATCTCGAACCCAAACAAACAGGAGGAGTCTGAATGGCTCATGTATCGCAGATAAAGAGAGCATTTGGTATTGATGGTGTCATGACGAAAGCTTATGCATGGCGAAGCAAAGACACGGAGCAACGGTCTCAAATCGACTTGATTTCGGCAGGGTCGGGGAGCGGGGACTGGTCTAATGCAGGTCTAACCACAGAGAGAGAGAAGGAGGGTTTTTATGCCTCACACAGAGGGCAGGGAGACACAGAGAGCACGGAGGGCGAGCGGACGCTCGCGGGAGAGGGCACAGAGGGGTCGCCTAACGGCGAGGGAGAGAAGGAGGGAGAGAAGGAGAAAACACAGAGCAGCTGGAGGTGATGGGAGAGAAGGAGTGAGAGGGAGAGAGAGTGAGAGAGGGGGAGAGTGCAGGGGAAGAGAAGGGGGAGGAGGAAGGAGGAAGGAGAAAATAAAGGAGAAAAAATGGGGAGGATAGCTGGAAATACGAGGGAAAGGAGTATCTTTACCGAGCGGAGTTATGAAGACGGGGAAGACAGTTTTAGGGCTTTCCACAACAAGAAAGGCATCGCAAAGGGCGGCGGAAGTCGCAGGAAGAAGGAGAGCTGCCAGGCGGGAAGAAGGCAGGGCGGCGGAAAACAGAAGTAGAAAAAAAGAAAAATCATAGGATAACATGACACAGGAAGAACGCCTCAGGGACTACAAGGAGCTGGACACAGTCATCAAGCTATTCGAGCGGAGCGTCAGTCTATACCCGACGAACATACTGATCAAGGAGAAGCGAGGCGGGGCGTGGGTCAGCGAGACATATAGCGAGGTACGGGCAGCGGCGCGGAGTTTTGCAGCGGGCCTGATAGACAGAGGCTTTGAGCCTGGGGACAGGATAGCGCTCCTCTCGGAGGGACGAAGGGACTGGCTGGTGGCGGAGCTCGGGATGTTCTATGCGAGAGTCGTGAACGTCCCGCTGTCGGTCAAGCTGGAGGCGGAGCACGAGGTGCCGTTCAGACTGCAGCACTCTGGGGCTCGGATGCTGATAGTATCGAAGTATCAGTCGGTTAAGCTCGGGGAGATATTCGAGAACTACAAGGGGATAGAGAACGTCATATACTTCGACGAGGTGCCGACGGGTGACGTCAAGGGACTGAGCTTCAAGGAGATATGCAGGCGTGGCGAGGAGCTACTCGGGGACGAGGAGTTTGCGAAGCGATTTGAGGAGAGGGTGAGCCAGATAGCGCCGACGGACCTGGCGAACATATCGTATACGAGCGGGACGACAGCGGACCCGAAGGGCATCATGCTGACACAGAGGAACTATGCGGCGAACGCGATGCAGAGCTGCACGAGGATCACGATACCGCCGACAGCCGTGACGCTCTCGATACTCCCGTGGGACCACTCGTTCGCTCACACCGTGTGCCTGTACTGCTTCATATATTATGGTGCGGCACTGGCGGCACAGGAGACGGGGAAGACGCAGATAGAGACCCTCAGGAACATCCCGAAGAACATCAAGGAGATAAGGCCGACGCTGATGATGTCGGTCCCGGCGCTGTCGAAGGCGTTCAGGCGTAACATAGAGAACGGCGTCAGGGAGAAGGGGAAGATAGCGTGGAGGCTGTTCAACTTCTTCCTGCGGATAGCATATAAATACAACGCCAACTGGGACGGGCGGGGGAAGGGAAAACTCGCGCTATTACGACCACTGATGTGGCTGGGCGACGTCTTGATATTCAACAAGGTAAAGGAGTCGTTTGGCGGAAGGCTGGCGCACTTCATAGGTGGCGGGGCGCTGCTGGACATCGAGCTGCAGAGGTTCTTTGCGGCGGTCGGGGTGCCGATAATGCAGGGCTATGGGCTATCGGAGGCGTCGCCAGTAATCTCGACGAATGCGCTGCACGCGGGGCGGTTCGGGTCGTCGGGGAAGATAGTGGACTTCATGGAGCTCAAGATATGCGACAAGGACGGGAAAGAGATGCCGACGGGTCAGACGGGTGAGATAGTCATCAAGGGAGACAACGTGATGGCGGGATACTGGCGGAACGAGAAGGCGACGGAGGAGACGATCGTCGATGGGTGGCTACACACGGGGGACATGGGATACGTCACGGAGGACAGGTACCTGTACGTCCTGGGGCGTTTCAAGAGCCTACTGATAGGGTCGGACGGGGAGAAGTACAGTCCGGAGGGCATTGAGGAGTCGATAGTCGAGCTCTCGGAGCACATCGAGCAGGTCATGCTATACAACAACCAGTCGCCGTACACGGTAGGGTTCATAGTGCCGTCGGTCACGGCGCTGAAGAGGACGCTGGCGAGCGAGGGGCTGCGTCTGGACACGCCCGTCGGTGAGGCGAGGGCAATAGACATCATAGCGCAGGAGCTCGGGGAGTTCCGCAAGGGCGGGGCTCATGCAGGGATGTATCCTGAGCGGTGGCTTCCGACGGCGTTTGGCATCATGCCGGAGGCGATGACGGAGCAGAACAAGATGTTGAACTCGACGATGAAGATGGTCAGGAACAGAGTGACGGAGCGGTATAAGAATCTTCTCTCGGCGCTATACAGTCCGGACATGAAGACGCCGCATAACGACCACAACCGTCGTGCTATCAAGGAGTGGGCGATGAGGCAATGAGGGATTAAGGAATTGAGGAATATGGAAAATAAAGAGTATTCCCAGTGGATAGTTGAACTGAAAAAGCGGGTATGTAACTCGCAAATAAAAGCGGCAATTCGGGTGAATACCGAACTGATTCGCTTGTATTGGTCGATAGGTCACGACATAGCGGAAAGAAGATTCGAGAAGAACTTTGAAGGCAACTTTTACCGACAGTTGAGCAATGACTTGCAACGGTTGTTTCCCAATGTCAAAGGTTTTTCGGAACGAAACATCCACTATATGCGTGCTATGTATGTGATTTTTTCGCAACTTGACGACGAACTGCCACAAGCTGTGGCAGTCACAGAATCAAGTAATTACGAACTGCCACAAGTTGTGGCAGTTGCCCCCAATGGGCAAAATAGTTCCTTGCCACAACGTCTGTCGGCAAGGGGAGAAAGGGTCGGAGTCGTCAGAATCGTCGGAAGGGTCGGGGCACGCGGGATTTTTAGGCCTCACACAGAGGGCACAGAGACACAGAGTTTTTTAGGACACAGAGGCGAGCTGACGCTCGCAGAGATAGCACAGAGCAATTAGGAGTCGTCGGAGGGGTCGGAGGGAAGAAATCGGAAAGAAAGCGCATCGCAGATGCTTATACTCCATGGAGCCGCATTACAAATGACGGCTCAACAGAGCTATAATAGAAGGCTAAGGAGAGGGGAGAGTTAGAATTGGAGGCCGAGCATGGTGATGTCGTCGACCTGGGCGTAGCCGTCCATCCACTGGCGGATGCGGAGTTCGAGGCGGGCGCCCTGTTCCTCGATAGGGAGGTCACGGACGTCGTCGATCCACTCCTTGACTCCGGCGTTCTTGAGGCGCTTGCCGGCACCGCCGTCCTTCTTGAGTCCGCCGAACTGGTCTTGGAAGCCGTCGGTGCAGACGTAGAGGGCGTCGCCACTCTCGACGGGGAGGGAGACAGTCTCGAAGGGGAGGCGGGAGGAAACCTCGTCACGGTCGCCGATGCTACGCTTGACTCCCTTGAGTTCGGAGAGGGTGTCGGCATGACGGAAGTAGATGGGGCGGCGGGCTGAGGCGACCTCGGCGAGGCGGGCGGCGGGGCGATAGATGACGATAGAGAGGTCCATGCCGTCCTTGATGACATCGGTGCCACCGCTCTGGTCGAGCTGCAGCTTGAGACGGTGGTCGAGTTCCTCGAGGATCTCGGAGGCGTGAAGAAGAGAGTCTCCCTGGCAGATCTCGGTCAGGAGGGTTGAGCCAATCATAGACATGAAGGCACCCGGGACGCCGTGGCCCGTACAGTCGGCGCAGACGAAGACCATGGCGTCGGCGACGTGCTTGGCCCAGTAGAAGTCTCCGCTGACAGTCTTGAGAGGGATGAAGACGACGAAGGCGCCACTGAGATTGCCGTCGCCGACGAACTGGGACATATCTGGGAGGATGGCGGACTGGATACGGGAGGCGTAGCCGATGCTATCCGTCATATCCTTGTTGATGTCGAGGATAGTCTTGTTCCGCTTCTCGAGCATATCGTTCTGAGCGAGAATCTCCTCCTTCTGATTGAAGATAGCCTCCTTCTGAGCGAAGATCTCCTCGTTCTGGGCCTCGAGCTGATTGTTTTTCTCACGGAGCTCGGCAGTCTGGCGGGCGACCTCGTTCTCGAGGAGAGCTTTCTGCCTCTTGAGACGACGGCGGCGAGCAATGCCGTTGGTGATGATGGCGGCGAGGACGAGGAGTATTATGATAGCGATCGCTAATCCAAGTATAACCTTGTTGCGAGTTTCGAGCCGTTCCTTGTCGAAGCGGAGCTGAGCGTTGTTGAGCTGGGCGTCTTTTTCGGCGAGTAGTTCGGACTGTTGAGCGTGCTGGAGTGAGTCTCGGTAAATGGTGATTCTATGGCCAGTGTAGTAGGCCATCTCCCAGTCGCCGAGTGTGATGTAGACAGTTTCAGTGGCGGAGAGTATGTTAAGTTCCTCTTTAAGAGAATCGACGTGGGCGAAAGCCAATTTTTTCTGATTCTTGGCGGCGTAGTATTCGGCGAGCATTTTGTGACGATCTTCAGCGGAGAGGGATTGGTCGAAGAGAGGGTCTTTCTTCAGTTCGTCGATTTCCTTGACAAGTTCATCGTTTTCGAGTTTGATACTGCTGAGCGACAGACGTGCAATGCGGAGCGTCATGTTAGCTTTTTTGATGCCGAGTTCGTTGCTGATCTCGATGGCATGGTTGATACACTCAATACTTTTGGCGGTGTCGTTGATGAAGTCGTAGCCGAAGGCCAGCTGGTAGTAGCAGTTGAGGGCTTCCATTTTGAGGTCGTTTTGGAGAGCAATGTCGACCGCCTTGTTGTATAGCTCGAAAGCTCTTGCGAGTTCCTGTCGGACTTGGTGGACGGTAGCCAGTTGCTGATAGCCGGCGCAAAGACACTTAGCGTTGCCGGTAGAGGAGGCAAGGTCGATAAGATGCTGGGCATTGTCGGCAGCGCGGTCGACGTCGTTGAGTTCGAAGATGACGTCGGAGTGGTAGGAAAGGGCTTCGGTGAGGACTTTTATGAAGTCAGGTTTGTCGGAGAGGAGGTTTTCGAGGAGGATGAAAACGGAGTCGGAGAGTTCTACTTCTCCGTTGAAACGGGCAGCCATAGCCTCAATGTAGAGGCCGGCGGCCATCTCGCCGGTGTCGGAGTGGTTGACGCCTTCGTGGTAGAGAGAGTCGCCGCTGGCGATGTTTTGAGGACGTTCGAAGGAGCCGTCGATAAGTTTCAGGAAAGCGTCCTTAGCGGAGCCGTCGAGATAGAAGTCCTCGAATGTCATCCGAGCGAAGGCTGGTAGGGATGCAAAGAGGACGAAGAAGGGAAGGGGAAGAAGGAGGTATTTGAGGTATTTCATAACAAAATGGAAATAGTAAGGCAACAAAAATAATAATTTTTTACGAATACGAGCAATTAGCAATTAATTAGGAATTAGGAATGAGGAATTAGCAATGAGGGGGAGGAGGAGGGGGCACGCGGGATTTTTAGGCCTCACACAGAGGGCACAGAGGCACAGAGTTTTTTTTAGGACACAGAGGCGAGCTGGCGCTCGCAGAGAGGACACAGAGGGAGAGAAGAAGGGGGAAGGCAATGAGCAATTTGCAATGAGGAATGAGGGGGAGG
>JAFPZF010000013.1 GCA_017417385.1 Bacteroidales bacterium
CTATTTTTGTCATGGCATTTGGGTCTTGTTGTTTGCTTTTGAATTCACACACCTATTTAGGTGATTTAAACGACATATCCAAATGCCTTTGTATTAATTAGTTATAAATATTTCTGCTCGTTTGTTGCGGATTTAAGGTAATCTGTTGATTTCGTTAGCAATTCTAAAAATAGTGACATTAATTCAGATTCTATTGTCTTGAATCTTATGAGATATCCTGCAAAAATGGCTTTACCAGCAGATTCTTCATAACGATAAGTTTTCCCTGCGGTAGCTCCAGACCTTGCAAATAAGAAATCGCCTTCATTTAGAATATATTTTTCCTCTATTGAAGAAGCCGTTTTCCAATCAGAATTCAGGAAACCGTCATCATTTATATCTGTAACACGAATGAATCTATAATCTACAGACTTATCGCCATCTATTGCTGATGTATTTGCACCGTACATAGGATCTTCACACACCGACCCCAACCGAATCCTTCCTGAAACTTTATAAAAGGATTGGGCTAGGCTCTCTATTTCACTTCGAGCAATAGCAATCTGTTCTGCCGCTTTCTTGCACTCTTCTTCCACCTTCTTACATTCACTTGCAATCTTCATTTGAATGTCAAGAGATGGTAAGGGTATCTCAAAATTGGGAATAATCTTTTTATCTCCGCGTGGCATCTTTACACCCTTCTTGCCTACCATCATGTAGTCAAAGAATGTGTCTGTTGACATAATGGCCTTAAGATAGTCATTTGGTATTTCTGCCGGTTTTGAATTTCTAAAGACTAGGACATCTTTTGAACAACCACCGTCACGGTCAGCCATCCAAATCTTCTTTAGATATGGACGAATATTTGAAACAAGAATATCACCTTTCTTAAATTCTGTAATAGAATCTATGTTTGGAACACCTTCGTAGGCTATGACCCCTGCACGATTTTGCAGCATATTGTCCGTAGAAATGAAATCGGCAACGGATATACTCGACATTTTAATTGAGGTGGTTACATAAGGAGCAACTACTAACAATTTTTCTGTAGATGTTCCTTCTTTACATTCGATTTTGGGATAAACAAGAATTGGAGTGGTTTTGATTGCCTTGTCAAAATCCACTCGTTTAAAATCAAGCATATCCTCAAGTAGGTAGGAATCAACATACTCTCCTATCTCCTCTGGAACATTCACATCTTCACCAAGATAATTCTTGCGGATAAGGGTATTTATCTTTTCGTCATTGAATAGATTATGTGGATCGAAAAGAGGTGTTTGAATCTGTTGGATTCCTTTGTTGGCAGCAATTTCATTGTCGTCATCTTCCACGACAGCACCAAGGTACTTTATACCCTCGCTACCCTTGCGGTTGCTCCATTCATAGCCAAGGAATTTCTTTGTTTCAGCGGTCTTAGTTGGAGATTTCACTACAATTACCGACTGTGGATTGCTCTCACAAAGCATGAAATAGTAAAGTTTATCTTTCTCCATGTTTCGGATAGAGTCAAGAATATGCTTCGCCAACTCTGCCTCTTTCATGGATTGGGTATAACGAGCATTTATTCTCTTCTTCTCGATATTCTTTGCCACTGTGTTATTAGAGAACTCCGCTTTATAAGCAGTGAAAATCTCATGCTTCATCAAATCCTCAGAAGGATTACCATTAAGCAGAGTAATATACTCATCGTATGGCACGCCTATATGCTGAGTATAGCGTTCAATGGCATCTCCATCTTCATAACGATAGTCTTGACCGTGATTGTTTGAGAACCATGCTTCTACACGATTGCGATAATGTGTTGCTAACTCTGGCTCGGATTTCTTTCGACGAAGGAACAGTACCACGGTATTGGTGCCAGTTTTGCCAAATGTTCCACTACCAAACTCTGCAATAGCCACAAAATCAAAATATTGCAATAAAATTTCACGCGTCTTGACATAGATATTACTGCTGTTTGACAAGATACTTGAAGGAAGAATAATAGCTGCCACTCCCTCTGGTGCCAGCAATTGCTTGGCACGCTCAATGAAGAATGTCTCAATACTATTATTTGTCTCTAATTGCTTGCTATCAACATCAGTACTTAGCACATAGACATCACGTTGTTCTTTGCTAAGCGTAGCAAGGAAGCCAGTTACACTATATGGAGGGTTGGCTACAAGCACCTTATAGTCACCATCCTTAATTGCATCATGAGGCACAAGTGCATCACCATAGACAATCTGGATTCCATCCTGGCCATACATGAATGATGATACTTTAGACACCTTTGAGAGGCGATATTCTTTTTCTATACCATAGATTTGCTTATAATAGTCTGGAAGGGATTGGACTCCTTTATATTGCACAACAAATGGCTTTATCTGTGATGCATACTCGTTGAGAAAGTGACCTGCGCCACAAGCATAGTCAATTGCTTTTGGAATATCGGTATTGTCGCGTATAATCTGCTCTAAAGGCAAGGAACTAACCATAAAACGAGTTATAGGTGTAGGAGTAAAGAACTGACCTTCGTTTTGCTTAACGCCCTGGTCAAGGAAACCCTCAAATAGGTCTCCGAGGAACTGATTTTGTTGCTCAGTTTTAAGACGCATATCTTGAAGCATCTCTACCATTGCTTTGAGGATGACAGCGTTTTGAACAAAGAGTTGCTTGTTATGCACGTCAAGGAAGCCGAAGTCGCTATTGCTATAGAACTTCAACTGACGGAAATATTCCAAGATAGTGTCCTTGATGGCATCAGGGTCATTCTTCTGCATACGGAATGCATTCTCAATACTTGCATTATCGATATAGGTAACATCCTCTCCCAAATAGTCCTTCATGCCTATTTGGTAGAGTTTCTGCAATCGGTCTTGAAAACTATAATAGTCATCATAGGCTGCACCTTTCCACAGGAACTGCAAATCCTTTGGATTACGCACTTCATCCACAACCTTCACCAAGAATAGATTAACCAGTTTGTCGAAAGCATTCTCGTGGCTGGCAACATTATATTGGCGAAGTGTCTGGGCGAACTGATGATATTTGCGTTGTATGTCCTGATCATCAACAATAACAAGGTCGTCAATGCTCAGCTTCTTCTTCGTGACGCCAAAGGCAGGCACCTCATCAACTTCGAATGCTCCATTCGTTGCATAATCTTTGCCATAAGTCTCGGACCAGACTTTGAAGAAGTCATCTCTCGTACCATTATCTGCGCTTACCTTTTCGAAACTGATAAGTTGGGGATTAGATTCAAGGTACTCCTTGTTGTCGGTCATCGTAATCAGACGATAATTGCAGCGAGGTTCGCCATCCACGAAATCGGATGCATAAAGAACAAGATATTGTGCTTGACGATAGGTGTTGTAATAGTTGAACAACTGCCCGCCATCCTGTAATGTCTTTTTCCATGCTTTGCTAAACTCATCATCTTCTTTTCCGTCCATTGTCTTACACTCAATAAGCATATATGGACGCTTATCGTTGTCGCGAATCAGGATGTCACAATAGAAATGAGAATCTTCTCTTCCACCTGGAGTTTTAGGCTCTAACACTATATTCTCAGGTTTGTATCCTTGAGCCAATAATCCAACAACACACTCCAAAACAACAAAGTTCTCATTGGCAGAGAAGTTCTTTGTTGTGTCTCGGTCTGCTTCTATACCTTCTGGATAAATAATCTTCTCATTTGTGAAATCAACAGCAACAGTACAGTTCGTATTGTCAAAATGCAAGTTCATCTCATCTTGTACAGTTTCAGATTGCTGAAAGCCAAGACAAGTGAGAAGATTTCTGAGATTATCTTTTGTAATCATACCTTAAATCCGCACCAAACGTGCAGAAATATTTATAACTAATTAATACAAAGACACTTGGATATGTCGTTTAAATCACCTAAATAGGTGTGTGAATTCAAAAGCAAACAACAAGACCCAAATGCCATGACAAAAATAGCTATAAAAACTCAATCTGCAACTAATTTAATTGCACATAGTGGCGCTGCTGTCGTAGATGGGCTGTTACGCCCTTTTTCAATAGTATGAGTAGTTCATCGAGTGCAGCAACTGACTACCGACGCTCACCGAGGCCCCCACAAGCCTGCCTTTCTCCGAGTATTCCTTGGTTACAATAATGTCACCTAAGGCCTTAGTCCGCTTTCGTTGATTTACAATGCACTACCTTGCCCTGCTCGTCAAGGAAGAACACATCCTCTACTTCGACAGTGCACACGGGCTGCTCTTGATCTAGGACGTCAGAAGAGCAATACTTGACTCTCATATACGTCCCACTTCCTATACAGACTGCACGTTTTTCGCAGAATCCTCCATCTGTCTGATAGATATTTACTACCGACGCGATTCTGTCTTCGTGCCTGCTGACAAGATATATTGCGACTTCTCTCCCCCACTTCCTCAATAGCAATTCACTGTCATAACTCGCATTCATCTCAACTCTCCCCAGACTGTATAGCTTTATATCTGCCACGAAGTTGTCCACAAAGTCCTGACGCTTCCGCAAATACGCTTTCTCATAATAATTGTCCCGACAAGCCCATCCGTTTAGCTCATCCACCTCCGCATACATGCGTTTCTCCGAATACGACACTATTCGCCCCTCGATGCTAAGCAACGAATCTATATCACAAAGTATATGTCTTGATATGCTCCTGTCCTGCGCCGACATCATAGCACTCACGACAATGGCGATAATCAATGCGAATGCTCTCACCTCTCTTTTGTATTGTTCCCTTTAACAAATCTACGATTTTTCTATCAAGTAACAATACTCATTCCCTCTTCTCTCTCCTATTCCTTCTTCCCTCCATCTTCTCTCCCCTATTCCTTCTTCCCTCCCCCTTCCTTGCCCCCGTGGTTAGACTTGGGTTAGACCTGGGTTAGACTTGGTATAGAGTTTTCCCCCTCTCTCATATCACACGTC
The DNA here is from genome assembly GCA_017417385.1 of Bacteroidales bacterium. Lineage (GTDB taxonomy): Bacteria > Bacteroidota > Bacteroidia > Bacteroidales > Marinilabiliaceae > W3P20-009. The sequence continues at coordinate 4,906 of JAFPZF010000013.1, forward strand.
ACGTTTGGAAATGGAGCCTATTTCGACTAACTTTGACCCTCGTTCAATACTTCATTGCAGACTCATCTTTATTTACGATGAAACAAGAAACTGAAAAACTTATTGACTTTATATACCATAGCCCCTCGCCTTTCCATGCCGTCGAGAGTGTCAGTCAGATGCTCACTGCCGCCGGCTTCGAGGAACTTTGCCTGCGAGAGCGTTGGCAACTGAAGCAGGGCGCTAAGTATTTCACCCGTCGCAACGGTTCGGCTATTATCGCCTTTACTGTCGGCGACTCCCCGGCTGCCAGCGGCGCCCGTATCGTGGTGGCACATACTGATAGCCCAACTTTTCGTCTGAAGCCAGACGCCCTGGTGACGTCTTACGGCATGCCGAAACTCAACGTCGAGACCTACGGCGGCGCTATCCTCCACACTTGGATGGACCGCCCCCTCGGTATCGCCGGACGTGTCGCCGTAAGGAGCTCCGATCCCCTCCACCCTCGCAAGCTCTTGGTGGATTTCCACCGCCCGGTCTGCGTCATCCCGAGCGTAGCTATTCATTTCAATCGTGGCGTCAACGAGAATCTATCGCTCAACAAGCAGATTGACATGCCCCCACTCGTGGGTATGAACGGCGCCGTCCTGTCCTCCACTTCTCTGATGGATATGATTGCCGCCGAAGCTGGTGTCGCAGACAGTGCCGACATCCTCGACTACGACTTGAATCTCTACGATACCGAACGTGGCAACATCGTGGGTCTCGACGAGTCGCTCGTCCTCTGCCCACGTCTCGACGATTTACAGATGGTCTACGCTGCCGTCCGTGCGCTTATCGACACCGATACTCCAAGCGTCACCAAGGTTGTCGCCCTGTTCGACAACGAGGAGGTCGGCAGCAACACTAAGCAGGGCGCGGCTTCTCCTCTGCTTGTCAACGTCCTGGAGCGCTTGGCGGAAAACCTCGGCCTCGATGCCCAGGATCGTCAGCGTATGCTCTACAACTCTTTCCTCATCTCGGCCGACTCGGCTCACGCCTTGCACCCCAACCACCCGGAACTGCACGACCCTGTCCTCCACCCAGTGCTCAACGGCGGCCCGGTCATAAAGGTCAACGCTTCTCAAAAATACATGACCGACGGCGACAGTGGCGCTGTCTTCGCCGCAATCTGCGAGAAGGCGGGCGTCCCCTACCAGCGCTTTGTCAACCGTAGCGACATGGCCGGCGGCTCTACTCTCGGCAACATCCTCACGTCGCAGATCGACATCCGTGGCGTCGACATCGGTGCCCCTCTCCTGGGTATGCACTCGGCTCGCGAGACGGGTGGCGTCGCCGACACCACCTACACCCGCCAGGCTCTCGAAGCCTTCTTCGCTGAATGATCTTCGACCGAGATTATTGGCCGTTTTCGCCCCCGCTCCCCTCTCTTCTCCTCCTATCATTTCACAAGGGGAGTTCTAGAAATTAGATTTTTCACTTGTGCGATTAAGCGAGTGCATACTTTCGATTAAGCGAATGCAGAACGAGCTTGCTCGTTATGCTGAACTTTTCGATTAAGCGAGAGCAGAGGGATCTTGTTCACTCTGCCGAGCGTGAGAAAAGTCAGCGAAGCTAACGTAAGAAAGTAAGACGCTAGTCAATGAACTTGTTCCAATTGCCGAGCGTGAGGAATGAAGACGAAGTCAACGAAGAAAAAGCAATTTATAGAAGTTCCCTTAAAAAACTACTCGCCGACGCCTCTCATATCAAGCGCCGACGAGTAGAACAGATAGAATTACGCAATATCTTAATGTCGCTGATGGAGGCCGCACTCCCTATGGTCCGGCGACTCCCACCACCACCGACCAGCTCGTATGTCCTCGCCCGGCTTCACGGCTCGTGTGCACGGCTCGCAGCCTATGCTCGGATACCCCTTGTCGTGTAGCTTGTTATACGGGACGTGGTTCTCTCGGACATAATCCCATACCTGCCCCTCGGTCCACCCTATCAGCGGGTTTATCTTCAGCAGGCCGTGCTGCTCGTCCCACTCTACGACTTCCATGTCTTTTCTCGTGACGGACTGCTCTCTCCTGAGCCCGCATATCCACGCGTCAAGTCCCTTGAACGCCCTCCTGAGTGGCTCGAGCTTCCTTATCTCGCAACACCTGTGCCTGCTCTCTATCGAGTTGTAGAAGAGGTTGATGCCCTCCTCGCGGACCATCCTCTGCACTTCCTTGTAGTCGGGGAAGAACACCTCTATGCTGATGCCGTACTTCAGGTTGGTCTTGTCTATGAGCTGATAGGTCTCGGGGAAGAGTCTCCCTGTGTCGAGCGTGAAGATCCGCGCCTCCCTGTCCGCCTTGACTGCTATGTCGGTGAGGGTCTGGTCCTCTATCGAGAGCGACGACGAGACTGCTATCCGCCCCTTGTATTCCCTGAGGAAATATCCTACGACTTCCTCCGCCGTAGCCTCCCTAAACCTCTCGTTTAGATCTCGTATGTCTGGTTTTCCTTCCATTCCTTCTCTGTCTTGATGATTCCTGCCCCTACTGTCTCGTTCGTGTCCTGATCTATGAAGATCACGGATCCTGTCACCTTGTTGTCCCTATAACTGTCGAAGACGACTGGGCTCGCCGTGTGTACGCTGACCTCCCCTATGTCGTTCATCTTCAGCTGTGCGACTCCCGGCTCCCTATCCAGCGTGTTGATGTTGCGCCTGTAATTGATGGTCCTGACTATGCCGACGGTCTCTGTCACAGACTGCCTGATGATATACCTGTTCCTCGGCTGCAACGCACTCTCGTTGAACCAGCAGACGTCGAGGACTATGTCCTGACTGCTCTGCGGCGCCGGTTCCTCTGCCTTGACTATCAGGTCGCCCCTCGATATGTCTATGTCGTCCGAGAGCTGTATCGTGACGCTCTCGGGATTGCTCGCACTTTCCAACTCCTTCTCCGCCATGGTGATGCGCGTGACCTTCGACTCCTGCCCCGATGGGAGCACTCTTATCCTGTCACCGACTCGTATTTCCCCGCTCGCTACTCGCCCAGCATATCCTCTGAAGTCTGGATACTTGCTGCTTATGGGTCTTATGACGTACTGCACCGGCAGTCTGAACGCCGCCCCGTCCTGTCGCTCTATCGAGACTGTCTCGAGTAGCTCTATCAGCGCCGGACCTTTATACCACGGCAGTTTATCTGATTTGTTGACGACGTTATCCCCGTCCTTCGCCGAGATTGGTATGAAGGTGACGTTCCTGATGTTCAGTACTTTTGCCATCTTCTTATACTCCTCGACTATCTTCACGAATGTCTCCTCGGAGTAATCGACGAGGTCCATCTTGTTGACGGCTACGACTATGTGTCCTATCCCGAGCAGGCTCGAGATGTACGAGTGGCGGACGGTCTGCTCGAGCACCCCGTGTCGCGCATCGACAAGTATTATGCTGAGGTCTGCCGTCGAGACTCCCGTCACCATGTTCCTCGTGTACTCTATGTGGCCCGGAGTATCCGCTATGATGAACTTCCTCTTCGGCGTCGCGAAATATCTGTATGCGACGTCTATGGTGATTCCCTGCTCTCTCTCTGCCCTCAGCCCGTCTGTCAGCAGCGCGAGATTCACCTCCTCGTTGCCCCTGCTCCTGCTCGCCGCCTCGACGGCCTCCAGCTGATCCTCAAATATTGACTTCGAGTCATATAGCAGTCGCCCTATGAGCGTCGACTTCCCGTCATCTACGCTGCCCGCTGTCGAGAATCGGAGCAGCTGCATGTCTAAATATCCTCTTTCCATCTGTGTTTATGTTTTTCTGTTTTGCGTAATTGTCTCTGACTTAATCTTTTTAAGAGCTTCACTCTTCTGAGGTTCTCAGTCCTCTTTATTTAAAAATATCCTGCCCTCTTCCTATCCTCCATCGCAGTCTCCGACCTCTTGTCGTCTGCCCTGCCTCCGCGTTCGGTCACTCGCGTCGCCGCTATCTCCTCTATGATGTCCTCCAGGGTGTGAGCCTCCGACAGCGTCAAGCCTGTGCACGTGATGTCGCCTATGGTCCTGCACCTGACGTGCTTCCTGACGACCGTCTCCGTCGGCTTCCGCTGTATGCACTCCTCGGCCGCAAGCCACTGCCCGTCCCGCTCGAAGACGTCCCTCTCATGTGTGAAGTATAGGCTCGGCATCGGGATGTTCTCTAGTAGGATGTACTGCCAGACGTCCATCTCTGTCCAGTTGGATATCGGGAACACTCTGAAATGCTCCCCCATGGCTTTCTTCCCGTTGAAGATGTTCCATAGCTCCGGCCTCTGGTTCTTGGGGTTCCACTGCCCGAACTCGTCCCTGTGACTGAAGAATCGCTCCTTGGCCCTCGCCTTCTCCTCGTCTCGCCTCGCCCCGCCTATCGCAGCGTCGAAATGATACTTTTCTATGGTGTCAAGGAGCGTCGTGGTCTGCAGTTTGTTCCTGCTCGCATAATATCCTGTCTCCTCCTTGACTCGCCCCTCGTCAATGCTCTGCTGGACCGACCCGACTATCAGCTCCGCCCCGAGTCGCCTGACGAGCTCATCCCTGTACTCTATGGTCTCCGCGAAGTTGTGCCCCGTGTCGATGTGGAGCAGCGGGAACGGGATCTTCGCCGGATAGAACGCCTTATATGCTAAGTGCGTGATGACTATTGAGTCCTTGCCTCCCGAGAAGAGGATGACTGGCCTCTCGAACTGCGCCGCGACCTCACGCAGGACGTATATGGACTCCGACTCGAGCTCCTTCAAGTGTGTGATTGTCTTACTGCTCATTATTCTATGCTTTCTTTGATTGATTTCAATACGTAGTCGAGTATCTCGTCTGTGTGGCTCTCAGAGATGAAATTGCCCTCAAATTGCGACGGCGAGACGTATATGCCCCTCTCCAGCATGTTCTGGAAATATCTTGCGAATCGTTCCTGGTCCGCCTTCTTCGCGTCTGCAAAGTTCCTGACTGGCTGGTCGGTGAAGAACAATGTGAACATGCTCCCGCAATGGTTTAGCTGGATGCCCTTCCCGTCTATCACTCTCTTCAGCCGCTCTATGAACTTCTCGCTCCGCCTCTCGAGCTCTTCGTAGAATCCTTGCCTCGAGACTTGCCTCAGCGTCTCTATGCCTGCCGCCATCGCCACTGGGTTGCCCGCCAATGTCCCTGCCTGATACACTGGCCCGTCAGGCGCCAGCACTGCCATGACGTCTCGCCGCCCTCCAAAGGCTGCCGCTGGGAACCCTCCTCCGACGATCTTCCCGACTGTCGTCAGGTCTGGGACTATGCCAAACCTCTCCTGCGCCCCGCCGTATGCCAGTCTGAAGCCGGTTATCACCTCGTCGAATATGAGTAGCGCCCCCTTCTCGTTCGTCACCCTTCGTACTGCGTGGAGAAATCTATCGTCCGGGACTACGACTCCCATGTTGCAGGCGACGGGCTCTATGATGACAGCGGCTACTTTGTCCCCGTTCTCCTCGAAATAGCGCTCGAGGACCTCTGTGTCGTTATACGGGAGGCATACTGTGTGCTGTGTGAAGCTCTTCGGCACCCCAGCCGACGACGCTGTCCCGATATTGGCTACTGCCGAGCCGGCACTGACTAGCAGATGGTCGGCATGCCCATGATAGCACCCCTCGAACTTTACTAGTATGTCTCTCCCGGTGTATCCCCTCGCTACTCGTATCGCCGACATTGTCGCCTCTGTCCCACTGTTGACGAACCGTAGCCGCTCCATCGACGGTATCGCCCTGCGCACTGCCTCCGCAAGCTCCGTCTCCGCCGTCGTCGGTATTCCGTAACTACTCCCCCTGCCTATGGCCTCTATGGCCTTCTGGCGGACCTGCACGTTGCTGTGTCCCAATATGAAGACTCCCCACGACATGCAGAAGTCTATGTATATGTTGTCGTCTATGTCTTTCACGTACGCCCCGCTCGCCTCCTTGACGAAGAGTGGTGTCGTCCCGACGCTCCGCAGTGCCCTGACTGGACTATCGACGCCTCCCGGTATTACCTGCTCCGCCCGCTTGAACGCTGCCGACGATATTGGTCTCTCTTTTATGCCCATCGCTGCTGATACTCTTTTGCGTAATAACTGATGATATACTTCGCCCCTGCCCTCTTGATGGCTATCAGGCTCTCATAGACGATGTTGCGCTCGTTGAGGTACCCCGCCTGAGACGCCGCCTTTATCATGCTGTACTCCCCGCTCACCTGATATGCGACCATCGGGACCTGCGGATACTTCTCGACACCTCTCGCTATGATGTCGAGATACGGGAGGGCTGGCTTAACCATGATGAGGTCCGCACCCTCCTCGATGTCAGCCTCTATCTCCTCGAGTCCCTGGTCGTGCGTCCTGTAGTCCATCTGATATGTCTTCCTGTCTCCAAACGACGGCGCCGAGTCTGCCGCATCCCTAAATGGCCCGTAATACGCCGACGCATACTTGGCTGAATACGAGAGTATATGTGTCTTCTCCCTCAGTCCTGCCTCACGCAGTCTCCTGTCTAGCGCCTCTATCTGCCCGTCCATCATCGCCGATGGCGCTACGTAGTCGGCCCCAGCCTTAGCATGCACATACGCCATCTCCGCCAGCAATGGCAGCGTCGCATCATTCTCGACGTCATGATGATGCAGCAGACCGCAATGTCCGTGGCTCGTGTACTCGCAGAGGCATACGTCGGTGATGACTGTGACTTTCGGATGCGCTGCCTTCACTGCCCTGACTGCCCTGCATATCAGCGAGTCTGGATCGTATGCCTTGCTGCCCCTCTCGTCCTTCTCGCTGTCATCGACGACTCCGAAGAGGAGTATCTTGTCTATCCCTAGTTTCTCGACCTCCCCGACGTCCTCGACGAACGTGTCTATGGAGTACCTGTTTATCCCTGGCATCGACGGGATTGGCTCCCTGACGCCCTCGCCCTCGACTATGAAATATGGATAGATGAAATCTTCTCCGCTTATCGAGACGTCGGCATACCGGTCTCGCGTCGCCTGGTCTTTCCTGTATTCTCTAAATCGCTTCATTCTGTCTGTTTTTTAGGTGGTTATGCGTAATTCTGCCGCGCGTCTCGTATGCTATTCCCTGCGGCAACTCTCCATATAGCTTGATGAAATTATCAACTGTCGACGGCGATGTGAACACGACTCGCCTGACGTTCTCGAGATTGACTTTCCGTGGTCTCCTCGGCATGACTGTCTTATAGACTGTCACTGTCTCGACCGTGTACCCTATCTCCCTGAGTCCGTTTGGGATTATCTGGAGGGCTATGTCGGATCTCGGTATCACTACCCGCCCCCTGTCGAGTCCCCAGAACAGCTCTATGACGCCATACGAGTCGTCCTTATCAGACTGTATTATGTCTTCCCTCGCGACTCCTGCCTCTACGAGGGCTGCCGTCGTCGTCGTCCCTATCGAGACTACCTGCGCCCCGTTGGTCCCCGCCTTCCCAAACCACGCCCTGACTGCGTTCCTGCTCGTGAAGAGGAGGTAGTCATACCCCTCGGCTGGCTGCTCCCACTCTGTGCTCTCTATCTCGATGAGGGGTGTATGTGTCTGGTCCGGCGCCGTCGGTGACAGTCCTGTATACAGGGTCTGCTCTATCTCCGATGCCGCCTTGCGCCTGAGTGCCGCTACGTTCCCAATGAGGACGATGAGCGGCGTCGGATAGTCGCCCTTCAGCTGGCCCAGTGTGGTCTCGAACAGTTTCTCGTCCGGCCTCGATATGTTATACCCGAGGAGCACCGGCGTCGTCTCGGCCCTTCCCTCGGCTATCAGTCTCTTCCCTATCTCCTCGAGCTGCGACGCCCCCATGTAATAGACTATTGTGTCTGTGTCTGGGACTATCGGCTGCTTCGCATGCCCGTTCACCATCGAGACGCTCGACGATATGCCTCTGTGTGTCAGGCTGATCTTCGCCGCTGCCGCCAACGCCGACGCTGCCGTGACGCCTGGTATCACTCTCACATTGACGAGGTTGCTCTGGAGGTACTCTATCTCCTCCCCAGCATGTGCGAACATCATCGGGTCGCCGCCCTTCAGTCTGACGACTCGCTTGCCCTCTCTCGCCGCCTCGAGCAGCAGTCTGTTGATGTCCGCCTGCTCTGCCTGATGCTTGCCGCTCCGCTTGCCGACGTAGACTGCTTCCCCCTTCTGTCGCTCTATATACTCCCTGTCTGTCAGGTCGTCATAGAATATGATGTCGGCCGCCTCGACTGCCTTGGCTCCAGCCACTGTCATCAGCTCTGGGTCGCCTGGTCCAAACCCTACGAGGGTCACCTCCCCCTGCGTCTCCAGCACGCTGCCTCCCGAGAACTGCTCCTTCAGGTCCTGTCGTCCTTTCAAGGCTGTGACTGCTAGATAACCCTGCAGCGGATGGGTCTCGAAGGGCAGCACCTCGCTTATCTCGCCTTCCATCCCGAGTCGCCTCAGTGCGCACGTGGCTATTATCGCCCCGTCGAGTTCCCCGTCCCTGACCTGACGGACTCGCTCTTCTATGCACCCTCTGATGCTGACTATCTCGAGGTCGGGTCTTATCTCTGCTATGCCTCTCCGCCTGACTGCCGAACTGGTCCCGATCTTGCTTCCCGCTGGCAACTGCTTCAATGTCCTGTGTCCCTTGCTGACGAGGCTGTCGCTCTGGTCGAATGGCGGATATAGCGCTATGACTTCGAGTCTCTCGTCTAGTGGATACGGGAGGTCCTTCGCCGAGTGTATCGCGACGTCAGCCCGTCCGTGTATCAGCGCCTCGTCGAGTTCCCTCGTGAACATGTCCGCCGGCGCCTTTCCGTCGAGTAGCGAGATCTCTTTATGCTTGTCTCCATACGACGAGAGGACTTCTATCTCATACTCTGTCTCTGGATGCTTCTCCATGACTTCCCGCACCTGTATCTGCGACAGTCTGCTCTCTCTTGCTATTACTCTGACTTTTCCCATCTCTGCCTCCTTTCTAGTGTTTCCTGCATCTCTATTATCTCCTCCTCGATTATGGCCTCCGCCCGCGCTACTTCATGCTCCCTGACTTCGATGTTCTTCCGGACTCGCTCCTCGATGTCTCTGATGTTGTAGAGCTTGACTCCCTCTATCTTGCCTATCTCGGGGTCTATGTCCCTCGGGAATGCGAGGTCTATGGCTACGAGCCGGTGATTGTCGCCGATGTCTTCCTTCCTTACTACTATGTGCGGCGCCGATGTCGCACTTATCAGTATGTCCGCCTCCGACAGGAGTGCCGCCTTCTCTTCTATCGAGACGACGCCGACCCCGACTTCGCTCGCCAGCTTCTCGGCCTTCTCTCGGCTCCTATTTGCCAGAAAGACCATCTCCGCCCCTTTGTTCTTCAGGAACTTCAATATGTCCGCCGTCAGCTTGTTCACCCCGATGATGGCTATCTTCGCCCGGCTGAGATCGACTCCCTCGCTCTCTATTATCTCTATGGCCGCCAGCGAATGGCTCACCGCTCCCCGCGAGATCTCTGTCTCACGCCTGACTCTCTTCCCTGTCAACAAGGCATACTCGAAGAGTTTATGCATCTGAGCCGATAGTCTGTACTGGTCCCGTGCCGCACGATAGGCTTCTTTTACTTGCCCCTGGACAGCCCTCTCGCCAACCAACGCCGACTCGAGTCCTGCCGTCACTCGGAAGAGATGTCTCGCGACCTCGTCCGGGACACCCCCCTCCCCGTAATATAGCTCGACTCTGTTGCACGTCTGGAGATAGACTGACGACGCCTCAACGGGCCTCCCGACTGTCCTATAGTAGCTCTCCCGCGCCTCGAGTGTCGCATTCTGCTGGTTAATCGATTTGTATGCTATCATCTTCGACTCCTCTCTTTATCCTGTCCCTGATCCTGATGCTCCTCTTGACTTCCTGCGCATCAGACGCTACAGCTATCGTGATGTTGTCTCGCCTATATATCGCCGGCGACGTGAAGTCACACTGCTCTGGGTCGTCACAGACGCTTGTCAATATTCTCCGCTTCGCTGCCTCTTCTTTTATCCATCGGTTCAACTCATGATCCCCGGTGCAGACGAAGAGTATATCGACGCCCTCCAAGTCTCCCTCGTCAAACGTCTTCTCGCTGTAGTCGAAACCTAACGCCTTGATCTCCTCGGTCAACTCGGGTGCAACGACTGTTGCCCTGTCTGTAAACCGCCTCAGTATCTGCGCCTTGTGTGTCGCGACTCGCCCCCCTCCGACGATGAGGATCTTTCTGTCTGCTATCCTTATGTTGATTGGCAGGAAGTCCATGTCTCTACTTCTTCTTTATGACGACTTTCCAGTACTCTCCTATCTTTTCTGTGCTGACGACCTGGTGTCCCTCCTGCCTGACGCTCCCAGGGACATTGTTGATCGGCTGTCCGTCGTCGAGCAGTATCTCCAATATCTGCCCCGAGTGCATCTTGGAGAGCTCCATCTTTGTCTTGACGAAGTTCATCGGGCACGCGACTCCTCTCAGGTCTTTCTTGACGGTCTCCAGAGTCTTCTCCTCCTTCTCCTCCTTCGTCCCCTTCTCCACTGGCGTCGTTGCCCCCTTGAACTGGAGCGAGTCGTCCATCGTGGCATACAGTGCATTGACCGCAGCCGCCAGCCCATCTACTTTCTCCTGCTCTCCTGTCAAGGTCTCTCCCGTCCTCGCCTTCTCGACTATGCTCTTGTACTCGCCCGAGACGAGGCCCGCGTCTATGAACAGCTCCTCGAAACTTCTATACACCTCGTCGTCGGTCCTCGGGTCGGCACCTCGTGTGACGAGTAGCATCCTCGATGCCGAGAAGACTATCTCTCTCAACAGCTTCTCTCTGTCCGCACCCTCGACCTTCAGCGCCTCCTGCTTCTCCTTGATGGTCGCCTGGTCGAGCTCTATGATGTCGAATAGACCCGCCGAGCACTCCGCCTGCCCCCTGCTCGTCAGCGAGAACTTCTCCTCCGAGCCCCAGTCGTAATAGTAGTTCTTGTCCTCCTCAAACGTCGGCACTTCTTCATATTTGGCAAGCAACGTCTTGATGACCTCCCTGCCTCGCGCCCTGACGAAGGCGTCATAGTCTGCATACTGTCCCTTCTCCTCGATATACTTCCCGAGATAGTCGACGACGAACTGCGGGACGTCCCTCGCTGATATGTACCCTATCGACTCCGCCAGCTCCTGCTTGCCATTGACTCTCGCCCATACTGCATACGCCGGATACGGATGATCACCGACTCTGCCTATCCTTCCGCTGAATCCTAAGTCGGACCACGCATTCTGTGCGCACGAGTTGCTGCACCCGTTGATGTTGAGTCTGATGTCGGGCACTGCGTCGAGGTCTATGCCCGAGCGCTCTAGCTTGCTCTGTATCGCCTTGACGAGTCCCTTCGGCAGGCAGATGCCCAGTCGGCACGTGTCCGCACCTGTGCAAGATGTCAGGTTGTTCAGTATCACGGCTTTGTCCAGCGTCAGCCCGATGCCCTTGAAGAACTGATACACGTTCCCAAGATACGCCTCGGGTATGTTCCTGAGCTGCATGTTCTGCCTCGGCGTGAATCTGATGACGTCATTCCCGAACTCCTCCAGGAAGTCTGCCACCTTGCTTAGCACCTCCGCCGACGTGTTCCCGTGTAGGAACGGGATGACGACTGAATACCCCTCGCCGACTGTCTGACGCTTCGCATATCGCTCCTTCCATGTCTGGAACTGGAGGCTCCTGTCCTCTATTGGCGAAAACCTTGGCGTCCTATGCTCGAAGGGCAGCTCTGCCGGCTTGAAGTCGAGCTCCACATCTCCTCTCAACTTCTCATACTCCTCCTGATACAGTCTCCTGCTCTCCTCCTCGCCATTCTTATAGAAGATGTAGCGGATTCTTGCCTTATGCCTGTTCTTCCTATTTCCATTGAGGTTGAAGAAGTTCTTTGCCGCCTTCGCAGCCCTGAAAAGGTCCTTCTCCGGCAGGAACTCGAAGACTAGCCAGCCTTTGTGCGGATTGCTCGCGACACTGCCTCCGAGATATACTTTGAATCCTCTCTCGCCTTCCCTGATGACGGGTATCAGCCCGAGGTCCGCGACGAGCGAGAAGTTCGCCTCCTCCTCGTTGATGTCAAAGGCTATCTTGAGCTTCCTCGGCATGCTCCACGAGTCTTTCTCTGCTATCAGCCTGCTCGTCAGCTCTATAGCATACGGATACGGGTCAAAGGTCTGCCTGTCCGAGATGCCACCTTGCTCGTTGACGAGCATGTTCCTGATGGTGTTGCCGCCTCCTCCCTGCGTCGAGAGCCCAGCCTCTTTGAGGGATAGCAACGCCGGCGTAGCATCGTCGATGTCAACGTTGTGTATCTGGAGCTCCTGGCGTGTCGTGATATGTATATGGCTGCTATTGACCTGCGCCGCGACCTCGGCTACTCTCCTGAGCTGGACGGGCGTGATCAGCCCTCCCGTGCAGCGTATCCTGAGCATGTAATGCCCGTCCTGCCTCTGCTCATATATCCCCATCGGGACGCGATTGGACTTCAACTGGCCGCCGCTTATCTCGCCCTTCTCGTATTTCTCTATTAGTGTCTGGTTATAGGCGATGTCCGCCGATAGACTTTCTGGTATTCTGTACATGTTTTTGTCGTTTGTTTTCGACTGCAATTTTCGCAACTTTCACAGACCCCTGTAATCGCCTCGTGGCGGTATTCTGCATACCACGTCTATGTGATTACCATACCATTCCCGTGGTATCTCGCCTCTTTCATACCACATCTATGGTAGCTCCTTTACCCCTCAAATGGTATTACGGAAACTCCTAGCTCTCCGTAGCTTTGCAACCAAAATCTTCAGACTGTTCTACTATGAGCATTGCAACTACTTTTAGCTGGTCCCTGAGACACGCTTTCGCACGCCCGACTTGGACGCTGACCGAACCTTTCGCCGTCGAACGTAAGTTTCCACGGCCTTCCGACGTCAGACTCGCTGTCGACAACCTGAACTTGTATATCAACGACGCACATATTCTTAAGAATGTCAGCGTCTCTATTCCGCAAAATAAGATTACTTGTATCATCGGCCCCTCCGGCTGCGGCAAGTCGACTCTCCTCCGGACGCTCAACCGTCTCGTGGATACTAACGAGGGTATCAAGATCTCCGGCAACGTCAACTTCGGCACTCAGGACATTATCTCCGCCAAGGGCTCCGACATCACTGAGATTCGTCGCAACATCGGTCTCGTTCCTCAGCGCCCCTGCCCACTTCCTATGAGTATCTACGACAATGTCGCCTATGGCTGCCGCATCCACGGAATCCGCAAGAAGGCTAAGCTCGACGTCATCGTACGCCACTACCTCGAGGCTGTCGGCCTCTGGGAAGAGGTCAAGTCCCGTCTCAACGCACCTGCCAACGGCCTCAGTATCGGTCAGCAGCAACGTTTATGCCTCGCACGCAGTCTCGCCGTCGAACCTTCCTACCTCCTCGCCGACGAGTCGACAAGCGCCCTCGACCCTATCTCCAGCAAGAAGATCGAGGAACTCTTCGTCAAACTCAAGGAGAACTATAGTATCGTCATGGTGACTCACACTCTCCGTCAGGCTCTCCGCATCGCCGACTACGTCATCTTTATGTACCTCGGCGAGGTCATCGAGCAAGGCCCTGCCAACGAGGTCTTCAACAACCCTCAGCATAGTCTTACTAAGAACTACCTCTCCGGTGCTTTCAGCTGATTACTAACACATTAACTACCAATCACAATGAAACAAAACTACCTACTTCTATCCGTTCTCCTCTCCCTCACCCTATCTTTATTCTCTTGCTCCGGCAAGCGCGAGACGAAGGTCGGTCCTAATGGAGAACTCCAAGGTGAGATTTCGCTCTCCGGCGCTTTCGCCCTCTACCCTCTCGCGGTCCAGTGGGCTGAAGAGTTTAAGAAACTCCACCCGGATGTTAAGATCGACGTCTCCGCCGGCGGCGCTGGCAAAGGGGTCACCGACGCCCTCGCTCAAATGGTCGACTTCGGTATGGTTAGCCGTGAATTAGCCCTGGCTGAGATTGAAAAGGGCGCTGTCGGCTTCGCTGTCGCTAAGGATGCTGTCGTCCCGACTATCAACGCTAGCAACCCGGTCCTCGACTCCCTCCTCAAGCGCGGTCTGACTAAGGCTGACGTCACCCGCCTCTGGATCAATCAGGATGTTAAGTCCTGGGGCGAACTCATCGGGACTGCCGACGTCTCCCCTGTCGTGGTCTACAACCGTAGCGACGCCTGTGGTGCCGCCGAGACTTGGGCTGCCTGGTTCGGCAAACGTCAGGAAGACCTTCAGGGCACTGCGGTCTTCGGCGACCCTGGCGTGGCTACTGCCGTCCAGAAGGATCCTAACGGCATCGGCTTCAACAATATCGGCTACGCCTACGACTCTAAGTCGGGCAAGCCTAATCCTGACATCCTCGTCGCCCCTATCGACGTCAACGAGAATGGTCATATCGACCCCGACGAGGACTTCTACGCCTCTAAGGCTGAGATTGTCAAGGCTATCGCAGATGGGCTCTACCCCTCTCCTCCTGCCCGCGACCTATACCTGGTCTCCAAGGGTGTCCCCACCGACCCGGTCGTCCGAGAGTTCCTTCGCTTCGTCCTGACGGATGGTCAGCAGTACAACCTTCCTCAAGGCTATATTGGCATCAGCCAAGACAAACTGGACGCAAGTCTCGCCCTGATTAACGAATGATTGTTTTCCCGACTCCTGTTCAGACGACATTGCTTTTCTATATGAACTACCGTTACCTGAAAGATAAAGTTGCAGGACACCTGATGTTTGTCCTCTCCGCCCTCAGTCTTCTGCTGGTCGTCTCTATGGGAGTCGGGCTGTACCTTAAGTCGGCTCCTATCCTCGCCGACCACTCTCTCTGGAGTCTCATCTCGGCCTCCGAGTGGAAGCCTATGAAGAACGAGTTCGGCTTCTTCCCCTTTATCATGGGGACTGCCTGGGTGACTGTCCTCGCCGTCGCCTTCGCCCTCCCTATCTCGCTCCTGATGGCTGTGTTCCTGACGGAGTACTCCCGCCCCTGGCTGAGGCGCTACGTATTTCCTCTGCTCGATATTCTCGCCGGTCTTCCCTCTGTCATCTACGGCGTATGGGGGACTCTGCTGATTGTCCCGTGGATTTCGGAGTTCGTCGCTCCTTCTCTCTCGCGCTCCTCTAGCGGCTATACTGTCCTCGCCGGTGGCATCGTCCTTGGCGTCATGGCTATCCCGCTCCTCGTCAGTCTCTTTATCGAACTCTTCTCCAATGTTTCCCAGGACTTCCGCGAGGCTGCCCTCGCCCTCGGTGCTACCCGCTGGCAGACTGTCAAGCACATCGTACTCCGTAAGTCTCTCCCGGGTCTTATCGCCGCCGTCGTCCTCGCCGTCAGCCGTACCCTCGGCGAGACTATCGCTGTCCTCATGGTCTGCGGCAACCTTGCTGTAGCTCCCGGCGGTCTCCTCGACGCCTGCTACCCTATCCCGGCCCTCATCGCCAACAACTACGGCGAGATGCTCTCCCTCCCTCTCTACGAGTCGGCTCTGATGTTCGCCGCCTTTATCCTCTTCTTCGTCGTCCTCGTCTTCAACCTCTTCTCCCGTATCGTCCTCCGTAAGGTAACTCAATACTGATTCTATGTCTGTCAAGCTGAAATTTATCGAGGAGAAGATCGCCCGTGGCTTCATGCTCCTCTCGATTCTGATTGTCCTCTTCTTTGTCTTGAACGTCCTCTACGCGGTCCTCCGTCGTGGACTCCCTGTCCTGACTTGGGAGATGGTCTCTTCTCTCCCGGGTGGCGGCTTCTATATCGGCAAGGAAGGCGGCTTCCTCAATGCTATCGTGGGATCGCTCTACATTGTCCTCGCCTCGACGACTATCGGTCTTCTGATAGCCATCCCCGTGGTCTTCTATCTCAATACTTACCTGAAGAAGACTGACCGCTTTGCCTATGTCGCCCGCATCGCCTACGATGTCCTCTTCGGGATTCCTTCTATTGTCTACGGCGCCTTCGGCTTCACTATCATGATCTATCTCGGTCTCCGTGCCTCTCTCCTCGGCGGGATTATCGTTGAGTCTCTCCTGATTATTCCTATCCTTATCCGTACTCTCGACGAGGTCGCCAAGAACATTCCTCAAGACCTCCTCGACTCTTCCTATAGTATCGGCTCCACCCGTATCGAGACTATCGGCGTGGTGGTCCGTCAGATTGCTCCTGCTATCGCGACGGCTACTCTCCTATCTATTGGCCGCAGCATCGGCGACGCAGCAGGCGTCATGTTCACCGCTGGCTTCTCGGATAGTATCCCGACTTCCCTCTCCCAACAGGCTGCTACGCTCCCACTGAGTGTCTTCTTCCAACTTAGCGCTCCGCAACTCGAGGTTCAGGACCGTGCCTACGCCGCCGCTGTCGTCCTGACTGTTATCGTCCTTATCCTCAGCCTCTCCGGACGCTTTATCATGAACTTCTTCTCTAAAAACAAGATTTAGTTCTTTCCTTCACTCTCCACTTTCGTTCGTTCAACGTCAAGAGGGCGACTGTCGCTACCGACGGTCGCCCCCTTTCCTATGCCCAGGTTTCGCTTCTGGCTATTTCAACTGCTTAACGAGGAACTTGACTATGTCCTCGATAGCTTTGTTATGCTTCGCTACGTCCTTGCCCGAAAAGCCATGGTCAAGGCCCTTGTACTGCTCGAGCTTGGCATTCGGCATGACCTGCTCCAGATACTCGCCGTAGGAATACGGGACGATATCATCATCCATTCCCATGACTATCAGTGTCTCGCCCTTGTACTTAGCCGCTATCTTCAGGAAGTTCGTCTGCTGAGCCTCCTCTATGAAGTCACGCCCGAGTGCGTCCTTCTCCGAGATCTCTATCGAGCGTGGGATGTCATTCGGGTCAAACTTCAATCCGAGCATGTTGCCCTTGATCGCGTCCTCTCTGATGCAAATGGCTGGCGCCATCAAGACCATCGTCTTGATTGTCCCCTTGCCTTTGTCCTCGCCGACCATCAAGGCTACTGCCCCGCCAAGCGAATGTCCGACGACGCCTATTCCCTTGACGAACGGCAACTTCTTGGCATAATCTACTATCGCCGCCGCATCCTTCATCTCCTTCTTAATCGTCAACTCCTTGAACTTGAAGTCCTCGTTCGCACTCGTACCGTGTGCACTGAAGTCGAACAACAAGGTCGCTACTCCCTGCTGCTCCAGCGACGTCGCTATCTGCCTGAGGTTCGAATCCTCCTTGTTCCCCCTGAATCCATGCATCAGGATTACCATCGGGCACTTCTGTCCCTCGACATACCCGTTCGGCTTATGATACGTCGCCGATAGCAACCCATTGGGACCCTTGATTTGCACGCTCTCCTGAGCCATGCTCGGCATCAGCATCCCTATCGACGCCAATACCGTCAGAATTATCTTCTTCACTTTTGTGCTATGTTTTTGTTTATCTACTCTTCACCTTCTGTCTCGACCTTCTTCTTGGTCTTCTTCTTGTTGTTCGTGTCCTCCTTCTTGTTCAGGAGGCCGTTGATGAGGGTCTTGCCCTTGTTCGCCGCATCCTTGACCTTGTCATTGCCTATCTTGTCTATGGCCTTGTCAAGCGCCTCGTTGGCCTTCTCGGTGACGACTCCCTTCGCCTCCTGCTTCAGCATCTCGGTCGCCTGGCTCAGGTCTAGCTTCAGGTCTGGCTGAGTCAACATTCCCTGTATGGCTATGCCGATCGGGATGTCCGCTCCCTCGCCTATCTTGACTCCGAGCTTCCCTATCAGGCTCGCAAGCTCATCTCTCGGGACTGGCACACTCAAGAGGTAGTTCATCGTCTGGTCAAGTCCCTGCGTACCACTGAAACTTGCCATAGACTTGAACAGCTTGAACGCAAACGGCTCGACGACTACATTGCCGTCCGCTATCCTGTACTTGAGCCTGCAATCCTTGATGTCGATGTCCTCATACTTGCTGTTGCCCATCAGCTTGGACAACTTCTGCTGGAACTCGCTGCCCTTCAGCTCTATGTTGGCTGTCGAGAATGTTCCGTCGCCATTCACTGTCTTCAGTATCGGACTCAGCTCCTGGTCAAGCTCCGCCGTTACATCAAGCCCGACATTGACATTGCCAAACGTGCTCTTCGCTATCGGTAGCAGGCTGTCGATTATGCTGAACGAACCAGTCATCTTGTTGATGTCGACGTCCGTCATGTCTACCTTCATCTTGACCTTCGAGTTCTTCTTCTTCGGCGTCTGCAGCTGCCCCGTCAAGACCATCTTTCCTCCACATGCACTCATCGAGAGATTTGACAAGTCTGCTATCCCGTTCTTTAGCATCACCCTGCCGTTGATATCGTTGACTGTCAGCCTGTCATACGTCAACTTGTCTATGTTGGTGTCAAACGTGAAGTTTATGTTCTTCGGGAGTTCCAGAGGCTCCGAGCCTGCCTGCGCCGGCTGCGCCTTCTTTGTTGTGTCTTGCGATGCCTGCGTGTTGTCTCCAGCAAACGTCATCAGCTCGTCACAGTCTATATACCGCGACTTCAGCACTGCCTGACCCATCACGGTGCCGTCACTGAGCAGATACTGGAGGTAGTTCTCGACTTTTCCGGTCAGGCTGACATCAGACTTCCCGAGCATGACGTCCAGCGGATTCAACTCCAGCGCCTTTGGCGAGAACTTTAGCCCTGCCTTAGAGATATCTACGCCCTTCGGCAACGACGGGCTCTTGAACTTGAAGTCGCTCAACCCTAAGTTGCCCTGTGCATTGACCTTCTCATACTGCTCGCTGTTTATCGCCTTCAAGTCGCTCTCGACGCTCAGGTCGGCATTCATCTTGCCACTGATCTCTATCTTGTCTATCGGCAGAGCATCCTTGATGTTCCCGAGGTCTATGTTTCCGTTCGCCTTTACCTTGAACTTCGGATTGCTTATCGGCCTGACAACTTCTGCCGTGACGTCAAACGGATTGCCGCCAAGTCCGAAATGGAGTCTCTCGACTTTCAACGTCATCCTGTCCAGGTCCCCGCCCGGAGTGTTCACCTTCAGGTCGAGATTGATGTCATCCAGCGACTTCGGCAGGTCTGGATACTTGACGTAACCGTCACTGACCTTCAGGCTGATCTCCGCCATCGGCAGGTGCTTGTCATCCTTGTACTCGCCCTTAGCCATGGCATACAGCTGGAACTCGCCGCTCGTCTTCAGCCCAGCTACGCTCTTCATCACGTCCTCTGGCAGCAAGTCCATGATGGTCTTGAACTGTGTCTGTAGCGCCATCAACATCATGTCCATCGCTATGCTCGAGTCCTTCATCTGCACCCATCCGTCAAACGCCAGCGGCAACCCCGCAAACGTCAGCTTGTTCTCGTCAAACGTGAACTTCATGGAGTCAAGATCTGCCTTCGCCCTCGCATCAAAGCTCATCCCAGCATCCTTCAGATACGTGACCTTCCCGACCTTAGCCCCTAGCGCCTTTATCGCCATGTCCATCGTCAGGTCCATCACGTTCCCCGTCATCGTCGCCTTCAGGTGCGTGTCGAGCCCGTCTATCGTCGCCCTTATGTTAGACATCGAGTCGGTATATGCGAGCCGTGCATTCGTTATCTCTATCTTCTTGAGGTTTAGCTTCAACGGCGCAGCTACGACTGTGTCCGCAGTCTCCGTTGCCGTCGTGTCCGCCGCAAGATTGACTATGTTCCAGTTCGCCGAACTGTCCGACGCTACTATGCCGTTTATGTATATGTCGTCTATCTGGACTCCATTCACCTGCACGTCATTGTTCAACGCACTCATGATGTCAAGGTCCGCTCGCAACTTGCCGATACGGAGCAACGTGTCCCCAGCAAACTTGCCCTTGCCTATCACGGTGATGTTGTCAAGCCCCGCCTGCAGATTCGGGAAACTCTTCCAGATGGTCAACGAGCAGTCGGTGAAGTCTACGTCAGAGTCTACGACAAAGTCGTTTACTACCCCCTTAGCAAACTGCGCTACCTCGTCACTGAACAAACTCGGCGCCAGTACTAGTCCACCTGCCACCGCGATGAACGTTCCGCCTACTATCTTTAATACCTTGCCCATTGTCGTCGCCTATTTTTTTATCGTCCCTGAAATGCCTTCAGGTCCTCTGTCATGTATTTCTTTACCAGCCGCTCCGGGACGAACTTCCAGTTGTCCATCGGCTTGAGCTCTATCTTGCCGTCTTTCTTCGCCATCTCCTCAAACTCCGCTATCAACAAGTCCCTGATGTCCTTGTCTATCGTCTTCACTATCCTCCCCTGTATGTCCTCATACTTGATGCCGACGCCTAACTCGAGGTGCCCGCCGCCTCCACACGCCCTGTAACTGTTCAAGGCGACTCTGTACTTCTTCTTCATGTCGAACTTCTTACCGTTCGTCATCCCCGTGATCTCGACTCGCTGCCCCTTCGGCTTCGTCACGTCTACGGTATACTTGATGCCCGCCGCAGAGTCCAGACTGTACTCGTTGTACTTCAGCTTGCCCTTCTTCTGCAATGCCAATACCGTGCCTGTCTCCCTCGGATCCGTCACCCACATGTCATAGCTGTACTCCAGGTAATCCTTCACCTCCTTGCCCGTCATCTCGAAGATACACAGCGTGTTCTCAAACCTGTACAACCCGAACAACGTTCCGACGTTTATCGGACCCTCAGGTATCACTGTCCCCAACTGCAACGGCGCTGTCATCGTGATGTCTGCTCCGCTCGCCTTCAACATGACCTTGTGGATTACGTCTACAAAGGCCGAACTGCCTGCCAGGCTCTCTATCGAACTGACGCTCTTCTTCAGCCTGCCGAGCGACCTCCTCGTATACTCCTTCGTCGCCAACACCTGAGACGCAAATCTCTTGTTGAACGTCTCCGACTCCGGCACGCTCTTCATGGCCCTGATGTCCGTCTTCATCGTCAGTCCGCCCTTCTTGTCGAACGTCATGCTCAACAACCCGATAAACCTCGCTCCTGCTCCCGCATCAAGTATCAGCACTTCTTTGCCCGATGGACTCTTGACGGTCTTCTGCTTTAGCTTGTGGTCGTGACCTATCAGTATCGCATCAAAGCCCTCGACCTTCTCGGCTACCAATACGGACGCATTCTCGTTCTTGTACGTATCGGCTGTCAGCCCACCATACGTGTAGTCATACCCCGCATGGAAAAGCCCTATGATAGCATCCGGATTCTCGACTTCCTTGACTATGCCGACCCACTTCCGCGCCGACTCTATCATGTCCTCAAAGTCCATCCCCTCCCAGTAATGCTTCGGGAGCCAATGTGCTATGTACGGAGATGTCAGCCCGATTACTGCTATCTTCTTCCCTGCCCTCTTGACTATGGTGTACGGCGTGAAATACGGCCTCCCTGTCTTCGTGTCCGTCACGTTGCCTCCGAGGACCGGTGCCTCTATCTCTTTGACTACTTTGTCATACACCTTGTGCTGCGCCTCGATGTCATGATTGCCGACCGTCACCGCGTCATACCTCATGAAGTTCATCGCCCGTGCCACCGCATGCATGGAGGTGGTGTCCACGAAATTATAATAGTACGCCATCGGCGTCCCCTGTAGGAAGTCCCCGCCGTCAAGCAATACGACGTTCTCGCTCGTGTCCCTGACCGACTCTACATACGTGTAGACCTTAGACAGGCTATACGTCGCCGCCGTGTCACGCTGAAAATTATAGTTGAGCACCGACCCGTGCACGTCTGTCGTATACAACACGTTTATCGTCTGAGCCGACAACACCTGCAACCCAGACAACAGAACTGCTAAAGCCGCTATTCCCGACCTTAGCACTCTTCCAACCTCTATGTCCATTCCGACCCTACTTCCCATCTTTCTTGCTCTTCTCGTCCTCCTCGTCCTCTCCTCCGACTGTCGTCTTCCCTTCGACTCCTTCCTTGAAGCTACGGACTCCCTTGCCCAATCCATTCATCAACTGTGGTATCTTCTTGCCGCCAAAAAACAACAAGACCAGCACCGCTATCAGCAGTATCTCCGGACCACCTAGGTTTAAAAACATTAGCATATCGCTCTTCCTCTTTTGTTCTACGTTACTAAATTACGCCTTTTTTCTGATATTCCTCTATCTTTCTCCGATATTATTGTGTCATTCGCCCCTCCACTTCCTCTCACGCCTCTCCCCGTCCCCCCGCCGTGGTTAGTCTTCTATTAGACCTGTATTAGACTTGACTACGCCCCCGTCAACTTTATTCTCCTCTTTTTGTCACTTTTCTCTTTGACATCTCGCCTACTTTTATTACCTTTCAACCGAATTAAATATCTCATATCCCCTTTTGTATAACCTTAAATCCGCAACAAACGAGCAGAAATATTTATAACTAATTAATACAAAGGCATTTGGATATGTCGTTTAAATCACCTAAATAGGTGTGTGAATTCAAAAGCAAACAACAAGACCCAAATGCCATGACAAAAATAG
>JAFPZF010000014.1 GCA_017417385.1 Bacteroidales bacterium
CTATTTTTGTCATGGCATTTGGGTCTTGTTGTTTGCTTTTGAATTCACACACCTATTTAGGTGATTTAAACGACATATCCAAATGCCTTTGTATTAATTAGTTATAAATATTTCTGCTCGTTTGTTGCGGATTTAAGGTTAACGATGAATATGACATCTGCCAGACTGCAATACTCATTTCCTTTGAATGTGAAATTTATTCTACTCAAAGTTTCAGCTGTAAAGCTGTCTAAATATGATTTTACTGCTGGCTCTATTTGTTCAAAAGCTCGTTTCATCTTCCAAGATTGAGACATGTCTGAAGAATCAACCAACACAACAAACAGTCGATTTTCGGCACCAAAACGCATTTCGCCTTGATTCGTATATAACCACGTCATCAAATCACTCTTGTTGTTTTGTGCATCTGATATAACCTCTTTGCGTTTGCTTCTTAATTCAGCCAAAATATCATCATGTCCAGATGCACTTATTTTCTCCGTAATTACAGACAGTGATTTCGAACGGTTCAATACAACACCATTCGCATTTGCTTTCTGCTTGAGCCAAGACAATTCGCTTTTCCCACCGAGTTTAGCTTTTAGCTTATCGCCCATATACTGATTTGGGAAAAATGTTACTTTCAAATCGACAGGAATGTCGTTTATGAAGAAATCAACACTTTTTATTTCACCGACAGCAGAAATGACTTTTTGATGATGCTTGAATATTGATTATATCAAATATGAAGTCCAATTGTTGTACCAACTTGTTCGGACATAATTCCATGCGTTTGCTTGTATTTCAACTTGTTTACTTTGTAGTTCTTGGTACTTACTGATAACCTTCACAAATCTACTAACAAGGTGCTTATCAAGAGAATTGTTTTGGTCGCCGCCCCATTCGTATGTGTCAATTTGATAAAGATCATTTTTTAGAGCTTCTTCGTCTACCCCCATTTCTCGATACCATTCATTGTTAATATTACATAGATATTGATCTAGTATATTCAATGATTCCTCAATGTTGGTCTCTAATCTTTCAAATAGTTCTTTGCTTTGTTCTGTAATTTTAGTTGAACAAAGCTGAATATTATTCTGCTTGAGGAATTTATCCATAGGACGTCTCTTTGATATAGCCCTCACTTTCAGCCACAGCAAAGCATTTCGGTCATTGTCATTGTTAAATGCAAACAAGTTTTGACCTCGGAATTCTTTGTTCCATTTATCGTAATTGTTACTACTCATTGTCTTCAGATTTTACTTAGTGCATATTAGGAGAATTTCACTACTACCAGCAACGCTACCTTTGCCACCTCTTGAATTACTATAGGTTTTATATTCAACTCTAACATTTCTAAATGGCTTTATCATGTCTACCATAGTATCAATGGTCGGGTAACTACGATTGTTATAACTTATAATCCAATTAGGAATAAAATCAGATAGCTCGAATAATTTATGGAATGATTGAATAATATCACTCTTTTTGTCAAAACCACTATATCTCTGTGGCTCATATCTTTTTATTCCATTCACAAATTGCTTGTCACGCCAATATTCAGTGTATGTTTCTAACAAATGATAGAATCCCTGGTAATCCGCATGGCTATTGCAATATGGTGGGTCAAAATACACTAAATCTATATTGCTCAATTTGGGCAATAAATCAAGTATATTCTCGTTGAAACTTCTATTTTCTTGCTCGTTGTCAAATACTGCATCATTATATTGTGGCAATAATTCCAAGAATATATCCTTGATAGGACGAATCAAACTTCTGTTTCGTTTTACACGTTCTGGATTATTTGCATATACTAATGCTTGAGTGTGCCCAAAATGTCCCATAGTGATTTTCCTTGTCAAGCTACGATTCATTGTAGCAAGAGCTATGGCTTGTTTATATCTGTTTTTTAGGCGTGGAATATTAGCTCGAAAATTGTCAATAAACTCTGCATCTTCTTTTTGAAAGAAAATACCAGTAAAGACATTGCCCATTAATGTATATTCGGACTTATTAGGCGACTTCTCAAAAAGAAGTTCGATGTCATTTCTATCTAATTGCTCGTGCGTATTCTCAACGAGTGCTATTCCTATTTGATTGTTAAAATTCAGAAAATCGTTAGCAATAACTCTATAGCCAAGTTGTTTGAAGAAATAACTCACTGACTGTGAACCTGCAAACGCATCAAGAGCTGTGTTTACATTGTCTGGTAGATATTGCGCAATCCATGGAAGAAAATGTATTTTGGCTCCTAGATATTGTGGATCAGGGAACTTATAATTGAAATACCTGTATTCTTCAAAAAGTGCATTATTCAGCATTGGCTTTTTTTGCGAAGTTACGTAAAATATCGTTATCCCCTCACCGCTTAGTATAATTTTACGCATTGGAGAATGCTAGATGCTTTCCCCCGTTCGCTCGCCCTCCTTCCTCCTTCCTCATTTGCCTTAGCCCTGTATTAGCCTTTTCCCCTCTTATGTTAACCTCCCTTCCCAATTCCTCCTTCCTTCTTCCTCATCCCTAATATCCCTTCTGCTCCCCTCCGACGATTTCCTCCCTCTCCTCCCCCGTCTCTGTGCCCTCTCCTGCGAGCGCAGCTCGCCCTCTGTGAACATAAAAAACTCCGTGTCTCTGTGCCCTCTGTGTGAGGCTTTATTCTCTCCTCCGTCTTCGCCTCATTCCTCATTCCTAATTGCAACCCGCTTGCAAATGCCCTCCCTTATGCTGTAAAATACCTCCGCCCCTTGCCCTCCTTTCATCCAAAACCCCTAACTTTGCTCACGTTATGAACAGATGGTATAGACATATCGACTTGCTTCTTCGCAGTGCCCTTTGCTCTGTGCTTTTGGTGGCCTTCATGGTTGCCACGAGCGGGCTGCATGTCGTCTTCCATACCTGTGGCGTCAGCGGCCTTGTCAGGTCCTCCGTCTCGATGTCCGCTTCCGAGCCTCATTGCGACGGCTGTTGCGACGACGATCATGAGGACTCCGAGCCCGCCGGACTCAGCTCCGCCTGCTGCCATACAACCAATTTCGCCGGCCAGACTGACGACTTCTCCTCGCGCCTCGACGTGCCATCCCTCCTCAGCTCTTCCGCTCTTCTCGTCCGGACCGCCCCCCTCCCTCGCCCACAGTCTATACTTCACTATTTCAAGAGGGCTGCACTTTTCGCCCCCTTGCAATCCCATTCCAATAGCCGACTGGCTCTCCTCTGTATTTTTCTCTGTTAGAGGTCTTTAGACGTTCCTCCCTCTCCCTGGCTCGCTGATTTCTTCGTCGAGCCCTTGTCTAAGTGTACCTAATTTGAGAAATTTATAGTAATGTATCGTATACTATTCCTATTATCCCTCTCCCTCCTGCTGCCGCTCTGCTCTTTTGCTGATGGCATCACCGGGCGTGTCGTCTCTGCCGAGAACGACGAGCCTATCACTGGCGCCTACCTTATATGGGTGGGCACTATGCGAGGCGCTGTCACCGATCTCGATGGTGCTTTCGAGACCGACCAGCCTGCCGACGCCTTCCTCCTCGCCGCCTCCTGCGTCGGCTATCAGTCAGACACTCTCGACGTCCGCACGGCTTCACCCCTCGTCTTCCGCCTCCGCCCTCTCGTCATGGACGAGGTGACTGTCAGCGGCCGTCTCGTCGGTAGCAAGATCAACCGCCTCAGCGCCTTGGCTACTATCGACATGAATAGCGCCGAACTCTGCAAGGCTGCCTGCTGCAACCTCGGCGAGAGCTTCGAGACTAACGCCTCTGTCGATGTCAACTATGCCGACGCTGCAACGGGTGCTCGCACTATCCAGATGCTCGGTCTCTCCGGTCGCTATGTCCAGATGCTCGTCGAGAATGTCCCCAACCTCCGCGGTCTCGCCGCACCCTACGGACTCAGCTATGTCCCTGGCCCCTGGATGGACGGCATACAGGTCTCCAAGGGTGTCGGGACTGTCGTCAACGGCTACGAGGCCTTCACGGGGCAGATAAATATTGAGTACAAGAAGCCGACGACCGACGAGCTCGTCTCCGCCAATGTCTTCGCCGCATCCAATGGCCGTGTCGAGGCTAACGCCAATCTCGCCCTCCGCCTCACCCCTCGCCTCTCGACTTCTTTCATGGTCAACGCCTCCGACGACCTTATGGCTATGGACGAGAACGACGACGGCTTCCGCGACGAGCCTCAGGTGCGCCAGCTCAACCTCCTCAACCGCTGGCACTACCGGACTGCCGATGGTGGCTACAACTTCTTCCTGACGGTCAAGTCTCTCTCCGAGGAGCGCCGTGGTGGTCATGTCGACTTCTCCGGCTCCTCCCCGCGGTCCGACCTCTTTGGCGTCAACGTCCGCTCCCAGAGGGTCGAGTCATGGATGAAGAACGCCTTTATCTTCTCCGAGAGTACTAATATTGGTATCGCTACTGGCTATATCTACCACGACCAGAAGTCTTTCTTCGGCCTCCGGATCTGCGACGCCTCTCAGCATAGCTACAACGTCAACGCTATCTTCAATACTCACCTCGACGCCGACGGCTGGCTCCACGAGTTCCATGCCGGCCTTAGCTCTCAGGGAGACTTCCTCGACGAGCAGGCGACGCTCGACGCCGCACTCTCCCAGTTCTTCGCCCCCTCCCTCGACGACGTCTCTGTCGGCGCCTTCGCTCAATATACGCTCAAGAAGTCCGACGTCCTGACGCTTATCGCCGGCCTCCGTGCCGACCATAATAGCAACTACGACTTCTTCCTGACGCCTCGCCTCCATCTCCGCTTCGCCCCCTCCGAGCGCTCTGTCATCCGTGCCGCCGTCGGCAAGGGCTACCGGACTGCCGCCCTCCTCGCGGAGAACAACTTCCTCCTTTCCAGCGCCCGCCGTTGGGAAATATCTGACTTCTATGGTCAGGAGTCCGCATGGAATATGGGCGTCAATCTCACTCGCTATATCGACATCGCTGGCAACGAGCTGACTCTCAATGCGGAGTACTACCATACTGCCTTCGTCCGCCAGATGACGACGGATATGGATGTCTCCCCCCGTCTCCTCGTCGCTGGCTTCTCCTCCGACCGCTCCTTTGCAGATAATGTCCAGGTCGAGGCGAAATATAGCCCCCTCCGTGGTCTCGAGCTGTCTGCCGCATGGCGTTGGAATAGCGCTAAGCAGACTCTCGGAGGCGAGCTCCGTCAGCGTCCTCTCGTGAGCCGCTACAAGGGTCTCTTCACCGCCTCCTATGCGACGCCCCTCAAGACGTGGCAGTTCGACGCCAATGTGCAGTTCGCCGGCGGTGGTCGTGTCCCGACGACCGAGGGCAACCCTCTCGCCTATCAGCGTAGCACTTCCTTCTCCCCCTATCAGCTCTACAACGCTCAGGTTACTAAGTGGTTCCGCAACTGGAGTCTCTATGTCGGTTGCGAAAATATTGCTAACTTTATGCAGTCCAATCCGATCATCGCCGCCGATGATCCCTTCGGCCGCTACTTCGACGCCTCCCTCATCTGGGGTCCTCTGATGAGCCGTAAGTTCTACTTCGGCGTCCGCTTCGCCCTAACTCGCGATGACGACGACGATGACTAATTGATAATGACAACTATATAATCACAAGGAAGGTTCTAGAAATTAGATTTTTCAAGGCGCACGAGACTTTGAATACCGGAGTTTACTGGAGGAAACCTTTCGATTAAGCGAGTGCAATGGAGCTTGCTCCAATTGCCGAGCGTGAGAAAGGTCAGCGCAGCTAAATGAGGATTTCAAAGTTGAGTGCAACGCAGAAAAAGCAATTTATAGAAGTTTCCGCAATACATGTTCAACATGAAAACTATACTAAACACCCTCTTCTCCCTCCTCCTCTGCACATTCTTCTCTCCCTCCTCCTTCGCTCAGAAGCAGGACAAGAACGACTCCAAGCTGACGACGGTCGTCCTCCACTCGGAGATTAGCTGCAACAACTGCAAACAGCGCATCGAGAAGAATATCCCCTTCGAGAAGGGCGTCAAGGACCTCAAGGTCTCCCTCCCAGACAAGACGGTGACTATCGTCTTCCGCAACGACAAGAACTCCTCCGAGAAACTCTGTGAGGCTGTCTCACGCCTCGGCTACAAGTCGATGATCATCAAGGAGACCCCCAAGAAGAACTAATTCCCCCTCCTTCAGTTAATGTCTACCAGCGAGAGACCGCCCACCATCTGGACGGTCTCTCGCCGGCTTCTCTCTGACTCCTCCGACGATTCTGACGACTCCGACCTTGCTCCACTTCCCTCTCTCTCCGCCTTGCATCCCCCTCTTTCTTGCTCTCTGTCTTTCTTTTTTGTAATTTTGTCCCTGCGATTACTTTTTTACATCGAATGGAATACAAGAACGATATACCTCAGCTCGGCTTCTTCGGCCGTATCGGCATGGCCCTCGTCCGAGCCTTCTCCCGACTCCCGCTCGGCTTCCTTTACCTCCTCTCAGATTTCGTCTACCTTATCCTCTACAAGATAGCCTCCTATCGCGTCAAGGTCGTCCGAGAAAACTTGCTGATCGCCTTCCCCGACAAGTCCCGCCAGGAACTTAAGGCTATCGAGAAGGCTTTCTACCACCACCTCTGCGACTACTTCTTCGAGACGGTCAAGGCTCTTACGATCTCCGACGACGAACTCCGCCGCCGCTACGTCATCAAGAACCCTGAGCTCGTCCAGCAGATCGCGGACTCCGGCCAGAGTGTATTCCTCTATGGCGCCCACATCGGCAACTGGGAGTGGCTGACTGCTCTTCCCCTCTACTTCCCCAACGTCCCCGTCCATACTTTCTATCAGAAGCAGAGCAGCGTCTTCGCCGACCACATGACTCTCTCCGTCCGTACCCGCCGCGGGATTATCGCTGTCGAGAGCCACAAGGGCTTCCGCCACGAGGTCTCCTGCAAGGCTGATAAGTATGTCCACATGACGCTCGTCCTCGGCGACCAGTGCCCCCACTACGCCGCAAAGAAGTTCTGGTTCGACTTCTTCGGCAAGGATACCCCCTTCCTCGTCGGCCCTTCTCATATCGCTAGCAAGCTCAACGTCGCCCTCGTCTATCCTTCCTATACGGCCTATCGCCGTGGCTACTACGAGGTTGAGATGAAACTTATCGAGCTCAACCCTAAGGACATCGAGCCTATCGTCGCCTGCCAGCGCTTCGCCGCCCTCCTGACCGACGACCTCTACCGAATCCCGCAGATCTGGCTCTGGAGCCACCGCCGCTGGAAACTCCACCACGAGGATTTCCCCGGCGAATAAGTGTCCCGAATCCCTTGCTCTCCAAACAATCCCCGCTGCCATCCTAAGAGGTTGTCTTTCACGACTCCAGCCATCTTGTATATGTGACTGACTATGGCGTTCGCGTGAATAATTTTTTCGCTGAGAGGTATCGGGGATAAAAATATTGCGTATATTTGTTTTGGGAAAGAGGCGTAAACGCTACGGCAACGCGTGCCCAGACGTGGTCAATACGTCGGGCTGTGTGCGCCACGGCTTATACGACAAAGACAGACACATGCGAAAAAGAGAAGTGTCCGGCATGCTCGTATCGCCTTCTATAACAATAGATAAGAACACTGCTCCCCCTAATTATTAACACACATAGTGAATTTGATGAGTAAGTCATACGAGCCTGAAGGCAACAAACTGCCGAACATAGTAGGTACCGGTACAAAGTTCGTAGGAGAAATAGATACTAACGGCGACCTGAGAGTGGATGGCATTATCGAGGGAAATATCGTTTCTAAGGGTAAGATCGTTCTCGGTAGCGGCGGCAGTATCAACGGAACTATCAAGTGCGTCAGCGCTGAGATTTCCGGCTCCTTCGAGGGAAAACTTGAGGTCTCCGAACTGCTCGCTCTCAAGAACACGGCATACTTCAAGGGCGAAATGAAGGTCAACAAGCTCAGCATCGAGCCAGGCGCTAAGTTCATCGGCACCTGTATGATGTCCGACGACCGTCAGCCTAGCAAGCCTGCCGAACAAGATAAGAAATAGTTCGTAGAACGTATATATAGCTCCCCGTATGGGGCTCAGTAAAACGGTTGTGGAATTGTGATGATGATGCATGTCAGTACTAACAAGACTAAACTTAGAGCCGGTGCTTGGGTCGCGTCAACACTCCTGATCCTCGGGACAGGTCTGCTCGTCTGGAACCACGTGCTGCCTATTTCTTGCATTCTGATCCTGCTGACTCTCGTCATCATCGAGGCCGTCAAGATCGTCGTCATACTCCGACACTTCGCACGCCTCCACGGAACCGACAGGGTGCTGCTCGTGACACTGGCTGAACTCATAACGTTCGGTCTCGCCGTCGGAGCTCTCATCCTCCTCGCCAACCCCACTGTCGGCGGTAACCATACTAAGGCTATAACGTTCTGCGCCGACTTTATGATTCTGCGACTCATAAGCTGCCTCATACTTTGGGAGCCGCTGTGGACCGCCGACGACAAAAAACCGGAAACGGAACAAGAAGGTTAATGTAGAGTCTAGTAAAAGGAATAAAATGAGAATATTTGCGCTCATAGGTGTCTTGATTGGCCTGCTGATGCCAGTCAACCTGATGGCTCAGGATAACAATGAGACGGGTGAGGAACGTTTGAATATCAAGGAATTGATGTTCCATCATATCGGCGACTCTCATCATTGGAATATCTTCGCCTGGAAGGGCGACGGCGGCGAGATTAAGTCTATCGACATCCCCCTCCCTGTCATGGCCTACAACAAGCAGAACGGTGACTTCCTCTTCGCTATGTCTTCCTCCCTCTCCGAGGGTCAGACGATCGAGAAGAACGGCTGCCGCTATGGCATCAACGCCCACGAGAAACTCGAGGTCAACGGGAGCACCGACGCTATCTTCGACTTCTCTCTGACGCGCAACGTCGCTTCTATGCTTATGAGCGTCGCTCTCCTCATGCTTATCTTCGTTGGCGCTACCCGTAGCATCAGAAAGACTAAGGTCCCACGCGGCGGCGCTGTCATCGTCGAGGAACTTGTCCTCTTTGCCAAGGAGATCGCCGACGACCAGATCGGCAAGAAGAAGTCCGCTAAGTTCACCCCGTTCCTCCTGACGCTCTTCTTCTTTATCTGGATCAACAACATTATCGGCCTCGTGCCGTTCTTCCCGGGTGGAACGAACCTCTCCGGTAATATCGCCTTCACCTCTATCCTCGCTATCTTCACCTTCATCGTGACCCACGTCTTCGCTAGCAAGCACTACTGGGTCCACACGCTGACTGTCCCCGGCGTCCCCTTCATCATGAAGTTTATCATGGTCCCCCTCGAGATTGTGACGATGTTCACGAGGCCCTTCACCCTCCTCATCCGTCTCTTCGCGAATATCACGGGCGGTCATATCATCGTCCTCAGTATGTTCTCGATTATCTTCTACCTCCAGACGTACATGATCTCTATCGCTTCTGTGCCGCTGGCCTTCGTGGTCTTCGTCCTCGAGCTGATCTTCGGCGCTCTGCAGGCGTATATCTTCACTGTCCTCTCCGCTCTCTACATCGGTCTCGCTGTAGCTGACGGTCACGACGAATAAGTGTCTTCATATCTAAGGAATACAACACAACAAAAACATAACAATCTAAAATCAGAAAATCATGGGAAGTACGGTAGCTTTGGGACTTGGCCTGATCGTAATAGGCATCGGCATCGGCATCGGCAAGGTCGGCGGCTCTGCAGTCGACGCAATGGCTCGCCAGCCGGAGATGGCAGGTAAGATTCAGACGGCTATGCTTATCGCAGCCGGCATGGTCGAGGGTGCTGGTCTGTTCGGCATCGTCGCAGCTTGCTTCTTGATATAGTAGCAACCTACACTGACGTTCTAAGTAAGAAAGGAGCTGAATCATGGATCTACTATCACCAGAACCTGGCCTCGTCATCTGGTCGGGATTAACGTTCTTAGCAGTTCTCGCGCTCCTGACGAAGTTTGCTTGGAAACCCCAGCTGGGAATGATCAAGGAACGTGAGGACGAAATCGAAGGTTCTCTCGAGAAGGCTAAACAGGCACAGCAGGAGTACGCACGTCTTGAGGCTGAGAAAAAGCTCATGGCCGAGGAAAGCCGTAAGGAGCGTGATCAGCTGCTCAAGGAGACTAAGGAAAAAGTTCAAATGATGCTCGACGAAGCTCGTGCTCAGGCTCTGACTGAGGGCAACAAGCTCCTCGCTGAGGCGCGTAGCCAGATCGAAAAGGAAAAGGCCGCTGCCTTGACCGAACTTCGTGAACAAGTCGCATCTTTGTCCGTCGAGATAGCTGGTAAGCTCATCGGCGATAGCCTTAGCGCTGCTGACAAGCAAAAGGAGCTGATAGACAAATATCTACAGGAGAGCAACTTCAACTAAGTGAAAGGAATCTAACGATGGACATGGGGCTGATAGCACGGCGTTATGCAACAGTGCTGCTAGAATTTGCACGAGACAAGGGTGTCATCGACCAGGTGTACGAGGACTCTCGACTCGTCCGGTGCGTCCTTAACGACGAACCGGACGCTATGAAGTTCTTCAACTCGCCTCTCCACAAGATGAGCGAGAAACGTGCGCTCGTAGCAGGTACGTTCACAGGCAAGGTGACATCAGAAATGCTGCAGTTCTTGAACTTTCTCGTCGAAAAGGAACGCGTCGGGCTTGCTCCGCAAGTCCTCCTCGTATTCGAGTCCTTGGTCAAGAAAGAAAAAAAGGTCGTCACCGCTGTCGTGACTACCGCTACTGAACTGTCTCAGGACGCTCAAAAGGGTATCATCGACCAGATTGACCTAAAACTCCGACAGTCCGGTGTCGAGGTCTCTGCCGTCGAGGCTTCCTTCAAGTCCGACCCGAAAATCATCGGTGGTATTATCTTGCAGATAGACGGACGACAGGCCGACAACTCAATCGCCTCTAAACTGGCTGAGATTGAACGTGCCCTCAGATGTCGTGCGTCGGTCGGTCGCGAGCCTCACGCTTTTGCATGACGGCTCATATCTATTAACAACACGAGAAAACAGAGCATGGAAAGAATAAAAGCCTCGGAGGTCTCGTCGCTGCTTAAAGAGCAGTTGGAGAAGTTCGACACCTCGACGAAACTCGAGGAGGTCGGAACTGTCCTGACTGTCGGCGACGGCATAGCTACGGCCTTCGGCCTTGCCAACGTAGAAAGCAACGAGCTTGTCGAGATCGGCTCAGCTACCGGCGTGGTGCTCAATCTTGACCAAGACAGCGTCGGCATCGTGCTCATGAGCAATGCCAACGACGTTAAGGAGGGTGACACTGTCAAGCGTACGGGGCGTATCGCTTCTATACGAGTCAACGACAATATTATCGGCCGAGTCGTCAACACGCTCGGTGAGCCTATCGACGGCAAGGGTAGCATCGAAGGCAAAATGTACGAGATGCCTCTCGAAAGAAAAGCCCCTCAGGTGCTTTTCCGCCAGCCAGTCAAGCAGCCTCTGCAGACTGGTATCAAGGCTATCGACTCTATGACCCCTATCGGTAGAGGTCAGCGAGAACTTATCATCGGCGATAGGCAGACCGGTAAGACGGCTATCGCTATCGACACTATCTTGAACCAGAAGAGCTTCTACGACGCCGGTGACCCTGTCTACTGTATCTATGTAGCGACAGGTCAGAAAGCTAGTACGGTCGCTCAGATCGTCAACGTACTCGAGAAAAGAGGCGCCATGGCCTACACGGTCATCGTCTCCGCTACCGCAGCTGACTCCCCAGCGATGCAGTTCTACTCGCCTCTCGCTGGCGCCGCTATCGGCGAGTACTTCAGGGATTCGGGCCGTCACGCCCTCATCATCTATGACGACCTCTCCAAGCAGGCTGTCTCCTACCGTGAGGTGAGCCTCCTCCTGAGGAGACCACCTGGACGTGAGGCCTACCCGGGCGATATCTTCTATCTGCACTCTCGTCTCCTCGAGAGAGCAGCTAAGATTATCGAGAACGACGAACTCGCTGCTCAGATGAACGACCTCCCAGAGGATCTCAAGCCTATCGTCAAGGGTGGCGGCTCTCTTACGGCCCTCCCTATCATCGAGACGCAGGCTGGCGACGTCGCCGCCTATATCCCGACGAACGTGATCTCTATCACCGACGGGCAGATATTCCTCGAGAGCAACCTCTTCAACGCCGGCGTCCGCCCTGCTATCAACGTGGGTATCTCTGTGTCCCGTGTCGGTGGCTCCGCGCAGATCAAGAGTATGAAGAAGGTCGCTGGTACCCTCAAGCTCGACCAGGCTCAGTATCGAGAGCTCGAGGCTTTCTCGAAGTTCGGTTCAGACCTCGACGCATCGACTATGGCGGTGCTCGACAAGGGACGTAAGAACGTCGAACTCCTCAAGCAGCCTCAGTACAGCCCGTTCCTCGTCGAGAAGCAGGTCGCTATCATCTACTGTGGTACCAACGGTCTACTCAGGGACATCCCGATGGACAAGGTTCAGGACTTCCAGGAGCAGTTCCTCGAGGAAATGGACCTCAACCACAAGGAGACCATGCAGCAGATCGCTGCCGGCAAGATCGACGACAGCATCACCAGCGTCTTGAAAGAGGCCGCTGCTAAGATAACTAAGAGATTGGCTTAAAGATTAAGAGACTCACATGGCGAACTTAAAGGACATAAGAACCCGAATCTCTTCCGTGCGCTCCACTATGCAGGTGACTAGCGCTATGAAGATGGTCTCGGCTGCTAAGTTGAAGAAGGCTCAGAACGACGTGACGAAAGTCCGCCCCTTTGAGCAGAAATTGACTGAGATTATAGGCTTCCTGGGGTCGTCGGTCTCTGATGTCCAACTGAACTATCCAGCCTTCCGTCAGGGTGGCAAGGAGGGTGTCCTGATCGTTGCTATCGCTTCTGACAAAGGTCTCGCTGGCGCTTTCAACGCCAACGTCGTCAAGGAGGTCGAACGTATGGTCAACGGCCCCCTCGCTGACTTGGTCCGCAAGGACGAGGTCGAAGTGCTCTGCGTCGGCAAGCAGGTCGGCAAAGGTCTCCGTTCAAGGAAGGTGAACGTCAAATGGACTGAAGTCTCTGGCTTCTACGACAACATGACCCTTGAGACGGTCTACAACCTCGCCGACGAGCTCTCTAAGAGGTTCGCTGCCAAGCAGTGCGGCAAGGTCGTCCTCGTCTACAACGAGTTCGTCAACGCAGCAGTACAGAATGTCAAGCAGGTCCAGCTCCTCCCGCTCCAGATGCCTCAGAACGTCGACAACTCGTCGTTCAAGGACTTCATCGTCGAGCCTAGCAAGGAGGAGGTCCTCGAAGACCTTATACCGCAGGCGATAAGGACTAGGCTCCTCGCTATTGTCCGCGAGAGTCTCGCCTCTGAGCATGGCGCCCGTATGACGTCTATGCACAAGGCAACAGACAACGCAAGCGAACTGCTCGGCGAACTTCAGCTGCAGTACAACAAGGCTAGGCAGAGCGCTATCACTAACGAGCTCATCGAGATCGTCAGTGGCGCCTCCGCTCTCAACGGATAGGTGTTACAAGGTTAAATGATTAGCGCCTGGCGACGTTTGTCACCAGGCGCTTCTCTTTACGTCCCACTCTCCCATGACCTCCGCGTCTATATGTGTGCTAACAAAAAAGACTCCCATTCTCTCGAATGGAAGTCTTTGTCCTTTGCGTGAAAATCATGCTGCTCGGAGAAGCGAGCAGCCGAGACCTGAGATTATTCCTCGTCCCTGTGCATCTGCTGGACATAGATGGCCTTCGCCAGCTTCTCGCGACGAATCACACTGTCCTTAGTGTATGCCTGACGGCTACGAAGCTCACGCATTATACCCGTCTTCTCGAACTTGCGCTTGAACTTCTTCAGCGCCCTCTCAATGTTCTCACCCTCTTTGATAGGAACTACGATCATACTGTTTTCTTAGTTTTATATTTTAATTTTTCTCTACTCCTAGAAAATCTCGGCAAAGTAAAGGGTTTTTCTTCACATTACCAAATTATTACCACTATTTCAGCAACTGACGCTCGATATACTGCTGGAATGTGTCCTTATAACTCTCCGATACGGGCACTAGATGACCTGCAATGGAGATCCTTAGGTGACTGACTGACTCTATCCGCTTGAGGTTGACTATCCAGCTGCGATGAACCCTCATGAAGACGTCGTCTGGGAGTGTCGCCTCGGTCCTCTTCATGGATAGCAGCGTCGTCAGTGGCTTGCTCTCGCCTGCGACGTAGAGCTTGACGTACTCGCTAAGGCCCTCTACCAGCATGATGTCGCCTATGCGGATACGAGACATCTTGGAGTCGCTCTTGACGAAGATGTAGTCGTCCTCCGTCAGGCGGGCGGTCTCGTCTGCCTTCGGCATGGAGTCTAGTCGACGACGCGCCTTGTCGACCGCTGCGACAACCTCGTGATAGCCAAACGGCTTCAGGAGGTAGTCGACTGCGTCAACGCGGAAGCCTTCGACGGCATAATCTGGATATGCCGTGGTGAAAATGACTAGACACGTCTGCGGCAGGAGCTTGACTAGCTCCATCCCTCCCATGTCTGGCATGCTGATGTCGGTGAAAAGCACATCGATGTCGGTCGAGCGGATAATATCAAGAGCCTCGGCAGCACTGTTGCACTCGCCGACCAGTTGTACTCCACTCACCTTCTTGACATAGCCCGCAAGCTGCGCTAGAGCAAGAGGCTCGTCATCTACCACTAAGCACTTAATCTTCTTCTCCATAAGATGCAAAGATAGAAAAAAAGAACAGAAATCCGAATTTATTGGGCTGAAAAGCACGGAAATACGAATGAGACATGCAATCTATATCAGAATGACGTGCGTCAAAGTGACAAATGAAATGAATTGAAGTTAAATTCGCCCCCCTACAAGTCAAAACATCATAAGAAGTTCTCTGTGAGGACTGTCGGTGGAGAAGATATGAGAATGTTGTCAATGTGGTCAGAGTGTGTGCTATGATATTGAAAATAAGAGCGGTGCGATACGATTCTACTAATAATGAAGAATTTTATTTGAGGGGTGACGTCCGTTATTCTCTAAAAAAGTATTAAATTGCGGCATGAAAAGTTACAATAGGTCAGTTGTCTACTTCATCTGCATGGTCTCTGCGATGGGTGGACTCTTATTCGGATACGACTGGGTAGTCATCGGAGGTGCGAAGCCGTTCTACGAGGTGTTCTTCGACATTGCCGGGAACCCGTTCTTCCAGGGTGTCGCCATGTCGACGGCTCTCGTCGGCTGTCTCATCGGCGCAATGGTCGCCGGGGCTCTCTCTGACAAGTATGGTCGCAAACCGCTGCTGATGGTCTCGGCTGTGCTCTTCACGGTCTCGGCAATAGCGACGGGCTACTTTAGCGACTTCATGTGGTTCAACGTGGCACGTTTCATCGGTGGCGTCGGCATCGGCGTCGCCTCGACTCTCTCGCCGATATACATTGCCGAGATCTCGCCGACAGAGGTCCGTGGACGTCTCGTCAGCCTCAATCAGATGACAATTGTGATAGGCATCCTCGCGGCTCAGGTCGTCAACTGGCTGCTGGCAGAGCCGATAGCCGAAGGGGCTACGGCGACTGACTTGCTGAACTCGTGGAACGGACAGATGGGCTGGCGCTACATGTTCTGGGCGGAGGGGCTGCCGGCTCTGGCTTTCCTCATCCTCGTCTTCTTCATTCCCGAGAGTCCACGTTGGCAGGCTGTCAACGACCGTGAGGTCGAGGCCGTCAAGACGCTCACAAGGGTCGGTGGCGAGGACTATGCTCTGGCACAGATCGCCTCGATGAGGACTCTTGCCGATGAGGACAAAGCTGCCGACAAGGGTGGGCTGCGGACTCTGTTCACTCATCGCTATTCCTCCATTCTCGTCCTCGGCGTCGTCCTGGCTGTCTTCCAGCAGTGGTGCGGGACGAACGTCATCTTCAACTACGCTCAGGAGATATTCTCGCAGGCGGGCTACAGCGTCGGCGACGTCCTCTTCAATATTGTCATAACGGGCATTGCGAACGTCATATTCACGATATTGGCACTGCAGACGGTTGACAAGGTCGGGCGACGGACTCTGATGCTCGCCGGAGCCTCGGGGCTCGCCCTGATATATGCGGTCCTCGGGACGTGCTACTATCTCGGCGTGTCGGGTTTCTTCATGGTCGTGCTGGTCGTGGCGGCTATCTCGTGCTACGCCATGACGCTTGGACCCGTCACGTGGGTGGTCCTCTCGGAGATTTTTCCGAACAAAATTAGGGGAGTTGCAGTTTCTACGTGTACCTTTGCACTCTGGACGGGATGCACGACTCTGACATTCTCGTTCCCCTCGCTGAACGCCGCGCTGGGCGGAGGCGGGACCTTCTGGATCTACGCAGCGATTTGTATCTGCGGGACGGCCTTCTTCTGGGCGAAGCTGCCCGAGACGAAGGGTAAGAGCCTGGAGGAGATAGAAAAAGATTTAGTAAGAAAGTAATAAGAATCGAACTATAATGTTGAAAGCTTGGCATGAAGAAGTGACCCTGCCGACGTATCGAGTCGGTGAGGCAGAGAAGAATCCAATATTTCTCGAGAAGAGAGTCTATCAGGGCTCGTCTGGGGCTGTATATCCTTACCCCGTAATCGAGAGCGTCGAGAACAAGCCTGTCGATGAGAAGTACAACGCATGCTTCCTCGAGAACGACTATGTCAAGATAATGATATTGCCGGAGCTCGGTGGGCGAGTACAGATGGCATACGACAAGATACGCCAGAGGCATTTTGTCTACTACAACCACGTCATCAAGCCGGCGCTCGTCGGTCTCGCGGGACCGTGGATCTCGGGCGGTATCGAGTTCAACTGGCCGCAGCACCACCGCCCGTCGACATATATGCCCGTCGACAGCAAGATTGTCGAGAACGCCGACGGGAGCGTCACCGTATGGGTCAACGAGCGCGAGCGCATGACGCACCAGAAGGGCATGGCTGGCTTCACGCTCTATCCGGACAAGGCATATCTCGAGATCAAGGGCGTCGTCTACAATCCGACCGAGCTCCCGCAGTCGTTCCTCTGGTGGGCCAACCCGGCTGTCTCGGTCGGCGAATACTATCAGAGCATCTTCCCACCCGACATCAACGCAGTCTTCGACCACGGCAAGCGTGCCGTCTCGACATTCCCGATAGCGACGGGGACGTACTACAAGATGGACTACTCCGCTGGTGTCGACATCTCCAACTACAAGAATATCAAGGTCCCGACGTCCTACATGGGCACCGGCTCGCGCTATGACTTCGAGGGCGGATATGAGAACGACACCCGTGCGGGCATGCTGCACGTCGCCGACCACCACTTCTCGCCTGGCAAGAAGCAGTGGACGTGGGGCAACGGCGAGTTCGGAAGGGCATGGGACAGGAACCTGACTGACGTCGACGGCCCTTACATCGAGCTGATGGCCGGCATATACACCGAGAATCAGCCGGACTTCACGTGGCTCATGCCATACGAAGAGAAGCACTTCACGCAGTACTTCATGCCGTTCGCAGAAGTCGGCATCGTCAAGCAGGCGAGCAAGGACCTCATCTTCAACATCAACGAAGTCGAGCGTCACAAGGTCGAGATCGTACTCTACGGGACGAGCAAGCAGACGGTCACAGTCGTCGTCAGGACGAAGCAGCGCGAGATAGCGAAGTTCAGCTGCGAGCCGTCGCCAGCTAACATCATCCGTCAGAATGTAGATCTCGCGGAATATGACCTCAAGGACATCGAGGTCGCAATATATGGCGAGGCGGACGCCATGAACCCGTTCGGGCTGCCAGTGCTCACGTGGACACCAGAGCCAGACGAGATACGCCAGACACCGCCATCGGCAGAGGCAGCACTCCCGCCGGCAGACGTCAGGACCGTCGAGCAGCTCTTCATGACGGGTATGCACCTCGAGCAGTACAGGCATGCGACATGGTCGGCAAAGGACTATTACGAGGAGGGACTCAAGAGAGAGCCGGACAACATACAGTGCCTCAACGCCCTCGGCAAGTGGTATGTGCGCCGAGGAAGGCCAGAGAAGGCTGAGCCGCTGCTACGCAAGGCAGTGAAAGTCTCGATGAGGCGCAACCCGAACCCATACGACGGCGAGGCAATCTTCAACCTCGGACTGGCACTGAAGTTCCAGGGCAAGCGCAACGAGGCCTACGACCTCTTCTGGAAGTCGACATGGAACAAGGCATGGGCTGACGCAGGCTTCTTCGAGGCAGCACAGATCTCCTTTGCTCAGCACAGACTCGCCAATGCACTCGACGAGGTCAACCGTGCGCTGGAGATCAACGGACACAACCACAGGGCGCGTGCGCTCAAGTCGATGATACTCGTGGCGGTGAGCCAGAAGGAGGCGGCAGACGCCAACTCTCGTGAGAGCCTCGGCATCGACCCGTTCAACTACGCATGTCTCGACAAGCTCGGCGACATCAAGCTGCGAGACGAGCTCATGAACAGGAACATAGAGAACTATCATTTCCTTGCATGCGACTACATCTCGTGCGGGCAGTGGAAAGACTCGGCGAGAGTCCTCCGCGAGGCCGTAGAGATGGGGATTGCGACGACGATGACGTACTACTACCTCGCCTTTGTCTCGCTCATGGACGGAGACAAGGAGAAGGCTGCCGAGTATAGCAAGACAGCAAGCGAGTCCGACCTCTCGTGGTGCTTCCCGAACAGACTGATAGACATAGCAGTCCTCGGCATAGCAAAGGAGATCAACCCGAAGGACGGGGTGCCGAATCACCTCCTCGGGTGCCTCTACTACGACAAGAGGCAGTATGACCTGGCGATAAGCAACTGGGAGATGGCAGTCACGCTGATGCCGACGTTCCCGACGGCGAAGCGTTGCCTCGCCCTCGCAAGGTTCAACAAGCAGGACCGCTACGACGACGCGCTGAAGCTCATGGAGGAGGCGTACGCCCTCGACAAGAACGACGCGCGCATACTGATGGAGCTCGACTCGCTCAGCCGACGCCTCCAGCAGCCAGCCGACCTACGACTGACACGCCTGACAGAGAACTCCGCTGTCGTCGCAAGGCGAGACGACCTCATCATCGAGAGGCTGACCCTCATGGCGATGAACGGCCATGCGAACGAGGCCAAGGACCTGCTCGAGGCTCACATCTTCCATCCGTGGGAGGGCGGCGAAGGCAAGGCGCCGGGTGTCTATAAGCTCATACTGACAGAGCTCGCGAAGACAGCCATCGCGACGAACAACTACAAGGAGGCCATCGACCTCCTGAAGCAGTCGCTCGTCTATCCGGAGTACCTCGGGGAGGGCAAGCTCAGCGAGACGCAGGACAGCGACGTCCACTACCTGCTCGGACTGCTCTACGGACTCCAGGGCAACACGGCAGAGGCGAACAAGGAGTATGAGCTCGCGACGTATGGCCCGCAGGAGCCTGTCGCAGCCATGTACTACAACGACGCAAGGCCAGACCAGATCTTCTATCAGGCGAAGGCGTACTTGAAGCTCGGGAACTTTGACGAGGCTAGGAAGCGCTTCTTCAGACTCATCAACTATGGTCAGCAGCACATCGCCGAGCATCAGACGATGGACTACTTCGCAGTCTCGCTGCCAGACCTCCTCATCTGGGAGGACTCGCTCGACGACAAGAACAAGATCCACTGCCTCTACATGCTTGCGCTGGGCTACATAGGCCTCTCGTGCTGCAGGAGGATAGAGGATGCGCAGGCGGTACCTGTCGTCTCTCACAACGTCAAGTTGCCAGAGTCGAGCGTGACGTATGCCAAGGCCATGGGCTACCTCAATGAGCTCGCCAAGATGGACATCTATCACACGGGAGTGTTCTCGCTACGCTCCTTCTTGAAACTCAACCTATGAAAAGTCTACTGACTTCACTATTGATGGTCTGTCCGCTCCTCGTGAGTGGGCAGACCTCTTTTTATCGGCTCTCGGCACCGGAGCGACAGATGGAGCCGAGGAAGGGCCACCTGCGACTCGGCGGGACGAATCCGGCGGGCGAGAGCATAAGCGTCAACAGCTACTACCTCAGTCGGGACGGGAAGCCGTTCATCCCCGTCATGGGCGAGATGCACTTCTCTCGCTATCCTGCGGAGCAGTGGGATACGGAGATCAAAAAGATGAAGGCCGGGGGCGTCAACGTCATCCCGACGTACGTCTTCTGGTCGATACACGAGGAGAAGGAGGGCGTCTTCGACTGGACGGGAGACAGGGACCTGCGTCGGTTCCTCCAGCTCTGCAAGGAGAACGGCATGCAGGTCATACTCCGCATAGGGCCGTTCTGTCATGGCGAGATACGCAACGGAGCCCTGCCAGACTGGCTGCTTGCGAAGCCACTCGAAGTGCGCTGTGACGACGAGCTCTACCTCTCGTACGTCCGCAAGCTGTATGCAGAAATAGCGAAGCAGGCGAGGGGCATGATGTATGGCGAGGGCGGGCCCGTCATCGGGTGCCAGATAGAGAACGAGATGCAGCATGCGGCGGCGCCGTGGTACATCCACTATCCCGACGAGCCGTTCGACTACACGGCGGCGGCTGGCGACGCAGAGGAGGCTCGCATAGGCGTCGAGGTG
This sequence comes from Bacteroidales bacterium, assembly GCA_017417385.1. Taxonomy (GTDB): domain Bacteria; phylum Bacteroidota; class Bacteroidia; order Bacteroidales; family Marinilabiliaceae; genus W3P20-009. The sequence continues at coordinate 20,462 of JAFPZF010000014.1, forward strand.
CAGGAGTCGCAGGCGACGCGGGCGGCGGCGGGGGAGAAACACCTCAGGACCCTCCTCGGCATGGCGAAGGAGCTCGGGCTGAACACGCCACTCTACACCGTCACGGGGTGGGGCAATGCGGCGACGCTCGGCTATGATGCCCTGCCAGTCACGGCGGGGTACACCTATCCATTCTGGGAGGCGACGCCGCGGCCATCGAGTTTCATGCTCTTCAAGGATCTTCACGCCTCGCCGGACTATGCTCCAGTCCGCTACAATCCGGCGGACTATCCGTCGCTGAGTGCGGAGATGGGTGCTGGGATGCAGCTCATATACAGGAGCAGGCCTATCGTCACGGCGGAGGCAGCGGAAGCGCTGATGGTCAGGACCCTCGGGAGCGGGAGCAACGGCATCGGGTACTACGTCTATCACGGGGGCTCTACGCCACTGATGAGCGACGGGCAGTCGACATTCAGCGACGAGCCGATGGGGATGCCGAAGATCTCCTACGACTATCAGGCGCCGATAGGCGAGTACGGGTTGGAGGGGAGAATGTATCGCAACCTCAGGCTGCTACACTCGTTCCTGACGGACTTCGGGGACCGGCTGGCGCCCATGGAGACCGTATTGCCAGACAACTGGAAAGACATCAAGCCCGGCAACCGGGACGACCTCCGCTATGCGGCGAGGATGAGAGACGGGCGGGGATTCCTCTTCATGGTCAACTTCCAGGACCATGACACCATGAGGCACGACATGACGGGGCTACGATTCAGCATCGAGCTCGGCGGGGGGAAGACAGTCAGCCTCCCGAGGACGGGGAGCCTGACGCTGCCAAAGGATGCGAGTGCGATCTTGCCTCTCAACTTCGACGTCGAGGGGGCGACGCTCAGCTATGCGACCGCTCAGCCCCTCATGAGAATCGACGACAAGGGGACTCCGCACTACATCTTCTTTGCGCATGAGGGCATGAGGCCGGAGTATGAATTTGACGCGGCAACAGTCAAGGGGAAGGCGAGCTTCAGCCCCAAGGCAGGACTGGAGTCGACGTTCAGCATAAAGACCAGGGCGGGCAAGACCGTCAAGATCACGACCCTGACGAGGGAGCAGGCTCTCAACGCCATGAAGGTCAAGGGGCGGCTACTCATCACGGAGGCGATGGCAGTCGAGACAGAGGGAGGATTTGACCTGATGAGACTCGGGGAGGCGAAGGCGGAGTACGTCCTTTATCCGTCGAAGGCAGGATTCAGGCCACAGACCGCAGCCGTCAGTCCCGTAGCGGTAGCGCCGACAGTCAAGAAGATCTCTCATAGAAAGTATTTGGTAGGGGTGCGCAATCTCGACTTTTCGCCGCAGGTCGAGGAGTACTATCTGCGAGTCCCGTACACGGCGGACGTAGCTCTCACGTTCCTCGGCGACAGACTCGTCGGAGATGATTTCTTCCATGGGGAACCGTTGATGGTCGGGCTTCGCAGGCACAGGGAGCAGATAGCCAAGGCGGACATGATACTCTACTTCCGACCGCTCAGGTCTGATGCGCCATTCCTACGAGACCTTCCGAAGGCGTCGATACCAGATTTCACAAAGAGCAAGTCGGTCATCAGCGTCGGGGATATAGAAGTCGTGCCGCAGTACAGGATCAGCGTCGTGATAAAATAGACATAAGGGAACTTCTATAAATAGCTTTTCTAGAAGCCCCCATAAGTGGAAGAATAAAGAGAGCGAGGAGTCTCCGTGATGATATCATCGTGGAGGCTCCTCGCCGTTTCTCTTGTGATAGCAGTTTACTTAGCGAAGTACTTCATCATGAGCTGCTGCATCTTGCCCTGGAACTCCGGACTCTGACCGAGCTTAGCGCCGACCTCGGCAGCCTTAGGAGTCAGGTTGACGCTCTTCTGTCCGAGAGGTGAGGCGAGCCACTCGTTGAGCTTCTTAAGCTCGTCGAGGGTGAAGGTCTCCTTGTAGATCTGAGAGATGCCGGTCTTCAGTTCCGGGAGCATGAGGTCGACGAACTCCTTAGAGAAGTCCTTGAGCTTGTCCTGGGACATCATACCTTGAGCGACGAAGGACTGGAAGGAGCTCTCGAGCGACTCGATGGTCGTCTCGCGGTACTTCATCAGTTCGAAGGTCTTGGCGATCTCCTTGTCAAACTCTGAGGACTGAGCCCAGCTGCCGAGGGCGAACACCGTCATTACTACTGCTAAAAACAACTTCTTCATTCTATTAGTATTTAATGATTGAACAATTATCGACTGAATTTCCATGATAGCGAATCAAGCTGGAAGACATGCATTTTTCGTGCCTATGCTGCGAGCAGCTCGAACGTCTTGAACCTTTTGTAAGCCTTACGAGTCAGATATATTGCAGATGCAAGGCAAACAATCCAGAAAGCGACGTATATACTCAGCGGTACGTCTATATCCTTGAGTAGTTTTCTTCCCAATGAAACGAGCGGATATGGAAGATATATACCGAACAATGCTAATCCAAGCGCGTACTTGTTTCTTCCCAATTGCGAGTAGAGGATTACGCTTGCCATTGCGAAGAAGTAAGCGCCAATAGACACGAACATCAACATGCCATCGATGTCGTTAGGCTCGTATTTCAGCGACTCACCGCCGAAAGCAGCCCGAACGGCTATCATCAGCATAGCAACAAGAAAGGCAACAATCGCAGGAGACTGGGCGCCCAGGATGCAGCCGAAGAACTTGTCCGAGGGGCTTGCCGGGAGTTTCAGAATGTCCTCGTCAACTCGAGGTCCATTCTTGGCGTTTACTCCATATTGGGTCGAGAAGCTGTATAGAGCCATGGCAGCGGAGAACGTTGAAGTAAACACTAACGTAAATACGGCAGTCACAAGCAGAGGAAGATTGTTGTATAAGCTGGCGGCGATACCGCATAGTGCAAAAAGCACGAAGAACACCGTGAAGATTCTAATCAGTCGCTCATTGAACTTGTATTTTATTACCTTCCACATATTACACTCTTGTTGTTTGTTGTAGGGGAACTTCTATAAATTGCTTTTTCTTCGTTGCACTCAACTTTGAAATCCTCATTTACTCTAGTAAACTCCGGTATTCAAAGTCTCGTGCGCCTTGGCTTCGCCTCATGTGCTTTCGCTCGGAAATTGGAGCAAGCTCCATTTCTCTCGCTTGATCGCACAAGTGAAAAATCTAATTTCTAGAACTTCCCATAGTTTTTCATTTGTATAGCTCACTATTGTATTTCTTCCATTCCGCCTCGATAGTCTCGAAGCCGACGCCTTGTAGGGTCATCTGACGGAACAGTTCGGGGAGAGTCTTGTCGATGAACTCTTGACGGCGAGCGGCGAGGATTTTGTCCTTAGCGCCTGGGCTGACGAAGTAGCCCATACCCCTCTTGTTGTAGATAACCTCCTCTCGGGCCAAGAACTCGAAAGTCTTGAAGGCGGTGTTGGCGTTGACCTGCAGTTCGGTTGACAGTTCGCGGACGCTGGGGACCCTCTCGTCCTCCTTGTATCGTCCTGCGAGGATGTCGTCGCATAGCTGGTCGGCCATCTGCATATAGATAGCTTTCTTAGTCTCGAAAGTAGCCATTAGCGTCCCTCCATTTCATTTAGTTTTACAAACCTTGTCATTGTGCACGTCGTGCTTTTAGACCTCACAATGGTTCACCTTCCAGACGAAAGCCGGAAGTAGTGCCAGACATAGGACGATGCTCACGGCGGCGAAGAGTAGATCATAGCCGAGAATAGACAGCATCACGTCGCCCACCATAATCAGAAGCATCACCGGGTAGCTTATCCATCTACGGTTTATGCCGGCAAAGGCGCTCGTCATATAGATAATAGCTCCCGTCGAGACCAGCGTCGTCAGCATCATAGTGAGGTCGGCCCTCTTAGACACCTCGGGGAATATCTCGCTGCAGATCAGCGTCTCTGCCACGAAGATCAGCGACATCACAGTCGTCGGGATCAGCATATTCACAATAATCTGACTCAGAGCCTTGTCCCACTTAGAGGCGGGCAGCATAGCGTAGCCGAACTTGCCGCAGATCTGATTCTCAGCGCCGTGGAACATATCCTCGCCACGCAGCAGGAGGAGGAAGGCGGCGACGCCCAGCATGTAGAGCTGTCCGATGTGCCAAAGAGCTTTGTCTTCTCTGCCTATCACTATAGCGCCGAGGCCGATGATGACGGCAGCGATGTAGAAGAAGCAGTTAGACTTCCAAGTCCATTCGGCCTCCATACGGAGGAGCCTTTTAAACTTACTATCCATATCCGTCATGCTGTTATGTCGTAGTTCTTGAACCTAAGGAAGGCAGAGCGCACCAATATCGGCGAGATGACAAGAGTCAGCGCGGCGAAGGTGGCAGCAACGGCGGGCGACATCGGGAGACCCAGATTGTCGAGGAAGCAGCCGAGAATCAGGAGCAGGCTGAGCAGCACAAGCGGGACACCGAATCTCAACAGAACGTTGGGCAGGAGAGCGCAGTAGAGAGACGTGCTGCAGCCGATCAGGTAGACGCAGAGCATGCTTACGATCCAGTCAGCGGTTGCGCCAGACCCTATTATTCGTTCGACGGCGCCCGTTGTATCCTCGCCTATCGCCTGACCGATGGCAATTCTTGCCGTAATAGTCAGGACACCCACCAACAGAGCGGACAGCGGAATGATAACTGCAGAGTAAACGATCATTCCAGCGAACTTGTCGATAGGCTTGGCAGGGAGACACAGGAGCCTATCCGACACACGAGGGGCGTTGAGATCCTTCATCCCGTAGTCGCAGAAGCATTCAAGGGGAGCTAACACGCTGCCACCGACAAGCAGTCCGCCGATGAAGGAGCCGAAAATAGGCTGGCTCAGGTTGATGGAGAGCAGAGCCGATCCTACGCATACTGATAATACCAAGGTCAACAGTTGACCGCCTCGTTCGCTTAGAGCGTATTTGATTACCTTCCACATAGTTTAGTCCTCCGTAATTTCGTAGTTTTTGAATTTATAGTAGGCGTTGGCAAAGAAGTAAATAGTAGCCAAGGCGCAGGCAGAGCAAATAGCAATGGCGGCAGGTTGCGGGAGGTCTTTCAAGTGCTTGAGTGACAGCATCAGGACGACGCACGCTAAAGGTAAGATGTTTTGCCTAATATGCTTGTTCTTGCAGAACGTGGCGGAGATGACACCTCCCGTTATAGCCAAGCATAAGAAGCCAAAGCAAAGGAACCCTTGAAGGTCTTGACTTGTCATAGACGTATCATCGGGCACCTCGTTGCCGATAGCAATCTTTACGACTGTCGTCAGAGCAGCCACAGCCAGGGCGACAATCACTGGCATTTCGCCACCTATTATGCAACCGAGGAACTTGTCTCTCGTGCTTGCGGGCAGCGAGAGGATGTCGTTGTCAAAGTGCAGATGTCTAACATCGTTCTTGCCGGCGAAGCATCTATACGACTTTAAAGGAGCGCAGACCAGAGCCATTCCAGTCATCAGAGCCACCGTCTCGTATAGCGAGACACCACAGAAGACCATCACAAAGCCCACGATAGTCGCGACTAAGGCTAAAGATATCGTAGAAGGCATCAGAGTGCCCTCTTCGAGTTTGTATTTTATTACCTTCCACATAGTTTAGTCCTCCGTTTATGCGTATTGTTCTGAGTTGACACTACTTGCGGTCCATCTCCTTTTCGACGATAGCCTTGTAGAGCAGTTCGATGTCGACCTCCGTCTCGTCGTCGTCGGCAGCCTTAGACTTGACGTACCTAGTGCCGCCCACGCATTTCTCGGAGAAGATAGTGCCGGAAGGCGTGGAGCTACCCGTTGCCGTCCCGAAGCAGTATTTAGAGGCGACCTCTGTTGTCGTCATGTCGAGCAGGATATTCTTCTTGCCGACGATAATCAGACTGTCGACGAGCTGCTCAATGTCGTGGACGAGGTGAGTCGACATCACGATGGTGCGTCCGTCGGTAGCGTTTCTCGAGATAATCTTACGGAAGGTGTCCTTGCTCGTGATGTCGAGGCCGTTGGTAGGCTCATCGAGGAGGATGTGCTTCGTCCCGACCGCCATAGCGAGGGAGATCTGGATCTTACGCTGTTCGCCCTGAGACACCTTGTTCATCTTAGCGTCGAGGCTCATCCCGAACTCGTCCATGCAGTGCTTGAGCTCGTCCATGCTGAAGCGTGGGTAGAAGGGTGCGATCATCTTGGCGTAGTCCTTGACAGACTTCTTCGGCATATCAGGTTTCTCGCTCGTATAGTACACCTCTTCGAGCGTTGCCACGCCGCGGGCGGATACGTCGAGGCCGTCTTGCGTCACCTTGCCTTCCTTGGCGAGGAGGAGGCCGGCGCAGAGCTTGAGCATCGTAGTCTTGCCGACGCCGTTTTGGCCCATGAGGCCGTATATTCTGCCGTCCTCGATAGTAGCTGATACGTTTTCGAGGATGTTCTCGCTCGACGGCGAGTATTTGTAGTTTATGTTCTTCAGTTCGATCATGACGTTGTAGTGTTTATGTTCTTGACTGTTCTACTTATGTAGAACACTGCAAATCTACGGATATTTTTTGAATGTGCAATAGGTGAGGCAAAAATTTTTGAAAAAATTTCATGGGGAGGTTTTTTGAGGGGTAGGGTAGGGGAGAGAAGTTAACATAAGATAGGAAAAGGCTAATACAAGGCTAACCCAAATCAATTAGGAATTATGAATTAGGGGTCGGAGTCGTCAGAGACGTCGGAGTCGTCGGGGGGACGGAGTCGGAGAAAGGGTCGACGGAAGATGAAGAGCGGTATAGTTTTTGCGGCTTTTATAACGCTCTGAGATATGATCATTCTGGAAACTAACAAATAGACACATTATATATATGCCAAGTTACACATATAGCTATTCTACGGGGCGGTCGATAGGGCGGACGTCGGGCAAGAAGTCAGTAGTAGTGCCGATAGTACTTTCCGCGATAGGGGCGTTGCTTGTTGCGATAGGCGTTGCAGTCCTGCAGTATGACCTCAGGACGACGGCGGACTACGTCAGGACCGAGGCGACGATAGACAGGGTCGAGGAGTACACGCATGTAGTCAGGCATAAGTCGGGGAGCAGGACCGTCACCACATATTATGCGGACGTCACATATAGCTATGAGGGCAAAGAGTATAAGGCGAGTCGGATAACAGTCAGTTCGACGTCGGTGACAGGTGACAGAATCGGAATCTATTGTGACACGTCGGATCCGTCGCAGTATAGGGAGGAGGACGACAACCTTTTCGTCGCGTGGCTATGCCTTTTCATCATAGGCGGGGCTGCGATAGTTGTTGCGGTAATGTTTTATCTGTTTGCGGGGTCGTCGGAGGCGGTGGATTTGAGGACGCGATAAGATTTCTTTAGACCTATTGATATAGAAGAGGGGCGCACGGCAGTGGAATGTCGTGCGCCCCTCGGTTTTAGAGATTTATTGGTAACGTTATTTCTGTGCGAAGCCGTAGCCGTTGGTGAAGCCGCCGGCGGACATGATGTTAGGCGTGAAAGGCCAGAGGTAGATAGGAGCCTTGACGTAGTCGTAGTCGAAGAAGAAGTACTTGTAGTACTCGTCGTCGTTGGCGACGATGTCTGCGCCCCAGTTCTTAGCCTCGTAGCCGTCGGCGATCAGTTCGTCGGGGTTGGAGACACGGTCGAAGAGGCCCTTGATAGCCAGGTTGGACTTAGCAGGGGCGCTAGCCAGGCCGAGGGAGCCCCAGTCGTCGTGCTGACCGCGCCAGCTCGGGAAGAGGACAGGGTCGCTCTCGTCTGGAGCCTGTGTCGTAAGCCTGTAGCCCTTCTCAGAGGCAGCGTCGACAAGTTTCGTATAGACCACGTCTGAGATGACGTTACCATTCTCGAACTCATAGTATCCGTTAGCCTTGAGGCCGTCGATCATAGCCCTTGTCAGGTCCTTGACAGCCTTGATCTTCTGAGCGAAGAAGCCGGAGCGGATAAGAGTGAAGCGGCGGTCGCCCTCGCCAGCGAACTCGAAGCCACGCTCGTCGATGACAGCTTCGAGGAGACTGCCACGGCTTGCGATGAACTCGTCGGTCTTAGCCTCGCCAGCAGGGAAGGAGCGCTCGCGGACCATAGCGAGATACGTGCGAGCCTCGCCGTTGTCGCCAGTAGCTGCGCAAGCCTCGGCGTAACCAAGGAGCACCTCAGCCATCCTCATGTAAGGGCCGTTGATACCACTCTTTCTCTGTGCGGCGACCCATGGAGACTTCTGCCTGCACTCGTCCCACTTGTTGAGCGAGATGCCGCCGCCGCTTGCCTTACTGTTAGGCACGAACGGGATCAGCGTCTCGGCGCCCTTGCCGTCGGAGCCAGTGACCGTAGCAGCCACGTCGCGACGCTTGTCCTTAGGGTCGAACATACCATAGTAGAAGGCAGGTACGATACGGCCCTGACCATAGCCCTTGCAAGGGTAGGCAGCCTTGCTACCGCCATTACTTGGGCGACCGAAGGAGTAAGGGCGGGCGTCGTTGCCGCCACCCTGCTGCATCGGGTATTCGTAGATACTCTCGTCGGCGTAGGTAGCGTCGTCGTCCATCATCTGCTGGAAGAAATACTGGTGAGGGTTGTCGAATATCTGGCCCTTCTTGCCCGTCGAGCGAGGATCCGTCAGGTGGAACTGAGCCGTGCCAGGGTTGTCGATAACCTTCTTGAAGTAAGTCTTAGCGAGGGAGTAGTACTTCTGCCAGTCGCTTCGGCGGCCGTATGTTGCACCGTTGTTCTCAGCGCCAATCGTCTCGTAGGTAATCGAGTTGCCGTTGATGTCGACCCTCTTCAGGTCGCCGCGCCGCGTCTGATAGCCGCCAGCCTCGAGGGCGATACGGCCAATCATAGCCTGCGTCATCGTCTGGCTCATATAGTTCTTAGCGTTGGCTGCGACGCCGGGGATGCTGCCGAGGGGGTACATCAGAGGTTCGACCTTCTGGAGCTGACCGAGGATAGCCTCGTAGACCGAGTCTCGCCCGACGAGACCGCCAGCCTTGACGCCCATTTTCTCCTGATAGGGGACATCGCCGAAGTTCTTGAGCAGTTCCCTGTAGGCGATAGCTCGGAGCGTGACAGCCTCGCCGTAAATCTGCCCGATCTCGCTAGGCTTAGCGCTGGAGACAATCGAGTTGAAGTCTGGAGTCTCCTCGATAGCGTTGATGATAGCGTTAGCCTTACCGATGACGCTGTAGAGGCTCGCGTAGGCGTCGTCCTCCTTCTGGTAGCTCGTCAGGCCGTAGGTCCCGGCGTAGGTGCCGTTCTGGTAGAGACACTCAGGGTAGTGCCTACCGGGCTGATTGGAGAACTTCTCAGGGTGCCTCTCGATGTCGCTGCCGACCACGTCTGCCGCGTACCAGAGGCCGTCGCCGAACACCTTGTTCTGAGCGCAGTCCCTCCACTGCTCGTAGGCACCGTCGAGAGCTGCGCGAGACAGTTCGACGTTGGAGAAGACGAAGTCAGCATCGACGATGCTAGGCGACGTAGTCTCGAGATAATCTTCGCACGAGGAGAGACCCAGGGCGAGAACGGCAAGCGCCGCGTATTTCGTTTTCATATACATCTTGTTCGCTTTAGAAAGAAAGGTTCATGCCAAAAGTAAACGTCCTCGCCTTAGGGTAAGAGTTGTAGTCGTAGGCAGGAGTCGGGAAGCCGTCGGAGCCTCCCGGGGCAGTGTTGACTTCAGGGTCGAGGCCGCTATAGTCGTTGATGCAGAAGAGGTTGCCGCCGGTGAAGTAGAAGCGCAGCTTGCTGATCTTAGCATTCTGCGTCAGGTCCTTCGGGAGCGTGTATCCGACAGTCAGCGTCTGGAGCCTCAGGTAGGTAGCCTTCTCGATGAACTCGCTAGAGGTGATGCCATATTCCGAGAACGGCATAGCGTGCTTAGCGCCAGCGTTCATAGCCTTGAGTTCAGACGGGTCCGTTACGACCTCGAGGTCGCCACTGGCACCGACCTTGTACATCTGCCAGCAGTCCTTGATATGCGAGAGACGGTTGTTGCCGGCGCCCGTATCCTTGTCGCCCATCATAGAGTGCATAGCGTTGGCGTTGTAGACGTCTCCGCCGAGCTGGTAAGTAAAGTTGAGGGCGAAGTCGAGGCCCTTCCAGCGGCCGTTGAAGTTGAAGCCGCCGGTGTGCTTAGGCATCGTGTTGCCGATGACCGTCATATCGTCGGAGTTCACCTTGCCGTCGCCGTTGATGTCGGCGAACTTAGCCATGCCCGGCATAGCCGTCTGGCCGTCAGGCTTGTTGTAGGACTTGTCGCCTGCGTAGTTGACAATCTGGCTGATGTCTGGGACGCCCTGCTTGAGAGTCCATACGCCGCCGACCACGTCGAAGTCGTCGACAGTGTAGAAGCCCTCGCTCTTGTAGCCCTGGATAGTGCCGACAGGCTCGCCCTCGCGGATAATATAGTCGTAGTAAGGCTTGAGCATACTAGAAGCCCAGCCAGTGTGAGTATCGGCCAGAGCGTCCTTGTTGAGCTTCTCGACATTGTTCTTGTTGTAGTTGTAGGTCAGGCCGAAGGAGAGGTTGAAGTCCTGCGTACGGACGATGTCGTAGCCGAGAGAGACCTCGAAGCCCTTGTTGCTCGTCTTGCCCACATTCTGGAACTGGTAGCTATAGCCGGCGGAGGCGTCGATAGGCACCTTCATCAAGATGTCGTCAGTATAGTTAGAGTAGATCTCGATAGCGCCGTGGAGCTTGTTGTCAATAAAGCCGTAGTCGATACCGATGTTGCGGCTCGTCGTCGTCTCCCACTTCAGATCCGGGTTGCCCATCATGTCGCCGGGGACGTAGACCGTCACAGGCTGACCGTCGACCGTAATGCTGTTAGTCTTCCAGGTCTCCTTCCAGAGACTAGCGTCGATATTGTCGGAGCCCGACTTACCGTAGGAGAGCCTCAGCTTAAGGTTCGAGATAGCCGAGTTACCTTCGAGGAAGCTCTCGTCGGAGATCCTCCATGCAGCTGCTGCGGCAGGGAAGAAGCCCCAGTGGTTGTTAGGAGCGAACTTAGAGGAGCCGTCGGCGCGGAAAGTCAGAGTCAGCAGATATTTGCTCATGAAGTCGTAGTTGACCCTGCCGAACCAGGATACCGTCCTAGAAGGCGTGCCGATAGTGTTGTTAACCTTGTCCTTGCCGAGGCTAGCGTCGCTCATGCTAAGCTGGCCGAAGGCGTTCTCCTTGGTGAAGCCCTTAGGGTAGCCATAGCCGTCGATGTAGCTGCTGTTGCTCTTACTCTCGAGCATCTCGTTGCCGGCGAGGATAGAGGCGTGGTGGTTGTCGCCCTCGATAGGCAGCTGGTAGTTGATAGTCGTCGTCCACTTCATGCCGAAGCCGTCGCCCTTAGTCAGCTTAGCGTTGCTGAAGCCGTTCTCGAGTCCAGCGTCCCAGTACCTCGTCTCGCTCCAGTTCTTACGGAGAGCGAGGTCAGTCTTAGCCGTGAAGCCCTTGAAGGCCTGCCAGGTGAGTCCGCTGACGCCACGGATGAACTGCCGTTTCGTCTCGTTGTCGTAGTTGGCGATGATGTCGACAGGGTTGTAGGCCAGTTCGACATTGCTGCTACCCATGCCGAGGAGAGTCGGGTCGTCCTCGCCGAGCGGCTTGTCGATAGGGCGGAAGCGGTAGGCGCTCGTAGCGACGTCGAACTTAGCGCCGTTGATTCTACGCTCGCCGTAACGAAGGTCGATGTCGAAGGTCAGGTTGTCAGTGATCTTGTGGTTGACCTTGACGTTGGCGCCGTACCTCTTGAAGTTAGTGCCGATCCTGATACCCTCGTCGTTCATATAGTGGATTGAGGCGTAGTACTTCGTCTGGTCGCAGCCGCCGGAGAGACTGAGGTCGTGATTCCAGGAGTAGGCCGTCCTCATGATGTCGTCGACCCAGTTGTGAGTCGATACGCTCTTGTATTCGTTGAGGTGGTTGCCATATTTAGAGCCGAGGCCGAAGTACTTAGCGACGCCGTCTCCGTAGGAGGCGCCGTAGGCCGTCAGGTAGCTCCACTGGTTGAGGACATAGTCGTAGGCGTCGAGAGTCTCGAGCGTCTCCGGGTCCTTCTTAATCTGGAAGTACATATTGTAGTTGATCCTCGTCTTACACTCGCCCTTGCTACCCTTAGTCGTCACGAGGATGACGCCGTTGGCGCCACGGGCACCGTAGATAGCCGTAGAGGCAGCGTCCTTGAGGACGTCGATGCTCTCGATATTGTCAGCAGGGATGTCCGAGATGTCGCTGACGGCGACACCGTCGACGATGAAGAGCGGGTCGTTGCTCTGAGTGATAGAGCCGCCGCCACGGACGCGGATGCTCATCGTAGCGCCTGGTCGGCCGTCCTGACTAGTCACGCTCACGCCTGGGAGCTGGCCTTGGAGAGCCTGCGCCACGTCGGCGACAGGGTTGGCAGCCAGCTTCTCGCCAGTGACCGAGGCGACGGAGCCCGTCAGGTCGCGCCTTTTCTGGACGCCGTAGCCGACGACCACAAGCTCGTCGAGCTCAGTAGCCTCGTCTTGGAGCGTAAAGTTCAGCGTAGATTGTCCGGCGACGGGGCTTTGAGCCTTGTCGTAGCCAATGAAAGAGACCTCGATCTTGCTGTTGGAAGGAGCGTCGATAGTGTAGTTGCCGTCAATGTCAGTTACAGTGCCAATAGTCGTACCGGAGACGACGACAGCGGCGCCCACGATAGGCTGCCCAGTGCTGTCCACCACGCGACCGCTAACCTTCTGCGTCTGCTGAGCCGAAACGCCCATAGACGCTGCAAGGAGCAGAGCAAGAAACATTCTTTGTCCGCCCTTGTTGAAATTACCTAATTTCATCAGCGATAGTTTTTTATTTTTGTTTTTTCTCTTCAACTGTGATTGTGTTTCCTTTCGATTGCCGTTGTGAACGAAACATTATCACCTCAAAATTAGTAATTGTATTTTACTTTGCAAGACTTTTTAACGTTGTAGCGAAAATATTGAGCAAAGAAGAGGGAGGAGGCGAGCAGAAAAGCCGTAACCGCATCTACCTTTTCTTATTATCTTTGCGGGGGAAAGAGCAAGAGGGGGAAGACAGGAACGAGAACGGATCAGCACACATTGCACCAAAAAGCTATGCAATTCTACGACAAGAACGAAAACGAGCAGGCCTTCATGGCTTGGGAATATATCACAAGGACGGGGGGCAATCTCTTCTTGACGGGGAATGCCGGGTCGGGCAAGACCACCTTCCTCAGGCGGCTCAGGGAGCACAGCAACAAGCGGATGGTCGTCGTCGCGCCCACGGGCGTTGCCGCCATCAATGCAGGGGGAGTCACCATCCATTCCTTCTTCCAGATAGCGCCGGGGATGTACCTGCCGGGTCAGAAGATGGGGCAGGAACAGTTCAGGATTCGCAGCGAGAAGATCTCTCTCATACGTTCGCTCGACCTCCTTGTCATCGACGAGATCTCGATGGTGAGGGCAGACCTTCTCGACCGCATAGACGACCGGCTGCGCCACTTCAGACATTCCAATGCGCCGTTCGGGGGCGTCCAGCTGCTCATGATAGGCGACCTCAGGCAGCTCTCGCCCGTCGTGAGGGACGACGAGTGGCAGCTCATGAAGAGCTATTACCAGACACCATATTTCTTCTCGAGCAATGCGCTGCAGAAGACAGTGTTCTACACCGTCGAGCTGAAGAAGATATACCGACAGACAAATGCGACCTTCGTCACCCTCCTCAACAAAGTCAGGGAGAACCAGATGACGGCGGCCGACTTCCAGCTCCTCAACACCCGATACATACCCAACTTCAAGCCACCGAAGGGACAGTTCTTCATCCGGCTGACGACGCACAACGTCGAGGCGGATAACGTCAACAATGCCAACCTCGCGCTAATCCGCTCGAAGGAAGTCGTCTTCAAGGCGACAGTCAAGGGCAAGTTTCCCGAGCAGTCGTTCCCGAATGACGAGCGGCTGACGCTGAAAGTCGGGGCTCGGGTCATGTTCATCAAGAACGACAAGAACCACACATATTATAACGGCAAGACTGGACTCGTCACGGCGATATCGGAAGACACCGTCACCGTCGAGGCCGACGACGACCACAGGAGCCTCACAGTGGCGCCCGAGGAGTGGCAGAACGTCCGCTACGAGCTCAACAAGGCAGACGGGACAGTCAACGAGATCATTGACGGCACATTCTCGCAGATACCGCTACGGCTCGCGTGGGCCATCACCATACACAAGAGCCAGGGCCTCACGTTCGACAATGCCATCATCGATGCCAACAAAGCCTTCTCGCCGGGGCAGGTATATGTCGCTCTCAGCCGTTGCCGGTCGCTAGAGGGGATGGTCCTCTCGGCGCCCATACTGCCGGCGTCGCTCATGACCGATGCGACAATAGGGACCTTCCTCTCGAACCAGGAGTCGCAAGCCGTTGACGGCACGCGAATCGATGCACTAGCCGTCGACTATGACTATGACATGGTGCTCTCGCTCATAGACTTCAGGCCCATCAATGTCGAGGCGGCTCGACTCGAGCGCATCATCGACGAGAACTATGCGCAGACCTACGATGACCTTCTCGTAGAGATCAATGCCCTCTTGACGGCGGCGAGAGTCGAGGTTCTGGACGTCGCACAGAAGTTCATGCTACTCCTCTCGGCTGGTCGGGCATCGTCGACGCCCATATCGACCGAGCTCTCGGAGAGGATAGCCTCGGCGTGCAAATACTTCTCGTCTCATCTAAAGTCGACATACGCAGAGATCGGGCGGAAGCTCGACTTCCCGCTAGGCAACAAGGCCGTCGAGCAGCAGAAGAACGACCACTTGGCACAGCTTGCCGACCTGCTTGCGCTACGACTGACAGAGATGAAGGCAGTCGCGGCTCTCGGGCATTTCGACGTCCAGACCGTCCTCAATGCGCGGGTCAAGTATTTCGTCGGCAAGAATGCGCCGGGGGGAGAAGAGGAGAAGTCCAAGACGACTACAAAAAAGACCAAGAGCGCCAAGAAAGCCGAGCCCAAAGTAGATACCAAGGCCCTTTCCGTCGAGCTGTTCAACAAGCTCGGGAACGTCGACGACGTCGCCACGGAGCGGGGACTCAAGCGCAACACCATCCTCGAGCACCTCGTCTCGACAATCCCCGACAACGGGCTCACGATAGAGCAGATCATGACAAAGACGAGGTACAAGTCACTCTACAATCTGCTCCTCAAGCATCGGCCGTCCGACCAGGGCTTCTGGGACATCATGAAGACCAACGGCTTTGCATCGCCGGAGGTGCGGTTCGTGCTCTCGCAGCTCAACGAGGAGCAGTAGGCAGGCACATCGCTTTTCACTGAGGGTTCTAGTCTCTTTTAAAATGTAGATACAAAAGCCGCGAAGCCGGCGTTTGCCAAGAACTATGATTTCTGATGGGGAGCACTGTCGCAACGGGCATCATCGGTCATACGGGTTCTCAATAAGGGCAGTGCAAGACAGAGACATAGCGAAGGAAGAATATAGAAGCGTCTTCCACCTTGGGGGGGTGGGGGACGCTTAACTTTGAGGGAGCGTGAGAGGGGTAGGGGGGCGTAGAAAAGGATGTCAAAGGAGGCGTTTCTGTGGCCTTTTTAGACAAAAAGCTGTCACTTTTGAGAGCAGTAGAGATGAGAAACTATCAAAAACAGTGCCATTCTGGCGATTTGAGGCCAATGTTACAAATATGAACACTCTTTAACTATGTAGGTAAACCACTTAAAGACAGAGCGATAAGGGGTGTCGGGAGTGAAGTGTTAAAACTTTTTGGTGACAGGGTGTTGCAGGTAACGAAAAAGCCCCTACCTTTGCAATCGCTTTCGGAAAGGACGGGGCACGGGACAGGAGCCGAGAGGCGACGGTCACTTGGATTTGACAAGCAAGTCGGCAAGTCAGGGACGACGGGGACGAAAAAAACTTCAGAAAGTTTTTGGCGGTCTCGGGAAAACCTTCTAACTTTGCAACCCGTTTCGAGACAGAGACGACGCAAGGCTGAGGACC
>JAFPZF010000015.1 GCA_017417385.1 Bacteroidales bacterium
TGCTCTCTGTGTGAGACTTAAAAACTCCCCGTCCCTCTTTCCTCATTCCTCATTGTCTGCCCTCTGTGTGAGTCCCTTCCGACGACTCTGACGACTCCGATCCATTGCTAATTGCTAATTCCTCATTGCTAATTGCTCTGTGTCCTCCCTCGAGCGTCAGCTCGCCTCTGTGAACTAAATACCTCTGTGCCTCCGTGCTCTCTGTGTGAGACTTAAATACTCCCCGTCCCTCTTTCCTCATTCCTCATTGTCTGCCCTCTGTGTGAGACCTTTCCGACCACTCCGCCCCCCTTTCCCCTCTCCAACTCTGTCTCTGTGTCCTCCCTCGAGCGCCAGCTCGCCTCTGTGAACTAAACATCTCCGTTCCCTCTGTGCCCTCGGTGTGAGACCTTTCCGACCACTCCGCCCCCCCTTTCCACTCTCCAACTCTGTCTCTGTGTCCTCCCGCGAGCGTCAGCTCGCCTCTGTGAACTATAAATCTCTGTGCCTCCGTGCTCTCTGTGTGAGACTTAAAAACTCCCCGTCCCTCTTTCCTCATTCCTCATTGTCTGCCCTCTGTGTGAGTCCCTTCCGACGACTCTGACGACTCCGATCCATTGCTAATTGCTAATCGGCTCCTCTCTGTGTCCTCCCTCGAGCGCCAGCTCGCCTCTGTGAACTAAACATCTCTGTGCCCTCCGTGCTCTCTGTGTGAGGCTTAAAACACTCCGTCCCCTCCTCTGTGCTCTCTACGTGAGGTCCCCGACGATTCCGACTACTCCGACGACTCTGACCTTCCGACGACTCCGACCACTCCGACGATTCCGACGATTCCGACACCCCGTTCCTCATTCCTAATTCCTCATTCCGACAATTCCCTCATTCCTTCAGCTCCGTCACCGAGAAGTTCCGCATCCTCGTCCTCGACTTCGTCGTCCGAAACGCAAACCACCCCTCTCGCAACGGCTCCAGATCTACGTAGTCCACTATCCGCTGCCCGTCGACGCTCATCGTCGTCTTCTGTCCCCTGCACTCTATCTCGATTCTATACCAGTGGTTCGGCTGTAGCAAATGCTGTATGTCCCGATATTCCATCAATATCTCGGGCCGCATCGCCGGGTCAACGATCCCGAGCGTGTCCGCCGTATACTTCCTGAATCGCGTCGTCCTGTTCTGATTTCCCCCATACCCGACGTAATACAACGACAGCGAATAATAATTCTTGAATATTCCCCGACGTCTCCCCGTCGTGGCAAAGATGTCATCCGGCGACTCCGGGTCTGTCGCCATCCAGAAACAGTTCATGTCGCTCAGCCGATCCCCCTCCCGCTCGACTACGACCTCCGCCTCATACTCTATCCTGATGTCGCCCTTCATCTTCTCACGCCGCCATACCGTAAGCCCCTTCGGCGCCTTGAACTCTACATACCCGTTCCCCCACGTCACCTCCGTCGAGTCGTCCTCCGCCTCGACATACCAGTACTTCTCGAAATTCGCCTCGTTCAGCGTGTCTACGCACGACGTCAACGCCATGACTGCCACGACTATGCTGACCAATATCTTTGCCGCTCTCATCGTTTATTCTCGATTTATCTGTCCAAACCTCTGTCATTCCACCTCCGTATGCTCGCTACTTGTCCCCCGCACTTCCCCTTCCTGTCTCTGTCATCCGCCTTCTGTCGGTTATGCTCTCGCACCTCCCTTCTTTGTCCTTCGGGTTTGTAGTCTCTCGCACACTTCGGTTTCCGAGCAAATATCAGAATAATTTTCTTCCCGACCAAATCCTCCCGCCCCTCTCTCCGCTTCCCCCTCTTCCCGCTCCCTGAAGAGTGGTGTTGCTGAGACTAAATTCTCTTTGTGGGATAGCTAATGTCTTGGCATTTCTGTCGCTTGTCGATAACAAAGGTATTAGGTCTTCTCGCATTTCCACTAGTTTCTTCTTCAATCTCCCCCCTACCCTCCCCATCCGCCTCCACAAAAAAAAACGGCAGGCGAACAGCCTCCCGACTGTCCGCCTGCCTATCCTATCTTTAGAAGTTTCTCTAATTGCTGAACGTCAGCTGCCCTCCGTTCACGTCGACTATCATCGGTTTCTCCTTGTCGACCTCCCCTGCCAGTATCTTCCGGCTCAGGTCATTGAGGACGTACGTCTGAAGCGCCCTCTTGACAGGTCTTGCACCATACATGGCGTCAAATCCTGCCTCGGCCAACCAGCTTATCGCCGCCTTCGTGATTCTTAGATCGACTCCGCTCGGCATCAACATTTTCCGTATCGAGTCGAACTGTAGCCCGACGATCTCCTCTATCTTGTCCCTGTCGAGTGGCGTGAACGTCACTATCTCGTCTATCCTGTTCAATAGCTCCGGTCGTATCGTCTTCCTGAGTAGCGCCATCACCTCCCTCTTGCTCGTCGTGATGAGCTCCGGGGTTATCTTGCCACCCGTCTTCTCAAACTCCTGCTGTATCAGGTTCGACCCGAGGTTCGACGTCATGATGATGATGGTGTTCTTGAAGTCTACTGTCCTGCCCTTGTTGTCCGTCAATCGACCATCGTCAAGGACTTGTAGCAGGATGTTGAACACGTCCGGATGCGCCTTCTCTATCTCGTCCAATAGCACGACGGAGTACGGCTTCCTCCTGACTGCCTCGGTCAACTGTCCGCCCTCGTCATAGCCGACGTATCCCGGAGGCGCTCCGATGAGCCTCGAGACGCTGTGCTTCTCCTGATACTCGCTCATGTCGATCCTTGTCATCTGGCTCTCGTCGTCGAACAGGAACTCCGCCAGCGCCTTCGCCAACTCTGTCTTGCCGACGCCCGTCGTGCCTATGAAGATGAACGACCCTATCGGCCTGCGCGCATCCTGCAACCCCGCCCTCGAACGCCTGACGGCATCCGCGACGGCACTGATGGCCTCGTCCTGACCGACGACTCTCTTGTGTAGCTCCTCCTCAAGGTGTAGCAGCTTGCTCCGCTCGCTCTCCATCATCTTCGAGACTGGTATCCCGGTCCACCTGCTGATGATCTCTGCTATGTCGTCCGCATCGACCTCCTCTTTTATCATGACGCCCTTGCTCTGCATCTCCGCCAGCTTCCCGTTGAGCACCTCGATGTGCTTCTGCGCCTCCGCCAGCTTGCCATACCGTAGCTCCGCCACTCTTCCATAATCTCCCTCGCGCTCTGCCCTCTGCGCCTCGTTCTTTATCTGCTCTATCGAGGCCTTCTCCTTCTGTATGCCTTCGACGACGTCCTTCTGCGCTCTCCATTTCGACCGCTCCTGCTCACACTGCTCCCTGACGTCGGCTATCTCCCTGTCGAGCTCGCCGACTTTCTTGTCGTCGCCTTCCCTCTTGATGGCTGCCCTCTCTATCTCGAGCTGCTTCATCTTCCTTTCGAGGTTATCGACTTCCTCCGGGACTGAGTTCATCTCCATCCTCAGGTGTGCCGCCGCCTCGTCCATGAGGTCTATCGCCTTGTCCGGCAGGAATCGAGATGATATGTAACGTCTCGACAGCTGGACGGCCGCTATGATGGCTTCATCCTTGATTCTGACTTTGTGGTGCGTCTCATACTTCTCCTTGATGCCCCTCAGGATGGAGATCGCATCCTCTTCGCTCGGCTCATCGACCATGACAGTCTGGAATCGTCTCTCGAGGGCCTTGTCCTGCTCGAAGTACTTCTGATACTCGTCGAGTGTCGTCGCTCCTATCGCCCTCAGCTCGCCCCTCGCAAGCGCTGGCTTCAAGATGTTCGCCGCATCCATCGCACCACTGCTCTTGCCCGCTCCGACGAGGGTGTGTATCTCATCTATGAAGAGGACTATCTGACCCTCCGCCGAGACGACCTCCTTGACGACGCTCTTCAGTCTCTCCTCAAACTCTCCCTGATACTTCGCACCGGCTATCAAGGCGCCCATGTCGAGAGAGTATATCTGCTTGTCCTTCAGGTTCTCCGGGACGTCACCACTGACTATCCTGTGCGCCAGCCCCTCGGCAATCGCTGTCTTTCCGACTCCTGGCTCACCTATCAGTATCGGGTTGTTCTTCGTCCTTCGACTCAGTATCTGGAGGACCCTCCTTATCTCCTCGTCCCTGCCTATGACGGGGTCGAGCTTCCCGCTGTTCGCCCGCTCGTTCAGGTTTATGGCATATTTGGATAGCGCGTTATATGTCTCCTCTGCATTCTGGTCGGTCACCTTGCTGCCCTTCCTGAGTAGCGCTATCGCCGCCCTGAAGTCTTTCTCTGTCGCTCCGGCGTCTTTCAATATCCTGCCCGCTGTGTCATCCTCCATGAGGACTCCCAGCAGTATGTGCTCTATGCTGACGAACTGGTCGCCTGCCGACTGCGCCTCGTTCTGCGCCTTTAGCATCACCCCGTTCGCCTTGCTGCTCAAATATGGCTGCTGATTCGACCCCGAGACTCTCGGCAGCGACTGTATCGACCGGTCAACGACCGTCCCGATGTTCCCCGCCATGCCGCACTTGTTGAATATGAAGTTCGTGACGTCCGGTGCCGTCTCTATTAGTCCTTTCAGTATATGTAGCGGCTCTATCGCCTGCTGCCCTCCGTTTGTCGCTGTCTGCACAGCCTTGCTTATCGCCTCCTGTGCCTTGACTGTCAGTTTATTGTAGTCCATATCTCTTCGCTCCTTTCTTTTGTCGTTTCGCCCCTCTTCTCTCAAATCAAGTGCCAATCGCTTTTCTCTGCCACTTTGTCACTTCTCCTCTTCCCATTGCATTCCTCCCTTTCTTCCTCTTCTTCCCCAATCCCTTGCGTCTCCTCACTTCTCACCCACTCCTCCCCTATGCCATTATGTCACGCCTGATTTATCTTCTTCCCCTCTTCCTCTCCGATATTTCTCTTTCCCCCTCTTCCCCATCATACCGCCTTAGTTAGACTTGGGTTAGACTTGGTATAGACCAGCCCCCCCTCTTTCCTCTCAATTATATGTCCACAACAATATCGGGCTCTCCGACTTGTCAACTATCGACAATATGCTGTCTATCTCCCTCTTCGCTATCGTGACGCACCCGGAACTTGCATGCTCGTTCAGCGGTATATACCTCCTGCCTTTGTACTTATCGACCCACCCCGCCGCATGGATCATCAGCCCTCTCCATTGCGCCGTCTGATTATCCACGTCAAGACCTACCAGCCGCCTCGACTTCTTGATTGTCAATCCGCTTTCTCTGCTGACCAGGAACCGCCCAAGCGACGAGCATTTGCTGCCCAGCTTATTGCTGAACTCGGGCTTCTCCGCTGTCGACTGCCCACCTGCCCCATGCATGACGTGTATCTTCTTCTCGACCTCCCCCGTCCTCAGGTTGACGACATAGAACCGCGGCGTTCCGCTCTCTATGCTGTAGTCGACGAAGAACGCTGTCTCCTCGCTCATCTTCCGCCTCTTGGCAAACGCCCGTGCGACGTCCACCCGCTCCTCCATCGTGTACTTCGTGTAGTCCGATTTCGCCGGTATATCTCTCCATGCCTCGCTCGGCGTGTTCCATACTACTATCCCCGCCTCCGCCAATACCACGATGACTCCCAACGCCACTATCCGCTTTACTCTGCTCATCTTTCTTTCCCTTTTCCCTCCTAACGCACAATCTCTCTGATTATTGCCTTCGTTGAGTCCCTCTCACTTCCCCTATGTCTGCTTCTTTTTCATCTCCTTCCTTTCCTCTCCCTTCTTCCCCTTCCCTCTCCCTTCTTCCCCTCATCCCTCTCTTCCCTCCCTCTCGTCCTCTATCGTCTTTAGCATCTCGTCCAGCATCCCCTTCGTCACCATCGGCGGCGTATCTGTACCCTCTATGCCTGCCAAGAGCACCTCTGCTTCGTATATCAACTCCTCGACCTGCAGTCCATGCGTGTCCGTCTTAGATCTCTCTATCTTCGCCTTCACCTTCTTGCACTCCCCTATCTGACGTTTCGCCATGGCTACCTGCCCCTCGATGTCTTCTTCTCCAAATGCCTCATACCCCTTCTGCCTCATGTCCTTCATGGTCCCAGCCGAGTTACTGCAGACTATCGCTGTCGTGATGCCTGTCAACAACTGTGTGACTAGCTTCGGCTTCTCCTTGTCCTTGCGTGGTGTCCACCGCTGCGCCGTCATCCCCGGATACACTGCCTCTATGGCCTGCATCTGCGGAGAGTCCGCCACAAAGCATTTCTCGCTCAGCTCCCGCGCCTCCCGTATCTTCTTCTCCGCCGTCTTCTCCGAGTCATACTTCCGATACGCTATCGCCGTCCAATACACTGAGTTTGCATACGCCTTCTTATGCTCCTCCTCGCCTGTCATCTCGCTTATCTTCTTCAGCACTTTCTCCCTCTCCTCGGTCAGCAGCAAGCCCCACAGCTCCATATCGTCCCACGCCATCCTCTGCAGCACTTCTATCGCTGTCAACTGTAGGCAGAGTAGTATTACTTCTTTTGGATACTTGTTCAAATCGTCGTATGTCATAGCGCTCCTGTATTTTGATTGCTCTACAAATATATGCTTTATTTCTCTCCCCGCAACTTCCTCCCTCGTCTTTCCTTCCTTTCATCTCCAAATTCCCCTCCGCCCCACCTCCTGCCTTCTATGCCTCCCGACTGCTTGACTGCTTTCCACCCCAGTTCCTCGTTCCCTCTCTCTTGTACTATTTGTTTTTCAGAAATGTACGATTTGATTATGCGAGAGTTCCCCTTCTCTTCCCCCTCTTCCCCCTCTTCCCCTCCCTACGTATCTAAAAAGACGGCAGCCTGCGCTTGTTCCAGCGTAGCTGCCGTCTCTATTTTTCTGTCTTCTGTTCTCTACTTCCCGATGACGAACTCGTCCGCCTCTATCCATCCTCCGTCATTCGTCCCCTGCTTCGCCCTCGTGCAGAATAGGCCGACCTTCGCACCTATCCACTGTCCTTCTTTCGCCTTGAACTCGTCCCCCATCTTCTCATACTTCTTCCCGTCCTTGCTGACCGAGAACGTACATACTGCCTCGCCCTTCACGTCCCTGACGCTCACTCTTAGCCATACGTACTCGTCTGCCTTGACTGTCATCTTGTTGCTCTTCTCCTCGGGTTTGCCCTGCTTGGCCTTGATGCACGTGACTCTTTCGAGGCTTATCCCCTCTCCCGTGTTCTCCATGACTAGCCCTGCATAGTCCATCCCCATAACGACGAGACCACCCCTCTCTCCCGTATGCTTGTCGCTCGGGTGGAAACGGACCTTCGCTGTCGCCGTGAAGTTCGGCGCCGGGAACTTCTGTAGCAATAGGTTAGGGACGTCCCACAAGTTCTTGTACTGGACTCCCGCCGGCGCTGGCCACGAGAACAGTCTCAGCACTCCCTGCACCTGGTCTGTGAAATACCATAGCGCATTGGAGTTCGCATGCCACTGCCACTGTAGCCCCAGCCCGTTGTGGTTGAAGTCGTCACTCTCGACTGGCGTATGTATCGGCTGCTTCGCGAGATTGGGCTTCTTGTACGTCCTGACGGGGTCCCCACAATAATCCCCGTCCTTATCGACGCCCATCACAGGCCACCCGTCCTTCCACGTCACTGGATTCAGGTGCACGACCCTGCCGTATGGCCCTATGTCCTGGAAGTGTAGGAACCAATGCTCACTGCCGTCCGGCGTGTCTACCCATCCCCCCTGATGCGGCGCATTGATGTCGGTCTTGCCCTGCGCCATGACTCGCTTCCACTCGTATGGCCCATAGATGTTCTTCGACCGCATCGCCAACTGCCACCCAGTCGACACCCCGCCTGCGGGACAGAGTATGTAGTAGTAGCCGTTCTCTTTGTACATCTTGACGCCCTCTATCGTGACGTTGTCGACGTGTCCGTCATATATCATCCGGTCCTCGCCTATCGTCCGCGTCCCGTCTGGCGTCATCTCTATCATGCCGAGGATGCTCTTCAGCCCTGCTCGAGACCCTGCATACCCGTGACCTATCCACGCCCTTCCGTCTTCGTCCCATAGCGGGCAAGTGTCTATCAGTCCCTTGCTCTTGTGGACGAGGACTGGCGCATCCCACCGACCTCTCGGGTCTTTGGTCTTGACCATGTAGATGCCGTTGTCGGGGTCGCCCCAGTAGATGTAGAACTCGCCGTTATGATACCTTATCGCAGGCGCCCAGACTCCGTCTCCGTGCCTCGGCTTGTCAAACGTGTTCTCCTTGAATATCCGCCCGTCGGTCACTGTCATCGCGGGACTGCTCTGCGCCCCCTCATACAGATCTGCCGTGACCTGCCTCTCTAGTGCATAGCCTATCAACTCCCAGTTGACGAGATCCTTCGAGTGGAGTATCGGCAATCCTGGTATGCAGTTGAAGCTCGATGCCGTCATGTAGTAGTCGTCCCCTACCCTGCATACGTCGGGATCTGAATAGTCTGAGTATAGCACGGGATTCTTGTATTTCCCGTTCCCGAGGTCCGACACCCATACCTCGCTCTTGTAGTCCGACTGTGCCTGCACGGCAGCTCCACATGCCACCAGCAGCCAGCACGCTATCGCTCTTCTCATAGCTCTGTCTTCTTTCCGTTGATTATCAGGTTCTGGCTCTTGACGTTCTTTACTAATCCCGTCGTCTTGTTGCCCTTCTCGACACCCTCAAACTTGCAGTTCTTGACTGTCACGTCCTCGACATTGGTCTTGTCCTCGAGTCCGATGATCAGGACTCCATACTCGCTCTTCTTGCTCGTGACGTTCTCGAGGTTGATGTTCCTGACTACTGGCGGGTAGCTCCTGTCGCACACTTCCTTCCTGTCATAGTCGAGGTTGATCTTGAGCACCGCCTCCTTGCACTGTCCGACGCGCACGTTCCTGACGTAGACGTTCTCGACGACACCACCCCTGCACGTGTTGCTCTTGATTCTGATGACTCTCTCCAGCTCCGGGCTGTCCATGTCGCAGTCCTCGACCCACAGGTTTCTGTATCCGCTCGTTATCTCGCTCCCTATGACGACGCCGCCATGTCCATTCTTCATCCTGCAACGCCTGACGACGATGTTCTCGCTCGGGATGTCTATCGCCCTCCCGTCGTTGTTTCGACCGCTCTTGATGGCTATGCAGTCGTCACCCGTGTCGAAATAGCAATCCTCTATCAAGACGTTCTTGCTGCTCTCCGGGTCACATCCGTCGCTGTTCGGACCATGGCTGATTATCGTGACGCCCCTGACTATCATGTTGTTGACGAAGCACGGATGTATCACCCAGAATGGCGAGTTCCGCAGTGTCACCCCCTCTATCATGACCTGCTCGCACTCATAGAAGTTGATCAGCTGTGGACGTAGCGCATCCTGGACTGTCATGATTCTCTGGTCCACCGGCACCTTCTCCTGCTCCATCTTCCCGAGCATCGGACGCCCGCTGTTCGTGTTTCCATTGTTCGTCTTCAGCATCCCCGGCTTATATCCATACCACCACGCTCCGCACGAATACCACCAGTGCTCGTTGCTAGCCTGACCGTCTATCGTGCCACTGCCGGTTATCGCCATGTTCTTCTCTCCCTTGGCATATATCAGCGGCTTCAGGTTGTAGCAGTCTATTCCCTCCCATCGTGTCCTGACGACCGGCAGGTAGTGATTCCTGTCTGTCGAGAACAGGAGTGTTGCCCCATTCTCGATGTGTAGATCGACATTGCTCTTCATCGTTATCGGACCCGTCAGCCACTGCCCATAAGGGACGACGACTCGACCGCCTCCCTTGCTGCTCGCCTCGTCTATCGCCTTGTTGATGGCCTCCATGTTCGTCAGCGCATCAGCATCCTTCCGAGCCCCGAAATCTGTTATCTTGTACTCTTTGTTCGCTATCTCCGGCGCCTTGATGCTCTCCGCAAGCGCCACGCCCTGTGCCCAGATGTCGTCCGTCTTGACCTTGCCCTTCTTCTGTGCCGCCGCACCTGTCCCGACCGCTACCAGCCATGCCGCTATCAGCAGTCGCGCAACTCTCGTTCTGTTCATTAGGTTTCCTTTTGTTGGGTTCCTGTTTCTTTTTTGATTTCTCTGCAACACCACTCCTCTGTGCCCGCAGTTCTCTATGCAAACTTAATTAAATTCATCGAATTTAACAACTCCCCATGTCCGCATCTCGCCTCCACCCTTCCCCCATATACGCTAAAAGCTCCCCACGACTCCTTCGCCGTGGAGAGCTCCTTATCTTTTCTTATGGGTGCTTCTAGAAATTAGGTTTTTCAAGGCGCACGAGACTTTGAACACCGGAGTTTACTATAGTAAATGAGGATTTCAAAGTTGAGTGCAACGCAGAAAAAACAATTTATAGAAGTTCCCTATTATGGGTTGTATTACAACTCCCGCCCCTAGAACGAGAACTGCAGTCTACCCTGTATCAAGTCAAGCGTCGGACCGTCCTTGACCATCGTGTGGACATACAAGACTCGTGCTACTAGATACTTGCTGATGAAGTAGTTCATCTCCGCACTGACGTCGTTCAGGCTCGCATCCTCGATCTTCGTCGTGTTAAACCTCGCCAAGACCTCCAGGCTCTTTGGTGCCGGATGCGCTGCAAGACCGGTCGCAGGATTATAGTTCTGCTGGTTGCCCTTCAAGAGCCACGACATCTGTGCATAGAAGCCGCTCGCCTTGAAGTTGTCCGCATTGACTGCCTCCGGCGTGTTCACGTTCGCCTGATGATAGTGCGCCTCAGCGTAGAATCTCTTCTTGATGAACAGCATCTTGGCCTCTATCCTGCCATAGTTGTATGCCTCCATCGACCCGGACGACAACAAGACGTTTGAATTGATCGTCGTCGGCATCGACGCATTGAACGCCACGTTCTTAGACGGATGCGTGAAGACCAGCGACGCCCCGAGGTCAAGTGCCGATGCACCCTCCTCTTCCTTGTTGAACTCTATGATGTGGAGTATGCCCTGACCTGCAGCCTGCCATCCCTGGTTCGTCTGCTTGGAGTCTACGTCTCCGTCCGAGAAGAATCCGAGCTGGAAGTTCACCTTCGGCCTGTAAACCTGATATAGCGCTCCCATCTTCCTCGACGGAGTGAACATCAGGTCGGTCGTCGACGTCTCGATGAACTTATACGCCAAGCCCATGATCTTCACACCGTATGGCATGAAGACGTTGCCTATCTGCAGCTTCCTGTGACCGCCGTCCCAGCTCTTCTGGACATATACGTCCCTGAACGATATCGCCTTGTTCGCAAAGCTGATCTCTATCTTCGCCTGCCACGTCTCCTCGAAGTTCGCTATCAACCCGAGACGCGTGTCGTTGACCGATGCCCCGTTCCTGTTCGGTCTGTCGTCGTCAGCCCCGAGATACGTCCCGAGGTCCAAGTTCGTCCTGCCTATCAGCCTGAACTGTAGGTCTCCGTTCGGCGACTGTAGCTTGATCTGCGCCCCCGCCGACGCCATCGTCATGACGGCTGCTGCCAGCGTCAGCACCTTCTTTATTCCGTCCTTCATAGCTCCTACTTCTTTGGCCATACTATGTTGTCATTCTCGTCATACTCCGGACCTAGCTGGATCGTGTCCAGCCTGTCCTCCTTGAACCATAGGCTGACGCTGATCTCCGGCAGGTCGTATGACGTCAACTCCTCGTCGTTGTCGCCTATCTCCTCCTCGTCTAGGTCCGACTCCTCCATCGGCCCAAAGTCCGCCTTCGCTACCAATCCCCTGACATCCTCTACCGACATGCCAAATCGTATCCCGCCTTCCATCGAGACCGAACTGTAACCCTCTGTCATGATGTCGCTCAGCCTGAAGTCCGTCAGCTTGTCAAACGACAACGACAAACCGAGCTCGTCATAGTAGAGCGTGATCATCGTGTCCTCATCATCCTCGCCGAGCCTGTCATTATCGACCTCCTCATCCGGCTTCCCGAGTATCTTCTTCACTTCCTGTACGGTCATCCCGAACCGTACGTTGCCAAATCCCACCATCGGGATCAACTTGATCTTATCCATCTGTAATTTCTGATGTTCTTTCTGCTTCTTATTTATGTCTATGGTCTTATATCTTCATCCGCTCACGCGTCTCTTTCGGTATGTACTGCCTGTTCATCAATACGTGCATCGTCTTGTACTCGAAATACCGCTTCGACACATACACGTAGCCGCCATATCCCGCACTCGGTCCCCAACTGTTCTTGACCTTGTAATACTCCTTCCCGTTCTTGTCCAGCGCCTTACCGACTATGTGCATACCGTGGTCGTCCGTCGTCTCATAGCTGTCGAACGCCTCCTGCCTCATCGCCTGACTGACGCTTCCCTCCTCGACAGGGAACTCCAGCCCATAAAACTCCTTGCTGAAGTCTGGCAGACTGCGCCACCGACGCCTGTCCTTCGTGCTCATCGAGTCGGGGTCGGTCTGCGGATATACTCCTATCCCCAGGTTGCAAGAGATGTACTTCTCCGTCACGTCTGCCGCCCACGCTACTGTCCGACCGCGCTCTATCGCACTATCGACAGCCTCCTCGAGCACCTCGATCGGCAGGTTATATTCCTCCCCGAAACTCCAGTTGTCCGGGATCTCAAAGACGAACTTCTCGTAAAATGGATGATGGCTGAACGACGTTATCGCTACGTAGTCGTCAGGGTCCAGCCCGACGACCTCGTCCGCAAAGCTCCGTGGCGTATATTTCCGCCCCCTCCACTCAAATTCCGTCGGTATCTTCCCTATGTATCTTTCTATCAGGCTGTTCAGGTCTGCCTCCCATCCTTCCTTCGGCTTGCTCCGCTCTATCTTCCCGTTGAAGACCGTCTCCCTCGCAAGGCTGTCAACGGATAATGCCAGCCTCTCGTGGTTTATCCGCGTCGTGTCGTCGCCCATCCAGTACACCGACCTCGGGACGAGTCCATACCTCTTCCAGACACTCACGGCGTCATGGAACTCCGCTCCCTCGCCGACTAAGATCTTCCCGTGCATCCTGATGTACTGACGGACCTTGTCTATGTAGCTCATCGCTATCACGTACATCTCCGAGAGCTCTACCGTGTCGCGCCCGCTCGCTATCATGTCACTCTCTATCATAGACATCGTCGAGAATGCCCAGCATGTTCCCGAGTCCCCCTGGTCTTTCACCTTGTTGTGCGCCATCACCTTCACGTCCCGAAACTCATACGCATCCCCAAAACCACTCCCTCCCGAGACGGCCACGTCGCCGCTCAAGAGGAATACGATAGTCAACAGGACTACCCGCTGCACGACTAATGACAATCGTTCCACGTCTCTTCTGCTAGCAACCGCAAATGTAGCTATTTATTCTTTTGCTATAACCCTCTCCACCCCTTTTTAACTCGCAAAATCACCTCACCTCCCCTCCTCGTTCTCTTCCTTGTTCCCCGCAGGCGACTATCCGCATCTCAGTTGAGCGTGGATTTGCAATCCCGCTCCACGGAATATAAGCATTTGCAATGCGCTTATATTCTTCATTTCCCCTCTCCGACGATCCTCCCTCGTTCAACGCCCTTCCCCTCCCTCGTCCAACATCCACCCCTCGCTTCCCTTCTTCTCCTCTAGTGTCTCTCCGTGTGTAATCTCTGACCCCTCCGACGACTCTGACGACTCCGACCTCTCCGACAACTCTGACCCCTCCGACCCCTCCGACGATTCCGACCCCTCCGACGATTCCGACTGTCGCCCTGAAAGGGCAACTTTACCATTGAGGGCAACGCCCGCCTTACACGGCCATTTCTTCCAACATTCCGACCCCTCTGACGATTCCGACCTCTCCGACGATCCTCCCTCTTTCAACTCCCTTTCCTCCCTTGTCCAACATCTACCCATCGTCTCCCTTCATCTCCACATACGTGTTCCCTTCTCCCCATGCTTTCTTATACGCCTCCGTCGTCCCCTCTGGTATGTATATCGTCACCCCACAGAAACCACTAAATTCCTCAGGCTCCATGATATAGCTCATTACGCTCTTCAAACCGCTGCACCCATAGAAAGCCTTCTCCCCTATGCTCCTCACACTCTTCGGTATTATCACGTTCTTTATCCCGCTGCAGCCAGAGAAAGCCCCCCATCCTATGTTCGTCACACTCTCTGGTATCGTCACACTCTCCAACCCGCTACAACCACTAAAGGCACTCTCGCCTATGCTTGTCACACTATTCGGTATTGTCACGCTCTTCAGCCCGTTGCAACCAGAAAAAGCACCGTTTCCTATGCTCGTCACACTATCGGGTATCGTAGTAACTAGACAACCAGCCACAATGGTGTTCGTCTTAGTCTCAATTATGGCATTGCAACCCTCTCTGCTATCATAATGCTCATTCCATTTGTCCACATTCATGCTCTTTATCCCACTGCAACCACAGAAAGCAAACTGCCCTATGCTCGTCACACTCTTCGGTATTATCACGCTCTTCACCCCCCTGCAGCCAGAGAAAGCCCCCCATCCTATGTTCGTCACACTCTCTGGTATCGTCACACTCTCCAACCCGCTACAACCACTGAACGCGTACACCCCTATACTTATCACACTACCCGGGATAATCGTGTTTCTACATCCCACTATGAGTGTGTTTGTCTCCGTCTCTATGATAGCATTGCAATCGTTCCTACTGTCATACTTCGTATTGTTCTTGTCAACTTTTATAGTCTCCAGTCCGCTACAACCACTAAAAGCACCCCACCCTATTCTCGTCACGCCATCAGGTATCGTCACGCTCGTCAGCCCAGTGCAACTCTGGAAAGCCTCATCCCCTATGCTCGTCACACTATCAGGTAACGTAACACTCTTCAATCCGCTACAATCTTTGAAAGCATCTCTTCTAATGATCGTCACACCTTCTGATATTGTTACGCTCTCAAGACCAGAGCAATCCTCAAAAGCAAAGTCCCCTATGCTCGTCACACTACCCGGTATCGTCACACTCTGCAACCCGCTACAACCGATGAAGGCTCCCCACTCTATGCTCGTCACACTATCCGGTATCGTCACGCTCGTCAAACCAACACAACCGATGAAGGCTCTCTTCCATATACTCGTCACACCTTCTGATATTATCACGTTCTCCAATGAAGTACAATTCTCAAAAGCACTTCCATTTACCTCCCAATTAACATAAATCGACACTTCCCCTATGCTCGTTACGCTACTAGCTATTGTTATAGTTTTCATGTCGCTGCAACCAGAGAAAGCACTCCGCCCTATGCTCGTCACACCTTCTGAGACTGTAGCACTTTCAAGACCAGTGCACCCAGAGAATGCTTCATCCCCTATACTCCTCACACTACCTGGAATTGTCACGTTCTTCAGACCCGTGCACCCGGAGAAAGCTCTTTCTCCTATGCCCGTAACACTATCCGGTATAGTCACGCTCGTCAAACCGCTGCAACCTGAGAAAGCACCACCCCCAATGCTCGTTACACACTCCGGGATCGTCACGCTCGTCAAACCGCTGCAACCTGAGAAAGCATACCCCCCAATGCTCCTCACACTACCCGGAATTGTCACGTTCTTCAGACCACTACAACCAGAGAAAACACATTCCACTATGTTCGTCACGCCTTCTGATATTGTCACACTTTCAAGACTTATGCATTCCGAGAACGCTTCACGCCATATGCCCCTCACGCTACCCGGAATTGTCACGTTCGTCAACCCACTACAACCCTTGAAAGCACTTGACTCTATGAGAGTCACACCTTCTGATATTATCACACTCTTCAAGCCACTGCAAGCATTAAAGGATTCCTCCCCTATGTTCGTAACACTACCAGGGATTGTAACACTCTTCAGACCGCTGCAACCAGAAAAAGCTCTCTTCCCTATTTTCGTAATGCTATCCGGTATCGTCACGCTCTTCAGACCGCTGCAACCAGAAAAAGCTCTCTTCCCTATTTTCGTAATGCTATCCGGTATCGTCACGCTCGTCAGACTGGTGCAACCCGAAAAAGCTCCTTCCCCTATGCTCGTCACACTATCAGGTATCGTCACGCTCGTCAACCCACTACAACCCTTGAAAGCACTTGACTCTATGAGAGTCACACCTTCTGATATTATCACACTCTTCAAGCCACTGCAAGCATTAAAGGATTCCTCCCCTATGTTCGTAACA
>JAFPZF010000016.1 GCA_017417385.1 Bacteroidales bacterium
CCCGTATGGGGAGGGGGGAGTTATGCGATTTCTTATCATTTTTGTTGGCATGAGAACCATTTGTCAACACAATTATTTGCGTTATATCAAAGTGTTCACTATTTCAACAAATTCGTAATGGGTTTTGCGGATTTAAGGTTACACTTTTTCTTTGTGCTATTTATGATAAGATAAAAACAAAAACAGATGGAAGAAATGAATAACAGATTTGCAAAAGATTGGATGCGTGAGTTGCTAAACGAGTCCGTTGAAGATGTACTGAACAGGATTGGCTTGATAACCGAAAAGGTTGTGACAAGGAAGACATACTGAGAAGACTATCATTGTGAATGCTATGAGAGGGGATGAGTCTGTAAAGAGTTTGCAGATAACGTAAGAGGCTTGATTGATGCGATCTCGATGGACACGATTGACACAGATGGGTATATACAGAATACCTTTGATATAAGAGGGGCGAGGAATGGTTGGGTGACCGGCAGATAGATAGGTAGAGGTATCGGGGAAACACTGATGAGGAGAGGGAATAAAGAAATATTTCCCTAAATAGTAGGTTTTTGTGTTGAAAAGGGTTTACTTTGCAGATTGATAAAGACTGTTCGGGAACGGGCGGTGAAATCATTAAAACGGATAAACACTCAACAGTTATACAAATGTCTGACGTAATCAAACTAAGGAAGGGGTTGGACATACGCTTGAAAGGCAAAGCCGAGACAGTGTATGGGCAGGCCCCGGCTGCAGAGTTGTATGCGATCAAGCCGACAGACTTCAACGGTCTCAAGCCGAAGATGATGGTCAAGGAGGGCGAGCATGTAGATGCGGGCGGTGTCTTGTTTGTCGACAAGAACAAGCCCGAGGTCAAGTTCCTCTCGGCTGTCAGTGGTACGGTAGAGGCCGTTCGTCGTGGTGAGCGTCGTGCGATTCTGGAGGTCGTCGTCAGGGCGGAGGGAGAAGTTAAGCCGGTCGAGGTCGGCAAGCTGAATCCGTCGCAGGCGACGCGAGAGCAGGTCATCGAGAAGCTATTGGAGACGGGAGCATGGACGTATCTATTGCAGCGTCCGTACAACGTCATAGCTGACCCGAAGCTGTATCACAAGGCAGTCTTCATCTCGACATTCGACACGGCGCCGTTGGCACCGGACTACGATCATGTAGTCAGGGGCAACGAGGAGGCGTTCCAGGCGGGCGTTGACGCGCTGGCTAAGTTGGCACCAGTATTTATAGGTACGAGGGGCCAGGGCAGTTCGAAGGCGTTCACAGGAGCGAAGAATGCGAAGGTAGTCGAGTTCCAGGGTCCGCATCCGGCGGGGTGTGTCGGTGTCCAGATCAACCACGTCCAGCCGATCAATGCGGGCGAGGTAGTCTTGACAGTCCAGCCGCAGGAGGTCGTAGCCATCGGCAAGATCTTCTCGGAGGGCAAGCTTGACTTCTCGAGGGTCGTCGTCGTGACGGGACCTGAGGTCAAGAAGCCGGCGTATTACAGGACAGTAGTAGGCGCGCAGGTCAGCTCGATAGTCGAGAACAACGTCAATCCGGAGGGCACGCGTCTCGTCAGTGGCAATGTGTTGACGGGCAAGACGATAGCCATGGACGGGTTCCTCGGGTATCATGACAGCCAGTTGACCGCGCTGAAGGAGGGCAACGAGAGCGAGTTCATGGGGTGGATAGCACCGGGACTGAACAAGTTCTCAGCGTCGAGGACATTCTTCACTTGGCTACAGGGGAAGAAGGAGTACAGGCTCGACACGAACATGCATGGCCAGCCGAGGGCGATTGTCGTCAGTGGCGAGATGGAGAAAGTATTGCCGATGGACATTTATCCGGAGCATTTGCTGAAGGCAGTGATGGCGAAGGATATCGACAAGATGATCGAGCTCGGCATCTTCGAGGTCGTCGAGGAGGACATGGCGCTGTGTGAGTTCGTCAGCACGAGTAAGCTGCCGGTTCAGCGGATACTCAGGAATGGCCTGAACCTGATGATGGAAGAAGTCGGATAACACCTTTTATCACTGGAAATGAAATCACTAAGAAAATATTTAGACAGCGTAAAGCCCAACTTTGAGAAGGGGGGCAAGTACGAGAAGTTCAGTCAGACGTTTGAGGCGTTTGAGAGCTTCCTGTACGCACCTGGGACGACGAATCAGGGCGGCGTACATGTGCGAGACGGGGTAGACTTGAAGCGAGTCATCTCGATGGTGATATTGGCGTTGATACCGGCGGCGATATTTGGCATTTGGAACACAGGATATCAGCATTATCAGATGCTTGGGTTGGAGCAGTCGTTCTGGTGCAACTTCTGGTATGGCTTGACGATCTTCGTCCCGATGATGATAGTCAGCTACGTTGTAGGACTCGGCATCGAGTTTGCTACGGCGGAGATCAGGCATGAGCAGGTCAACGAGGGTTTCCTTGCGACGGGCCTGTTGATACCTCTCGTCATGCCGGCGGACGTACCGCTGTGGATGGTAGCGGTTGCTACGGCGTTCTCAGTCATCTTTGCTAAGGAAGTCTTTGGCGGCACGGGCATGAACATCTGGAATCCGGCGCTTGTAGCGAGGGCGTTCCTGTTCTTTGCGTATCCGAGCAAGATGAGTGGTGATGCAGTCTGGTATGGCGAGGGCGAGGCAGTCGATGGCTTCACCGGAGCGACGGCGCTTTCGCTTGCAAACTCCAACATGGAGTTAGCGACGTCGAAGTATGACTTCTGGAATGCGTTCATCGGCTACATGCCAGGTTCGATAGGTGAGACCAGTGCGTTGTGCATACTGATAGGCGGCGTATTCCTGTTGCTGACGGGTGTAGCAAGCTGGAAGACCATGCTTAGCGTCTTTGTCGGTGGCGGACTGACAGCGTTCCTGTTCAACCAGTTTGGACCGGCGACCGGCATAGCGCAGTTGCCGTGGTACATGCATCTCGTCTATGGTGGCTTCTGTTTTGGTGCAGTCTTCATGGCGACCGACCCAGTGACGAGCTGCAGAACCGAGGCTGGCAAGTACATCTTCGGATTGCTGGTAGGCTTTGTCGCCATCTTGGTTCGTGTCTTGAACCCAGGTTATCCGGAGGGCATGATGCTTGCCATCTTGTTCATGAACACGTTGGCACCGACGATCGACTACTTCATCGTAGACCGCAACATTTCTAAACGGCGCAAGCGTGCGCTCAAAACAGCATAAGAAAAAGGTCATGGCAAACGATAATAAGAAAGGGCTGTCGACGAACAGCAACGCCTACACGCTGATATATGCAGCGGTGCTGGTGGTCATTGTTGCGTTCCTTCTCTCGGCTGTTGCGTCGTCATTGAAGGAGCGTCAGGAAAGCAACGAGCGACTTGACAAGAAGGCTCAGATACTCTCGGCAATCAACGTAAACGACTCGGAGGACGTCCTGGCGGACTACACGAAGTATGTCAAGAAGGAGTTGATGGTCAACATAAACGGCGACGTCGTCAGCGAGGAGGGTGGATTTGACACCGACTTCAAGATGGCGGCTGACG
Source organism: Bacteroidales bacterium (assembly GCA_017417385.1). GTDB lineage: Bacteria > Bacteroidota > Bacteroidia > Bacteroidales > Marinilabiliaceae > W3P20-009. Next base: position 3,491 of record JAFPZF010000016.1, read on the forward strand.
AGGATCATCTGCCGGTATACGTCTGCGAGGTCAATGGCGAGACGAAGTACATAGTACCATTGAGGGGTGCAGGACTTTGGGGTCCGATCTGGGGCTATGTCGGACTCAACGACGACAAGAGCAAGATCTACGGCATCTATTTCGCGCATGAGAGCGAGACCCCGGGACTTGGTGCGGAGATAGTCACCGACAAGTTCAGGGAGCCGTTCAAGGGCAAGGACATCAAGAAAGGTGGCGAGGTAGTCTCAGTCGCAGTCTTGAAGAAGGGCAACAAGGCAGAGGGTCAGGATCAGGTAGATGCCATCTCGGGCGGCACGATAACGTCGACGGGAGTGCACAACATGCTGAAGAGTTGTCTTGAGAAGTACAGGAATTTCTTAACCAAGTAAGCTGGAGGATAAAGCAATGAGTGAATTATTTTCAAAGCAGAACAAGGAAGCGTTCTGGCAGCCGCTCGGTAAGAACAATCCTGTGACCGTACAGGTGCTCGGCATCTGCTCGGCGCTAGCTGTGACGGCGCAGTTGAAGCCGGCGCTGGTCATGGGAATCGCGGTGACGATCATCGTAGCTTTTGCAAACGTGATCATCTCGTTGATCCGCAACACCATACCGATGCGAATAAGGATTATCGTACAGTTGGTCGTCGTAGCGACACTCGTCACGATAGTCAATCAGATCCTGAAGGCGTTCGTGTATGACGTGAGCAAGGAGTTGTCAGTGTACGTCGGACTTATCATCACGAACTGTATCTTGATGGGACGCCTTGAGGCATTTGCGATGATGAACAAGCCGTGGCCGTCGTTCCTTGATGGACTTGGCAATGGACTTGGCTATGCTAAGATACTTATCATAGTCGGCTTCTTCAGGGAGTTGCTCGGTAGCGGCACGTTGCTCGGTTTCAACGTGTTGAACTACGAGTGCCTGCAGAACATAGGCTACATGAACAATGGCATGATGCTGATGCCGGCGATGGCGTTGATAGTCGTAGCTTGCATCATCTGGTGGCAGAGGGCACATGACAAGGACTTGCAGGAGAAGTAGAGGAGTAATAACAGAAAAGACATCAGATAAATGGAAAATAGTTTATTGAGCCTATTCGTCCGCTCGATTTTTGTGGACAATATGATCTTTGCGCTATTCCTAGGCATGTGTTCATACCTTGCCGTGTCGAAGAGTGTGAAGACCGCATTGGGGCTTGGTGCAGCAGTCACGTTCGTGTTGACAGTGACGTTGCCTGTCAACTATCTGCTTCAGAAATATGTCTTGGCTAATGGTGCATTGGTTGAAGGCGTAGACTTGTCGTTCTTGAGCTTCATACTCTTCATCGCGATCATCGCGGGCATCGTACAGCTTGTCGAGATGGTAGTCGAGAAGTACAGTCCGGCGCTCTACTCGCAGCTCGGTATCTTCCTGCCGCTTATAGCAGTGAACTGTGCGATCATGGGTGGTTCGCTGTTCATGCAGCAGAGGATAGGTCTTGCGGCAGACGATCCAAAGGCGTTGACGAGCGTATGGGATGCACTCGTATATGCACTTGGCTCGGGTATCGGCTGGCTGGTAGCGATAGTCTTGTTGGCGGCGATCAGGGAGAAGATGCAGTACAGCAATGTACCGCCTGCGCTGAGGGGCCTTGGCATCACGTTCATCGTGGTCGGCCTGATGGCGTTGTCGTTCATGTGTTTCAGTGGTCTGAAAATCTAACGCTCAAAGGAGGAGTATTTGAATACACAGATTATGGATACAAATTTGATATTAGCGAGCATTGGAGTTTTCTTGACCATAATACTGCTGCTCGTCATCATACTGCTCGTAGCGAAGAAGTATCTGACGGCATCGGGGAGCGTCACGATAACGATCAATGACAAGGACAGCTTGACAGTCGATGCAGGCGGCACGCTTCTGTCGACTCTCAGCGAGAATGGCGTCTACCTCCCGAGCGCATGTGGTGGCAAGGGTTCTTGCGGTCAGTGCAAGTGCCAGGTAGTCGAGGGTGGCGGTGAGATACTGCCATCGGAGAAGGGCCACTTCACGAGGAAGGAGCAGAAGGCGCACTGGAGACTTGGTTGCCAGACGAAGGTCAAGGGCGACCTGAAGATCAAGGTGCCGGAGTCCGTCATGGGCGTCAAGGAGTACGAGTGCACAGTCATCTCGAACAAGAACGTCGCAACGTTCATCAAGGAGTTCAAGGTACAGTTGCCAGAGGGAGCACACATGGACTTCCTGCCGGGCTCGTATTCACAGATCAAGATACCGAAGTTCCAGATCAACTACTCAGACTTCGACAGGGAGCTGATAGGCGAGGAGTATGCGAAGTCTTGGGACAGGTACAAGATGTTCGAGTTGAAGTGTAAGAATGACGAGGAGACGATCAGGGCATACTCCATGGCAAACTACCCAGCGGAGGGCAATGTCTTCATGCTGACAGTACGTATCGCGACTCCGCCATTCAAGCCGAAAGATCAGCAGAAGCCGGATGCCAACAACTTCATGGATGTCAATCCGGGTATAGCATCGTCATACATCTTCTCGTTGAAGCCGGGCGACAAGGTCATCATGAGTGGACCTTATGGAGACTTCCATCCGCACTTTGACTCGAAGAAGGAGATGATCTGGGTCGGTGGTGGTGCAGGTATGGCTCCGCTGCGTGCACAGATCATGCACATGACGAAGACGTTGCACACGACAGACAGGGAGATGCACTACTTCTATGGTGCGAGGGCTCTGAACGAGGTGTTCTACCTCGAGGACTTCCTCGGCATCGAGAAGGAGTTCCCTAACTTCCACTTCCACTTGGCACTCGACCGTCCGGATCCTGCGGCAGATGCAGCAGGAGTCAAGTACACGCCGGGCTTCGTGCATCAGGTCATGTATGAGACGTACCTCAAGAACCATGAGGCACCTGAGGACATCGAGTACTACATGTGTGGTCCTGGCCCAATGTCTAAGTCAGTCGTAGCAATGCTTGACGGACTTGGAGTCGAGCCGCAGAGCATCATGTATGACAACTTTGGAGGCTAGGCAGTAGCCTACTGACAGATAAGAGAGTTTGCCACGTCTCGATGAGGGGCGTGGCAAATTTGCGTTTAGTAAGACAAGGAGGAAGAAGGTAGAATACATAAAAGCGGAAAGACATGACAGAAGTAGAGCTAAGAGCAATAAACAAAGAAGACGTAGAGGAACGTGAACGTTTCATCAGGGACAATCAGGAGGCGTTTCGACATGGAGCGTTAGAGGAGTTCGGGCTTAGGGACGAGCACTTCGATGAGGACGGAGAGATAATATCGCGAGAGACGATAGAGGGGAGTATTGACGGGGAGAATGCGGAGACGTATTGGATAGTCAGCGAGCGAGGTATAGTCGGAGGCGTTGTCATAAGCATTGCCAAGGAAGAGCGGCGGGGGTATTTGGAATTGTTGTTCGTCTCGCCGAGGGTTCATAGTAGAGGGATAGGATATGCGGCGTGGTGCAAGATAGAGACCATGCATCCGGAAGTCGAATTATGGGAGACGATGACACCATATTTTGAGAAGCGTAATATACACTTCTACGTAAACAGGTGTGGATTTCGGATAGTAGAGTTCTTCAACGAGCGTCATCCGATGGAGGGACATGATGGTGGACCAGAAGCAATGTTCCGATTTGAGAAGGAGATGGTGAAGAGAGGGGAATGAAGGAGAAGAAAAGAGAGGAAAGAAGTATAAATGCGAAGAATGATAGGAAATAAAGACGGGGGGTATAGCATTTTTTTATACCTTTGCCGTTTGGTATGATAGACGAGGTAAAACAGCGGAAACTAGACCAGCGGTATCTTGCGATGGCAAGAGTATGGTCGTTGAATTCCTACTGCAAGCGGTTGCAGGTAGGGGCGTTGATGGTCAAGGACAAGATGATCATCAGCGACGGTTATAATGGTACGCCGTCTGGTTTCGAGAACAATTGTGAGACCGAGGAGAACACGACGAAGCCATACGTCCTACATGCGGAGGCCAATGCGATAACAAAGGTAGCACGGAGCAACAATTCGTCTCAGGGAGCGACGATGTATGTGACGGCGTCGCCGTGTCTGGAGTGTGCCAAGTTGATCATACAGGCGGGGATAGTCAGGCTCGTCTACTCGGAGGACTATCGGAACACGGACGGCATAGAGTTGCTCAGGCGGGCAGGGATATGCGTCGAGAGAGTAGAGGAAGAAATAGTCATAAAGTAGGGAGAGAGATGAAGAAGTTGTGGGTTCCACTCTTGATGACGTGTGCGTCTCTTGCGGGTCTGGTCTTAGGCCGGATAAGCGGGAAGAACGCAGCGGAGAGGGAGATCAACAAGATAGACTTAAATCAGATAATGGGAGGGGGCTATGGCTCGAGCAAGTTGCAGAGCATCATGGGCCTCATCCAGGAGATGTATGTAGACAGGGTCGACATGGACTCCATAGAGGAGATAGTGATACCCGAGTTACTGGAGAAACTCGACCCACACTCAGTCTACATACCCAAGTCGGAGGTCGAGCATGTCGCAGGTGAGCTGAAGTCGAACTTTGGCGGCATAGGAGTGACGTTCAGCATGAGGGATGACACCGTGAGAGTGATGTCCGTCATACCGGGCGGTCCGTCGGCCGTCATCGGCATACAGCCTGGGGACAGGATAATAAAAGTCAACCATCAGGACTTCACTGGCAAGAAGGTGAACAGCCAGATGGTCATGGACTCGTTGCGAGGTGAGATAGGAACGCAGGTCGACGTCACCATACTCCGGAATCCGTCGACGACGATAGACTATAAGATCACGCGAGGGGAGATACCATTGACGAGCGTAGACTGCACGTATCAGATAGCGCCGGGCGTCGGCTACATGAAGATAGACCGATTCGCGGAGAAGACGTACGAGGAGATGCTCACGGGCATAGCGAAGATCAGGAGTGAGGACTGTGGGACATTGATAATCGACCTCAGGGGCAACTCGGGAGGATTCTTGCAGGTCGTCATCGGGATGTGCAATGAGTTCCTAGAGAAGGGGCAGCTCATAGTCTATACAGAGGGACTGCATCAGAGCAGGCAGGACACATACGCGAGGGGGAACGGGACGGCGAAGGACCTGAAGCTCGTCGTCTTGATAGACGAGTTCTCGGCGAGTGCGAGCGAGATACTTGCGGGTGCGGTACAGGACAACGACAGGGGTCTGATCATAGGTCGTCGGTCGTTTGGCAAGGGCCTAGTCCAGACAGAGATGACATTGCCGGACAAGTCGGGACTACGACTAACCGTCGCGAGGTATCACACGCCGAGTGGCAGGTGCATACAGAAGCAGTATGGAAAGGGCAAGGATGACTATTACAACGACATACACGAGAGGCTGCAGAACGGTGAGCTCTTCAGTGCGGACAGCATCAAGGCGGACACCCTACAGGCGTATAAGACGTTGAATGGCAGGACAGTGTATGGAGGAGGAGGCATAATACCAGACATCTTCGTCCCGTATGACACCTTGACAGCGTCGGTATATCTCCAGCAGCTGAGGGCAAAGCGCATCATGTATGACTATGCGATGACGTATGTCGATGAGCACAGGGAGGAACTGAAAAAAATGAAGACTGACGAGCTGATCAGGCATCTGTTTTCGAAGAGCTTCTTGGGGGGAGTCGAACAGTATGCGAAGAAGCGGAAGGTGACCGACAAGGACGGTGGGGCGGTCCGCGACAGGGGCGTAATCGAGACAGAGGTCAGGGCATACGTAGCGCAGGCGATAGCAGGAAATGACGCGTTCTATCCGATACTGAACACGTTGGATCCAGTCATCAAGCGGGCGTTGACAGAGCTCGGAGTCGAGGCGACGTACAAGTACAATTAGGACGTTGGAGAGCAGGGTCAGCAGGATAGTCGGTCGATACGGGCTATGGGGCATCTTCGTCCTCAGTTTCGGATCGGCGACACTACTGCCAGGCGTATCGGAGGCGGGACTTGTAGCAGTAGCGTTGACGCTACAGTTCAAGATAGGTCGGCTAGTAGGAGTAGCGACGCTAGGCAACTGGCTTGGAGGGATGCTGACGTATGCCACGGGATGGTGGCTCGGGATAGAGCAGGTCGCCGAGTGGTTCTCGATCAGCCCCGAGAGCATAGCGGAGATGGAGAACTGGGTCGACAGGTATGGAGGCTGGGCAGGACTGGGAGTCTGGCTGCCGATAGTCGGAGACCCCTTGGCGGCGGCGCTCGGGGTAGTACGGGCGAATCCGATGCTGGTTGGGGTGACGATGTTAGTCGGGAAGGCGATACGATATGTAGTGATAGCGTGGCCGGCGATAAAGGCTGGTGAGATGATAGAAAAGAAGCGAGATGAGCGACAGGAAATATGACTACTTGATAGTAGGAGCGGGCTTGTTTGGGGCCGTGTTTGCTTGCGAGGCGAAGAAAGCCGGCAAGCGTTGTCTCGTCGTGGACAGGCGTGACCACAGTGGAGGAAACATACATTGTGATGTCATCGAGGGCATCAACGTACATAGATATGGAGCTCACATCTTCCACACGTCGGACAGGGAAGTATGGCGATACGTCAACGAGTTGGCCGAGTTCAACAGATATACAAATCAGCCTGTAGCTAATTACAGAGGGAAGTTGTACAACCTCCCGTTCAACATGAACACATTCAACAGGATGTGGGGTGTCGTGACGCCAGCGGAGGCAGAGGCCGAGATAAGCAGGCAGCGTGCGGAGGTCGTCGTGGCAATGAGGAAGGCAGGGGTGACCGAGCCGCGGAACCTCGAGGAGCAGGCTCTGATGCTCGTCGGCAGGGACATATATGAGATACTGATAAAAGGATACACCGAGAAGCAGTGGGGGCGGAAGTGCACGGAGCTGCCGGCGTTCATAATCAAGCGGTTGCCAGTCAGACTGACGTTTGACAACAACTATTTCAACGACACATATCAGGGAGTCCCGATAGGCGGGTACAACATACTGATAGACAAGATGCTGGAAGGCGTCGAGGTTCGTCTTGGAGTCGACTATTTCAAGGAGCGGGAGACGTTGACAGCCGTGGCTGACAGGACAGTGTTCACAGGGGCCATAGACCAGTATTTCGGATATGCGCATGGGCATCTGGAGTACAGGACCGTACGGTTCGAGACAGAGACGCTCGACATGGCGAACTATCAGGGGAATGCGGTAGTAAACTACACGAGTGCGGACGTTCCATACACGAGGATAATCGAGCACAAGCACTTCGAATTTGGTACGCAGCCGAAGACCGTCATATCGAGGGAGTATTCGGAGGAGTGGAGAGAGGGCATGGAGCCGTATTATCCAGTCAATGACGCAAAGAACGGCGAGACGGCGAGGAAGTATGGAGAGATGGCGGCGAGCGAGAAAGGCGTCATATTCGGAGGAAGATTAGCAGAATACAAATACTATGACATGGACAAGGTCGTGGCACGAGCCTTGGAAGTATCACGACTTGAACTAAAAAGATGATGAGAAAGTTTTTGCTCAGTATAGCGATGGTGTTGTCGTCGCTGGTGGTCAGTGCGCAGGACATTGACTTCGGTATGTATAAGAACATCAACATCAATAACATACCGGAGACACAGATCAAGACAGCGTCGGAGAAGCTCATCAAGAGGGGGGAGAGCCTTGAGAGCATAGTAGCTCAGGCGCGGTCCAGGGGTCTGTCGGAGAGGCAGATAAACCAGCTCAAGAACCGATTCGCGAAGTACATGGGAGGCTCAGGGAAGGACGGGAAGGACAAGGGCCTCGGGAGCAAGTCGAAGGTCGGGAACAACAAGTCGCTGTCGACGAAGCAGAAAGTAAACATAGGGCCAGGCGAGCAGAGAATCTTCGGGCATGATATATTCAACAAGGAGAACTTGACATTTGAGCCAGCGGAGAGCATGGCAGTACCGGACTCGTACATCATAGGTCTCGGTGACGAGATAGATATCGACATATATGGAGCGGCGGACATGAGCTATGAGCTCGAGGTCGGTACAGACGGGACAGTAAACGTCCCGATGGTCGGTCCCGTAAAAGTCGCAGGATTGAAGCTTGAGGAGGCGAGGGCTCGGTTGACGAGCAAGATGCGGACAATATATAGCGACCTCGGAGGCAGGACAAAGGCTGCCATCAGAGTAGGGGCGTTGAAGCCAGTGACAGTCAGCGTGATAGGTGAGGCATACATGCCAGGGACGTTCACCGTCTCGTCGGCGTCGTCGGTATTCCACGTGCTTTATCTCAGCGGAGGACCTAATGCCAACGGATCATACAGAGACATACAGTTGATAAGAAACGGGAGCATAATAGCGCATCTCGACGTATATGACTACCTCTTGAATGGCAAGGCGGATGGCAACGTAGGGCTTGCAGACGGAGACATCGTCATGATACCGACGTATCAGAAGCGCGTAGCTGTCGGAGGGTATTTCAAGAGGACAGGACAGTTCGAGGCGAAGGAGGGTGAAACCGTCGCAGACCTGATACGCTATGCTGGCGGATACTCATCGCTTGCGATGGAGGGGCATACAGGATTGTTCAGAGTCGGCAAGTATGCCATGGAGTTCAAGGAAGTGTCTCGCCCTGACGAGGTGAAGCTAGCGAACGGAGACTCACTGTATGTCAGTGCGGTAGACATAGCGAGGATGGACGGCATGGTAAGCATCGAAGGTGCAGTGTTTGCGCCAGGATATTACGAGTATGCAGAAGGCATGAAGTTGTCGGCCTTGATAGAGAAGGCAGGAGGGTTGAAGGAGAACGCCTTTCAGACGCACGGAGTCATCTCGCGACGGAAGGACGACTTCACGCTTGAGTCAGTAAGTTTCGTGGTCAGCGACATAAATAAGGGAAGCGACATAGAGCTAAAGAGCAGGGACGAGGTGACGATAGGTTACATAGACGACATGCGTGAGGCGCCGACAGTCAGCATAAGTGGAGAGGTCAATTCACCGACGACAGTCGACTACAGGGAGAACTTGACCGTTGGTGACCTGATAGTCTTGGCGAGCGGACTGACGGAGAAGGCATCGTTGACGAACGTCGAGATCGTAAGGCGACTCGTCGGGGAGGAGGCAGCCAAGTCTCCGTCGACGTCGAAGAAGATAAACACCGTCACGATCACGCGAGACCTGACGATAGGGGACTCGGGTAACGACTTCAAGTTGGAGCCGTTTGACGAGGTGTTCATCAGGACGTTGCCATCGGCGTTGATAGGAGGGTCTGTGACGTTGAGCGGGGCGTTCCTGAATCCGGGAGGTTATGGACTGACGAGTAACACGACGAGGCTGAGCGACATCGTGAAACGGTGTGGAGGGTTCACGTCGACAGCGGACATTAGTGGAGCGCGTCTGCTGAGGCGGATCGTCGTAAGTGAAAAGGAGAAGAATATCAAGCTCAGGCAGATGGCGGAGAAGCAGGACACAGTCTTCTACCTGAAAGATGAGGAGATACCATACGAGATAGTCGCTATCGACCTGCAGTCGGCGCTAAACAACCCGGGGACGGGTGCGGACTTGTACCTGGTAAATGGCGACGAGCTGGTGGTCCCGGAGCTCAGTCAGACAGTCAGAATCTCGGGAAGCGTGCAGAGCGTCGTCTCGATACAGTGGAAGGAGAAATGGAATGCAAAGGACTACGTGAAGGCGGCAGGAGGATTTGCGGCGAGGGCACACAAGAAGAAGACGTACGTCGTCTATCCTAACGGACAGAGTGCGTCGGTCGACCATATACTTTTCTTTAGGCGATATCCGAAGGTCGTGCCTGGCACTGAGGTCATAGTACCGCAGAAGCCGGAGAGTGACATATCATCACAAAACTACATACAGATGGGAGCGACGGTGACGAGTGCACTTAGCACAGCGGCTGTCGTGATAGTAACTCTATTGAATAACAGGAACAACAAATGAGCGAGAAGGAGCAAAAGAACGCGGGGGAGAAGAAGTCGGAGGAGCAGTTCGACATAGTGTGGTTGTTGTACTATGTCTGGGCGAAGCGGAAGTTCATCATGACGATGATCGGGATAACATTCGTAATGGCGTTGCTGGTATATGCTAACAAGCCGAAAGTATATGCGACAGAGGCGTCGATATTGCCGATGACAGATGGTGAAAGTGGGAATATGGGGAGCCTGAAGGGAATGGCGAGCGTTATGGGAGTCAACCTCGGGAGCACGAGTTCGAATGGAGCCGTGATAACGCCGGATCTGTATGAGGAGGTGGCTAGCAGCACGCCGATAAGGCTGAGGCTTATGAACACGCCATTGACGTGGAGCAAGCCGAAGGACACCGTCGAGACACTGTATTCCCATATCAAGAACGACACGGTGAAGACGTTCGTAAAGACGCTGAAGAAGTATACAATCCAGTTGCCGAGCACCATAATCAGTGCGATAACGCCGAAGGAGAAGCTGCCTGCGGTCGTCATGTTGCCGGAGGAGGGAGACGACGAGAAGGAGAATCAGTCGGTTGTCCTTGACCTGACTCACGATGCGGCATGCAACTGGTTGGCGGGGAATGTCACCGTCACGCTTGACGACGATCTTGGCCTCATTAGGATAAAGACGAGGGGAGAGAATCCCGAGCAGTGCACAGAGCTGGCGGTGGCCGTGATGGACGAGATAAAGAAGGCAGTCTCGGACTTCAAGACGAAGGATGCGACGAGGAATTATAAGAGTGCCGTCGAGAGCTACAAGGCAGTGAGCGAGGAGTATGACAGAGCTCGGAACGAGTTTTTCGAATATAGCGACAAGCACAGGAACCTCGTGACAGAGAGGGCGGACATCGAGCAGAAGAAGCTGGAGGACAAGTACAACATGCTGGCGGAACTTGCGAAGAGTTCGCAGGCGGAGGTCGAGGCGTGCAGGCTGGCGATACTCAAGAAGACACCAGTATTCTCGATAGTCGAGCCGGCGGTACAGCCGTTGAAGAAGGACAGTCCGAAGCTGATGCTACACATACTGGGCGGACTCTTCATGGGCGGACTTCTCAGTATCGGGTGGTTGATAGTTCGCGTCGGTTACCTACAGGCGTTCAAGCCGGCGGAGTACAAGAAACTGTACAAGGAGTACTACAAGCAGTCGGAGGAGCCAGTCAGCGAAGAGGTTACGATAAGCGAGAAGAGCAGTGAAGTCGTCGACAGTAAAGAAGAGTAGTTCGTTCCTGATAGCGGCGCTGCTTGTCGGTGGGTACATCCTGAACCGTGGTGGCTGGTCGGAGACGGAGAGCACGGGTGGCATCGAGACAATAGACAGCGATGTCGCGCAGCTATTGCCGTCGAGAGTCGGAAACAATCAGATAGTCCGGCACAAGGCCTTCGTCCTGTCTTACAACGACAGTCATGAGCAGGCGGACTGGGTATTCTACAAGCTGACGAGAGAGATGGTGACGGGGGCTGCGACGAGGAATACAGAGTTCGTCGAGGACAAGTCAGTCAGCAGTGGTACGGCGACGACGCACGACTATAGCAGGACGGGATTTGACAGGGGGCATCTATGTCCGAGTGCTGACATCAGGAATGACGAGGATGCGCACGACGAGACATACCTGATGAGCAACATGTCGCCACAGCTACACGAGTTCAATGCGGGGATATGGAATGACCTCGAGATGCAGACGAGGTCTTGGGCAAAGAAGAAGGGGGAGGTCTATGTAGTAGTCGGACCGATACTCAAGGGGGGACTAGACAAGATAGAGCAGTACAAGAAAGGAAAACAGGAGACAGCGAGGAGCCATTATAACGGGGTCTCAGTTCCGAAGGAGTTTTATAAGATTATCTACAGTCCGAAGGGGGAAGGGCGGATGATAGCGTACAGACTGGAGAACAAAGAGTATCCGGAGAATGAGAATCCGAACAAGTATTGTGTCTCGGTAGATGCGATAGAGAAAGAGACGGGGATAGACTTCTTCCCGGGCGTGCCTAACGAGGCGGAGCTGGAGAAGCGACTCGGAGGGACGAGTTGGTGGAGAGAATAGGGAAGAAGGGAGAGAATGGAGCGACGGGGAAGAAGGGGAAGAAGGAATGAAGGGGACGACGAATAAGACCGAGACGAAGGAGAGAGGAAATAGAAAGAATAGTAGGGAAGTCGAGGAGTCAGGGCTCAGAGAATAGGAGGAGGAGAAGAGAGGCGGAATGCGAGGGAATGGACAGAGTTGCGGAAAGGGGAGCGAAATGGGCGCCAATGCGAGGAGAGTCCATCGGAAGAAAAAAGTAAAGCTAAGAAAAGCAAAAGAATAATAATTCGGGGGAAAGGATTATCTTTGCCTAAGAGGTTCGCGCCAAAGGGAGAAGAGGAAAGAAGAAAGAGAGAGGAGAGGACGTAAGGGCGAGCCAGGAGAAACAAAACACGAGAAGAAAGAATATATGAGTTCATACATGGCAAGCATGGAAATAGTCGCCCAATATGGGGTGACGGTGGACGGGATAGAAGTCAGGCATAGCGACTCCATAGCATCATTGAAAGGATTGACAGAAGTCTTGAACCAAGTCAGGACGGAGCATGTCGGCGTAGTATTGGCACAGTCGGACGTAAAGCTGAGCGACATGAGCCTGCAGTTCATGTCGGACTGTCTGGAGGAGCAGAGCGTATCTGGCGTCATAGCGGACTACATAGAAGAGACGGGAGACGGGGGGCGGAAGCTGAAGCTCGTGGCGGAGCCGGAGAAGCACGTGACGAGAGACACCTTTGATATGGGACTGATAGTGATATGCAGGACAGAGGTTGCGCAGACGATAGCGTCGACGATGGTAGAGACAGAATATGGAGCGTTGTATGGCTTGTGGCTGGGGCTCCAGAGGTATGGGGAGCTATTTCACACGGCAGTCCCATCAGGATTCATAGTGCCGAAGGACCTGAGGGAGAGCGACAAGAAGCAGTTTGACTATGTGAATCCGCTATACGAGACATATCAGAAAGACCTGGAGAGAGTATGCACAGATCATTTATATAAGATAGGGGCCTCGGTCTCGGGGAAGAGCAGCCTGACGTTTGAGACCGACGAGGTGTTCCCTTGCGAGGCGACAGTAGTCATTCCGGTAAAGAATCGACACACGACGATAGCGGACGCGATACGTTCGGCGTTGACGCAGAAGACCGACTTTACATTCAACGTCATAGTCGTCGACAACCACAGCACGGACAGCACGACCGAGATAGTATCCGGGATTGCAGACAGGGACAACAAGCTGATACACATAGTGCCAGAGGCGAAGGACCTCGGGATAGGAGGATGCTGGAACGTAGCCGTCTCGGACTCACGATGTGGGAAGTACGTCGTCCAGCTCGACAGTGACGACCTGTATGCCTCCGACAAGACGCTGCAGACAATGGTGAACTGCCTAAAGAAGGGGAAGTATGCGATGGCAGTCGGCTCGTATAAACTAGTCGATTTCAGCCTTAACGACCTGCCGCCGGGAGTCATAAGCCACAAGGAGTGGACCGACGAGAACGGGGGAAACAACCTCCTGCGCGTCAATGGGCTTGGTGCGCCACGAGCATTTGCAACGTCATGGCTCCGCTCGAACCCGCTACCGAACGTCAGCTATGGAGAGGACTATGCCATAGGGCTGCGGGCGACGAGATGCTTCAAGATCGGGAGAATCTTTACGCCGATATACCTCTGCAGGAGGTGGGCAGGGAACTCGGACAGCGGAATCTCGGCAGAGGTAGAGGCTGCGCACAACGCATATAAAGACAGGATACGCAGCGAGGAGATAGCAATCAGGATCAAGCAAAACGAGAAGCAGTGAGCACGAGCAGAATACTGACGGAAGAGGTCGAGGACCTGTTTGCCGACCTCTGGAGATGGAAGTTGGCGGACGAGAACCACAAGGCTATAAAGTGCAACCGGCGGAAAGAGCTGAGGGACGACGAAGACGTAGAGAAGGGAGAAAAGGAGGAACAGAGCAAGTACGGAAAGATAATTCTGAGGGCACAGTATAACCCGTCGAGAATAAGGTCGACGGCGGCGAAGACCGATGCAGCCTCGATAGCAAAGAGACAGTGCTTCCTATGCAGTGACTCGAGGCCGAAGGAGCAGCGATGGGCAGAATGGGAAGGGGAGGAGAAGTATCAGATACTCATCAATCCATATCCGATATTCAAAGGGCACCTGACGATAGTCAACATGGAGCATAAGCCGCAGAGGACGGAGACCATGATAGGCGACATGGCGAGACTCGCGAAGGCGCTCCCAGGCTACACTATCATACTGAACGGAGCGAAATGCGGGGCGTCTGCGCCAGACCATGCGCACTTCCAGGCGTTCAAGAGAGACGAGAGCCTCCTGCCGACAGTCGAGGACATAATCAAGAGGGAGCCAGTATGGGCGAGGAGGTATGCCAACGGAAAGATAAGGGCCGTCGAGGGCGACGTGTGCCTGGCGTATGTCTTGACGATAGGAGCTGAGGAGGAGGGGAACAGACTCTTCGAGATACTTGAGAGCCAGCGGCAGATAGAGGGAGACATGACAAACATCGTCAGCCACACGACAGAGAATGGGGAGGTTGAGCTAGTCGTCTTCCCGAGGAGGGCGTTCAGGCCGAAGTGCTTCTATGAGGCAGGGGGGCGAAAGATGATGGTAAGTCCCGCATCGGTAGAAGTCGGAGGCGTCTTCGTGCTCCCGAGGGAGGAGGACTATGAGAAGATAGACTATGAGAAAGCGAGGGCAATATATAGGGAAGTGTGCTATCAGAGAGACGAGGAGATAAAGAAGATGATAGCGGAGCCGCGGATAACAGTAGGAATAGTCTGGGCGAAGTCAGTAGAATTCAACCTCAGGGAGGGAGGAGTGATAAGAGGAAAAGGAGGAGAGATAAGGGCAATAGACAGCGGGAGACACAGGGCTGAGACCGACGGAATAACCATAAAGATAGACGGGGAGACGTACGGCACGCCAGAAATCAGGGGCGCGGAAGACAGAGACTTCACATTTGACATAGACGACGTCGAGATAGGTGTAGGGTTCCACTGGGACCAGAAGGAGAGACAGACGTTCGTCGGGACCATAAAATTCGTGATAGAGGACGGGAAGCTATGGGCGGTCAATGAAGTCGGCGTCGAGACCTACCTTCAGAGCGTCGTGGCGAGCGAGATGAGTGCGACGTCGAGCCTAGAGCTGCTGAAGGCGCATGCGATAGCGTCGAGGAGCTGGCTCATGGCACAGGTATGGGGAAAAGGAAGGTTTACGGGGTCGCAGAAGAGATATTACAAGCGGGGGAACATAGAAGAGATAGAGACGTGGAGAGACAGGGAGGACCACAGACTCTTCGACGTCTGCGCGGACGACCACTGCCAGAGGTATCAGGGAATAGGGAGGATAGCGGCTAAGCAGGCGAGCCAGACGGCGCTCAAAGCAGTCGAGAGTACGCGGGGCGAGATACTCACGTATGAGGGTGAGGTGTGTGACGCGCGATTCTCCAAGTGTTGCGGAGGGGCGACGGAAGTCTTCGAGAGCTGCTGGGACGACGAGGCGCACGAGTACCTCAGACATTTTGCGGACGGGTATCAGTGGCCGAAGGGCTACGAGAGAGACCTGACGAAGGAGGAGAATGCAGAGAGGTGGATAGAAGGGGAGCCGGAGGCATACTGCAACACCAGCGACGTCGAGACACTAAGACAAGTCTTGAACGCATACGACCAGAGTACAAAAGACTTCTACAGATGGGAAGTCGAGTATACAGCAGAGGAGGTGAGCGAGCTCGTCAGGGAGAAGACTGGGAAGGACATCGGGAAGATAACCGAGATAAAAGCCTTAGAGAGGGGAAAGTCTGGGAGGATAACGAGACTCCTCGTAGAGGGAGAGAAGGGACAGATGATAGTCGGGAAGGAGCTCGAAATCAGGAGGATACTAAGCAAGACGCATCTGTATAGCTCGGCCTTCGTTGCCAAGTGGAACGAGGGGAAGACGCGAGTCACGCTGAGAGGTGCAGGATGGGGGCATGGAGTTGGGCTGTGCCAGATAGGAGCGGCAGTGATGGCAGAGAAGGGTTTCAACTACCGGAGCATACTATATCATTACTTCAGGAGGGCGATGATAGAGAAGACGTGGTAGTCGGGACTGTAGAGAAGGAATAATAAGACCCGGGGCACAGAAGTGTCTCGGGATTTCTTTTTTTATGTAGGGTAGGGGAGGAAAGATGAGGAGTGGTAGTGAACATGTGGGATTGAAATCACTGTCAAGGAAAATGGAACACGTGACGAATGCATGGGCTCAGTCATACTCTTATTTTATAGTAGTCCCTCTCCTCCGCTCTCCTTCAGCCAGTCTTCTATCGCTTCTTCAAACGTGTATTTCCTAACGTAGCCACTATCCGACATCTTCTTCCCGCATATATTCGTCGAGATCATTAGCTTCCTGACTCTTTCCGGACATATCCCCATCGGACTTCCTATCGCTTGAGCCACGTACGCAGCTGGCATCAGTATCCATGTCGGTATCAGCGGAGTCCAACTCTTCAGCCCCGTCACCTTCTTCATCGATTCTACTATCTGACCAATGGTGTACGCCGGCTCGTATGTGCAGTTGTATAACTCCGTCCCTCCCTTGTGGTTCGCAACTTTATATAGGATGAAATGCACTAGGTCTTTGACATAGACACACGCCTTGACGGTGTCCCGCCGACCTGGGAACGCAAATCTGTGCTTGCGTATCGCCCAATACAGTCGAGTGAAATTTCCTCCCTCGCCATTGCCAAACACTACCCCAGGTCGCAATATTGTCAACTCCCTACCTTCCCCACCTTTCTGCCATCCCCTCAGTATCTCCTCTGCTACTAGCTTCGATATGCCATACGGCGTGTTTGGCGTCGGCAATGTATCCTCATACTTCTCCTCCTCGCTCGCAGCGTATGGCGCTATGCTGCTCGTAAAGACCATCCTCTTTACTCCTACTCTCTCTGCCCAATCGGCTATGTTCCTCGCCCCACGTATGTTTGTTTCGAAATACTCTTTGTCCTTGTGCCCAGGCGTACGATGAACAGCCGCTAAGTTGATTACGACGTCCTCATCACTGTTGACTGTCACCGGAACGTCTAATTTCTCCCTGACGTCGCAATAGACATACCTGCATTTCCCCTCATGATTGTTCTCTACGAGGTCAAGGTTTACTATTTCGACGTCAGCAAATTCCTCCCTTAGGACATCTATCAGATGCCCCCCGATAAATCCACTCCCGCCAAATATATAATATGTCATACTGACTTAACGCCTTCTTTTGCCTATCCCTCTATTTATCTATCTCCTCGACCTTCCCGCTGTCGACAGACCATATCTTATACGCCTTCTTTGTCTTCGAGAGGACTCGTCGAAGTCTCTCCATGTTTGTGTCCGTTATGAATATCTGTCCGAACTCCTCTGTCGCTATCAGAGAGACCAGGTTATCTCCTCTCTCTCCGTCGAGCTTATCGAATATGTCGTCGAGCAATAGCATCGGTTGCGTCTTTTTCCTTTCGCACAAATATGCGTACTGCGCCAGCTTCAACGCTATGATGAAACTCTTCCTCTGACCCTGAGACCCGACTCTCTTTATCGAGTACTCCTCCTCCCCAGTCGTGAAGAGGAACTCTATGTCGTCCTTGTGTATCCCCCTCGAGGTATATCCGAGGACGACATCCCTCGCATGCGTCTCCCTCAACCCCTCTACGAGGTCATACCTGTCGAGGCATGTCTTGTACCGGATTCCGACCCGCTCACTGTTGGGCGCTATGAGACTGTAATACCTGTTCAGCGTCGGCTCTATCTGACCTATGAACTCCCGACGAGCCTTCCCTATGTACTCCGCATGTGTCGCTATCTGCTCGTCAAGGACGTTTAGCAACGTCTCCGACTCCGCTAGGTTGTTCTTCTCCTCTATTGTCTTCAGAAGCGTGTTCCGCTGCTTTATCAGCTTACTATACGCTATCGTATGCAGTAGATAGACGTTGTCGCACTGCGAGAGCACCCCGTCGGCATATTTCCGCCGAGCCTCACCTCCGTCCGCTATCAGCATCTCGTCCGACGGCGATATTAGCACCATCGGCAGCAACCCGATGTGGTCCGACAGCCGCTCATACTCTTTCTTGTTACGCTTGAACTGCTTCTTCGCCCCTGGCTTGAATCCGCAATATATCTCGTCTGTCGTCGCGTCACCACTCAGGCTATATCTTCCCTGTATCAGGAAGAACGGCTGATGATGACGAAGGTTCTGCGAGTCCGGCAGTCCTGTCAAACTCTTGCAGAACGACAAGTAATATAGCGAGTCCAGCACGTTTGTCTTCCCTGCGCCATTGACACCTACAAAGCAGTTTATCCCGTCGACGTTGTTTATCTCTGCAGCCTCAATATTCCTGTAGTTGACTATATTGAGCGTCTCTATCCGCATCTCCTCTAAAAATGCTTTTTAGCCCTGTCCATGTCACGTTTCGCATCGTTCTCCTTGAGGGTCTCGCGCTTGTCATACTGCTTCTTTCCCCTCGCCAGCGCTATCTCCAGCTTCGCCAGTCCCTTGTCATTGATGAACAGCAGCAAGGGGACTATCGTCAGCCCGCTCTCCTTTGTCTTGCGCTCCAGCTTCCTGAGTTCCTTCTTCTGCAAGAGTAGCTTGCGCTCCCGCTCCGGTGCATGGTTGTTGAACGTCCCATAGAAATACTCCTGGACCCTCATTCCCTTGACCCATAGCTCACCCTTGTGGAAGTAGCAATACGAGTCCGGCAACGAGGCATGCCCGCCCCTTATCGACTTTATCTCTGTCCCGCTCAACTGTATCCCCGCTACGTATCGCTCGATTATCTCGTAGTCGTATGTCGCCCTCCTGTTCCTTATCTGTACCTTCTCTTGTGCCATTTACTTGTTTCTCGTTTTCCCCGTCGACGCGCCTACTCTATTCCTTCCTTGTCGCACGCCTCGACCAGCTCTTTCAGTCTCTCTATCTGACTCTGTTTGTTCACTTCTCGTAAGTTCTTCGCCGTCTGTGTGTAGTACTGGTGAGCCGAGATGAACTTTATCTGTGCCTTGTTCCACTGGTTCATCGTCATCTTAGCTCCTCTCTCCGTCAACTCCTTGTATAGCATGTTCGAGACTGGAATGAAGTCCGAACGCCCTAGGTAGTCGAGGTCGCTGTCCTGGATGACGGCCTCTAGCGTGTCCGCAGGCTCGTGAGGCAGCTCGGTCGCCATGATGATGCGCTTGATGGTGTCTATCTTCTCCTGCGGATAATGATACCGCGGTAATATCTCCTGCGCATACTCGCAGCTGACCGCCTCATGTCCCTTGCTGCACTTTATCTGACCACTGTCATGGAACAACGCAGCCACCTTCAGCAGCATTATGTCGCTCTCGCTCAGCCCCTCTGTCCAGCCTATCAGCTCGACCTCCGTCGTCACGTCTATCGTGTGCTTGACGTTGTGATAGTACAGGTTCTTCGGCAGCTGCTCCTCCAGCATGTCCAGCATGTATTCCTGTATGTCCATGAACTGTATGCGGGAATACCTGAGGTCAAACTCGTCACTCATGCTTCCGTCTGCATTCAGCAAGCCTTCCTTTATCTTCCCGAGCTGATACACCTCCATCGTCCCACTGTACTTCACCGGGACCTTTCCGAACTTCTCTATCTCAAAGAACTCCTTGACGAGCTCATACGTCATCGGCGATACGACGATGTCACCACTATCTGCAGCACGCCCAAGCCTCGATACCGTCAAGACGTTGTTCCCTGCCAAGGTGTAAGGCGACGTCTTCCTCGGTGCATACCTAGCCATGATCGGCCCCGTATGTATTCCGATCGCGACACTCCATATCGTCGGCGTCTTCTTTTTATAGTCGTCGATGCTCTTGATTATCTCCTTCGCAGCCATCGCAGCATCGATAGGGTTCGTCTTGTTCTCTACCATTATGCCGCCCGCCAGCAAGATGTTGTCTCCGACTGTCGGTATCTTCGTCAGGTTGTACTTCCCTGCTATGTCCCCTATGGTGAAGATGATCTCGTCCAGCTTGTCTAGCTGCATCTGAGCATCCTCCGTGTGTACGAGTGTGTTGAATCCCTTGATGACTACATATAGCATAGAGACCATCTTGAATCGCTTGACGCCCTGCCTGTCACGAGACGCCCCGTCCTCAAGTCCGAACTCCTTCAGCAATGCCTCATACTGCTCGGTTCGGCTGTTCATGCTCTCATACTGAGTCACCAACTCCTTCAACTGCTTGTCTAGGCCAGCTCCGCGCTTGCCCAACTGCTGAAGCAGCGACAACTTCTCTTCGTTGTTATTATCAGCCATCAGTCCTCGTTTGTTTTTTAACCTATATGCGAATTTAATAAAATCCTTTCATTCTTTCAACCCCCTCACCCTCCTTTTGCTCTCTTTTTTACGCCCTTTTTCCTCGTCTGTCCTCTCTCCCTCACAAAAAAAGAACACTCCGCCGCTGCCTTCGCACCGACGGAATGTTCCTTCTCTTCTTTTATGCTATTTCGCGTAGCTGACAGCCCTCGTCTCCCTGATGACGGTGATCTTCACCTGTCCCGGATATGTCATCTCTGTCTGGATACGCTTTGCGAGATCCTGAGATATGTTGTCCGCCTCCTTGTCACTGACCTTCTCGGCGCCGACTATGACTCTCAACTCCCTACCTGCCTGTATCGCATACGTCTTGATGACGCCCGGATAAGACATCGCCATGCTCTCGAGGTCGTTAAGCCTCTTGATGTACGCCTCGATGATCTCTCGCCTTGCGCCTGGCCTTGCTCCAGAGATCGCATCGCAGACCTGTACGATCGGCGCCAGCATTGTCTGCATCTCTACCTCGTCGTGGTGCGCTCCGATGGCATTGCATATCTCCGGCTTCTCCTTGTACTTCTCCGCCAGCTTCATGCCGAGGACTGCGTGCGGGAGGTCTGGATCCTCGTCACTGACCTTGCCTATGTCATGCAAGAGGCCCGCCCTCTTCGCCTTCTTCGTGTTGAGCCCGAGCTCCGACGCCATCACTGCACATAGGTTGGCTGTCTCCCTCGCATGCTGCAGCAGGTTCTGGCCGTAAGACGACCTGTACTTCATCTTGCCTATGAGCTTCACGAGCTCCGGGTGCAACCCGTGGATGCCGAGGTCTATCGTCGTCCTCTTTCCGGTCTCGACGACTTCCTCCTCGACCTGCTTGCGGACTTTGTTCACGACCTCCTCGATACGCGCCGGGTGGATTCGTCCGTCCGTGACGAGCTGGTGCAGTGCCAACCTCGCTATCTCACGCCTCATCGGGTCAAATGCTGATAGGACTATCGCCTCTGGCGTGTCGTCGACGACTATCTCGACTCCCGTAGCCGCCTCGAGCGCCCTGATGTTCCTTCCTTCCCTTCCGATGATTCTTCCCTTGATCTCGTCAGAGTCTATGTGGAATATCGTCACTGAGTTCTCTATCGCAGTCTCTGTAGCTACTCTCTGTATGGTCTGGAGGACTATCTTCTTGGCCTCCCTGTTGGCGTTGATCTTCGCCTCGTCCATGATGTCGTTGATGTAAGACATCGCGTCCGTCCTCGCCTCCGCCTTCAGGCTCTCTATCAGGTTCTCCTTCGCCTGCTGGCTCGACAACCCAGATATGCTCTCGAGCTTCTCTATCTCCTGCTTGTGCAGCTTCTCGATGTCCTCCTGCCTCTTCGCGACGCTCTCCCTCTGCTTGTCAAGCCCGTCCTGCTGCAACTGTAGCTCGTGCTGCTTCTTCTGCAGCTCCTCGAACTTCTGCTTGACCTGTGCCTCCTTCTGGCGCACTTTGTTCTCCTCCTGCGCCATCTTTGCGTTCCTGCCGTTTATCTCTTTCTCGTTCTCTGCCTTCATCGCCAGAAACTTCTCCTTAGCCTGCAGGATCTTGTCCTTCTTGATGACCTCCGCCTCCGCCTCGGCCTCCCTTATGATTTCGTTGCTCCTGTTCTTCAGCGCCGTGTTCATCAGCACCCATGTGACTGCCGCTCCCACCAGAAGTCCCGCAACTCCGATAATAATCTCGATTACCATTTCCGTGTTCTTATATCTGATTTATATATATAAAAAATTACGCACCACCAGCCCCGCCCTCTTGGGCAGCTACCGATAGTGCAGATTAGTTCTTATCCGAAACATTCGACAGACCCGTCAAGACCACCCTTCCTCTCACTCCTCTCCTTCCAAGACGCTCTCTATGTCAGCTATCCCTTGCTCCGCCGCCTCCGCCAACGCACTCTCGTTGTTCGCATCGCGCAACTTGACAACCTCCATCGCCAGCCAGTACGCCACCATCCCCATCTGCGTCTCCTCGTCATACTTCTCCCCATTCTCGTCCAGCCTCCCTGAGTACATCTTCCTGAGCTTCCCGAACAAATCATTCGCCGACTTATACAGCCTCACCTCCTCTGGCTTGACCTGCAGCGTCATATTCTTCTTCCCCAGGTTTACTGTCACATCTACCACCGCACTGCTCAATCCAGCAGCCGACTTATCTACGCTCCCCGCCATGCTCTTCCTCCCTCGCTATTGTTTTAGTAGTGCTATGCACCGGTCTATCTCCTGCACCATCCTGCTGATTCTCGCCTTCGCTGCCTTCACGTTCTCCTCCGATTCAGCACCTCTGACGCTCACACCACGTAACGTAGCCGCTATCTTATATGTCTCCAACTGACTCTCCGCCGTCTTGACCTCCTCGGTCTTTATCGCCAGCGCCGCCCTAAGTCTCTCACATTCAGCCTTCAGCCTCCTGTTCTCGTTCGTCAGAAGCTCTATACGCCTCGTCGCCCTCCCTATCGCCTTAAGCAGCCTCTCAGCCAGTTCTCTCATATCTCTAGCTCCTATGCCAGTGTTTCACCATCAGCCTTATCGCACTACAAATTTAATATTTTTTTATCACTCTTCCTCTCTTTCTGCTTTTTTATGTGCTCTATTTTGTCCTTTTTCGTTTTTTATCCTATTTTTCTTCTCCTCGCCTCCCTTTTCCACCACGTCCTCCCCGCCACCATCTCCCGTCTCTTCCCTGCGCCTATCATTAGCCCCTTGTAACACGAACAACAAGATCGATGACACGTTTACCGACCTGAAGAGGAGCCTGAACAATCACAGCATGATGAGCGGGCAGAAGCGCAATCTGTTCTTTGATGGGCTTTTATTGGCGTTGAATGGCGATTCGCCTATGACTCTACGACAATGGGGACCGTCGTCATCGACAGCCCCCATTATTAACTTGCTTCTCGCTTTGCAACCTTATTCCTTATGGAGTTGCTCCCTGGCAGGGCTCCACTTTACTTCAGGATGCAGCGCAAAATTTTCAATAGCGTTGGACGTTCGCAATCGGTCGGCAAAATTCCAGCCTGCAAAATGACCTATACGCCTAAAACTATGAGGGGTGTCTTACCTGATGTTATCCCTCAGTTTCTCGAGATAAGCCTTCATCTGGACTGAGTCCCTGCTCTTGATTATCTGCAGCAGGTCTTCCATCTGGCTGATCACGTTCTGGACTTTCTCCGGAGTCTGAGGCGAGAACAGAATCTCGCTCAGGAGGTAGTCGTCCTCGGACAGTACACCTCTTGCCGTGTCGTAGTGCTTAGCAAACGTCGTTCCCGGCGCATCTGGCTGCTTCATGCAGGCTGCGAACACCATAGACGAGACGAACGGGACCGAGAGAGCGTATGCCATGTTCTCGTCATGCTCCTCGAAGGTGTATTCGTGGAGGTTGAGACCGAGGCTCCCATAGAAATCCTTGAAGAAGACCTTTCCGAGATGGTCACCTTCGGAGATGATTATCGCATGGTTCTTGCTTAGCTCGCGCAGGTTTGCGAATGTCGGGCCGAACATCGGGTGTGTCGAGACGTAGGGGTGCCCACACTTCGAGTAGAACTTCTTCAGGTCTGTCTTCACCGAGGCAATGTCCGATATCATGCACTTTTCTGATATGTATGGCAGGACATCCTCAAAGGTCTTCAGCGTGTACTTGAGCGTGACGGCGTTTATCAGCAGCTCCGGGTCAAACTCTCGCAACTCCTCCAGTGTCGTCAGCCTTCGTGTGTTGAAGACGTACTGCAACCTGTGCAGGTCTACGTCGTAGACTGCCACCTCGTGAAGCAGGCACATCGAGTCGGCCAGGAATGCGCCCATCTTGCCGGCACCGACTATACAAATCCTCATCTTGCTCTCTACTTCTTGTTCTGCAACTCGTTCATGACGGAGTTCTGACGGCTTACACTCTCCTCGTGTATGTCCTCGTAGATCTTTGTGACGAAGTCTGCATCGAGGTTGTTCTGGACTGCCGTCTGCCTGCGATTCTGCAATATCTCGTCATATCGCTTGCTCTGCAGGATGGTGATGCCGTTCTCGTACTTGTACTTTGCTATGCTCTCAGAGATCTTCATTCGAGCTGCCAAGGACTCGATGATCTGCTTGTCGAGCAGGTCTATTTTCTGCCTGAGCTCGTCGAGCTCCGTACGAGGCTTGTCGCCTATCTGAGCGTCACGGATGACGAGGTCGTCGAGTATCATCTTGAGGTGCTGAGGCGTCACCTGCTGCTTGGCGTCGCTCCAAGCCCTTGCCGGGCACTCGTGGCTCTCGATGATCAGACCGTCGAAGTTGAGGTCCATGGCCTGCTGAGAGACTTCAAGTATCAGTTCTGAGTCGCCAGATATATGGCTCGGGTCATTGATGATCGGGAGCTCAGGCAGACGCCTGTGTAGCTCGATGGCGAGTTGCCACTGTGGGTCGTTCCTGTACTTGATCTTCTGATAGACTGAGAATCCTCTGTGGATTGCGCCGAGTCTCTTGATGCCAGCCCTGTTGAGGCGCTCGAGTGCTCCTATCCATAGCTCAAGGTCTGGGTTGACTGGGTTCTTGACGAGGATTGGCATGTCGGTGCCGCGTAGTGCATCAGCGACTTCCTGGACAGCAAACGGGTTTGCGGTCGTCCTCGCTCCGATCCATAGCATGTCGACACCATACTTGATGGCCTCGTAGACGTGCTGTGCTGTAGCTACCTCGACAGCGGTGTACATGCCGGTCTCCTTCTTGACCTTCTGTAGCCATGGCAGTCCGACCGAGCCGACTCCCTCGAACGACCCTGGCCTTGTCCTCGGCTTCCAGATGCCTGCACGGAATATCTTGACGCCGATCGCCGATAGCTCCCTCGCCGTGTTCAAGACCTGTTCCTCTGTCTCTGCACTGCACGGACCTGCTATGACGACTGGTCGCCTGCTTTCGACGCCCGGCAGCAATATTGTCTCTAACTCTAACTTTGATTCCATTATGTTGTTCTTTTTTTATTTCATATTCTTGATTCTTCTGAGGGCCTCCTGGAAGACCGGCACCTTGGCGCATAGCGAGATTCTGAGAAAGCGCTCTCCCTGACTGCCGAAGATGAAGCCTGGCGTGATGAAGACGCCTGTCTGATTCAGTATGGCGTCGCTCTGCTCCTCCGCACTCTTCCACTTGTCCTCGACTTTTGCCCAGACGAAGAGTCCGCCCTGCTTCTCGTCGAACTTGCAACCGAGGGTCCGCATTATCTCGAAGGCGTACTTCTGCCTCTCTCTGTACTCCCCGTTGACTTTATCAAACCACTCCTTGCCGAGGCTCAATGCCTCGACGGCTGCCTCCTGCATCGGCCTGAACACTCCACTGTCCATGTTGCTCTTGACTCTGAGGACTGTCGCAATGACGTCTTTGTTCGACGCCGCCATGCCAAATCTCCAGCCCGCCATGTTGTGTGCCTTGCTCATCGAGTTCAGCTCTATGCACACGTCCTTGGCTCCCTCGACTGATAGGATGCTCAGCGGCTTGTCGTTCAGTATGAAACTGTATGGGTTGTCGTTGCAGACGAGGATGTTGTGCCTCCGCCCGAAGTCTACTATCTTCTTGTATAGCTCCATCGTGGCCTTGGCGCCCGTCGGCATGTTGGAGTAGTTGGTCCACATGATCTTCACTCCGCTCAAGTCCATCTTCTCCAGCTCATCGAAGTCTGGCTGCCACCCGAGATGCTCATACAGCTTGTACTTGATGACTCTCGCTCCGACGAGGTTGGATACCGACGAGTACGTCGGATACCCCGGGTCTGGGATGAGTACACCGTCTCCCTCGTTCATGAATGCCATCATGATGTGCATGATGCCCTCCTTCGAGCCTATCAGCGGCAATATCTCGTTGTCGGGATTCAACTCGACACCATACCACTTCGCATACCAGTCTGCATAGCCTTTGCGGAGCGCCGGTATGCCGACATACGACTGATAGCCGTGTACGTCGTCCCTGTGTGCCACGGTGGACAGCTTCTCTATGACGCTCTCCGCCGGTGGCAGGTCCGGACTGCCTATTCCGAGATTGATCACGTCGACTCCGCTCTTCCTCATCGCGTCGAGTCGCTTGTTGTTCTTCGAGAAGTAGTACTCCTCGACTTTCTCTGCTCTTCTGGCTGGTGCTATTATCATGGTCTTATCTTTTTTTCTTGTCTTTTAGTCTTCGACGCTCTGTCTGCCGAGCTCATACTCGCCGAGTATCCTGAGCATCGCCGTCAGTGGCCTTACTGCATCTATTGCCTGCACGTATCGCGTGTAGTTGTTGAAGCTGAGGTCGACGTAGAATATGTACTCCCACTCATGCCCGACGACTGGGTTGCTCTGTATCTTGGTCATGTTGATGCCGTAGAATGCAAGCACTGTCAGCACTTTCGAGAGGCTGCCGACCTCGCCTGCCTGTGGTAGCGAGAAGACGATCGACGAGCGCGTTATCTTGTTCTGTGCCAACAGGTCATCGATGTCAAACCGCCCTCTCTCGCTGACGACGAGGAACCGTGTGAAGTTCTTCTTGTTCGTCTCTATGCTGCGCTGCAGTATGTTGAGGCCGTACATCTCTGCCGCCAGCTCCGGAGCAACGGCCGCGACGTCTTTTAGCTTCTTCTCCGCAACCTCCTTGGCCGAGAGCGCCGTGTCCTCTGCCTCTATCAGCCGTATGTGTGGATACTGCTTGAAGAACGCCCTGCACTGGAGCAACGCCATAGGGTGGGTGTGCACCTCCTTGATGTCCTCGAACTTGACGCCCTTCAGCGCCATCAGGTTGTGACGGATCCTTAGCTTGTACTCGCCGATGACTTCGAGCCCCGAGTCCTTCAGCAACGTGTAGTTGGACTGGAGCGAGCCTGCTATGGTGTTCTCTATCGCGACGATGCCATAGAGGTCCTCCTCCGTGCGGACTCTGTCGAATAGCTCCTCGAATGTCATGCATGGCACTATCTCGACTTGTTGACCGCGGAAGAACTCCCGTGCGGCTATCTCGTGGTTAGCTCCGGGGACACCTTGTATTGCGACTCGCTTCTTGTCTTTCATCTCAATGATTCCTAAATTGAAAGAGGCTCACTGTCTGTTCTCTTCAGACAGGTGAGCCTCTTGTTATCTTTTCGCTTTTGCTCTGCTGCTATTCTGCAACGGCCCGACCTGCCTCTTTGTCCCACGCAAAGAAGTAAAAGTAAAAACCGTAGTAAAATCGCAACTCTTGCATCACGTTGTTTGTTTTTCGTTTTTTTGACTCGACAAAGTTAGAAAAAATATGTTAGGGTTATTAACCTTCTGATGAAAATGTTATGAAAATACGTGTTTCACTTACCCCCTCTGGCTTGCCGTTCCCTCGCGCCTCGCTTCCGCCCTCCCGGCTCTTAGTCACAGACTGGGCGTATGCTCATTCCGCGCCATCGACTTTCGTAATACTCATTTCCCGGCCCTGGCTCGTCTTTCCCATACTCGCTGATGACGTTTTCGTAAAAATTCAATACCGTGGCCTCGTCTGCAGCACAATCACTGACATTCGCCGTCCAGTACCATCCGTCAAACTCCTCGTCAAACATCTCTCCTTCGTCTATGTATCCAGCACATGGCAATATTATGAACCTCCCGTTCGTCTTAGACGTCACCTTGATGTAGCCCGACCAATCCTTCTCCTTGTCCTTGACCCATTCCCACTTGCACTTGGTTCTTAGCTCCAGCCACTCCTCCTTCGTCGGTATGCGCCACCTGCCTCCGAGATGCCGCTGCGCTGCGTCGTCCGCCGGCTCCAATGTCAGCTTGTCGTCGTGGAAGTCGTCGTGGATGTCATCGTTCGTGAACTCAACGACATACTTGGAGAGGTGCTTCTTGCCATCCGCCGTGATTCTGAGCCACTTGTACGCCTGTGGGCCTTTGTCCTCTTCCGCAGTGAATGGCTCCGTCTCCCCCCACCTGAAGTACTGCCCATACTCCTCCGGCTTCGTCGCCCCGAGATTGAATGATGCCCATTTGACCGAGAGGCCGAGATCTACCATCTCTGGCTTCGCACATGTCTTGTTTGCGGTGGACCTGATATAGCCCTGACTTCCCGTCTTGACCTCTTCTCTTGCCTCTTCCCTCTCCTCTTCTCTCTTCTCTTCCCTCTCCTCTTCCCTCGCTTCTTCTCTTGCTTCTTCCCTCGCTGTCTCTACCTCCGTCGCCCCGCTATACGTTTCAGTGTTCTCCTCCTTCCGGTTGTATACGTCATATCCGTTAAGCTCCCGCTCCTCCCTTCTCTTGTTGATGACGTTTCGGATTATGGAGATTGCCACTCCCGCGACAACGGCTATGAGTATTACTTGTGTCGTGTCCATAATGTTTATTCGTTTTTCTTTACAAATCTACGTTGTTTGATCGACAACTCCAACACTGAAAATGAAAAGCACCGCCGGCAGGTTCGCCGGCGGTGCTGTGTCGCTATGTCGTGTCCTCTCCTTGGCTTAGAAGCCGAAGTTCAGACCGACGCTGTACATGCCTCCTATCTTGTCGGTGTATACGAACTCGCGCTCGTCGTTATTCAGCAGGTTCTGTGCGTTGATGAAGAGCTCGATGTTGCTCGTCGGGTTATAGCCGACTCTGAGGTTCAGCGAGAACTTGCTCCTGACGGTGCTGGTCTTCTTGGCAAGTGCCATGTACTTCTTTGCGTCTACAAGCAATCCGTCGTTCCACTCTACCCACTCTTTCACCCAATCTTCGTCTGCGTCATCGCCCCAGTCTATCTCGTCCGAGGTGTAATTGTCAAGCCTGTCCTTCGCAAGATCTTGGAATAGGTGTGAATATGTCGTACTATATGTCCTGTGATGCATGTAGTTGCCATACGCCGATATCGTCAACTCCTTGATCGGCTTGTAGACGAGACCTACCATTCCATACACCGCCGGCGTCGACTTGTGGCGCAACCCGTTCTGCGTCTCTTGAACAGCTGCCTCAGACTCGCCTACTTCATACGTTACATTCCCTTTCGAATCCTTCACCTGATGTACCTTGTAGAGCAATCCATACATGAGCGAGAGTGGCATGCCGTCATACACGACCTTCGTCCCGTCCGTCTTCGTGAACTCTATGTGGGCATTCCCGTTCTCGTCTGTCTCCCCGTTGAGATATGCATTCTGCAAGACCTCGAGGAACGAATGCTTGTCCCACGTGTAGTTCCCTTCCGAATCTGGCGTTTTGTCCCAGTTGTCATAGTCATACT
Source organism: Bacteroidales bacterium (assembly GCA_017417385.1). GTDB lineage: Bacteria > Bacteroidota > Bacteroidia > Bacteroidales > Marinilabiliaceae > W3P20-009. The sequence goes on from JAFPZF010000016.1 coordinate 32,908, forward strand.
TCGCTTTGAAGTCGTCCATGTAGGCCTTGCCAAACGCCGCATTTAAGTACCCCTGGCCATTATCAAGAACGCCTCCATACAACTTCTCAAGTGCCGAGACGGTGTTGTAACGCGCATCATCAACCTGCTTCGTTATCTCTATGTTCTGGTTGTAGTCGTAATATGAGTCTACCATGGTCTTCTGGACGTTGGCATTCACCTTAAAGATGAGCTTCGACGAGATTATCCAGTCAAGATTGAGACTCAACCCGAGCTGCTTGACCTTGTATGGCAGATTCTGATAACCGATGTTGCTGTAAGACGTCACCTGCCCATTCATCATTTCCGCAACCCTGTTGGAGACGAGAAGGTCCGTGTCGGGATTTATCCACTCGTCGTCTGCATACTTCTCCACCTCTGCCGCATACTCTGTCATCAGTATGCCCAGATTCGTCGCAAACGTCTCCGGCGTCAACGAGTACACTGAACTGGTAGACATCAGTGCCCCGTAATCCTTGCTCTGTGAGTAATACACCTCAGCATCCAAAAGTATTGCCGGCGTTGGCTGCCAACGATACCCAAGCTCGATGTTGTCTATGCTCATCAGGTCCGCGTCTGTGCTGCCTATGTACTTCAAGCGGTCCGGACCGTCAAGACCTCGCCTGTCCCATACGTAGCTTGTCGCTGTGTTGATCATGTTCGGCGCCCTGAACGACTTGCCATACACGGCTCGAATGAAATTCTTCTCGTTGAGCTCCTTGGCAACTACTCCCTGCCATGAGACATTCCACTTGTCTGGCGCCGAGGTCTTGTCTCCACGTATGCCTCCTATGACTCTCCATCCATTGCTGTGGTAGTCTAGACGTAGGCTCGGCGCTATCGTGCTCAGACTAGCGTCATCGTTGAAGAATCCTGTCTGCTTGACTCCGTTGCTCGTGCTCTCGTAATCTTTGTAATATAGATGCTGGTACGCAATCGACGGACGTACAAGGAAACTCTCCCCCAGGTTGATGTCATAGTCCGCCTGGATGTTGAGGTTGTCTCCGCTCGTCTTAAACCCTGCTATGCCCTTCGCCAGATTCTGTGGCCCTCCCGAGAAGCTGCCCATGAAATGGAAGTCCTTGATGCGTGCGTCTAGGCTCAAGTAACCGGTCTTCGACGTCTGACCTATCATCACGTACGAATACTGCATCATCGGCGTCGTGTTGATGAACGAATTCTGATAGCCTCCTGTCAAATCGATCGTAACATCCTTGCTCGGCGCAAAACGTAAATACCCGTTGATTCCGAAGTTCTTCCTCGCCACATCCGAGTCTGAGAATATGTCATATACTGACGTGTTCTCCTCGTTCATCCTGTAGAAATATGGCTTGTACTCATAGTCTCCGGCATAGTCGTATGCACTGACTACCTTGATCATCCTGCTCATCTCGTCCACTGAGTAGCTGCCCATGAGCTCTACCTGTTTCGCATTCTTGGCAATCAGCTCTTTCCTCTCTTCTGTCGTCATGCCAGGATCAACACCTAACAACTCGCGATACGATGTCTGATTGTTGGCAACGTATATCCCCTCGCTCGGTGCTATCCAAACTTTGTCGTTCGGCCTGCCTCTGTGCTGCATGTTGAATGTGACGCCATAGCTCCACTTGTCGTTGATCGACTTGCGGAATGCCAAGTCTGCTGTGTACGTGTTCTGATTGCCCATCTGGAAACTGCCGCTCACTAGCTTCGACGACGACGACGGCTTCTCCGTGATGATGTTGATGACGCCGTTGACCGCATTCATGCCATAGAGCGCCGAACATGCTCCTCGTACTACCTCTATGCGCTCGACGTCCTCTATCGAGATCGGCAGACGCTCCATCTGCATAGCTCCCGTGATGTAGTTGTTCACTATTCGACCATCGACCATCAAGAGCGTGTTGTTGTTCTCTGTGTAGAGCAGCGAATTGTTGTCCGGGAGGTTGTTGAGTCCGCGCATGTGTATGTCATACACTCCGTTGAACTTCTGCTGGACTATCATGCCAGGTATCAGGCGGAAGGCGTCCTCTATTGTCGTCGCTCCGTATGTGCGCAACTCGTCGCGAGTGATGACGGTCGTCGCAAGCGGCGACGTGAAACTGTTCTCCTCGCTCTTCGATGCCGACGAGACGTTCTTGTTCATGATCAGCGCAAACAACTCGTCTACGCTGCTGACTCCAAGAGTCTCCACGGCTTTCATGAGTTCATCAAGTGGAAGTTCAGACAGCTCGTCTGTCGTCATTGAGAGTATCTGCTCTCTTGTTAGGCTATTATCTTGTGCATTTGCATTGGTAAGGCATAACGCTGCAAGAAACAATCCAACTAATGATTTTTTCATCAGCAATAGTTAGTTAAGTTTGCTCGCTTTTACGATTGTCTATGGTCATGGTTTCACGCTTTAGTATTATTAACCATTATTTATCCTTGATAAATATTCGTTGTCTGTTTGTATCCCTCTGCTTGGAATTTTCGTCTATTCTGTGTGCTTCCGAAAGTCTTGGTACGTATGTGCGCAAGTCCAAAATAATGTGTAACTTAGTAGCTGAAAAGTGCCGTGTTCCCGGCCTCCTTTTCGTCAATTCCCTATGTTTTACTCTTACACTATGTTTACGAGGATAATGATAAAAAGTGTTTTATTGTCGATGGGCGCATGCTGCCTGATGCTTTCGGCTGCCGCCCAAGAGTCTTTTAGGATTCCTGTCTCTGAGGACCACGAGAAGATGCAGACTGGGGCCTACGAACCAACGTGGCAGTCTCTCGAGACTCACGAGACTCCCGAATGGTTTAAGAATGTGAAGTTCGGAATCTGGGCGCATTGGGGCCCTCAGTGCGTCGAGGGTAGCGGAGACTGGATGGCGAGAAAGCTCTACATTGAGGGCAGTGAGCAGTATAAGTACCATGTCGAGCACTACGGACATCCGTCTGAGTTCGGATTTAAGGACGTGCTGCCGCTCTTTAAGGCGGAAAAGTGGGACCCGGAGAAGCTTGTCGAGCGCTATAAGAGGCTTGGCGCTCAGTATTTCTTTGTCCTCGCCAACCATCATGACAACTACGACCTCTGGGACTCGAAGTATCAGGAGTGGAACTCTGTGAATATCGGCCCGAAGAGGGATATCCTCGAGGGTTGGGCGAAGGCGGCGAAGAAGTATGGTCTGCCTCTCGGCCTCTCTTTCCACGCCGACCACGCCTGGACTTGGTACGAGCCGGCTCAGCGCTACGACCTCGAGGGCGACAAGGCTGGTGTCTTCTATGACGGCAATCTTACTAAGGAGGACGGAAAGGGTAAATGGTGGGACGGTCTCGACCCACAGATGCTCTACCGTCAGAACCACCCGATGAGCAAGGGCTCTTGGGAGACGCGCAAGATTCATCAGCAGTGGGACTGGTCTAACGGCGCCTGCCCCCCGTCTGCCGAATTCGTCACTAACTTCTACGACAGGACTCTCGACGCTATTAATAGATATGAGCCTGACCTGATTTACTTCGACGTCACTGTACTGCCATTCTACCCCTTGAGCGACTGCGGACTGAAGATTGCTACGCATCTCTACAACAAGAATCCTCGTGGCATCGTCTTCGGTAAGATTCTCTCCGAAGAACAGAAGAAGGCCCTGACGTGGGATGTCGAGAGGGGCGCTCCGAGCGGAATGGTCGAGGACGCCTGGCAGACCTGCAACTGCATCGGCGACTGGCATTACAATACGGGTGTGTATGAGAAGGGTGGATACAAGAGTGCCGCTTTCGTCATCAAGCAGCTCGTCGACGTAGTCTCAAAAAATGGTAGGCTGCTCCTTTCGGTCCCCTTGAGAGCCGACGGCACCTATGACGAGAAGGAGGCGGCAATCCTTGACGACATCGAGGCCTGGATGAACCAGAACAAGGAGAGTATCTTCGGCACTACTCCCTGGGTGAAGTTCGGTGAGGGACCGATTGCTGGCAAAAATATCAAGATGAATGCTCAGGGCTTCAACGATGGGCAGTACAATAATATTGACTGTCAGGACATCCGTTTCAATCAGACGGCGAAGTATCTCTACGCGACCCCTATGGGCTGGCCTGCCGATGGTAAGATTGTTATCCGTAGTCTCGCTAAGGGTAACCCTGATTTCAAGAAGAGTATCAGTAGTGTCTACCTGCTCGGCTATGGAAAGCTCAAGGCGAAGCAGACTGAAGAGGGGCTCCTCATCACGCTCCCGAAGCCCTGCAACGAGATCGTCCCTGTCCTGAGGATTACGAAATAGGGTAGGGTGTTCTATTTCTGTGGCGACTGGAGACGGGACCTGAATGGTTTCCACCTCCAGTCGCCTTTTTTTCTCCCTTCCTCTGCTTAGATATACCTTGATAGCTTCTCCCCGAGCCATCCGATTCTCTCGTAGGTGACGAGTCTGCACAGCTTGTCAGACACTCTCCCGAACTTTCGATAGAGGAAGTTGAACGTCAGGTACGCAAGCCACTGGCGCCCCCCCCGTGTCTCCCTACTTATACACTCCCGACTCCGTCCCGTCTTCATACACTATCTTCACAGCATACGTGTACTTCTTGCCAACCCTGACATCCTTGTCCGTATAGCTCCGTTCTGCTGTCTCTGCAACTCTTTGCAATTGCCCATCTCCCTCGGCCCTGTACACTATGAACTCAGATATGCTTCGGCTGGTGGTTACACTCCACGTCACCTTGTTGCCGTCAACAGACTTTTGGCATCGTATCTTCACCTTGTCTACAACCACTTCGTCTGTGTGGTAGTATGCCGATGAGAGGCACGAGATGTTGCCCGAGCGGTCTTGCGCAACGATGGCGTATATATAGTCTAGTCCACCGCCAGCTGTCTTGTCGTCATACGTATTCTGTGCGTCGTTGAAGATGGCTATGGTGTCGTACTGCTCTGCTTTAGGCTCTTTGCGTAGCAGATAGTGATGCGCCACGTCGTCGCTACTGCTACATATCCACTGGAGCGACGGCCGTCCGCGTTTTTGCTCAATTGGCTTCATCACTGGCGCTACGGGCGCAATAGTATCGGGGCGCATAAGTACAAGCGTTTTCGATGGCGCTGAATGGTTGTCACGCTTGTCGATGGCTCGCACCTGATAGAAAATCTCGTGGGTGAGCGTATTGAGGTTGACTTTGTGCCTAAATACGGTGTCGGTCAGCATTGTGGTGGTGAGGAGCGAATACTCATTATCGTCCTTCGTGTTGGCAGTGTAGACTCTATAGCCAGCGAGGTCGCTTTCGTTGTTCGATCTCCATCTGATGGTAGCTATACCAGTGGTATCAATTTCGCCTTTGAGAGCTACGGGGGCTATGGGCGGAAAACTATCCACAAGCGCTGCATAACTAACTGTCGGCATGAGGTTCTCGCGCTCCGTGTTGTAGACCGATACCTTGTAGTAGTTTGTTATGCCCGGCATTCGGTCCACGAAACTTCTCTGCTGCGGGTCGTTGCCATCGAATATCTTCTTCAGGCGACTCTTCGGCCCGCTCTGCCTATACACTCTGAAACCCTCAGCTGAGTTGTTTAGGCTGTCGGGGAACGCCCATTCTATCTCTATTCTGTTGTTGTCCACCGCCTCGCAATGTGTTATGTATGGCATCACGGTGAGCGGCATAGCTCCATGACCTTCGTCGGAGATGGCTGGCTCACTCTTGCGTCCGAAGCTGTCAGTGCCAAATACTCGATAGATTATCTGTGTACTATTGTCGGGCAGTGTGTCGCGCCTGAACAGTGTCGAGTTCTTTGTGTCTGTTTGCGCAATATTTATGGTCGGAGCATCGGAGAGTTGCACGAAGGTCTTGCCGCCATCTGCCGAGCGCTCGATGAAGTACGACGTGTAGGCACCTCTGAGTATACTGAGGTCCACAGATATGTCCGCAATCTTGTTGCCCCACTTCACCTCAGGCTTTGGTATGCGACGCATCGGCGTTGGCGTGGCTGCGTTCAGGAATACCATGGCCGTATCTTGCGCAGTGGTGTCGTTGACGTAGACTTTGTATAGGTATTTCTCGTCCTTGCTTATCGCCTTGTCGGTATACGACAGCCCCGAAAGCCAAGCTACGTCCACACTCATATCGGCGGCATAGAGTGCGAACGAGAATTTCTGCTGCTTGCGTTGGTGTATCTGATATGCCGCCTTGGGCGAGAGCACACCGACGTTCTCATCTTCGCCATAAATACACTCGGCTGCTATGGCCGCATATTTTTCCTCTGCAAATGGCTCCCAGTCCTCCAATGGTGCTGGCGTGAACGCTCCGCCAAGTACCTTATGTTCCTTGGCGATGTCCTCTGGCGACAGTATCTCGTCGCCTCGCATGATGGTGTATCGCTCAATGACGTAGCCCTTCTTGATGCCCGCCTGCCACGTGTCGTAATTAGCTGGAGCCCAACGCAGGTCTATCTTTCCTTCGCCTACGCAGCCCTGCATCTTAGTCTCATATCTCTGTGCCGATGCCACTGTAGCAAGCATCAGCAACATCGCTATTATTGCCATCCTCATGCCTTTACCTCCTCTCTTGCCACCCTGCGTTTAATGGAATATCCGAGCGACAAATTGTATGTAACGTTCGCAGTATACTGCGTGCCTTTGTTGTTTGAGTTGTTGTTGAGTGCCGTGAGACTGCAATTGAGCGAATGGTATTTCAGGAATGGGTACGACAGCGAAAGTCTGGCGTTCACTATGTGGTAGTCGGTTGCTGCATCGACCATGCTGTAATTGACCGAGACGTTCGTCCGTAGCTTCTGCACTATCGGCACACCTGCCGATGCTATCAGAGTCAGCACATTGCTCTCCGTCTCGGGTGTCTTGTTGATGTTGTAGTTAGCCCCGAACGACCCCGTCAGCTTGGTCGGCGTGTGCGATGCCTGATAGTTGGCGTTGATGTTATGCAGTCTGTTGCTGACGAACCGCTGGCTGTAGTCCTGATCATGCGTGGCTTTCTGGTATGTATAGCTGCTGCTAATGCTCTGCGCAAGTCGATCCTTGTCGCCAAAGCGGTAATTGACATTGCCCGATGCGCTGAAGTTGAGCTCCGTGAAGCTCAGCGTGTCGAGGTTCTGATACTGCGTGGTCTGCGTCACTTGCTCCAAAATGTCTTTTATATGTGCGTACGACTGCACGTTCGACACAGAGACGCCGAATGACCATTTTTCGCTTGGTGTGGCATTGACGTTCACCGAGTAGATGAGTTGCGAGTTGGTATTGACCTCCTGATTATTGAGGTTGTCGCGCTGCCAGCCCACGTTGGTGCTAAGGCTCACCTTCTGCGCTATGTCCAAGGAGAAGTTGGCGGTTATGTTCTCGAAATTGTTGGTGTTGTAGTACGATGCAAACGACTTGTAGAACGGTGACACGCGCTCGTAGGTCGCGCCGATACTGCCTATTTCAAACGCCTGACTTACGGATACTTTGCCAGCCGTATGGCGCGATATGTCGGTATTCTCCTCGAAGAATCCGCTCGTATGCCCGAGCGAGTCGGCTTTGCAATTAGCGTTGATCATGCTCACCGCATATTCTCCCTCTATCGTCGTTCGCTCAAAAGGTCTGAAGACTGCCGATATGCTGCCTACGAGGTTGCTTTGCGGTGCTACGTACGTAGTATCGACACCCTCGGCGAATGTTAGTGAACTTGCATCGTCTTTGCATACAGACACGTTGGCAAGTAGCGACCACCTCTCGCCTTTATATCCACCCATGAGACCGCCGCCCATGCGTTTGTATATCGGTTCCGTGTTTATGCTGTCGCGCGGTACTGCCTTGTTGAGCCTGCCGAAGAAAGCAGAGAACTGCCACGGCATCTCGTCTGGCGTTAGCTCTACGCCGCCACCGAGGAAATCGTGCCCCGCCATGGTGTATGTCGAGAAGGTCATCTGTGAATAGCCGATATGTAGCTTCACCCATTTGTACGACGGTGTGAGCGAGAAGCGATTGAACGGATACGTAACAGTAGAACTCAGCGTATTGTTTGTATATGCGAACGATATTGGCAAACTGACCGCTCCATATAGTGTGGTGTTCAAATTCCCCGAAATATAGTACGAGTACGTTGGCACTTGCCTCGCGCTATCCTTTGGCCAAGTGAAGATATTGCTCCACGTAACGCCGCCACTCCATGCCACAGGATCGGCTTTGGTGAGCTGTTCAATGCCTTGGGCGGAGGAGAAGATGACAACTATTAGGGAAATAACTATCGCTACAACTCGTTTCATTATCGGTTCTTTTCTATCAGTCTGACTGGGGTTTTATATTTTTCTATATCTGCGGGCGTTGGCTGCCAATCGAGGACATCGACGGTTTTCGTTTTGCCTTCGGTCAACTTTATCATGACGGGGGCTCCAACACTTAGGGATTCATATTCTTCTCTATCGCTCTTAAGAATACCCCTTACTCTGATGAAACTTGTTTCCATCTTATCGTTAATTCGGAGTTTTGCATAGTAGATTATCGAATGCTTTCTTTGTTTGTTGTCATCTACAGATTTCTTAGATATAACCGTGGCTATCATTAGATATGATTTGTTTTCATCTATATATGAACTCCTATCATTTTCGCACTTCTCAATATCTTGTATGGACGGGTGTGTTTTCTTCACTCTTGATATGTTTCGGTTAATATCTGAGACATTAATGATTATCGTATCATTTTCATTAATACGTTCAAAAGTTTCCTTTGTTACATATACAGGATGGTCACAAACCGTTTTTGATGTTACGTACAAATAGTATACATGTTCTGTCGAATGGCTATATTTCCATTCGTTTTCCTTTTTGATTCTGACTACTGTTACTTCGTCGAAGTTTTTTGACCATAATATCTTTGTGGTAATCATACTTATAGGTATGGGCAAACACCATGCTATAGTTAATGCAATCAAAGGCAAACACAACAAAATGATCCAACTGTGTTTCTTTTCAGAGCAAACAGAGGGCACGATGACTATCACACAGGCTCCTGTCACCGCTTGAGAACAACCTGAAAAAATCCACAACCATTCATTGTAATACCCACCTCTCAGTAAATATAATGGTTCAATCAGATTGACAATCAACACTAAAAATACAAGTAGGGAGATAATTAACGTTTTGTGTTGCGACTTCTCTATAGTATCAAATATATCCATTTGATTTTTTTTATTCAATGTTTTCATAATTTGACACCAAATTATCAAACTTTCTAGTTATGTATCCAACGAATATTTTGGTAACTGTATTGCTAGGATAGTCTATGAATAGCTCAACATACTGTTTCCTGTCATCAATTGCATATACTATATACTTTTCATAATTGCCATCCCTTTTGTAATACATAGCAATACCCCCATTATAGTCTAACAAGAATTGTTTTGCAGAGATTTTTTTGCCACCAATCTCTATTTTCGACAAGAACAAATCATTATTACATATTTCATCTAAGATCTTAGCAGAAGAACCTTTACTATGTATATACCTTAGCATTCGATTAATATCTCGTCCTGAATTCAACAATGATTTCATAATATTTAATTCCTGCTCATTACCTACATTCATTTTTACGAATCGTGAAAGGCGTTCAAAATTCTGAAGAGACAACTTCATATAATCCAAATCTAAGTCTTGCAGCATATAAAACGCACCGTTACCATATTCACGAATAATTCTCTTCATTTCTGATAACCAATGATTGTTCTTCCCACATAAAAAGGACACGATTTCCAATTCCGCTTCTGGATTATTAAGGTTAAGTTTTCTAATAACATTAACTATTTTCTGAGAAGGAATATCTATTAACTTGTGAGAATATCTATTTTTGACCTTATCAAATAGTTTGTCAAATCCTGTACTAACTGTACACTGTATAGACGCTCGCAGAATGCGCATTAAAATGTCCTCGTCAGAATTCAACAGATTATCAATATTGACACCATCGATACATACAGAAATCGTTTTGATTTTCTTACTCGGTTTGACCACATTTCTAAAACCCGCCGAAATAATATCACTCACAAAATCAGCTCCAAGTTCAATGTTTTGTGCAGGCTCAGAAAGTACTTTTTTATCAATGTATTCCGCTAAAAGATAGCTTAATGCTTCGGATGTGCTACCTAAAAGAAAATTTGTTCCTAACTTTTTGATGCTATTTTGAATGATAGCAGTGCCTGCTTCTATTCCATATGCAGTTACATACTCTATCAAATAAGGTGCCAATGCGGTTGCTGCCATTCCTACCATGACAACTTTGCCACCGTCGTTCATGGCTTTTATCACATCATTTCGCAACCAGTTATACTTAGAATCTGCAAGCTGAGCCTCCGTCATTCGTATCTCACCTGGTGCAAACTCTTTTATCTCATCATAGGAAACAGAACCTTTTGCCTTTAACCAACTCAAGTCATGAACATTGGTAACTATGATTATCTTATTCTCTTTCTTGTCATAGAACCAATACTCTTTATTTTCGTCCACCACAAGAGGCTCAAACTCACTGCTGAATGTGTATTTCGCCATCTGACAATCGCAAATGTTCTCATCATAAGCCTCAAGCTCATTGCCCATAAAATCTATTATGGTCACTTTACCATCAGTCAACCTAATACGTACTGGGTGCAATTCACTTGCTTTGTCCGCACTTATTGATGGCAATTCATATTTAAGTCGAGCACTGCCATCCAATAAATAGCCATATCCTCTGTTTTGATGCGTGTCGTGGTCAAATACGTAATACAAATCTTTGTCTCCCTCTCTGATTGTTGCCACCGTTCCGTACGAAGTCTTCGCATCTACATCATTCGACAAATAGAATCCTGATGGCAAATAATCTTTCATATCCACAATAGATCCGTCTGGATAGTAGAAATAGCGATACTTACTCTTTATCTTAGTTGCTAATTCTGTACTAATGCATTTATATCGAGTTCCTTCGCTCCAAGCATCCGCCCCCTCTTCATCCTGCAGCCACTTGAACCGCACGCTCTTGGGTTGGTGAATATCTTTCCACTGCCAGTGGTTGAGCGTTTTAGGCTGGTCGTTCCTATAGTCCATCAGGTTGTCGGTAGTGCGCTCTGCGGCAAGGAAATCGTCTTGGGCAAAGGTGTGCTTCAGGTGGAATGCGCCGTGGCATATCTCGTGCGCTATCGTTCGGAAATTGCTGAGTTCCTTGTAGATAAAGCCAAATTGGTAGCCGCGCGGCATATAACCGTTTACAACATCGGGGCTGTCGTTGGCTTTCAGAGCATTGCATTCCTTCACAAAGAAGAGATAAACCGTTTCGTTATCTATGCCGCGCTCTTTTAGCTTGCTAATCGCTGCCTTCTGGTCGGTGTTATATACGCCAATCATGCCGCTACCGCCGTGCGTGAATATGTTATTCTTAGCATACCTTAAATCCGCAACAAACGAGCAGAAATATTTATAACTAATTAATACAAAGGCATTTGGATATGTCGTTTAAATCACCTAAATAGGTGTGTGAATTCAAAAGCAAACAACAAGACCCAAATGCCATGACAAAAATAG
>JAFPZF010000017.1 GCA_017417385.1 Bacteroidales bacterium
CGAGAGCAGATCAAGCTTGCTTGAAATCTGCCGAACTTTTCGATTGAGCGAGTGCAGAGGGAACTTGTTCACTCTGCCGAGCGTGAGAAAAGTCAGCGAAGCTAACGCAGAAAAAGCAATTTATAGAAGTTCCCCTCTTTTCCTCGACTACACCTCGACGCCTATGACCAGTACGTCGTCCGTCTGCGCATTGTCCCCCATCCACTTCGTCAGGTATCTCTCGATCTCTATGCCCTGCTCCTTCATCGAGAGCCCGCTGTTCTTTATTATCTCGCTGACGAAGCCGGACTGCTTCAGCTTCTTGTTCCTCGGTCCTCCGAACTGCGATGGATATCCGTCACTCGAGAGGTATATCTTGTCGCCCTTCTCGAGTTTCAGGCTCTCCGATGTGAATGGTACTTCCTTGATGAAGACGCCGACGGGGTTGTGCACCGAGTCGAGCGTTATCTGCTCCTCGCCCCTTATGCACAAGAGCGACAGGTACGCCCCAGAGAAGTCCAGCGTGTGTGTCCTCTTGTCTATGATGACGAGCGCCGCATCCATGCCGTCCTGTGGCGTCGTGTCGTCGTTCGGGTCTTGGTGTAGGAGCTTCTTGACTTCCTCCCTGAGTTTGTTCATGACGTCAGCCGACTTGCGCTCTCCGTTCCTGACGACTATCTCGTTCAGCGCCGAGATGCCGAGCATGCTCATGAGCGCCCCCGGCACTCCATGCCCCGTGCAGTCTGCCGCTATCATCGCAAAATACTTCTCGTCATCAAACATCCAGTAGAAGTCCCCGCTGACTACGTCCCTCGGCTTGTAGAATACGAATCCGTCTCTGAAATACCGCTTTAGGAAGTCTGTGTTCGGCAGTAGCGCATACTGTATCCTCCGCGCATATTCTATCGAGTCGGTGATCTCTTTCTTCTGTGCGATGAGCTTCGTCCTCTGCCTGTCGAGGTCTTCGTTCTGTCGCTCCAGCATGTCCTTCTGGTTCGAGATTTCTGCTTTCTGCGACTCCAGTACTCTGTTCACTCTCCTCATCTGGACGTTCCTGCTTATCAGCAAGACTGCTAGCCCCAGCAGCATCACGAGGAAGATTCCGAGACTCAGAAAATACGAGTTCCTCAGCTCCTTCTCCTTCAGCATCATCTCGATCTCCCGCTCTTTCCGCATCTTGTCGAGTCTGTACTCCATGTTCGCCAGTCGTGCCGATGTCTCCTTCTGCATGATTGTGTCGCTATATGCCAGCACGACGTCATATTTCTCTATCGCTGTCTTGTAGTCCCCCTTCTTTTCATATACGGTGCCGAGTAGTCTGTATGCCCTGTTGACGTTGGTGCTCATCCCCATCTCTTCTGATTTCTCGAGGCACTTCTCCGCATACTGCTGCGCCTCGTCATATTTCCCGAGGTGTATGTACGCCTTCGTCATGTTCTCATATATGCCCGAGAGTAACCCGAGGTCTGTCAGGACTCCCTCCCCAGACGTCGCGTCTTTATAGTAGTCCAGCGCTTTTTGATATTGTCCTTGTCTCCCCGCCAGGTCTCCGAGGTATTTCTTGACGACTGCTATCGACGCCGCCTCTGCATGGCTCTCTTTTCGTATCTTTAAGCTCATCTTGAGGTGCAGCTCGCTCTCCATATAGTTTCCGAGTCCAAGTTCTACGCGACCGAGATTGAGGTGGCAGAATCCGAGTATCGACTGTTCGTTGATCTCCTCTGCTATCTTCGCCGCTTCCGTCAGCTCTTTCTTCGCACGCGTGTAGTCGCCGTGATATATGTAGAGGTTGCCCAGGTCGACGAGAAGATACGCCTCCTGATCCCGCAGGTTGTGGGCGACGGCTACCTCAAGCCCCTGATTGTAGCTGTCGAACGCCTCCGAGTACCTCGCCATGTTCCTATGGCAGACACCGATGAAGCTATACGCCCTCGCCATCTCGTTGTAGTCGCTGACTCTGATTGCTATCGCAAGAGCCTCCTTGCCATAGTGCAGCCCGAGCTCCGGGTCGCTGTTCCTCATCAGCCAACTTATCTCGTTATAGACACGACACCTCTTCAGCTCCGGCGACTTCTCCGCGACGCTTATCAGGCTGTCGAGCTCCTCGCTCACGCCTGCCCTTGCTCCTATGTTGACCGTCAGCAGCACCACCGCTGCCAACATTAGCTCTATTATTCTTTTAGACATATCGCTTTTTCTTCCCCTCGGTTTCGCTTCTCGTCCGCTTCTCGGGTTCCTGCCTCAAAGTTACTAAAAATTCTCTTTACCATAACTTCTTCTTCCCTTCTTCCCTTCCTCCCCTCTGTTCCTCTTCTTCCTGCCTTTCCTCACCCCTTCTTTCCTCTTCTCCTCCCATGCCTTGCTGGCTGCTTTTCCCGTTCCTATCTCAAACCTACCCTAAACCTACCCTAAACCTACCTTGAACCTATCTCGAACCTATCTCGACCCTACTTTGCCTTACCTTCCCCCATGGTTAGACTTGTATTAGACACGGTGCCTCTTATGTTAACCTACTCTTCCATAAAGTCCCTACTTGCCGCTGTCTTTCTCTTCGTTTATTGCTACCTTTGCTTTCGCGATTGTCGTCTCCCTTCCCCTATATCATCATTACGCACTACTACAATATGCTTGGAACTATTGTCAATACAGTTTGTATCGTCGTCGGCTCTGTCGCCGGCAGTCTTTTAAAGTCCAGGATCGAGGAGCGTTACCAAAACGCCCTCTACAATGCTATGGGCCTCGTCACCCTTGCCCTCGGTGCCAATATGTGTGTCTCAAATCTCGCCAAGAGTTCCTATCCCGTGCTCTTTATCGTGAGTATCGCCCTCGGGTCCCTCATCGGGACGGGACTGGATATCGCTGGGCGTATCGAGCGCGCTGCCGAGAGACGTGGCGCTACCCGTCTCGTCCACGGTCTGACTACCGCCTGCCTCCTCTACTGTATCGGGACTCTCTCTATCGTCGGCCCCGTCCTCAGCGCCGTCAAGGGAGACAATACCTTTCTCTTCACCAATGCCACTCTCGACCTCGTCTCGTCTGCCATCTTCGCCGCCACCTATGGGATTGGCATGGTCTGGGGCGCCCTCGTCCTCTTTTGTTGGCAGGGCTCTATCTACGCCGTTGCCTGGTTCCTCAATAGTGGCTCCGCCATCCCCGAACCTATGATTTGCGAGGTCTCTATCGTCGGAGGTCTCCTCCTCCTCTCCTCCGGCTTGGCCATCCTCGGCATTAAGGACTGCAAGACTATCAACATGCTCCCAGCCCTTATCTTCCCCGTACTCTACCTCCTCCTCTTCAGCTGATTCCACCCTTCTTCTATTCTTCCCTTCTCCTGTCCTTCCGACGACTCCGATACAAATTTTGAAAAGGCTTCTAAACAAGTCCACTTTCTCCTGAAGCGACAAATTTTGCATTGCCGTTGGTTTCTTTTCTATGGGCATGACATCTTCATCAAGCCTTTTTCTAAGCTCGGCATTCTCGGCTTCTAATTCCTTGATGCGCCCCAGTAGCCGTTCACGTTCTATTAACCCTTCTTGGACTTGCACAACTTGGAATGTTTTAATCCTTTAAACAGCCTATGGGGATGACATATACTCCATCTTGTCTTTGATAGGCATACTGTCCAACACCGATGATAACTGCCATAAATGATGGTGCTGGCATTTTATCAGTATCTATATTCCCAGCAAGTTCTATCATACTGGCTGCACCAGCATTAATATGATCTTCTCCTCCCAGTTTCACCTCAAGCAGAGCGTAGCTGCCATTACGACGATGAAGA
>JAFPZF010000018.1 GCA_017417385.1 Bacteroidales bacterium
CTATTTTTGTCATGGCATTTGGGTCTTGTTGTTTGCTTTTGAATTCACACACCTATTTAGGTGATTTAAACGACATATCCAAATGCCTTTGTATTAATTAGTTATAAATATTTCTGCTCGTTTGTTGCGGATTTAAGGTATCTCATCATAGCCTGCATGTTGTGAATGTGTCGGTATTGTCAGGTACTCAACTCCATTCTCGGGATTCTCAACTAAGCGTATACACCTGTCATTGAGGTTTACGTCCGACGGAATCTCTATCTGCAACCTTGAGTCCGAGACTTCCAGCATCATAGAGTCATCAAAACTAGTATGCGACGTTTTGCTGCAGCCTACAATCGATACGACTACCAGTACCAAGCCCAGCATAATGCCGCCAAATGATATGCGCTTCACTTTCCTAATTGTTGTTGATAAGTATTGCGAATTTACTACTTAAATACTCACCATCCAACATCAATCTTGCATCTTACGCACAGAATCTCCGCCCAATTTGAACATTATTAACAGTCCACCCCCGTTCACCGCAGTCCCCCTCCTCCGTTGAAAACATAAACCTAGGCTTCCACCTTGCAAAACCTCCTCCTCTTCTCCGCTCCCCTTTCGCCGAAGGCGTCCTCTGTGTCCTCTCCGTCCCTCTCTGTGCTCTCCCGTCGCCGCTAGGCGACCTCTCTGTGCCTCCGTGCCCTCTGTGTGAGGCTAAAAAAACACCCTCCGTCCCCTCCGACAATTGCTAATTGGGTTAGACTTGTATTAGACCAGACACCTCTCCGACCCCAGACTCCTCATTGCTAATTCCTCTCCTCTTCTCCGCTTCCTTTCGCCGAAGGCGCCCTCTGTGCTCTCTCCGTCGCAGTCCGGCGACCCCTCTGTGCCTCCGTGCCCTCTGTGTGAGGCTTAAAAACCCCCTCCGTTCCCTCCGACAATTGCAAATTGCTAATTGATTTCTATTTCTTTCTCGCCCGAAAATACAACATCGCCCCCTCGACCTCGAAATTTACTATGTCATACTTTGGCTCTAACCTCCGACGAACATCTGCAACTCCGTCAAACGGCGGCGTGAACCACCCCATGCGAGCCATGAAATGCTTGGCAAGGAAATCGGGAACCTTCTGCTCCCCCGCGACATAAAAGCATGCTATCAGCATTCCTCCAGCCTTAAGCGTCCGCAGTATCTCACTATACGCCCCTTCCTTGTTCGGAAAGACGTGCAACCCGTTCATGCAGAGGACGTAGTCGAAATGGCTGTCCGGGAATGGTAGCGACGCGACGTCACCCTGTTGCAACGTGACATTGCTGACCTGCGCCTCCCGCAGACGCGCCTCCGCCCTCTGCAGCATGTCACGACTGTAGTCGAGGCCATAAATCTCCGCCCCCTTCATCCTCTTGTACTTCTCGACAGTGAAGACTGCCGACCCGACAGGAACGTCGAGCATCCGTCCCGCAAAGTCGTAGGGTATCCACCGAAGCACTCGCCTCGCTATCTCTGTGTCGTCAACACCTCCCCACAGGAGGTTGAAATAGAGCCTGCTCCACCAACTGCTCTGCGTGATGAAATCATCATAGAAGCTCCTGCTCATCCGATATGAACTGGTAATCTTGTCTGCCATAACCTTCATTGTTTAAAATCACAGTGCAGAATTAGCAATTATCTCCTACAACCAAGTTGCAAACCCTAACGGAGACACGCAATGCCATCGAAAATCTTTCTACGAGTCCACCGTCCAAGAGTCGCTTAGTGAAAAAATGATAAGAAAAATAACTACCTTTGCCTTCGAGTAGAAAGGACAATCCCCTCCACTCACCAACTAACAGAGGTAAAAGGCACAAGTCGTCAGAATGCACACCTCCCCTCCCCCACCCTGACGCCGACGCCTTAAAACGTAGAAATTACAGAGCTATGCCATCAATATCACAGCGCGGAGTCATAATGCCATCATCGCCTATACGAAAACTGGTCCCGTATTCCGACGCAGCTAAGGCGCGAGGACTAAGGGTGTTCCACCTCAACATTGGTCAGCCGGATATCCTGAGCCCCGAGGTCGCTCTGTCTGCCGTCAAGAACGCTAAGATCCCTATCATCGAGTATACTCACTCGGCTGGTATGCCCGAATACCGCCGTAAGCTGTCGAAATACTACGCCAGCGTCGGCATCGACATCTCCCCAGACCAGATGCTCGTGACCTGCGGCGGCTCCGAGGCTGTCCTCTTCGCCTTCATGAGCTGCCTCGACCCTCTCGACGAGATTATTATCCCCGAACCGTTCTACGCTAACTACGAGGCTTTCGCCGCTGCTGCAGGCGCCTGCGTCGTCCCGATAACGAGCACGATAGACAACGGCTTCACCCTCCCCTCTATCGAGGAGTTCGAGAAGGTCATCACGCACAAGACGAAGGCTATCATGATCTGCAATCCGAACAACCCGACGGGCTACCTATACTCGGAAAAGGAGATGATGCAGCTGCGAGAACTGATCCTCAAGCACGACCTCTTCCTTATCTGCGATGAGGTCTACAGGGAGTTCTGCTACGACGGCGCTAAATACTTCTCGTCGATGTACCTCGAAGGGGTCGAACAGAATGTTGTCATGGTGGATAGCGTCTCGAAGCGCTACAGCGAGTGCGGCCTCCGTATCGGTCTGCTCGCTACGAAGAACAAGGACGTGATCGCCTCGTCGATGAAACTGGCTCAGGCACGCCTCTGCCCACCGACGTTCGGTCAGATTGCTGCTATGGCGTCCCTCGACGTCCCCGAGGAGTACTTTAGGGAGATGAACAAGGAGTACTGCAAGCGCAGAAACTTCCTCCTCGATGGGCTCAACAAGATTCCGGGCGTCTTCTCGCCTATGCCGCGCGGCGCTTTCTATACTGTCGCCCGCCTGCCTATCGACGACTCTGAGAAGTTCTGCATCTGGCTGCTGTCGGACTTTAGCTACAACAATCAGACGGTCATGCTCGCCCCCGCCGCCGGCTTCTATTCTAATAGGACGCTCGGCAAGAACGAGGTCCGTATTGCTTACTGTCTCAACTGCGAGGACCTCGCTATTGCTATCGACTTGCTCGCACGCGCTCTGAAACAGTACCCGGGGAGGACTCCCGAGAGTGGCTCGCCTCTCAACGAATACGAGAGACGTCTCCGCGGCGAGGAATAATTCGTGAATCGAGAGACTAGACGAGTAGAGCTATGCTGAGCGGTCTGACGACTTGGGTGGCACGCAAGCTGATGAAGGGCGGAAGTCAGGGTATGGCTGGCCCCGCTGTCAAGGTGGCAACGGCTGCCGTGGCTATGGGCGTCGCTATCATGATTGTCTCCATTGCTGTCGGGACTGGCTTCAAGAGGGAGATTAGAAACAAGATTGTGGGCTTCGGCGGTCATCTCCAGATCGCAAGCCTCGACCTCAACTCCTCGATGGAGACGAAGCCGCTGTCATGCGACACTGCCCTGCTCAACGAGATTGCCGGCATCGACGGCGTGGAGTCTGTCGAGACTTTCGCCACTAAGCCGGGCATCATAAAGACTGACGAGGCGTTTCTCGGCGTCGCACTCAAAGGCGTCAGCGAAGGCTACGACTGGAGGTTCATCAGCGACAACCTGACGGAGGGCAGCACGCTCTCGATAACTGACTCTGCTAAGACTGACGGTATTGTCCTCGGCGAGGTGGTATGCAAGCAGCTCGGACTGAAACTGGGCGACGCGGTGAGGGTCTTCTTCGTCGGCGATGGCGTGAGGGCTAGGAAATTCACTCTCGAAGGGATCTACAACACTCACCTCGAAGAATACGACAAGCAAATAGCGCTGGTTGACAGCAGGCACGTGGTCGCCCTCAACAACTGGAAGATGGGCCAGGTAAGCGGCTACGAGGTGAAACTGAAGGACTTCGAGCGCGTCGACGATATCGCTCAAGACGTGGTCTCGATGACGACTGTCCGCCTCTCTCAGGAAGACGAGATGATGAGGGTCCGGACTATCAAGGACCTGCAGCCGCAGATCTTCGGCTGGCTCGCCCTCCTCGACAAGAACATTGTCGTCATCCTCGTCCTGATTAGCGCCGTCGCAGGTCTCAACATGATCAGCGGCCTCCTGATTCTGATTCTCGAGCATACTAACTCTATCGGCATCATGAAGGCTATCGGCATGAACAACAGTAAGTTGAGAGCTGTCTTCGTCAAGATTGCTCTCCGTATCGTGACGAAAGGTCTGTCGATTGGCTGCATTTCTGGCCTTGGTCTCTGCATCTGCCAGAAGCTCTTCAATGTTGTTAAGCTCGACCCCGAAAACTACTACCTCGACAGCGTCCCGATTGATATTGTGTGGTGGCACGTCGCCGCCGTGTGCATCGGGACTCTCCTGGTCTCTGTCCTTATGCTGGTCGGCCCGAGCGGCATGGTGGCAAGCATAAGCCCTACGAAGTCGATTAAGTTCAGATAGTCTGGTCATGGGCACCGAGAACTGGGGAGAACTGATTGTCATCTCGGGCGCAACGGCATCCGGCAAGACGGCTATGGCTATCGAACTGGCTGAGAGGCTGGGCTGCGAGATTGTCAACGCTGATAGCCGTCAGGTCTACAAGGAGATGCTGATCGGGACCGCAGCCCCTACCCCCGAGGAGATGAGGGGCATCACGCACCACATGGTACGCTACCGTTCGGTCAAGTGCCCGATGAACGCCTTCGACTACGAGCAGGAGGTCATGCGTCTCCTCCCAGACGCGATGAGACGTGGCAACGGCAGGGCTATCCTCGCCGGCGGCTCTATGATGTATATCGACGCTATTGTCAAGGGGATCGACGAGATGCCGACGATAAGCGAAGAGACTCGTAAAATGGTCCTCGAGAGATACGAGGCTGAAGGGCTGCAGGCTATAACGGAATGGCTGCGCTCACTCGACGAGAAGTACTACAACGAGGCGGACCTGAAGAACCCTCGTCGCGTGCTCCACGCTATCGAGATCTGTATCGAGAACGGCGGAAAAGTCAGCGACCTCCGTCTCGGCCGCGCAAAGGAGAGGCCCTTCTCTATCAGGAAGTTCTGCACGTCGATGGAACGCTCCGAGCTCTACAAGCGTATCGACTCCCGCGTCGACAAGATGATCGAGGCCGGCCTCGAAGAAGAGGTCCGCAGCCTGACGGGATTCCGTGACTCCTCGCCCCTTCTGACGGTGGGCTACCGCGAGATGATGGAATACCTCGACGGGAATATCTCTCTGGAAGAGGCCATCGCGAAGATTAAGCACAACACTCACCGCTACGCTAAGAAGCAGGAGACGTGGCTCAAGAGAGACGGCGACTATGTAGCGGTGTCGAGCCGTCAGGACGTCTGCAATCTCTGCGGTCTTTAGTCGAATACAAGTCCACCCCCTAAGAACAAAAGTATTACGTCTTGCAAGAAGGTGATTATTTTTGCAAGATGTAAAAAATGTATTAAATTCGCTAAGACAGAAAAATAGAACAATCAAAGAGTGAGAACAAAAGAAGATGGAATGTGCTAAGAAGATGGCTATTCTGCTAGCAGTCATGCAGTTTCTAGCCGCAACAACAGGTTTAATAATCGGTTTCATAGCAGACAGCACTGCAATGTGGGTCTACTCGCTCATCGGCGTCGTCGTCTCGGTGACCATGGGTGGTATAACTATCCGCGTCATATATACTTGCGACAAGGAGGAGAGCGGGACTGTCATCGACTCCGACGACAACGAAGGGGCTGAGGAGGCGTCTGCCCTCTCCAAGGCATCGACTATGGTGTCCGCTACGATAAGCGAGGAATACTACAAACTCTGCAAGGATACGGCCAACAGCATATACTTGTTCGCCAACAGGCTCGACTCCAACAGTGCCCTGACGGAGAGGCTGGAGGAGATCAAGAGCAAGGAGACGCTGCAATACTATACTAACTTCAATGTCAACGACTTGCTATTCTCTCTCATCATGCACGACATGGCTCTTTGCTACAAGAAGCTCGGGCACGAGACGGGAGAGTATCGCAAGGAGATGCTGACAATGTCGATGCTCAAGATGCTCGGCATGAACGAGACGATAGACGAATACGGCGAGATGAGAGACCTCCACGCCAACACGCTCGAGGCCTGCAACTTGTTCATCGGTCTCGTAGACAACCTCGGCGACATCTCGACGAAGGACAAGGACGGCTTCACGATGTTCACCCTCCTCAAGGAATACGCCGAGGACTGCATAAGCGAATACAACGTCCTGCTCTACCGCTTCTCCTCGCTCGTCGCCAAGGCCGACGACACGATAACGGAGCACGAGGCGCAGTTCCTCGAAAGCATCGCAAAACGGGATACTAACATCAAGGTCGACTCGACGGTCGCCGAGGGAACTGAGAGCCCGACGGATAAGCTCGAGAAGCTGATAGGCCTCGGCAGCGTCAAGGAGGAGGTCTACAAGCTAAGAGACTACGTCAAGATCATGCAGATGCGAGAGGAGCAGGGACTGAAGTCGGCCTCACTGTCCTACCACTGCGTCTTCACTGGCAACCCAGGCACTGGCAAGACTACGATAGCGAGAATCCTGGCTGGGATATACAAGGACCTCGGCGTCGTCAAGGGCGGTCAGCTCGTCGAGACCGACAGGTCGGGTCTCGTGGCTGAATACGTCGGACAGACTGCCCCAAAGACTAACGCTATCATCGACAAGGCGCTCGACGGCATCCTGTTCATCGACGAGGCCTACTCACTCGTCCAGGGAAGCGAGAACGACTATGGCAACGAGGCGATAGCGACACTCCTCAAGAGGATGGAGGACGACAGGGATCGTCTTATCGTCATCCTCGCTGGCTACGACGGCGAAATGCAACAGTTCATCGACTCCAACCCTGGACTGCAGTCGCGTTTCAACAGATACATCCACTTCAACGACTACTCTGCCGACGAACTGCTGGAGATCTTCTCGCTGAACATGCGCAGTCACGACTACAAGATGAGCGACGAGACGAAGGAGTATGTCAGGGAGAGGCTCCAAGAGGCTGTCGCTAAGAAGGACAAGAACTTCGGCAACGGCAGGTTCGTACGAAACGTCTTCGAGAAGACAATAGAGGCACAGGCAGTAAGACTCGCGAGAGAGCCTAAGATCACGAAGGCAAAACTTCAGGAAATCAAGGCTGAAGACGTGAGAAAGGCAATATAGGTGGTCATAACCACTGTGCGAACCCTTACGGGATGGTCATGGGCTTAGTCTCATGGCCGTCCCGTAACTGTTAAAATACCTTCTGCCGAACTACCGAGAACGGCAGGGAAAGAAATATATTTTCACGCAGAAAACACTAAAGAGGGCATCGCTGGCAGATGCGGGCACAGCAAGCGCAATAGAGAGCAGAATTGCAAGATTCTATCGTGTAAAGCCTATCTATGAGGACTTCGCAGCAACAGTAGCAAAAGGTGTCGAGGTTGGAACTTTAACAAATGATGACTTGGCTACATTCGACGGCGATCTGCCTAAGATGGCTGCTGAAGATGTAAGGGTCTTGTGCTGGACTGTAAAGAATTTCATAGCTGAGAATGTTGGCACATACGACGTGACAGACGTCCTTGTCAACCCAAGCTTCGAGAGCGGTGCAGCAGACGGATGGACATTTGAGAAATCAACGGATTCTGGTGTCAAGTCTGCGACGAAGAACCCGTATCCTATGACAGGCTCTGACGGAGCATATCTGTTCAACATCTGGCCAGACGGCAACCCGTTGACCCAGAATGTAAATCTTCCTGCCGGGAATTACAGGCTAAAGGCAGCTGTAGCATCAAGCACGGGCTTAAAGGTAAGTATGTTCGCAAGGAACAGCGAAGGATATGAGACCGAGACAATAGTAGATGGTATTGCTGACGGCACAGGCATCGAGGCTTCTGTATTATTCTACACAAACGGAGAGACCACAATTGGCGTAAGGGGAGTAGGCAACTGGTACAATGTCGACAACTTCCACCTGTATAAAGTCGATGAGCCGTATCCGATAGCGATGACGAGCGAGGAGAAGAGCGGATGGATATGTCCGAACTATGCAGAGAGCGGAACCGCCGTCGTAGTCACATACAACGGCGACAAGACAGTGAAGAGAGTGACGGCGGAGGTCGTCGAGGGAGAGGATCACACATACGAGCTGACGAGCGAGAACGGGAAGACATGGACACTAGCGTCGATGCCGGAGACAGAGCTCGAGGTCTTCGTCGAGTACTACCAGGAGGGCAGCATAGCGTATAAGACCACGAGCGTAGAGAAGACAGTCGGCGACGAGGCGTTCACGAACGGGCTGACCTTGACAGGCGACGGGACAGTCAGCTACAAGACGAGCGACGAGAAAGTAGCGACAGTCAGCGAGACCGGCGAAGTCACCATAGTAGGCGTCGGCGAGGCGACCATAACAGCGAGCGTCGAGAACGGTGAAGAGTACAACTACAAGACCAAGACGGCGAAATACACAGTCAGAGTCAGTGCGACGACGAAGCTAGGCGAGACGCTGGCGGAGAGGGAAGAATGGGAAGAAAAGGAAGAAGGGCCGTGGTATGACATGACAGGCGCGGCACACACAGAGAAGCCGGCAAGAAAAGGCCTCTACATACACAACGGGAAGAAGACGTTAGTCCGATAGACAAAAACAGACAGGAGAGAATGCAGAAGCCTCGGTGGGGGAGACCCCTCCGAGGCTTCTGACGTTATTGGAATAATGGAAAACGGAATCAGATAAGCTTGAACTTCTCGACGACCGACCTCAGTCTGTCGGCAGTGCGGGAGAGTTCCTCGGCGCTAGCGGCGATCTCGTCAGCCTTAGCGGCAGACTCCTGAGTAACATTGTTGAGGTTGGAGATAGCCGTGTTGATCTGGTCGACGCCGAGACTCTGCTCCTTGCTACTCATCGTAATGTCGCGGAGCATCGAGGTGACCTGATGGAGCTGCGGGAGCGCCTCGTCGATGAGGGTGTTGATATCCTCGGCGCCGTCGATAGTCTTGGAAGCAGTGTCGCTGACATCCTGAGCAGTGTCTCGAGTCTGCTCAGCGAGGCGGCCGACCTCCTTAGCAACGACAGCGAAGCCACGACCGAGCGAGCCTGCGCGGGCAGCCTCGACAGAGGCGTTGAGACTAAGAATATTAGTCTGATTGACGAGGCCGTTGATAGCGCGGATAGAGCCGGCGATCTTCTGCGTGTTGTTCATATTCTCGGTAGCCTTGTCGCCGATATTCTGGACAGCCTTGTCGGCGAGTTCCATCATCTTGTCAGTCATGACAGCGTTCTCAGTATTCTGGTGGATATTGCCAGTCATCTCCTCGAGGTTGGAAGAGATTTCCTGGAGGCTAGCAGCCTGACGGTTAGCGCCCTCGGAGAGCATATTAGCAGCGACACTCAGTTCGGCGCTACTAGAGTTGAGGAGCTTAGAAGTATGGTTCATGTCGCTGATAGTAGAGACGAGGGAGCGGTGCATATACTTGATACCACGCGAGAGACGCTCGACCTCGTCGCCCGTCTGGAAGACAGCGACCTTCTCTGACATATCGCCGGAGGAGATCTGCTCGACAGTCTTCGTAATCACGTTGAGAGGGCGAGTCAGATTCTTGCGGAAATAGCGGAGCGTCAGGACGAGGAGGACGAAAGCGATGACAGTCCCGAGGCCTGCGAGCGAGAGAAGAATATAGAACACGATAGTGTTAATAATCGTGATATCGATAGCGATATTGTAGATACCGAGGATAGCGCCACGATAGTCGACAATCGGGACATAGACAGAGAGAAACTTAAACTGACCGAAATTAGCTACGTCGTAGTACACTTCGCCATTGAGGAGGACGGCGTCGCCGATAGCATCCTTAGTGAGAGGGAACTCCTTGCCGGCGTTCTCCGTGCCAGCCTGGATAGCAGAAGCTACGCCCATACGGCCACGGAAGACCGAGGGGACGATGCCGAGGATCTCGCCAGACTGCTTGAGATAGTTTTCATCCTCGAGGCGAGCCTGGACGACGACCACATAGGCAGCGATAGCGTTGCGTGCGTCAGTGACAGCGTGAGCGGAGAGGATGCAGAAGCCCTGATTGAGGAAGTCGGCATAGCCCTCGTACTGGTACTTGTTCTCCTTCTTCATAAAGCCGATAAAATCGGAGACAGAGGCCCACTGCTCATCGTCGAAGCCAGAGAAAGTAGTAGATACCAGTTCGCCATCGGTATTAGTGATGACATAGCCAGCGATGTCGTTGAGGGCGACGCAGCCCTGAGAGACCTTGATAAGCTCCTCGTAGCTACCATTAGAAAGGTCCTCGTGGACGCTTGGGTAGAGGCGGTAGGAGGTCTGGACAAAGTTGGAGACATGACCGAGAGTCTCGAGGCCATACTTACGCTGGGACTCAATCTTATCGGCGAGCTGACGACGGAAGAGGTTAGTAAGAATAGAGTCGGTAGCCCAGTAGAGGCCGAAATCGCTAGCGACGACCTCGCAGATAGCGAAAAGAACGAGAGCCACAGCGACCTTACGGAGGACGCTGCCTTTGATTCTGGCTCTAAACCTGTTTATGATAGCCTTGAGTTCCATAAGACATTAGATTTAGTTAGTTGCAAATAAGTTGGTTTCGCTTTTTCGTAAAAATCGTTGATAGGCGGGACTCACGAAGACCTCCGGATAAGGGTCCTGTGGAAATCCGTCGATAGCGAAGATAAATATTTTCCAATATTCCAAATAAAATCGCCTTTTTTTTGAGAAATTTTGTAACAAAAGGCGGAAAGTGAGGTATAATGGGGGGTAGCGAGGGGTCGGGGTATTGACAAACGAGTGGTAAAGTGTGACGAATGGAAGGCGAGAAAGAGGGGTGTGACGAGGGAGAGGGGGCAAGAAAGGGGAGAGAAGGGGGAAGAGAAGGGGGCAAACAGGCAGGGGAAAGACGGGGAGAAGGGGAAGAGAGCGAGGTGATAGAGGGGAAGAGAAGGGGTCGAGAAGGCAGAGAAGGGGAAGAGAAGGGGGAGAAAGGACGGTGAATAAGGGTTGAAAAGGGGTGGATATAGTTAAAAAAGAGGGGAGTTACCGCAATGCACGTATTTTTTGTGTAAATTTGTTGCAAAGTTGCAAGGTGCAGTCATGGCGAAAGGGGCGGAAAAGAGGGGTCAGGACTAACCCAGGTCTAACCCAAGTCTAACCCAGGGCTAATAAAAAAGGCATAGAGAGCCGACCGACGAAAGCGGGAGAAGAGCAATCGGAGGGGAGCGAAGGGAGACACAGGGAAGTGGAAGAAAAAGGGAGGGGAGAGAAGTGGAAGAGAAGGAAAGGGAAGGAAGAGAGCCAAAGACGGGAGCCGAGCGACGAAAGAAGAAAAGGAAAGACAAGATACGTATCATATAAAAAGCAATAAACCAACTAATGAGCTACAAGATCATAGTGCTGGCTAAGCAAGTTCCGGACACGCGTGCGGTAAGCAAGGATGCGATGACGCCGGAGGGCACGGTGAACCGTGCGGCGCTGCCTGCGATTTTCAATCCAGAGGACTTGAACGCCCTCGAAATGGCGCTCCAGATAAAGGACGCGAATCCTGGTTCGACAGTTAAGATAGTGACGATGGGACTGCCAAAGGCGGCGGAGGTCATCAGGGAAGGACTGTTCCGTGGAGCAGACGGCGGTGTCTTGCTGACAGACAGGGCGTTTGCGGGTGCGGATACGCTGGCGACATCGTACACGATAGCAACGGCGATCAAGAAGATAGGCGACTATGACATCATCATCGGTGGTCGTCAGGCTATCGACGGCGACACGGCGCAGGTCGGTCCGCAGGTAGCGGAGAAGCTGGGCTTGCCACAGGTGACCTACGCAGAGAAGATCGAGAGTCTGGAGGGCAAGACCATCAGGATCAAGAGGGCCATCACGGGTGGTGTCGAGACCGTCGAGACGAAGCTACCGGTCGTCATCACCGTAAACGGATCGGCAGACGCATGCAGGCCGAGGAATGCGAAGAACGTCATGAAGTACAAGTATGCTCAGACGCCGAGCGAGGCAGCTCAGAAGCCGACGCCATACGCAGCGATAGCAGACAGCAAGCCGTACCTCAAGATCGAGGAGTGGAACAATGCGACGATCAACGCAGACCTGCAGCAGTGCGGACTGAATGGATCGCCGACGAAGGTGAAGAACGTCGAGAGCATCGTCTTTGCGGCGAAGGAGAGCAAGACGTTCAGTGCGAGTGATGCTGACATCGAGGGCTTGATGGTAGAGTTGTTGGCAAATCATACTATAGGTTAGTCGTCCTAAGGAACACAACATAGGGAACTTCTACAAATCGAGATTTGATTTCTAGAAATCCCCAACAATAAGGAAAAAGAAGTAATGAACAACGTATTTATATATTGTGAGATAGAGGACGGCGTAGTAGCCGATGTCAGTCTCGAGCTGCTGACGAAGGGCAGGACCCTTGCTGCGAAGCTAGGCGTAGACGTAGAGGCGATAGCGATAGGCACGGGCATCGAGGGCGTCGTCGAGAAGCAGATCTTCCCATACGGGGCGAAGAGGATACACCTCTTTGACGCTCCGGGCTTGTCGCCATACACGACGTTGCCACATGCGTCGATAGTCTGCAAGCTCTTCAAGGAGGAGCAGCCGCAGATATGCCTGATGGGTGCAACCGTCATAGGACGTGACCTTGGACCACGAGTATCGTCGGCATTGACGAGCGGACTGACGGCAGACTGCACGGCGCTGGAGATAGGCGAGTTTGAGGACAAGAAGAATCAGAAGGTATATAAGGACCTCCTGTATCAGATACGTCCGGCATTCGGCGGCAGCATCGTCGCAACGATTGTCAACCCGGACCACAGGCCACAGATGGCGACCGTGCGTGACGGCGTCATGAAGAAAGAGATACTGGACCCGAACTTCAAGGGCGAGGTCGTCAAGCATGACGTCTCGAAGTACGTCAGCCAGGCGGACATGGTCGTCAGCGTCATCGAGAGGCAGGTAGCGAAGGCGAAGAACAACCTGAAGAATGCTCCGATCATCGTAGCGGGCGGATATGGCGTCGGCTCGAAGGAGAACTTCAAGCTCCTCCAGGACCTGGCGAAGACGCTGGGCGCAGAGATAGGCGCGAGCCGTGCGGCAGTCGATGCAGGGTGGATAGACCACGACAGGCAGATAGGTCAGACGGGCGTCACCGTAAGGCCGAAGCTGTACATCGCATGCGGCATCAGCGGTCAGATCCAGCACATAGCGGGCATGCAGGACAGTTCGCTGATCATCTCGGTGAACAGTGACCCACAGGCGCCGATCAACACGATAGCCGACTACGTCATCAACGGCACCATCGAGGAGGTATTGCCGAAGATGATCAAGTATTTCAAGAAGAACTCGAAGTAATTTCCAGGAAAAGCAACTATGGCAAATTTTTTCACAGATACACCGGAACTGAAGTATCACCTGAGCCATCCCCTGATGAAGAGGATCGTAGAGCTCAAGGAGAGGGACTTTGCAGACAAGGACAAGTATGACTATGCGCCTCAGAACTTCGAGGACGCGATGGACAACTACGAGAGAGTCCTGGAGATAGTCGGCGAGATATGCGGCGAGATCATTGCGCCGAACGCCGAGGGAGTTGACCATGAGGGTCCGAAGTGCGAGAACGGTCGCGTCACGTACGCATCTGGCACGGATAAGAACCTCGAGGCTACGAGGAGGGCAGGTCTGATGGGCATGGCGATGCCGAGGAGGTTTGGCGGACTGAACTTCCCAATCGTCCCTTACATCATGGCAGCCGACATGGTCAGCCGTTCGGATGCAGGATTTGAGAACCTCTGGGGTCTCCAGGACTGTGCAGAGACGCTGTATGAGTTCGGCGACGAGGACCAGAAGCAGAGGTTCCTGACGAGAGTCTGTGCTGGCGAGACCATGTCTATGGACCTGACAGAGCCGGACGCAGGATCGGACCTGCAGAGCGTCATGCTGAAGGCCACATACTCTGAGAAGGACGGATGCTGGCTCTTGAACGGCGTGAAGAGATTCATCACCAACGGAGACAGCGACATACACCTCGTCCTGGCGCGCTCGGAGGAGGGCACGAGGGATGGCCGAGGCCTCTCCATGTTCATCTATGACAAGAGGCAGGGGGGAGTCAACGTCCGCCGCATCGAGAACAAGATGGGCATCAAGGGTTCGCCGACGTGTGAGCTCGTCTATAAGAACGCCAAGGCGGAGCTCTGTGGCGACAGGAAGCTGGGACTCATCAAGTACGTCATGGCGCTGATGAACGGTGCACGACTGGGCATCGCAGCGCAGGGTGTCGGACTGAGCCAGGCAGCATACTACGAGGCGCTCAGCTATGCCAAGGACAGGAAGCAGTTCGGCAAGGCGATAGTAGAGTTCCCGGCAGTAGCAGACATGCTCAGACTGATGAAGGCGAAGACCGACGCGTCGAGGGCACTCCTGTATGAGACAGCGAGGTACGTCGATATCTACAAGGCGCTTGACGACATCAGCAAGGAGAGGAAGCTGACGCCAGAGGAGAGGGCTGAGCAGAAGAAGTTCGCGAAGCTCGCCGACTCGTTCACGCCACTCGGCAAGAGCATGGGCAGCGAGTTTGCGAACCAGAACACATACGACTGCATCCAGATCCATGGTGGTTCGGGCTTCATGAAGGACTACACGTGCGAGAGACTGTATAGGGATGCACGCATCACATCTATCTATGAGGGCACGACGCAGCTACAGGTTGTCGCAGCAATCCGCTACGTCACGACTGGGGCATACCTTGCGAGGATACGCGAGTATGAGCAGGACGAGACGAGCAGCGAGCTGGCAGGGCTGAAGGCGAGGGTCGTCAAGATGGCGGACAAGCTGGAGGAGGTCGTTGCTAAGGTGACGGAGCCGAAGAACCAGGAGTATCTCGACTTCATGGCGAGGAGACTCGTCGAGATGTCGGCACACACCATCATGTGCCACTTGCTGTTGAGAGGTGCGAGCGAGGCTAAGGAGTTGTTCGAGACGTCGGCCAAAGTATACGTCAGGTATGCAGAGGCAGAGGTCGAGAAGCACTACTCGTACATCAAGAGCTTCGAGATAGAGAGCCTGGCGGACTATAGGGTTGCGGAGAGCGCTGCCGAGTAGGACGGAATGGTAGAGCAATAAATAAAGATGATAATAAGCCCCGCTGCTGAAAAGTGGCGGGGCTATTATAAAAATAGGATTCAGACACATATAGAGTATGGGAAAGAAAGGGGGACGAGGTGATGATTATCCGAATGCGTGGTATGTGATGGGGAACTGGGAGTATATAGAGAGTAGTAAAAGAATGATGTTCATCAATTTGGAATGCAAACGATAGTACGGATAATGCTGGTCATTGCGATTGGCATGGCGATGACATCGTGCAGCAGCTACAAGTATGTAGGGAAGCTGTACATGGACTTTTGGGGATGCTATAGTGAATACATTGGGGACAACGTAACAAGAGTCAATGCGAAGGGGGAGCCGTATTATAATCCGAAACTTAAAGACCCTGGGGGCCTCGGGAAAAAAGAGTTTATAGACGATTTCACGAGGATGCCATACTTAGCGGACTTCATCTATGTAACTCCAGACGAATGGAAGGGAGGCAAGTATAATATTTACTTGATAAAAGACAGTGACGAGACAAGGCATGTTTACACCATAACCATAGTCCTAAAGAGACGGTATCTAAACATGGGGAAAGCGTACTGTGTAAGAGACTCATACCCCAAAGCATACCATGAAGGGAAAAAGATCAATGGGTGTAGAGGAGTACCAGACCACGTGATACTATGCACATACGAGTGAATGGAATACAGATAATGCTGGTCATTACGATTGGCATGGTGGCAATGACGTCGTGCAGCAACTACAAGTATGCAGGGAAACTGTACATGGACTTTATGGGGTGCTATAGTGAATACATTGGGGACAACGTAACAAGAGTCAACGCTAAGGGGGAGCCGTATTATAATCCGAAACTTAAAGATCCTGGGGGCCTCGGGAAAGAAGAGTATATAGACGATTTCACGTGGAAGCCATGCTTAGCTGACTTCATCTATGTAACTCCAGACGAATGGAAAAGAGGGGTAAGAACAATATATACTTGAGGTGACTTCTATAAATTGCTTTTTCTGCGTTGGCGTTGCCTTCATTCCTCACGCTCGGCAATAGGAGCAAGCTCCATTGCTCTCGCTTAATCGGAATGTTGCACTTCGGTCGTTGAAATCCTCATGTACGCCAGTACACTCCGGTGTTCAACGCCTTGTGCGCCTTGAAAAATCTAATTTCTAGAAGTCCCCTTATTAATAAGGTGATGAGACAAGGCATGTGTACACCATAACCAGAGTCCTAAAGAGAAGGTATCTAAACATGGGGAAAGCGTACTGTGTAAGAGACTCATACCCCAAAGCATACCATGAAGGGAAAAAGATCAATGGGTGTAGAGGGTTACCAAACCACGTGATACTATGCACATACGAATGAATGGAATACAGATAATGCTGGTCATTACGATTGGCATGGCAATGACATCGTGCAGCAGCTACAAGTATGTAGGTACATTCGAATTATATTTTTGGGACTGTGACGGAGAGGATATAGGGGAGACGGTCACTCGTCTTGATGACAAGGGGCAACCATATAACAATCCGAAACTAAAAGACCCAGGAGGCCTCGGGAAGAAGGAATACATCAACACCTTCACTGGGAAGCCATACCCGATTGACTGCATATATCTGGCGCCTGACGAATGGAAAGATGGTGTCCAAATGGTATACCTCATAAGAGATGGTGACACGAGGTGGATAGACACAGTAAGAGTCGAATATGAGACGAGACGATGGAATATTGCCAAAGCATATTGCGACAAAGACGACGAAAGCGGACATAAAAGTGTGTATCATAATGGGATGAGGGTTAATGGCTTCGTCGGCATCAATAATCACATAGTGATGTGTCACGAAAAGGGAAGGAGACGCGTCAGATAAAACTATGTGCATACGTAATACGATGTGTGTAGGGAAGGGGAAGAAGGGAAGGGGAAGAAGGGAAGGGAAATGAAAAAAAACATGAGGTAGATGTCACCTTTAGGGCAGGAAGGCTGTTATATAAGTGAACTAGTTCAGAAACAAATAGTCGAACATTATAAAACAGAAAGACAATGTACTTATTCCAGATCGTATCAGTCGTCCTATGTGGATTTGCCCTCCCCATCATCATGGTGTACATCAGTTATCGCCAGAAGATGAACGACAACAAGATGCGCACCCAGATAGTCCTTGCGGCACTCGAGAAGAACCCGGGGATAGACGTCGAGGAGCTACTCAGGAAGGTGACGCCAGAGAGCAAGCCCAAGCTACTGAAGGAGAAGCTACTCACGAAGCTGTTGTGGGGTAGCATCCTGACAATCATGGGAGCAGGGTTCCTAATCACGCAGCTATTCGACATGGACCACAAAGTCTTAACCCTCTTTGAATTAGCTGGAGTGCCATTGTTGGCGGTGGGGATAGCGTTGCTCGTCAACTACTATGTAGGCAAGAAGACCTTGGCGAAAGAGATGGAGGCCGAGGAGAGGGCCATGCAAGAGAAGGCAGACAAGTGACACGCGAAGAATTCACGGACCACGTAGAGCGAGAGCAGGCGGCATTGCGAGGCTTCCTGCTCGCGCTCTGCTGCGGGAACAGGGATGAGGCGGACGACATAGCGCAGGACGCGCTAGTCAGGGCGTATCTCTCGTTGCCGACGTACAGGGACCAGGGGCGATTCCGTTCGTGGCTCTTCAAGATAGCTCACAACACATTCCTCAACCACAAGGCGAGCGTGAAGGTGACGGAGAGCATCGAGGAGGCGCGGCAGATAGCAGGTCAGGCAGCTGCGGACTCGTCGTTTGAGCATCAGGACCTGTATCTTGCACTGCGGACGCTGCCTCCCAAGGAGCGGTCGGCGATAACGCTGTACTACCTCAGCGGGTACAACATCGAGGAGATAGCGAAGATAACGGATGCGACAGAAGATGCGGTGAAGAAGCAGATGTCGAGAGGGCGAGAGAAACTAAAAGAGAAACTAAAAGAGAAACTTCTATAAATTGCTTTTTCGGCGTGACACTTCGGTCGTTGAAATCCTCATGTAGCTGCGCTGACCTTTCTCACGCTAGCTTCGCTGACTATTCTCACGTTGACTTCGTCGACTTTTCTCTCGCTCGGCAGATTTCAAGCAAGCTTGATCTGCTCTCGCTTAATCGAAAAGTTGGCGTAGCCTTCATTCCTCACGCTCGGAAATTGGAGCAAGCTCCATTCCTCTCGCTTAATCGGAATGTTCAGCAAAACGAGCAAGCTCGTTCTGCATTCGCTTAATCGAAAGTATGCACTCGCTTAATCGCACAAGTGAAAAAACTAATTTCTAGAAGTCCCCTAAAAGAGAGATTGAGACTATGAACGAAGATAAAGAAATAGAGAAGCTGTTTCGGACGAGCACGCCACAGTTTGACGACAGTCGGGACTTCATGGCGAGGCTCGGTAAGCGGCTCGAGGCAGTAGAATACATCAAGAAGCATCAAGAGGCTACGCTACGGCGGTATAAGATGGCGGTCGTGGCGGCATTCGTCGTCGGCATCATCAGTGGTGGCGTGACGATAGGAGTCGTGAACGGCATGACGCTAGACACGACGGCACTTGACATACAGGTGCAGGCGCTGACATTGTCGGTGAACCTCGACAGCGTGCGGCCGATAGTCACGGGAGGGCTGTCACTGCTCATGACGATGGGGCTGCTCGGGGTGGTCAGGAACGTGACGGACATAATAGAGATGAGAGGGAGAAATTGATTTTGGAAATTAAGGTGGAAATGGTTAAGTTTGTTAAAGAGGAGAGGGATGGGAGTGCTTGCCCTCGATATTAAACAAAAAGAATAAATATGGAAGTGAGTTATGAACATATAGCACGGCTTGAGTTGATGGACGCATTGAAGAACATCGGCTCGGAAGAGGAGTTGAACGAGTTCAAGGACTTGATTGCTAATTATTTTGCAGAAAAAGCCCAGAAAGCGATAGACAAGCTATGGGACGAGGGAGTGATAGACGAGGAGACGATAGAAAAATGGGGTGCGGAGCATCTACGTAAACCATACGGATATGCGTCGAGTCGTTCTTGACACGAACTGCCTACTACAATCATTGCCAAGCATGAGTCCGTATCACAAGATATGGAAGAATGTGCTATCGGGTAACATCTGCCTATGCGTTAACACAGAGATTCTGTATGAATACGAAGAGATAATTGCAGAAAAAACGACACGCGAAATTGCACATAATGTAGTAGAAGCCATAGCCAGACTACATTCGACAATCTATCAAGAAACGTATATTCATTTCGGGCTGATAGAAGCGGACGCAGACGACAACAAGTTTGTAGACTGCGCAGTGGCAGCAAACGCAGAATTTATAGTAACCAACGACAAGCATTTCGACATTCTCAAACATATCAATTGGCCGAAAGTGAGTGTCATCGCAATAAAAGAGTTTTTGCTTCAAATAAACGACAATACACCTTGAGTTCTCCAATAGTTCGTACGCACGGCATATTCGATTCATAGTAGTTACCCAAAGAGAAAGGACATGCAGTATCCGACGATAGACGAATACATATCCTCGATAACGACAGAGGAGGATTTCAAGACGCTGAGAGGCCTAACGCCCGAATTGGACAGAGAAGGGAGGCCGATACTGAACAGTGGAAACTTTGTCGTAGTCTTCAAGATGAGGGACACGAAGACGGGGAAGCTTCATGCGATAAAGTGCTTCATCAAAGAGCAAGAGGGAAGGATACCCAATAGCGTAATGTGGATAGAGAACAGCGCATTTAAAGGGTGCATTAATTTGCAGACAGTATGGATGTCGAATAACGTGATGTGGATTGGGCAAGAAGCATTTAGAGATTGCAACTTTTTACAGACAATTGAAATACCGGAGGAAGCGACAAATATAGAATGTAAGGCATTTTGGGGATGCTGGAGTTTACCCAAATCAGTAGAAGAAAAAATAAGAAGAATAAACCAGTTCGCACTTTGATACGTTATGAAGATTTGGGAAGAAGGGGACGGAAGAGAAGGGGAAGAGAAGAGGGACGGAAGGGAGTGGGAGATTGGGGATATTTTTGTAAATTTGGAGGTTCAAAAAGGGAAGGAAAAAGAGAAACCTCTTCAAAGGAAAGCGACAATGAAGACAAAGGAAGAGATAATAGCGAACTGGCTGCCGAGGTACACTGGGCGGCCGCTAGAGGAGTTTCCTCAGCACATACTGCTGACGAACTTCATGAATTACGTTGAGATGTTTGCGGAGATGTTCCACGTCGAGATAAAGGGCGGGAACATGCCGAACGCGATGACGGACGAGCTCGGGATAATAAACTTCGGGATGGGGAGTCCTAACGCGGCGACGATAATGGACCTGCTGCAGGCGATACACCCGAAGGCGGTGCTATTCCTCGGCAAGTGTGGAGGAATCAAGAAGAAGAACAACCTGGGCGACTTCATACTGCCACTGGCGGCAATAAGGGGAGAGGGTACGAGCAACGACTACCTGCCCCCCGAGGTGCCGGCACTGCCGGCGTTCTCGCTGCAGAGGGCAGTATCGAGTGCGATACGAGACGAAGGGTACGACTATTGGACAGGCACAGTATATACAACGAACAGGCGCGTATGGGAGCATGACGACAACTTCAAGCACAAGCTGGAGGAGGTCAGGGCTATGGCTGTCGACATGGAGACGGCGACGCTCTTCACAGTCGGGTTCCACAACGAGATACCGACGGGAGCTCTGCTGCTCGTCAGTGACCAGCCGATGATCCCGGAGGGAGTCAAGACGACGGCGAGTGACAAGCACGTCACGGCGCAGTATGTCCGTCCGCACCTCGAGATAGGGGCGAGGGCACTGCTCGACATCAAGCACAACGGCAACTCAGTCAAGCACCTGAAGTTTTAAGGGTGGCGAGAGATTGCCGAGCAGCAGAAAGTGCCAAATAGAAACCGAGAAGACAGGAAGAGATGGGACAGATGACATCTGACGACGTGATGAAAGAGCTCCGGGCGGGGAAGTACCGACCGGTGTACTTGCTGATGGGCGAGGAGACGTACCCGACAGATCTCATCTCGGACTACATAGAGAAGAACGCCCTCCCGGCAGACCAGCAGGGGTTCAACCAGATAGTCGTCTATAAGAGGGACACGACGTATAAGCAGATAGCGATGGAGTGCGACCAGTATCCGACATTTGCGGAGCGGAGGGTCGTCATCCTGAAGGAGGCTCAGGCCACGTCGGAGTCGAGGAGTGACACCATCGACGACCTGGAGGGCTATTGCAACCATGCGTTGGCGACGACAGTCCTCGTCATCTGCTACAAGTACAAGAGCGTCGACAAGAGGAAGAAAGTCGTCAAAGCCATAGAGAAGTGCGGCGGGGCGATAGTCGAGAGCAAGAAGCTGTATGACAACCAGATGGGGCCATGGATCACGCAGATGGTGCGTGGCTATGGATACTCGATAGAGGACAAGGCCGTCTCGCTGCTCGTCGAGAGCATAGGGACAGACCAGACGAATGCCGCGAAGGCGATAGGCAAGATACGGTCGGCAGTCGGTGAGAGCCTGAGGACCATAACAGCCGAGATGGTATATGAGCACGTCGGGGTCAGCAGGGAGTATAACGCTTTCGAGCTGTGCAATGCTCTGTTCAGGCGTGACAAGGTGAAAGTGTATGAGATAGTCAAGGCGTTCGGCTCGAACGAGAAGCAGTATCCGCTGCCGCCGACGCTTGCGGCACTCCACTTCTCATTCCAGAGACTATTCCTATTCTGCTACGTCAAGGCAACGACGAGAGACATAGCGCAAGCTGCGGCAGCGGCAGGCGAGAGGAGCGAATATAACATAAAGACGAGGCTTCTGCCGGCGGCGGAGAACTACAGCGCCGTCAAGTGCATGAAGGCGCTGGAGCTAATCAACGAATATGACATGCGGTCGAAGGGATTTGGCGGCGGCACACAGACAACAAACAGAGACATGCTGATAGAGTTAGTAGCGAAAATAATGCAATAGGGGGGATGGCTAAGAGTTTCATAGACACGCCGCTCATGCGGCAATACATGACGATCAAGGCCAAGCATCCTGATGCCTTGCTGCTGTTCAGGGTCGGGGACTTCTACGAGACATACATGGAAGATGCGCCGATAGCGGCGAAGATACTTGGCATAACCCTGACACAGAGGAGCGGGACGAACCCCGAACTCGGGGCGCTGGCGGGATTCCCGTATCATGCGCTCGACACATACCTCCCGAAGCTCGTCAGGGCTGGGCTGAGGGTGGCGGTGTGCGACCAGCTCGAAGACCCCAAGACAGCGAAAGGAATAGTCAAGCGAGGGATAACAGAGCTCGTGACACCGGGCGTCGCGCTATCGGACGGAGTCCTCGACATACACGAGAACAACTTCCTGTGTGCAGTCAACCTCAGGAACAGCAGGGAGATAGGCATAGCATTCCTCGACATCACGACGGGAGAATTCATGATGGGCCAGGGGAACGAGCTATACGTCGACAGACTACTGGCGACATTCAGGCCCAAAGAGATACTATTCGAGAAAGGCAAGCGGCAGAGCTTCGTAGAGGCGTTCGGCTCGAAGTGGGTGACATATCCGTTTGACGACTGGGCGTTCGTAGACACGTCGGCGAAGGACAGACTCCTGAAGCACTTCGGCACGCAGAGCCTCAAAGGATTCGGCGTCGAAGACCTGCAGGCGGGAGTGACGGCGGCAGGAGCAATCATGTACTATCTCGACGTCACGGAGCACAACGGGGTATCGCACATCGGGAGACTCCAGAGAATCGACGAGCAGGACTACGTCGGACTCGACAGGTATTCCATAAGAAACCTCGAACTATTCTCGGACGGGAGAGACGGGACGACGTCGCTCTCGGACATCATAGACAGGAGCACGACGCCGATGGGAAGCCGCCTCCTGAAGAGGTGGCTGACGATGCCGCTCAGGGACAGGCAGCAGATAGAGGCACGTCAGGACATAGTCGAGCAGATAGTCGGTGACAGCGAGCTCAGGGACAACCTGACAGAGACGCTCAAAGAGATAGGCGACCTCGAGAGACTCGTCGGCAAGATAGCGGCGAGGAGGATAATGCCGAGGGAGCTGCTAATCCTCAGGAGGGCGCTGAACGCAATACCGAAGCTGAAGGAGCTGACAGGCAACGACACAGCACTGGGGAAGAAGACATCGACACTGACCGACTGCACTGCTGTCGCAGACAAGATAGGGCACACCATATCGCCTGAGCCACCTACGACACCACAGAAGCCGGGAGTCATAGGTCAGGGAGTCTCGAAGGAGCTCGACGAGCTGCGAGACATTGCGACATCTGGCAAAGACTATCTCGACAGACTCCAGCAGAAGCTGATAGACGAGACGGGGATAACGTCTCTGAAAGTCGGATACACCAACGTGTATGGATATTATCTCGAGGTCAGGAACACACACAAGGACAAGGTGCCTCCGACGTGGGTCAGGAAGCAGACCCTGACAGGTGCGGAGAGATACGTCGACGAAGAGCTGAAGGCACTCGAGGAGAAGATAGTCTCGGCAGAGAGCCAGATAGCAGTGCTGGAGCTCCAGATATACACCAACCTGATAGAAGAGCTCGGGAGCCACCTGAGCGTGATACAGGCCAATGCCGTCAGGATAGCGGAGATAGACGTGCTACACACTTTTGCGAGGAACGCCATCGACTACGAGTACTGCAAGCCGAAGATAGTCGACGCAGACGTCATAGACATCAAGGGCGGGAGGCATCCCGTCATCGAGCGACTCATGAAGGACGGGGAGGAGTACGTCAGCAACGACGTGCGGCTCGACAAGGAGGAGCAGCAGATAGTCATAGTCACCGGTCCGAACATGGCAGGCAAGAGCGCACTGCTACGGCAGACCGCCTTGATAGTGCTACTAGCACAATGCGGGTCTTACATACCAGCGGAAGGTGGCGAGATAGGGATAGTCGACAAGATATTCACGAGAGTCGGAGCTAACGACAACCTGTCTCAAGGCGAGTCGACGTTCATGGTCGAGATGACGGAGGCGGCGAACATACTGAACAATGCGACGACGAGGAGCCTCGTACTATTTGACGAACTCGGGCGAGGGACCAGCACATACGACGGAATCTCACTGGCATGGGCGATAGTAGAATACCTCCACAACAGCGAGAGGGCGAGAGCGAAGACATTGTTCGCCACTCACTATCATGAGCTGAACGACATGGAAAACATGTATGACAGGATAAAAAACTACAACGTCAGTGTGCGGGAAGCTGGAGGAAAAGTAATATTTTTGCGCAAGCTAGTCAGAGGCGGGTCGGAGCACAGTTTCGGCATCCACGTAGCTAAGCTGGCGGGGATGCCGAGGAGTGTCGTCGACAGGGCTGGCGAGATACTGACGAAGCTCGAGAAGGAGAGGGATACGGCGAACTCGGAGGGCGCGACAACGACAAACGTCAAAGACGCCAAGCCGAGCAACAAGGAGGCAAAGAAAAGCGAGTATGGCATGCAGCTCAGCTTCTTCCAGCTCGACGACCCGGTCCTCATGAGCGTCAGGGATGCCATCCTGAACGTAGACATAGACAGGCTGACGCCATTGGAGGCGTTGAACAAACTGAACGAAATAAAAAGACTTCTGTAGAGATGAAGACAAAGAATGCCGTAGCGATAGAGACGGCGGATATAGAGATGACAGACTACAACGACTTCTATGCGAAGATAGTCGAGAAGACATCGGAGCGCAGGAGACACGTGGTCAGTATGTTTTCGCCGAAGAAGGACGTCATCCTGGCCTTCGTCGCTGACGACGAGGACCATACGATAGAGGCGTTCGGCTGCAAGATAGACGGAGGCAGCGCACTACCGTCGCTCACGGCAGAACGGCTGTCGCTACACGCATACGAGAGAGACATACACGAGCGCTGGGGGACAGAGTATAGCAACCACCCGTGGCTCAAGCCGCTGAGGTCTCCCGCATGCTCGGGGAAGTCGATATACGACTACCCTTATTATGACATTGAGGGTGAGGCGCTGCATCAGGTCGG
Source organism: Bacteroidales bacterium (assembly GCA_017417385.1). Taxonomy (GTDB): domain Bacteria; phylum Bacteroidota; class Bacteroidia; order Bacteroidales; family Marinilabiliaceae; genus W3P20-009. The sequence continues at coordinate 25,076 of JAFPZF010000018.1, forward strand.
AGTCGGCCCGATACATGCTGGCATCATAGAGCCTGGGCACTTCCGCTTCATCTGCGAGGGAGAGACAGTACTTCATCTCGAGATACAGCTCGGATGGCAGAGGAGAGGTGTCGTCGACGAGATACTAAAGAGCGACAACGGCCTCAAGAGGGCGATACTCAGCGAGCAGATAGCAGGAGACAGCACCGTCGCTTACTCTGTCGCGATGGCAAAGACCTTTGAAGCCTTGGCGGGATTGGGAACTGCACCAATAGTAGCGATAGACAGGGCGATAGCTATCGAGCAGGAGAGGATAGCGATACACACTGGCGACCTGTCGGCGATTTGCACAGACATCGGCTACCAGCTGGGCTCGGCAGTATTCGGAAGGCTGAGGACACCTATCATCAACCATTTCCAGAAGTGGAGCGGGAGCAGATTCGCTAGGGCGTTGGTGCGCCCGGTAGGGTCGCACTTCCCGCTGACAGACAAGCTGATAGGCGAATGGAAGGAGACTATCAGCAAGTATCTCCCTGACTTCAAGCAGATGGCGACGGAGATGTTCGACCTGCCAAGCGTCCTATCGAGGATTGAGAGGACTGGCATAGTCAGCGAGGAGACGGCAGAAAAGATAGGCTTAGTCGGCATGGCGGCAAGAGCCTCGAACCTAAAGAGAGACGTCAGGAAGAGTCACCCGACATTCCCTTATGACATATTAGACTTAGAGACGGAGGAGGGCTTGAGGTGCGGAGACGTCTACTCGAGAGCTCACCTCAGGTATGAGGAAGTCTTGCAGAGCATTGAGCTGATAGACAGACTCATGAAGAAGCGGCAGGAGGAATATGTGGGAGGCCTCTCGGATGGCCTCATCTACCCTTCCCCAGACTACGACCTGGAGTTGGAGCCAAACAAGACAGTGTGCACAATGGTTGAAGGCTGGAGGGGACAGATAGTCGTCGTGGCACAGACTGACAGCAACGGGAAACTGTCGTCTCTCGACGTCGTAGACCCGAGCGTCCACAACTGGATGGGCTTACAGATGGCTGTCAGAGGCGCAGCGATATCGGACTTTCCTATATGCAACAAGAGTTTCGACCTTAGCTATTGCGGTCACGACTTATAAAGAACTGATGAGACTGAACGGCGAGCATAGCGGTGTAATTTGGCGAACTACGGCGATAGGAGTCGTAGTCGCGTTGCTCATGCCGATGCTCGTCAGATGTCAGAAAGAAGATGTAATCATCAAAAAAGAGCAGGAGAAGCCAAAAGTCCAGGCGGACAGCTTGATAACCGTCCGAGACAGGACGGCTTACAGTGCAACGATAGAGGGCATATTCTTCGAGGATGCGAAAGAAGACGAGAAGATTGGCATCAAGTTCTCTCTCCAGAACAACAAGTACATCAGGACGGCTGGCATAGACTCTGTCGCAACTTGGATAGGCAACGGCCGCCACAGGGTTGAGTTAAGCGGGCTATACACAGACACGACTTATTACTTCTGCACCTACAGGACGAAGGGCGACCTGACAACTCACTCCGACGTCATGTCGTTCCGGACAACGAGGGTGTCTGTCGTAACTGATAGTGCGACAGACATCTATGCTTACGGAGCACAACTGGGATTAAGGCTTAGCGAACCTCTCGACAAGAAACAGTTCAGGGGACGATGGGGTGTCTTCTACTCGACTCGTCCAAGAGCCATTAGGGAGTACTCCGCAATATGCGACTCGATATTATACTCTGACGGACTGACTTACGCCTATCTGGCTAAAGGCATGAGGGCTCACACGACATACTACTACAAAGCTTTCATCGTCTATCAGACTGCATATCAGCAAGACGTATATGTGCACGGCGACTGTCTCGAAATGAAAACGGCAGGCGTAGGCGTCGAGACTCGTGGCTCTCAAGACATAGGTGTCTACGACGCGAGGGTGAACGGCTACGCTAATGTGTATTTCAGAGACATGGAGGACTATGGATTCCTGATCTTCACGAGGCCAAGAGAGGTGACGATCGACAGCGTAGGCTCCAAGACAACGGATCAGAAGATATGGATTGTCCGCCCAGACAAGCTTGCAGAAAAGGGAAGAGGCGAGTTCTCGGCGAAGATTACGGGTCTCGACTCGAAGACTAGATATTTCTTCAGGGCCTTCGCAAGAAACACAGAGGTTATCGGAGGCATCCCCTACACTGACATGTTCTATGGGAAAGTCGACACTCTTCAGACCGCTCCTCTGACTATCAGCACAGAAGGTGACGTGGACCTGGGGCTCTCTGTCTTGTGGTCTGCCAAGAACGTCGGCGCTAGCAAAGAGACTGAGATTGGAACGGAGTCTGCTTTCAGCAACCGTGAGTCTATAGCCTTCGCCGAGGGTGAGAGACTGCCGACAAGCGAGGAAGCTAAGGAACTTGTCGACTCGTGCGTGTGGACTTGGATAACTCTTAGAAAACAACCTGGCGTCGCAATAACGGGGAAAAACGGCAACTCTATATTTCTCCCAGCAACACGAAAGATGGAGGGCGCCAACAAGTACGTCTGGGGCGCATACATGGTCAATGGCGAAGTCGAAGCTAACAAGGCCGCCGACACGACTTATTACTTCGTAGACATTATCCGCTTCGGAGCTGACGAGATGAGGGATAACCAGGCGGCAAAAACCGCTGAGGCTACAACTCTGATAGACTTCAAGACGGGCGTCCGCCCAGTCCGAGATAAACAACAGTAGACATGATTAAAAGATTTGCTATTATGGCAATCGCGGCGATGTCTTTCGTCGCTTGCACCGAGAAAAGAGACCTCCGCATAGCTTGCGTAGGCGACTCGATAACTGAGGGTATGGGCATCGAATGGCAGAGCGAAAACTCCTACCCCGCCCAGCTCGACAAGAAACTAGGCGACGGCTTCGAGGTGATGAACCTCGGCAGAAGCTCGACGACTATGATGATCGACGGCGACTTCCCCTACTGGTCTGCCAAGGAGTTCACCGACGTGTTCCGCTACCACCCAGACCTGATTATCATCAAGCTCGGCACCAACGACGCTAAGCTCAAGCAGTGGAACCCTGCGAAGTATCGCGAGTCCTACCAGCATACTATCGACACCTTCCTGACGATAACACCCAAGCCTGACATCATGCTCTGCAAGGCTGTCCCACCTCAACAGACTAGATGGGAGATAACTGACTCGATTGTCAACGGCGAAGTCAACCCGATTGTCGAGGAACTAGCTAAGAAGAATAACCTGAAACTGATCGACCTCTACGAGGCTGTCGGTCACAAGGAGGAGCTGTTCGTGAAGGACGGCATCCACCCTAACGCCGCTGGCGCCGCCGTCATGGCCGAGGAAGTGGCTAAGTTCGTCAGGGACTTTGCGAAAAGCAAAAAGTAACTGTCTATAAGTTTCTGAAGTTTTCTAGAAGAGTGAATAGCTTCTCACAATAAGGGACCTATTCTCTCTTCTTTTTCTTATTATGATAGCAGAAATTGATATGACGGGCAGCAACATCTAATATGCCCCTCTATTACAATCTAATGTGTATATAACTGTAGTGTCATGAAGGTAGCTATTGTCGGTGGTGGAGCTGCTGGTTTCTTCGCAGCTGTAAGCATCAAGGAGATGAGACGCGACATCGAGGTCTGTATCCTCGAGAAGGGTGAGAGGGTCCTCCGTAAGGTGGAGATATCCGGCGGAGGAAGGTGCAACTGCACTAACTCTTTCGAGCACGTCAGCAACCTTCAGGATGTCTACCCGAGAGGCCACAGGCTGATGAAAAGGCTGCTCGGCATCTTCGGACAACGTGAGACGATGGAATGGTTCGAGAACCACGGCGTACCTCTCGTCACGCAAGACGACGACTGTGTCTTCCCTAAGTCTCAGGACTCCCACTCTATCACCGACTGTCTCATGGAGTCCGCAAGAGCGTTAGACGTAAACGTCCTCAAAGGCACTAAGGTCGACAGTCTGGACGATGTGATGCGCCGGTTCGACAAGGTGATATTCGCGACTGGCGGCGGAAGAAGCGACGAGCACTACCGCCTCCTCTCCGACGCTGGCATCGAGATTGTTAAGCCTGTCCCCTCTCTCTACTCCCTCGCTATCAACGATGAGAGTCTCAACGCTATGAGCGGCATCGTGGCACAAGGCGTCACCATCTCCTATACTGGCGAGAAGATAAAGGCATTTGGCGACCTGCTGCTGACTCACAAGGGTATCAGCGGACCTGCCGCCATGAGACTGACTAGCTACGCCGCAAGAGAATGGGCTGCCGCAGGCTTCTGTCACGACATCGCTATCAACTGGACTGGCACCAACGAGGATAGGATTAGGGAGGAGATCTCTAGGGCTGTCAAGGACCAGGGCGCCAAGATGATTGCTAACATCCGTATCGAAGGCCTCTCAGCCCGACTATGGGAGCACATCACCCGCCGCAGCGGCATCGATGGTGACAAACGTATGAAGGACCTCGGTAAGAAGGATATCAACAAGCTGACTGAATGTCTGACTAACGATAGATATCTCGTCTCGGGTCGAGCTATGTCAGGCGACGAGATTGTCACGTGCGGCGGCGTCTCGCTCAAGGAGTTCGACAGTAAGTCTTTGGAATGTAAGAAAATCCCTGGTCTGTTCTTCGCTGGCGAGGTGACCGATGTCGACGGCGTGACTGGCGGCTTCAACCTCCAGGCTGCATGGAGTATGGCAAGAGCTGCAGCAACGGCTGTCGCATCAGCTACGTAGGCTCCTGTCCCGCCCTCTCTCCTCTGATAATGTCCGAGCCAAGAACTCGCCCCCTACTTCCGCTGTTTCTTTTCGAGCCGGTAGTCTTCTATCAGTCCCTCTGATATCCAGCGCGCCATGGCCTCCCTGTTCTTGGCTATGAGGAACCTCTGACGGTCAAGGCTGTTCTGGAGGTTGCCGAGCTCTAGAAAGACGCCGACGGGATTGGTCTCCCTCAAGACGTACAGGTTCCGCTCCTTGACGGTCCCCGTGAAGCCTCTGTTCGGCTGATGCTTCTTGTACTTCTGCTCCATCTTGTCGCGGAGGATGTTCGCAAGCCGCTCACCTCTGACGCTCTTCATGAAGTGATAGAAGAAGATGTCTATCCGCTCGTCTTTCGACCGGCTGTCGATATGGATAAAGACTGAACGGCAATAGCCCTTGCGCTCTGTCTTATACAATCCGTCTATGCTGTCTGCCCGCTGCCCTAGTCGCTGGACCTGGTCGAGCGGTATCTCAGCCCCGAGGCAGGTCTCATGATCGTCATTGGCGAGGACAGCGTCATCTCTTATCCCGTCATCGGGGTCGCGTATGACGACGTGGACGAGCGCCTGATGGCTGATGAGGTAACGCGCCAGCCTGAGTATGACGTCGTATGCGTACTCGTCCTCGCTGAGGACTGCTTCTCCATAGTTGGTCTGCGCCCCGGGGTCTGGCCCTCCATGCCCACTGACGAGGTAATATGTCGCCCCCTTCAGCTTGTCGTCGACATAATCTACATGCTCATACGCCTTACCGAATATGGGGACTATCTGATACTTCTTTGGCTTGGGTGGCGTGGGGTTCGCCGGGAGGTCTGACTTCTCGGGTAACGAATATTTGACTCCGAGGAGCAACTGGTTGTCCTTCCCGAGCCGCGTCTTGTTTATCCTTATGAACGGCTCGGAATACACCGCCGGGTCAAGCCCCGCCCGACGTAGTAGCACATCAATACGGTCACCGTCCTTCGGAGTGACGGTCTTCCGCTTTACGTCCGCGAAAGCCGCCATGCAAAAGGTCAGGCAACAGATAAGGGAGAAGACGCGTATGAGAGAAATTCTGATTCTCAAAAAAATGTGTCTTTTGTCATGACAAAAATATACAGAATCTGTTGGATATACAACTGTGTCACGTCCTCCCGACGAGAAAAGTGGTGTTTTCCGCCTCTTTCCGCCCCCACCTGCGAATGGCTCTCCATTCCTTCCATCCCTATGCCCGTGGTTAGACTTCTATTAGCGTTGGTATAGCGTTCCCAACTCCCCGAGTATGATGATTTCTGTCCCTTCACATCCTCCGCCTCCCGTCTCCCCCTTCCTGTATATATGCAAAGATGCGCACCACCCTCCGGCAATGCGCATCTTCTCTCTAACTACCTACTCTCCCCTACTCTATTCTCTCTATCAATTCTTTCAGGCTCTCTATCTGTCTCGCATCTACTTTGATGTCAAGCAGTTTCCCTTTTTTGTCGATAAGCCGGTAGCTCGGGTAACTGCGGACTCCGAGATAGTGCTCGACTGCTTCCTGCTGACCCCGAGGCAGGTTATAGTGAACTACGTTCTCCCCAATGACGTTATACTCCTTGATGATGTTCTTCCAGCTCTCCTCGTCGCTGTTGTTCGCGAGATACATATAGACTATGTCATGACCCGCCAGCTCTCTATACTCCTCCTCGAACTTCGCTATCGCCCTCTTGCATGGCATGCACCACGTCCCCCATACGTCTATCAGCACTATCCTCCCCTCGTAGGGCTCAAGTATCTTCCGGAGTATCTGCCCCCCGTCTGTCATCTCTGCCAACTCTCCATTGCTCTTCAGGCTGCTGTTCCCCGTGATGTCTCTTCCTGACAGCTCTACGTACTTCCTGTTCTCTGCCATGACTATCTCCCTCAGCGCTTCGGTCTCTATCCCCTCAGCCACCTTCATCGTCTTGTCTCTCAACGGCTTATGTGTATGCATTATCTCGTTGCAGACGACCGCCGCCTTCGCTACGTCCCTCAATGCGCTGTTGTCTCTATACATGGAGTCTACTATCGCTATCTTGATGGTTATCGGGTCCAAGACGTCCTCGATATACTGTCGGACATCCTGCCGTCCCTCGAGCTTATTCAGCGCTTCTATGTCAGCTGAGTATTTCTCTAGTAGCTTCACGACCTTCTCGCGCTCGCCCCCTGCCGCCTGAAACTCTTTGTCTATCTCGATGAACTTCTTCAGTAGCACCACGTCCGCCTCGCTAAGGTTTATCTCGCCCTTCTCGCCCTTCCGGATTACATCCTTGTACTTAGCTATCTTCTGTGTCTTCCCGCTCACCTTCTCCGCCTCATACTGCGAGTAATACATGTACCATCCGAACTCTCTGCTCAGTGTATATGGCGTCCTGACGTTCTTCGCCATCTCCCCCTCGACGTACTCCATTACTTCCTTCGGCGTCTGCTCTGTGTGAAACGAGCATGTCATCATGACTCTCTCACCCATATTGCTTGCTATCCCCATCCTGTGAAAGTCCTCAAATCTCTTCGAGACGTTCGGATGCTTGCTCATTATGGCGTCGAGTCTCCTCAACGTCTTCTCATACGCCTTCCTCCATTCGCCTGCATACTCCTTTGCCTGCTCCTCTGTCAATTGTTTCTCTTTTGGTGGCCTACTGTGTACGTATTCTAAAGTATTTGCTATAAGCTCGTTCTGGACCCTGCTATTACTACCCATGAAGAGTCTCTTCCCTGTCTTATAGTCTATGACGAGGACGTATGTCTCCCCAGGCTCCACGACACTCCGCAGATGCGAGCGCCGCCAGTCTATATACACTTCCTGAGTGTTCTCTACTGGCATCTTGACGACGAACTGTCCCTCCTTGTCTATCTTCCCGTACGCACTGATCTCTTCCCTCGACATCACTATGCTGTTTGCCGTGACGCCAAACTCCGGACTTATCATCAGCTCTATCTTCGGACAGTTCTTCAACCATCCTATGATGGTCACCGTGTCGCCCATCTTGTAACCATTGTCCCTCCACTCGCTCATGTCCTTGGTCGGATACTCTGGCAGTGCCTCGCCAGCTATCTTGCTGCACGCCATGGTCCTCCCGCCTATCTTTATCTTTCTCTGCCCCTCGCTCCCTCGCTTCTCTTTCCCTATCTCGACCTTCGTTCCCTGCTCTGTCTCTATTTTCCACTCGTCGCCCTTGTTCGTCATCTTCGCTATCTTCTCTATCCTGTTGTTGACGACGACATGTCTCTCCGCGACTCCGAGCACCCAGTCCCCGCTCGCCTCGTCCCTCCAGTACGTGTCGACGACGCCGGTCTCCTTCCCGCCTTCCCGTATCGCATAGATTCTCAGCCCATACTGATCTCTCATGTTGAACATCTTGACGTCCTCCCCTATCGGCTCAAACTCTATCGTGAACTTCTTGTTCGTCATGTTGACGCCTAGGTCGACTTGCTTCCCGAGCTCTATTCCCCTCGCTCCCTTCGCTGCATACTGTGCGTCTCCTGCTTCGAGGGCTACCTTCTCCCCTATTCCGATCCTGCCCCTCGCCCTAACGTCCATATCGACCTCAGTCCTGTCTGTGTAATGTCGGACTTGCTCGACCTTGATCTCATCCGGCTTCCCGCCCGTCACGACCTCGCTCCACGTCGCCCGTAGCATCGCCGCCTCCTGTCCGCTCACGACCGTGCTGACTACTATCGCCACTGCCATGGCTGCCAATACTCTTATTCTCATATCTGTTTCTATTTATTAGTTTATTAGAGTAGTGTAATACACGAGTATTATACTACAAAGTAAGATCCTTTTTTTGACTCTCGCAAATATTTATTTGAAATAATTTCTATTCCCCCTCCCCTCTGCCTTTCTATTGTTCCTTCCTATCCAAGAAAACACTAACTTTGCATAGGACTAATATTGTATTTTCTATGCCGGTAAATATTCTCGCTATCGAATCTTCGTGCGATGACACGTCGGCGGCCGTCATGCAAGATGGTCGTGTTCTTTCTAACGTCACCGCGAGTCAGGCTGTGCACCTCCGCTACGGCGGCGTAGTGCCCGAATTGGCGTCTCGCGCCCACGAACAGAACATCGTACCGGTCGTCGACAAGGCTCTTGCCGATGCTGGCATAGACCGCAAGGACTTGAACGCCGTCGCCTTCACTCGCGGACCTGGTCTGATGGGGTCCCTCCTCGTCGGCGTATCTTTCGCCAAGAGCTTTGCCCTCTCCCTCGGACTCCCTATTATCGAGGTCAACCACCTGCAGGCGCATATCTCGGCGCATTTCATCCCTGAGGACGACCGTCCGACGCCTTCTTTCCCGTTCCTCTGCCTCCTCGTCTCGGGCGGCAATAGTCAGATTGTTCTCGTCAAGGACTATCTGGATATGGAGATTATCGGTCAGACTATCGACGACGCCGCTGGCGAGGCTTTCGACAAGTGCGCCAAGGTGATGGGTCTCGGCTACCCGGGCGGCCCTGTCATAGACAAACTGGCTAAGGAGGGCAACAAGGACGCCTTCTCCTTCGCTCACCCAGCTATCCCCGGCTACAACTATAGCTTCAGCGGTCTCAAGACGTCTTTCCTCTATACGCTCCGCGACGAACTGAAACTGAATCCTAACTTTATCGAGGAACGTAAGAACGACCTCTGCGCCTCCCTACAGAAGACGGTCATTGAGATTCTGATGAAGAAGTTCATCTCGGCCGCCAAGGACAAGAAAATTAAGACTATCGCTGTCGCCGGTGGCGTAAGCGCCAACTCCGCCCTCCGCGAGGCTATGCAGGTCGAGGGCGGCAAGCGTGGCTGGCAGGTCTATATCCCTCGCTTCGCCTATACGACTGACAATGCCGCTATGGTCGGCGCCGCAGCCTATCGTAAGTATCTCGCCGGCATCTTCGCCGACCAGAGTGTCGCACCTTATTCTAAGACTACTCTATGAGCCGCTTCTTTAGGTCTCTGGACAACTACGCCGTCAGCAACATTGGCGACGAAGCTGTCCTCGTCCCGACGTCCTCCGGCGTCGCTCAGATGAGCGATATGCTGAACTTGAACTCTACGGCCGCCTTCATCCTCCGACTCCTCGAAGAGGGACGCTCCGACGATGATATTGTCGCCAGTGTCTTGGATGAGTATGACGCCCCCGACGCTGATACGGTGCGAGAGGATGTCGACGCCTTCATATCTGAACTTATATCAAGAGGCTTTTTTAAACTCATAACGGAGGGCGATTCTTCAAGTGGCAATGGCTGAAACTGTCGAGGCGGAAGTTGCTGGCATAGGTTTCCGCTTTGTCAGCAAGTCAAAACCTTTCTCAACGGAGTCCCGTTGCTTGAAGGGCTTCGCTGTCAATGCTCTCCGTCTCGATGACGTGGTCTCTGTCAACTGCCGCGAGGTCAAGGCTCTGGATGCTATCCCGCTGGTCTCGGAGTTCTCTGCCGTCCAGTCCGAGGACTGCTTCGACCCGTGCCGCTGGTCTGTCGGCAGGTCTGCCGATGGCTCCGAGGTGATAAGGGTGGACTATTTTGACCATACCCGCCGCCTTCTGTCTGTCCAGTGCATACTGACGTCCCCCTCCTCTGCCGACGTCTCCCTCGTTCAGTCTGCTGACTGCGACGTGCTGCACATCTACAGCTTCCCGTTCTTCAATCTGCTGCTGTCCCGTCTGCTTCTCCGCCGAGATGGCTTCTTGATTCACTCTTCCGCCGTCCGCTATGCTGGTCGCGGGCTTCTTTTCACTGCCCAGTCTGGCACCGGCAAGAGTACTATGGCAAGGCTCTGGGCAAATCGGGGTGCCTCTATCGTCAACGACGATATGAACGCTGTCCGTTCATATTCTTCTGACTCTGGCTGCCGCACCGCTGTCTACAACATCCCGATGCCAGCCTACAATCAGCATCCGCGAGAGGCTGAACTGGCCTGCGCCTTTAGGATATCTCAGTCCCCAGACAACCATCTCTCTCCCCTCAAGGGCATTCAAGTTCTTAGCGCTGTCATGCCCGGCGTCATCCAGCAGCCTTTCGACAAGGCTTCGACGCTCTCGACTGTCAAGTCTGTCTCTTCTGCCCTGCAGTCGGTCTCTTCTGCCGCCGTCGGCTTCAATCTGTCGACCGACCCTGATTCCGACATCGTGTCCGCGGTTGTCAACTTCTATGGTCTGAATGTATGATGGACGCCTCTTCCTCAACCATAGTCGTTCGCGAACTGCTCTCAAAGGGACAGGCTATCGAACTGAGGGCGCGCGGTCTGAGTATGTTGCCTTCGATTTGGCCCGGTCAGTGGCTGCGCGTCGTCCCCTGTAATTTTTCGGACGTCAAGGTTGCCGACGTGGTCCTCTCGGTCAACGTCTCCCGCCTGCTGGCTCATCGAGTCTTCTCCCTGTCCCCAGACTCCACTATGCTCACGACGTGGGGCGACGCCAACAAGCTCTCCGACGAGCCAACTCCTTCTTCCGACCTACTTGGCCGGGTGTCACATCATACGCTGTTCCGCCACCATCTCTGGGTCCCGACATCCAGTCTTTACGGACGGGCGTTTCTGTCCCTTTCGTTCCTCGCTCGCCCTTGCTCCTGTCTCCTCGGTCGGCTTATGGGATTTCTCGTCCGTCACAAATCAATACTATAGGGAGGTGTCGCCATGTCTACATCGAATAATGTCAAAGTGCATTTCAAGCTGAGTTACATCTTCCGCGCTCTGAAGATCGTCTGGGATTGTAGCAAGCCCCTCGCCATTGCTAACGCACTCTCTGTCATCCTCAGCGCTCTCCTCCCGCTCCTCACTCTGTGGGTGATGGGGCGCCTGGTCGACGAGTCGCTCTCTGCCTTCTCTGCCGACGGTGCGGCATTCGAAAACCCCTCCGTCCGCTACTGGCTCATACTCCTTGGTTTAGCGCTCTTCTTCGAGGCAGTGATGATGTCTCTGACTAATCGGCTCTCCGACGTGCTTGCCGAGCGTCTCCGCCTCACCGTCGCCAACCTCCTTCACTCTCAGATGCTCAGTGTCTCATACCAGACTCTTCTCGACCCTGCTTTCCTGACGGACACCTTCAGGGCAACTTCCGGCTCTACCGAGCGTCCGATTCGTGTCTTCCTCTCTACTATTCAGCTGGTCCAGACTGTGCTGACTCTGTTTGCTATGTGTATCATGCTCTGCGGTGTCGAGTGGTGGCTCCCGTTCGTGGTTGTCGCCGCCGGGCTTCCCCTAGTTGTCGCAAGGCTCTTCGGCTCCAGCATGGCCTTCTCTCACAGTCAGTCCCGTGCCGCAGACGAACGCCGTGAGAACTACTGCAACTCGGTACTCGTCGGTCAGCATTTCGCCCCAGAGGTCCGTCTCTTCGGCCTCCAGTCCTACTTTTCTAGTCTGTTCGATGCTATCTACCTCCGCCTCTCGCGCGAGCGCATCGCTGTCGGTCGTCGCAACGAGATTCTTCACGACTCCTGCCTGCTGATTTCGATCGCCCTGATTGTCTGCGTTTGCTACTACGTGGTCACCCGCGTCGGCGTCGGCACTCTGTCTGTCGGCTCCCTCGCTATGTATCTGATGGCTGTCCGCCGTTGCGAACGTGGCGTCAGGGATACTGCCTCCCGCTTCGCCCTTCTCCATAGCAACAGTCTCTATATCGCCTCCTTCTTTGCCTTCCTCGACGCTCCGCGCGCCCTTTCGGAATCGCGCCGAGAGATGTTCCCCGCCGACTACGATTCGGTCTCTCTGTCCGGCGTGTCTTTCTCCTACCCTAATTCGCGACGCCACGCCCTGACTGACTTCTCGATTAGGGTGACACGTGGCGAAGTCGTCGCCCTTCGTGGGAGCAACGGGAGTGGCAAGAGTACTGTGGTAAAACTTCTTTGTGGTCTCCTCCTCCCCGAGAAGGGCAACGTCCGCATCGGCAACACAGATGTCGGTGCTATCAGCGAGTCCGAACTGTCAGCCCACGTCTGCGCTGTATTCCAGGACTTCCGTCTCTACTGCGTCAGCGCCGCCGATAATATCTGGTTTGGAGACACTTCCCGCCCTAAGGATATGGATCGTATTGTCGAGGCTGCCAAGGACGCTGATATCGACGCCCTCTTCTCACGTCTTCCCAATGGCTACGATACTATCCTCGGCAACCAGTTCGAGGGCTCCGAGATGTTCAGCCGCGGCGAATGGCAGAAGATTGCTATCGCACGCGTGATGTATTCTGATGCCGACATTATTCTCCTCGACGAGCCTGCCAGCTCCCTCGACGAACTGGCTCGCGAGACGCTCAAGAAGTGCGTCGCTAAACTGAAGTCCCGCGGCAAGACGATTATCCTCGTCACTCACCACTCTGCCACCGCCGAGCTTGCCGACCGTATCGTCTGGATGCCCGAGAAGAAATAATCTTCTACTCTGTTTTGGTTGTCACCTCGTGGAAGACTCTCTCGAGGTCTGCCTTCTCTGTCCGCATCTCGAGTATCGGATTGTCTGTCTGACTTGCATACCTGAACAGCAGCAGTCTGATGTCGTCATCTGCTTGCGACGCACTGACTCTGTACTCGTGCTCGCCTATTCTCTTTATCCTGACGCCTAGTTCCTTCTCGACTCGCGCCCGATTCTCTATCTCTGCAAAGAACTCTACATCAACTATCTGACCTCCCTTTGCAATGGTCAAGACTTCATTGATCGGTCCCTGCGCCTTGATGTCCCCCCTGTCCAGTATGACGAGGTGGTCACACACGGCCTCCACCTCCTGCATGATATGTGTCGACAATACTACGGTCCTCTCCTTTCCGAGTTCCTTGATCAACTGCCTGATGTCTACTATCTGGTTTGGGTCCAGCCCTGTCGTCGGCTCGTCGAGTATGACGACTTTCGGGTCGCATATCAAGGCCTGCGCTATCCCGACTCTCTGACGATAGCCCTTAGAGAGCGCTCCTATCTTCTTATGTGCCTCTCGCCCCAGCCCGGTCATCTCGACCATCTCGTCCGCCTTCTTTCTTCTTACGCTACCGTCGCTGACTCCATACATCCCGGAGACCATCTCGAGATACTCCCTGACGTACATCTCTGTATAGAGTGGATTATGCTCTGGCAGGTACCCTATCAGCTGACGTACGACCTTGGGCTCCTCTATTATGTCATGTCCACATACTCTGACGCTCCCCGCATCCGCCGAGACATACCCGGTGACGATCTTCATCAGCGTCGACTTCCCCGCTCCATTGGGCCCAAGCAACCCGACGACCCACCCGTCCTCTATGTCTATCGAGACGTTGTTCAAGGCTGTCTGGCTCCCATATCTCTTCGTTATGCTATTTATGCTTAGCGACATGTCTTTCCCCCTCTTTTGTTTAAATATGACAGCGCACCACCTGTTTCTCCCCAGGCGATGCGCTGCTCTGTTACTCTCTATCAGTTGTCTCTATTGGCTATCAGCCACAGGACTCGCTTACTTTGCCTGCTTCTTTCCCTTGCTCGTGACTTCGTCTGTCGTCGTTGTGCCCGTCGTCCCAGACTGCTTCTTCCCCTTGCTCGTCACCTCACTCGTGTCCCCAGCCTGGGTCTTGCCCTTGCTCGAGTCGGAACTCTGCGTGCTGCTTGTGTTCGTCGTCGTCGACTGTGACTGTGTCTTGCCCTTCGACGTCGAACCATTATTGCTCGACTTGTTTCCGCCTGTCGAACTGCTGGTCTTCGTTGTCGTAGTCGTCGATGTCCTTGTCGTCGTCGACGTGCCTGCTGCGGCATTTAGCAGCTCTGCACATCCGCTGAGCGACAGCATAGCCGCCGCCATCAGCATATATATCGTCTTTCCCATCTCTTCCCTGTTTTGTCGTTTCTCTTTTCGCGCCAGCTCTTCTGTCTATGTTCTAGAAGTTCTGCGCACTCTGCTTCTTATGCTTCGAGAGAACTGCCCTGCCGTCTGCACTGCTTGCCCACTCGAGAGCCTTGTTCCTGAGCCGCCCGCTCTTCTTCTCATGATTGATGAGAGCCGCTATCTCCTCCGGAGTGTATGTGTTTGGCATGCTGCCGCTGACTGCTGTCTCCGATGGCGAAGCCTGATTCTTCTTCGGCTTAGATGTCGCAGTTGCCTTGACGGACTTGTTTCCGAGTGCCGAGTCCTGAATGATGCCGTTCTTCAGCGTCAAAGGCTTCCCCTCCGAGTTCGTTATGAAGTAGTAGTTGTTCTCCTCGTTGCTCTCGCTGACTCCACTGAATGCATCGGCTATCAGGACGAGGAAATAGCTGCCCGTCACGTCCGGCATCTTATACGACCACTCGAACGGATTGTCGTTGGTTCCATACACTGCATACGCTACGCTCTGTCCGCCCGGGACGTCTATATGATTCCAGCTATACCCCTGCGACTGGATTCCTATGACCTGAAGAGCCTCGTTCTTGTCCCAGTCTGAAACCATGTGGTCCTCATTGTCATAGTCGTCGGTGTAGAAGTCGAAGAGCAGCACCTGATACTCATTGGCATTATACGCGTTATACAGCAGATAGCCGATGACCCAGTCGTTCGAGCATGGGACGGTCTCCTCGCCTGCATTGTGCACCGCATACTTCGCAGTCCTCCACCTCGGGTCGTCCGAGTCTGCATCTCCTGCCGTGTAATAGTCGTCATCCTTCGCCGAGGTGACAACGAGGTCCATGCCAGACGTCTGATCTACGACGGTGTTGGTGTTCTCGTCGACCTTAACCTCCTCGTCACTTCCGTATGCTACAAATCCGCAGTTCGCAAAGTCTCCACCGCAGAAGAAGTTGTAGTCTACCCAGATGTAGCCTTTGTCTCCCCAGTTCGGTCCCCACGAGTTTACGACTCTGAATGCGCCATTCCTTCCCTTCGTGTCGTCATACCCCGAACAGATTATAGCATGATATGCATGCATTCCCGTCGTGTTGAACGATGTCTGATTGTAGAGCACTGTCGCATCATTGCTGTTCATGAACTCGTCGCCGAGCCTAGCACCGAAGGCTATAAGCCTACCGTCCGCCAGATACCTCTTGACGGTGTTGACGTTCGTGATGTCTATCTCGCGGTACGACTTGATCTTGAAGTTCGACGCCTCCGAGTTCTGTGCACTCGACGGACTGTAGTCGCACTGCGAACTGTTATTCAGGACGCCAGACGTCGCCTGAGTCGCCACGCCTCGAGAGACCATCTGGTCAAACGCATACCTGATATTCGTTCCCTGGCAGTTCCTGTTCTTATACTGCGCCGGGATCGCCTGGAATATGTCCTTCGCACTGAATATGTTGTTGTCCCCGAGCTGGTTGGTATTGAGTCCCTTGGACTTCGCATACAACCACGTCCTGTAATTGTAAGCCGTAGTCCAAGCGACACACGTGCCAAACTGCCCCTGGTCACCTATGCTCGGCAGGTTCTTCGTCAGGTCAACTCTCTTCGGCATCTCGCCCGGCAGCGCATCGTCGGCATCATCGACGATGTTGATGTCGTCCTCGATTGTCTCGGTGTGCTCGTCGCTCGCAAGCCATCCCGTGCCTATCTCCGACCCGTCCGAGAGAACTATCGACGCTATGTTCAATATCGTACTCAGCGTGTCACTCCCGCACGACGTGAGCGCCGCACCACCACCTATCGCTATCGTGGCGGCTGCTCCTACCGCAAATATCTTATTCTTCCTCATTATTCTATCTTTATTTCGGTTTCTGGAATTAGTTTGTTGCCTTCTTGCTCGTATGCAAAATCCTTGCCTTTTTTCATCAACGTAAAGTCAGGCTTCCTCGCAAATACGTTCTCTGTAACTATCAGCAGCCCTGCAAACTGTGCATTGACAAGCGAGAACTTGCCGAGAAATAGGCTCTGCGTAAATGTCACCTGGTCCATGAACTCGCTCTTCGCCATCTGCAACGCAGAGAGGCAACGAACGCTCTGGAACAATGTCCTGCCAAAGAACTTGCAGTTCGTGAAGTCGGTCTGGTCGTCAAACCTCGCTTTGCTGAAGTCTGTATAACCCCCAAACTTGCTGTCCGTCAGCATCACCATGTTCTCAAATCCTGCATACTGGAATATGACGTCTCCAGAGAAGGTCACCCCGACCATCCCCGTGCGCCCCCTGAACGTCGAGCTTACGAACATCACCTGCTTCTCGAAGTTCGACTTGTTCAGCGCCGCTCCTGCATTGAACGTCGCACCACTGAAGTCCGCCTCTCCGCTCACTCCGCAGTTGTTCAGCGTCAACGGCGCATTGTATGTCGTCTGCTTGACCACGACCTTTCCCTTGAAGATGCAGTCCGTGAACGTCACCGCACCATTAAATGTCGTGCCCTCCGAGGCCGTCACGTCCCCTGCAAACGTGCAGTTGCTGAACGTCAGCCGCCGTCCGCACACGCCGTCCTCCCCCATCTCCGTGAGGTTCAAAGCATCGACTATCGTCTGACCTTCTATGTTTACCGGCTGTCCTTTCTTCGCCTTCTTCACTATCTCTGCCGACTTCATCTCGCTCGACTTCTCGCTCGCCCCGTTGCACGCATACGAGACGCCAAGCAACAGCACTGCCGAAAGTATTAGTTTTGTCAGTTTCATATTCTTCTCCTGATTATTGTCCTCACGCCTCTTCTGTCCGTCCTCTCTAATGAGACGTCTGGCTTATCTTCGACTCGAACTTGTCTTTGTTCACTATGACCCGCGCATGCTCAGCATGAGCTATCTCGTTCCCATTGTCCTTCGCGACGACCTCAAACCTGAGCATCCTCCCCTCCGCCGAGACTAGCGTCGCCTCGACTTCTATCTTGTTCCCGACTGCCGACGGACGCTCGTGCGTCAACTTTATCTCTGTCCCGACTGTCGTCTCACCGTCTCCGAGTCCCGGGACGACGAGCTTCCAGCACGCCTGCTCGACCATCGCCACAAGGCTCGGCGTCGACAGCCCGCTGACTTCGCCACTCCCCATCGACCTCGCCGACATCGCACCCTCTACGTCAAAACTTCCACGCCACGTCTTCTCGTGAAATCTTTCCATCTCTTCTTTGTTTTCTGCTCCTCTGCCTATGCCAAATTCTATGCCATTGGCTCTTCTTTATCACTCAAAGGTACTAATTTTTCTTTCGTACCTGCAAAAACTATTACTATTTTATTTATTCCTTTCACTCCACACCCTCTTTCGCTTCTCACTACCCTACCCTGCGAATGGCTCTCCTGCCTTCACTTTCCACTGCCCGTGGTTAGACTTGGGTTAGACTTGAATTAGACCTGACATAGTTTCGTCAAGCCTTTATGCCAAGACCTCGACGGGACGTCTTTCTCTCGCCCGCCGAGGTCTTTTCTTGTATCTTATCTTCTCTATGTCTTCAGACTGCCATCGCCACGGCCTCACTCGCCTTTCCTCAGCTGTTCTTAGACAGCCACCGCCCCTTGATGAGCCATGCGGTGCCAAACAACAGCAGCTCCACGGTCTCGCACCAGAACACTTTCATGTCCCCACCTAACAGGATTATCGGCACTGGCAGCACTACCATCGCCCCACTGATGATGTAATACCACTTGTTGTTGTCGCTGTGCCCGAGTGTGAAGTTGAAGCAGATGTTGACCATGAAACTGGTGAACAGCAGTATGGCCGCCGTGCAATGGATTATGTTGCTGACGTCCTTCGGGAGGTTGAAGATCCCGACGTTGTCTCCGACCCAGTCGACGGAGCACGGGAAAATGGCTACGGTCAACGCCGCTATCGCACTTGTCTTGTTGACTATCCTGTCTCGCAGGTCATAACCTTCATACGTGAAGAGGAAGCACGATACGATGCTGAGCACCATCGGCAGCACTGGCGACAAGTGATACGTCGCCGACAGGCTCTCGCACCATCCCTCGGGCTTGTCTGGCGTCGGCAGGCACGACAGCCAGCACAGTAACGGCAGTAAGATGCCGGTGATTCCTATCGCCCTCCGCTCCTTCAGGTACGACTCTTTGATGAGCTCTTCGTTGTCCATTTGTAGTCTGTTTTTTGTTCGTTATCCTTTGCTGCCGACTTTCTCCGGTGCCGACTTCCCGTTTCTTTCTATCCTTCACTACAAAGGTACTGCTCGCTTTCTAAAAACTATCGTCCCCCAGCCATTTTTAACCTCTCTGTTCCTCAAATATGCTCAGACAGCCCTCCCGAAATGCTATTTCCCGACTACTATGGACTTTCTCCTCTCCTCTAACTGTTCGCATACGAGTGCAGACCGCCGAGTAGGAAGTTGACCCCGAAGTATGTCATCAGGACGCTCAAAAATGCTACTACGAGATACACATGCAGAACTCTGCTCCGCCTGAACATCGGCAGGCTCTCTCCGTGCAGCGGCACGGCATACACCATCATTGTTATCAGCGCCCACGTCTCCTTGGGGTCCCATCCCCAATACCTGCCCCACGACTGGTTCGCCCAGACTGCTCCTATGAAGATCCCGGCTGTCAAGAGGAATACTGCCGGCGTCAGCATCAGTCTGCTCACCTGCCCGAGAGCCTCGACCTTGCCCTCGTTTCGCCCTCCGCGCCCGACGACCATCGCCGTCACGCCGTTTATCATCATCAACGCCAACAGGCTGTAAGCCACCATTATGACGCACACGTGTAGGCTGAGCAACGGCGACGAGAGCACCGGCATCAGGTTCGTTATCTGCGGATTGCTCTCCCCCATCATGGACACCATCATGCTGAGCCCTGCTATCAACAATCCGAACGGCTGTATCAAGACGAACTTCCTCGACAACGCCAACGTCACTCCCAACGTGACTATCGCCATGAATTGCATGGTCTCATGCCCGTTCGCCAGCGGCACATGCCCGCCTGCTATCCATCTCAACACGAACAGCCCCATCGTATAAGCCGTCAGCAGTCCGACTATTGCGCTGACTGTCACCCTTGTCGCCTTCGAGATTCCCTTGTCTCCTGCCCATCTTACTGTGTACCAGACGAGAAGCACCAATGACGCCATTACTGTCACTATCCCGACTTCCTTGGTCTTGCTCATCTTTAGATACGCCCGTTCCGACGCGACTCTCACTGCGCTCGGGAGCTCGCCCCCTGCCTCCTTGACCTGATATTTCGCTATCTTCCCGACGATGTACCGGAGTCTCTCGCTGTCGCCTCTCTCTATCTCCTCACCGACGATACTCATCGCCCGCCTGACAAAGATGAACTGATCCTGCGGCATCTCAGCCGGGAGGTTGTCACTGCTGCTGTACCACGCTACTCCACCACCCTGCTTGTACGGGAAGATTTTTGTCATTCTCCCCTCTATCAGCATCTTGAAGACTCCGACTCTCTCGTCCGCCTCCTCTATCGACCGCGCTCTCTTGTCGCTCGCTCCGCGTCCTCCACGTCCTATCTTCCTGAGCTCCCCGTCGAGTTTATAGTCTCCCCCGCGTCCGAAGAAGTCTTCATACGAGACTTTCTTCCCTGTCTTCCCCAGTATCTCCGCCACCTCTGCCGAGACTTTTATTATCTCTGCCTTAGCCCACTCCTGTGGCTCTGTCATTATGCCGACGTATATCTGGTTCGACGTCTGCCCGCCTACGCTCGCCTTGCCTGTTATCTTGACGACGACGTCCCTTGCGACGCTCTCTAGCGGACTCACTCTCCCGTTATGATACGCCATCAGCCTGCAGATGCTGTCCGCATCCGCTGCCCCGACGGTCTCCGGCAGTTGGTCGACACGCCCGCAACTGCTCATCGCTATGCCGATAGCCAACGCCCCCAATACGCTGCTCCGCCGGACTTCTCTTATGGCTCTCCTGAATCCTCCTTCTTTCGATAGTAAGACCATCAGCATGCTTATAGCCAACAGTCCATATCCGGCATACGTGAGTCCTATGCCTATCGGGTCATGCGTCATCGAGAGATACGTGCCTCTCTCGTCCTCGTCATAGCCTGACTGGTACAGTCTATATGTCTTGTGCTCGCCTATCTTGTTCATCGAGACTCGTATCTGTCTCTCCCCATCTACTGTTATGCAACTGACGTAGTCCCTGTGAGATACGGTCCCGGCATACCTCTCTATCGAGAAACTGTCAAGCCGCAGGCTGAACGGGAGCTCTATCTCCCCTCCATCCTCTGTCTCGCATTTCGTGACGGTCTCCCCTGCCCTGACGTGGATTCTCCCGCTCTCGCTCAAGACGTGCGTCGCCAGCGCACCAAGCAGGATGAGCAGGAAGGAGACGTGAAGCAAGAAAACCGTCACCCGCCTGTTCATCTTCTGCTTTAGCATGTACGCCAGGGCACTCACGGCAAGTATTGCCCACAGCGCACAAAACCACGCTGATGTGTATATCCCTGTCTCGCCGGTCACCTTCTCGACTATCGTCGCTCCTGCCATGCTGACGACTACCGAGACGTACGCCCCGAGAGCTACTACTCCTATTGTCTTTCCTCTCATGTTGTTGTCTATGTCGCTTCCCTTCTGCTTCCCTCTCGCTTTTCCCGAGGGAACTTCTAGAAATTAGATTATTATGCCTTGTCATGGGGGCTTCTAGAAATTAGATTTTTCAAGGCTTGCGAGTTTTTGAATACCGGAGTGTACTGTAGGAAACCTTTCGATTAAGCGAGTGCAATGGAGCTTGCTCCAATTGCCGAGCGCGAGAAAGGTCAGCGCAGCTACATGAGGATTTCAAAAATGAGCGTAACATTCCGATTAAGCGAGAGAAATGGAGCTTGCTCCAATTTCCGAGCGTGAGGAATGAAGGCATCGCCAACGCAGAAAAAGCAATTTATAGAAGTCCCCCTATATTGCGTCTATGAACGCTACCAGCGCCTCCCTCTCCTCCTTATTTAGCTTCCTGAATCGCTCAACAGCCCATCGTGCATCGCTCTCCTTGTTCCCGTGCCACATTATCGCCTCTATGACGTTCTTCGCCCTGCAGTCGTGGAGTCTGTCCTCCCTTCCCGTGCATAGCTTGCTGAGCCCTCGCCCCCATAGCGGCGTCGTCCTGCACCATCCCGTCCTGATGTCGTTCTCCATGTAGAGCTTGTGCTGGACCATGTCTGTATATGGCCATATTGTCTGCTTCGGATACCTCGGCATGTTGCTGTTGTTGCAGAGTCCGTTGTTCGGGTCCTGGACGTCGTCGTCACCGGTCGTCCAGCTTGGCCTGTGGCACGTCGCACAGCCTATCTCCCTGAATATCTGATGCCCCTTCTTGATCTGCGGATTGTCGAGGTTCCTCGCCGCCGGGACTGCCAGTCCCCTGTGCCATACCATGAAGTTCACGAAGTCCGCATCTGCCATCT
Source organism: Bacteroidales bacterium (assembly GCA_017417385.1). Taxonomy (GTDB): domain Bacteria; phylum Bacteroidota; class Bacteroidia; order Bacteroidales; family Marinilabiliaceae; genus W3P20-009. The sequence continues at coordinate 46,976 of JAFPZF010000018.1, forward strand.
CTGCCTCCGCGACGTTCTTTCCCTCCTTGTCTTTGCCCATGAGGTAGTGGTATATGTCCTCCTCGACTGTCCCATACTTCTTCTCGTTGGGGAAGTACGTGTAGAAGTCTTTCTGGACGTCTGGGTCCTTCGACGCTGTCTCGGCGTATGCCGCCGTCATGTAGTGATACTTCCTGTCTCTCCTCGTGACGTTCGTGATGTTCCATACTGCGTTAGCCCCAGGCCCGTCCGCCAGGCTGCTCCTCGTCAGTGCGTATGTGTAGCGCTTGACTCTAGCGACTCCGTCGAGTCCTTTATACATCGACGCCCAGTCTCCGCCTGCCCATATAGCTGGGTTAAGCTTGACCCTGCCCGCCTTCTCGTATTTCAGATACTGCGCCTTGATAGAGTCGTCGGGTATCGCGTCGAGTAGCCCCGTGCCATATATGCCTATGGTGCTCTCTAGTCTTACCCCGACCTCGCTGACTGGTATCTCGCCCCTGCTCGATAATAGCGGGACGTAATACGCTGTCTCGGGTATGGTCACCTCTGGGTACGTCAGCTCATAGCTCTCGCCGTCGTCAAAGGTGTTACCCCACTCGTCTGTGTACTGTTTCCACTCTATCTTGATCTGGCTCTCGTCTATAGGGGCCTTGAACGGCGGGACGGCCTTGGTCTGTGGCATGCCCGTCAGGGATGTTAGGTACCCGTCGGTCTGCTTGTCATAGACGACGAGCAGATACCCGTTCCCCATGTCGCTCGCCTTATATCTCTCCATCTTCTTTCCATGCCCATACGCGGGATGGCAGTATAGGCACCCGCTCCTGATGTATAGCGGACCGAGACCCGTGAAGGCCCCACTCTCGTTGGTGTTGAAATCCCTCTCGAAGAAGTACTCCCCGAACTGGAACGCCTGCCCGAATCCCTGCTGCTCGACGGCTGGCGTGGGCTGCTCGTACGCACTCGCCCCGACTACGAAGCTCGTCCCGAGCTTGCCTCCCGTATACGTCTCCTCGCCTGTGTTTATCTCTATCGACTCCCACTCCGCCGGATACTGCGACGTTTTTACGTCGTCGTCACTACAGGACGCCATCAGTACCATTGCTGCCGCTGTCGCCCATATTGCGCTCGTTTTTCTCATGTTTATATCTGTTTGGGTTTATCTTCCTACGGCTAAGTCACTAAGCGCGTTTTCCCGCGCCTAGTGACTGCCAACAATCTTATAACTATTCTTTTTTGTCGTCTGTCGTCTCTGCTTAAGTCCTACTCCCTAAGCTTCTCTATCATCTTGTCTATAGCCTCCTCCAGAGGGTCAAGACCTTCCATAGCCGCCCTCGCACTCTCGTCGGTGTAGTTGAGCACGAACGGCGCCTTCATCGCTGCTATCTTCGCCAGCGCACTGACGAGCGCGGTGTTGACGTCCTTCATGGCCTCCGTATGCGTCAGCATACCGTATGCGTTAAGAGACTTCGCGACGCTCGCTGCCTTGTCTATCTGCGCCCCGTCTGTTATCTCCATCGTACCATAGATGGCATGTACACAGCTGATGATGTTGTCATAGAAGTCCTGTATGGAGTTGTACGAGAACGGGCTCTCGATGTACTCTGTGTTCGTGCCCTCTACTGCCGAGCCTATCTTCGCATCCCTGACCTCGCCGATGATGTCGTTAGCACCCTCGAGTATCTGGACGAGGGCTATCGTCGGACTCTTATACCTCGACCCTGCCTTGCCTGCGTTCTTGAACTCCTCGCCATAGTTCGAGAGGCCGAACTCGTTCTTCTCGCTGTCATAGTACTCGCCGTCCTCCAATATCTCGAGGTGGCTCTTCGCTATCTTGTTCTCTGCCCTCCACGACGCCTCAAGTCTGCACGACGAGAGGAACAAGTCCTCAGAGACTGCCTGCAGGAAGAACAGCTCGTCGTCTGTTATCTCCTCTACGTTCCTCGCCTGCCCATTGGCAAAGATGACATACTCCATGGCATGAAATCCTGTCAGGTTCTGGCTCGTCACGACGCTCTCTATCACGATCGCCGAGTCCTTCGCCGCCTTCTCAGACTTGCTGAAGTTCGCCATCATCTGGTTGAACGCCGTCTGGTCAAATGGCCATGTGTCGATGTGCGGGTCTATCGAGTAGTCCGCTGCCGCTCCAAATAGGAACGCCTCGCTCCACTCCCAATACTTCCTCGCCCTCTTCCACTCGTCACACACCTTCTGCAGGTTCACCTGTGTCTTGCTCTCGCTGAGCTTCTCGACGTCGTCCATCAGCGTCTCCGCACTGTTCGCAAGGCTGTTGTACGTCTTGAAGACTACGTTGTCTACGTAGTTGTCAAGAATTCCCGCAGCATTTATGGCTACGTCCTGCGCCGTCCAGCCATTATTCTCGTTGTCATCGTCATCGTCTTTGCAAGACGTCATCCCGCCTGCGACTATCGCCCCGAGCATCATCATGCCCGCCAGGCTCTTCCATGTCTTTTGCATTGTATATTATTTTGTTATTGTTTTCTTTATTAGGACTTCTTCGTTAGAGGCTTCTTCGTTAGGAACTTCTAGAAATTAGGGGTTATCTTACTTAAACCACCCGCTATAGGCTATCCCCATAGATAGGCTCGGCTCGTCGTTATACGGGCTCTCGAACATCCTCTTCGACCACTCGCACTTGACGACTATCTCCTTCATCGGCTGATAGTTGACTCCGAATGCCATGACTCTCTTCTCACACCATGCGTACGTGCTCTTCGTGTTCCCCTTCCTCATCCCGTTGTAATACTCATACCTCCCGAATACTACTAGGCTCTGATTGTTCGCCCTCATACGCTCACTGCCGCTCAAGACGTTATACCCTATCTCTCCGCCTGCCGTCATCGCATCACTGCCGACGGGCTGATGCTTGCTCGGACTTCCGTCCTGTCCCGTGTGCTTCGGGAAACTGTTGTTGAACTTCGATATCTCGCTCGCATCACTCAGGTGCGCCCAGTCGAAGTTTCCCCTCGCTATGACTCCGCCTTTCTTCAGTCTGAAATCTACGGTGCCTATCTTTAGCGCCCCCTCGACTCCGTCATAGTTCGTCCCTATCTTCCTCAATGTGTTTCTGAACGTCCGCCCTGCATACCCAGACACGCTCAATGTTAGTCCTGGTATGGAGTTGTTATCGACTCGTACCGCCGCCGCATACTTGTTCCCTATCTTGAACTCATACGCGCTCGTCGCCCCGTAATGTACGAAGCAGTCCGCACCAAACCTCTCACTGTCGAGCCCCGGCAGGAACTGCACCTCATACTTCCATTTCCCGACTCTCCCATATATGCTGACTCCGACCTGATGCCACGTGCATGGGAATAGCGTCATCTCTCCCTCCGGCCTATATACGGTGAAGAACTCTGTCGGCATGTGGTGCGCGTTCGTCGCACCGACGGGGACGACTATCTCGCCCGCCCTCAATACTATCTCTTTGCAAAACGTCTTCTCGATCCAGAACTGCTCGAGCGCTACCTCTCCGCCCTTCTCTGTCTCCGCCTCATACTCCCCGCTCTCGTCCGCATCCACCTCGACCGCACTTTCCGTCCCTCCATGCTCGAACTCTATCTCCATCCCGGTCTTCCATCCCCTCCCGAAGTCATACCCGAGGTTCAAGACTACGTGCGGCAAGTCAAACCTCCCGTGGCTGTCGTCATCCTTATACTGCTCCGGAAACTTATACCTGTTGAAATGGTCGGAATAGAAATTCCTGCTCATCACTGCCTCTCCATACCCTCCTATGCTCAGCCTGCTTATGGCCTTCTGTATCGGCGTCAGCCGTGTGCTGTCTACCTGTGCCGCCATGTCGCTCGCCATGCCTGCCGTCATCGTGGCTGCGAGGATTATACCTAACTTACTTTTCACTTCTGCTCGTTATTTTTCACGTGCAAAATTATCCCGCCCCTCCCTCTACCGAAATACACATTTCTTTCTATTATTTCCTCCTCCTTCCCCCTTTCCCTTTTTCTCAATACTCACTTATGACTATTTAGACCACATTACCTTCTTCTCCCTCCCCTGCGAATACCCCTCCAAACCTTCCTTTCCCCCGCCCGTGGTTAGCCCTGTATTAGACTTGATACCCCTCCGCCCTACTGTTTCTTCCCGCTCCATTCTGTCAACGGACGCTCATTGCGAAACCTACATTTTGTCAAAATCATTTTGACAAGCCTATTATTGCAGATTACAACCCGGCTACTACCTTTGCAGCAGTAATTATTTACGATTATGAACAAGTTTCACTTAGGTAGTCTTATTAAAGACGAAGTTTCACGACAGAAAAGGAACATAACTAAGTTTGCTGATGAGATTTCTGTCACTAGACAAAATATATACGACATATTCAGTAGGACGTCTACAACTACAGATTTGCTTGCAAGAATATCTAAAACCCTAAATCACAACTTCTTTCGTGATTTAGCAGATCAGTTTGACAAAGATAACGATTCTTGCTGCGACGTGTTTGATACTACTCCAGATCAGAACAGCAAGGCTGTAGCACAATTCTTCTGTGTTATACCGAACGTTCTCTCTGACCTCGGCTTCGACACAACAATTGTATTTGTTCCTCACGAAGACAAAGACATCCTTCCCGACTTTGGCTTAGGTGACTTCCCTATCTTCTTCACGATAGGAGAATCCCTTTGGGAACGCTACAATGGTAATCCTGATAAATATCTATCGCGCGAAGTTTATGTTTCTGCTGATGGTTCCCAAAGTATAGACTTATGGGGAAGTCAAGGATGTGATAGAGTCTTTTGTGACATAAAACTTGATTATAAGTCATACGAAGAATGGCTCAATATCATGACCTTTGTCCGCGACGAGATTCTTACTCTTCTCAAATAAACATGATTCGATGCACTCTTATTCATTGATAAACGATTTCACTTCCGTTAGGGAATGTGACTATAGAGGCGAGCATTACTCTGTTCGTGACAATGGTGCTGTCATGCGTCACTCTCCTGCCTCCTGTCGTAACCGCAAATGCGACAACACCTGGACTTTTGGCAGAAAAGGTAATGGCGGATACCTGTTCGTCTCGCAACATCAAGTCCATAGAATTGTAGCTTATGCATTTCTTGGCGCTCCTGCATCTGATGACATGATTGTAGACCACATAGATACAAATCGATGTAACAATAGACCCGAAAACCTCAGATGGGTCACCAAACTTGAAAATGCTTTAAGTAACCCCATCACAAGAAAAAGGATTACTATGCTTGTCGGTGGGGACTTTAATAGGTTCTTGGAAGACCCTTCTTGCCTAAGGGATTTGACAGGCACAAATAAAGATATCGCTTGGATGCGAACAGTTTCAAAAGATGAAGCAATGTTCGCTTATCTGCGAATGATGTCTTGGGCAAATGACAATAAAGAGAACCATACCCCCAACAAGAACAGCATTGGCGAATGGTTATTCACGAAGCCTAAAAGGCAATTTGACATTCCTACTTCGCAACATACATTTGACGTTCAGTCAAATAACTTAATTGACAGCTTAACACCTAATGCTGTTCAGAAGGATTGGAAAACGCCTACTCTTTTCCCTCTGTGCCCTTCTTCCTTCGTCAATCCTATAGATGAGTACGCCAATAATCTTCATGAGAATGCAGTATTCTCTGCAGACAAGTACAAATCAACACGCGTGTACAGATTTGGTGTAACAGCTAATAATACGCTTATCGTTTTGACAGAATCCGACAATGAGCAAACAAAGCCATGGTATTTGACTGAAATCGAATACTCCAATGATAAGTTTGTCCACTCCAATCTCGGTAGTTTCTTTAAAAAGGCTGGTGCCGAAAAACAATTCTGTATGTTATTAGGACTAGAATGGACTGGCGAAGATGCAATAGATAACTATTGTTGACTTTCTCCCCCTTCACTCTCTTCCTCTTCCCCTCTCTAAAACTCTATCCCGACCATGCTGATGTCGTCCACCTGCTCGCTGTCCTTCTTCCACCCGACTATCCTGCTGTGTATCTCTATCCCCTGCTCCTCTATGCTGAGGCCCTTCACGTCCTCTATCCACTGACGCACTCCAGAGTTCTTCAGTCTCTTCTCGACACCCCCGTTCTGCTCCTTGCCGCCGAACTGGTCCGCTATGCCGTCCGAGCACATATACAGCGTGTCTCCCTTCGAGACGCTCACCTCGACTGTCTCAAACTCCGCCGTGCATATCACTATGTCTCTCTCCCCTATGCTCCGCTTCGTGCCCTTTATCTCTCTTAGCTCCCCGCCTTGCCTGATGTACACCGGCCTTCTCGCCGACGCTATCTGCAGGCTCCTCGTCTCTGGCTTGTACACGGCTATCGAGATGTCCATCCCGTCCTTGCTGTCCTTCCCGTTGCTCTGACTGAGCTGATACTTGAGCCTCTTGTCCAGCTCCTCCAATATCTGCCCTGCCCTCAGCATCTGCTCCACGTTGCTGATATCTGTCAGCAGCGTCGAACCTATCATCGACATCAGCGCTCCAGGCACCCCGTGCCCCGTGCAGTCCGCACATACGAATATCTGGCAGTCCCCTTGCTCCCGCGCCCAGTAGAAGTCTCCACTGACTATCTTATATGGGATTAGGATCGTGAAGACTCCCGCTATCCCGCCCTCATGGACGTACGTCCTCAGGTCAGGCAATATCGACGCCTGTATCGTCGACGCATAGTTTATGCTGTCCGTGAGGTCCTTGTTTATCTGACTGATGATGTCGTTCTGCTTCTCGAGCTGCTCGTTCTGCACCTCTATCTCCTCCTTCTGCGCCTCGAGTTCTACGTTCTGCCTCTCGAGTTTCACGTTCTGCGTCGCTATCTCCTCCTTCTGATCCTCGAGCTCCTTGTTCTTCTTGACGAGCTCCGCTGTCTTGCGCTTTACCTCCTCCTCGAGCAGCCTCTTCTGCTCCTGCAGTCTCCGTCTCTTCGCTATCCCGTTCACGATGACTACACCGACTATCAATAGCACTATCGCACCAAGGCTCCCGAAGAGTATTATCCTGTTGTGAGTCTCCAGCTCCGCCTTCTCGAGACGCAGCTTGACATTGTTCAGCTCCGCATCCTTCTCAGCCATCGTCTCGCTCTGCGTGATAGCCTTCACGGAGTCCTGCCACTCGACCATCATCTCACCAAACTTATACGCACTCTCCCAGTCTTTCAGTCGGATATACACGCATTGCCTTGCCCACTTCCTGTTTGTTTCGTCCTCTATCGAGTCAGCATACTCCAGCGCCCTCGCCCGGTCTCCCTTCGCAGCATAGTAGTTCGCCAGCATCCACCAATACGCGTCTTGACCGACGATGTCCTCGATGCTGCATTCGTTCCTCAGTCGCTCAAATGTCTCTATGTATTCCTTGTCGCTGATTTCTAGGCATTTGAAGGATAGCTTATGCGCCAATAGTGCATTGACGTACGTCTGAGCGTTCGCCTGCGTGCATATCTCTATCGCCCTGTCTATTGCCCTTTCGCATTCCTCCTTCTCCTCCAGCCACTCATAGCAGTACGCCATCTGCAGATACCCGTTTACCATCTCCCTCTTATGCCCGTTCGCCTCGGCTATATCGACCGCTTTCTTGTGCATCTGCAGTCCCGTGGCTATATTCTGTGTCGCCTGATATATCGCTCCGAGATTATAATATCCCGCCGCTATCATCTCTGTATTCCCTGTCTTCTGCGCCGTCTCGATGAGTTTGCTCGCGAGCCTCTCCGCATCTTTGTAATCATCTATCGATATCTTCACCGAGATGTAATATGTGTATACGATGCCGAGAGCCCCCTCATACTCCTCTTTCGCGCCTATAAGCTCTTCGACTATGGTAAATGTCGAGTCCGACTTCTCCAGCTCCCCAACTCCTCGATAAGCATTCGCCTTCACAAATAGTCCTGCTCCCATCTCGCCTACGTCCTGATGACGCCGTCCCTCCCGACACAGCGAGTCCCCTCGTTCTATGTTCTCCGGATTGTATGGCGATCTTATCATCTCTTCAAATACTCTCGCAGTCTCTCCCTGCAACTTAAAGTCCTCAGACAAGCTCGCCGCACTCACCACCATCTGCAGCACAAACAGCAACCATATTGCTATCGCTATGTATCGTGTCATGTATTCCCGTATCTTGTTAGCTTTAACAAACATATACTTTCCCCTCGTATTTTCCAACTACTTACACCATTTAACTGCCTATCCCCCACTCATTCTCCCCTCATTAAGGCATTTTAACGCTCCATTTACAATTACTTACTACTACCCTTGCTAACTTTGCACCCGAAAACTTAAATATCGTCAGAATGATACAGAACCTTTTGGAAGGTAAGCGCGGAATTATCTTCGGCGCACTCAACGACAAGTCTATCGCTTGGAAGGTCGCTGAAAAGGCTAAGCAGCAGGGCGCTGTCTTCACCCTCTCCAACACCGCAGCAGCTTGCCGTATGGGAGAGGTCAGGCAGCTTAGCGAACTGACAGGTGCCGAACTCATCCCTGCCGATGCTACTAGCGTCGAGGACCTTACGACGGTCTTCTCTCGCTCTCAGGAGATACTCGGCGGTAAGATCGACTTCGTGCTCCATTCCATCGGAATGTCTCTCAACGTCCGTAAGAAACATCTATACAACGACCTCGACTACAACTTCCTCGATAAGACCCTCGACATCTCGGCTATCTCCTTCCACAAGATGCTCCAGGTCGCCTACAAGCTCGACGCTATCGCCGAATGGGGCTCCGTCGTAGCTCTCACCTACGTCGCCGCTCAGCGTACTCTCTTCGGCTACAACGACATGGCTGACGCTAAGGCCCTCCTCGAGAGTATCGGTCGTAGCTTCGGATATATCTACGGCTGCGAGAAGAAGGTCCGTATCAATACGATCTCTCAGTCCCCGACGATGACTACCGCCGGCTCCGGCGTCGCTGGCTTCGACGGACTTATGGACTTCTCCGACCGTATGAGCCCGCTCGGCAACGCTTCCGCTGAGGATTGCGCCAACTTCTGCGTCACGATGTTCTCCGACCTTACTCGCAAGATCACGATGCAGAACCTCTTCCACGATGGCGGCTTCTCTTCTATGGGTATGAGCGAACGCGCTATGAGTCAGTACAACAAGAGCTTCGAGGCTAACGACAGCCAGAAGTAAAGATCTTCATATTCTTCATTCTTGTTCTCGGCAGGCGGTATCCAACCCCTGCCGAGAACTCTTTTATTTTCTCCCCTACTCTACTGAAAAAATGTTGTCGTCTTTTGTAACAATTACTGCACCCCAATCGTAAAATCATGTTGTAATCCTTTAAGAATTTACAAAATGGAAAACCTTGATTTGTCCGCGATATGGAACACCGTGCTCAATAGCACCAAGCAGTCTGAAAACAAGGACGGCTCCCTCGACTCCAACGCTCTCCAGAATCTCGCCACATCTGTCGTGGCTAGCGCCGTAGCTCCAGAGCAGCCTCAGCAGCAGAAAGGTCAGCTCAAAGGCGCTCACGGCTTCGCCGGCGGTGATGTCCTCGGCGGCCTCGCTGGCTCTATCCTTGGCGGTGGTCAGCAGTCTCAGCAGAACTCCGCCCTCGGCTCTATCCTCGGCGGTCTCGCTGGCTCCATCCTCGCTGGTGGCGCTGGTCAGCAGCAACAGCCTCAGCAACAAGCTGGCGGAGCTGGCTCCGTACTCGGCTCGGTCCTCGGTTCTGTACTCGCAGGCGGCGCCCAGCAGCAACAGCCTCAGCAACAAGCTGGCGGAGCTGGCTCCGTACTCGGCTCGGTCCTCGGTTCTGTACTCGCCGGCGGCGCAAGTCAGCAGCAACAGCCTCAGCAACAGAGTGGTGGCGCAGGCTCGGTCCTCGGCTCAGTTCTTGGCTCTGTCCTCGCTGGTGGCGCAGGTCAGCAACAACAGGCTCAGCAGCAGAGCGGTGGCGGTCTCGGCAGCATCCTCTCAGCTGGCACGCTCATCGGTATTGCTTCCCAGCTTATGAGTCTCTACGAGAAGTTCAAGGGTAGCTCCGACAAGACGGAGGTCCAGGCTGCCAACAATGTCAAGCAGATCTCTGATGTCATCGGAGCTCTTGGCGGCGACAAGAGTAGCATGACTAGCGCAGCTATCAGTGTCCTCACTGGCCTCGCTGCCAACAAGTCTCAAGCCGCTCCTCAGCAGTCTAACGCTGGCCCTGACATTCTCTCCGCCGGTGCAAGTATCCTCGGCGGTATTCTCGGCAAGAAGTAACACATCTGTATAAATAGTAGTCGCGGCAAGCTCAAGTATATCTTCAGCTTGCCGCGATTTCTGTATTCTATCTCTGCGTAAGACTCTAGTCCCTACCCCTTCAGGATTCTCTTCAGTATCTCCCAGAATCTGTTGACGGTCTCTATGTTGACCTTCTCCGATGGCGAATGTGGATGCCTGATCGTCGGGCCAAAGGACGCCATGTCAAGACCTTCATACTTCGCACCGATAATTCCGCACTCGAGCCCCGCATGTACTGCCGTGATCTTCGGCTCCCTTCCGAGAACTTCCTTCATCGCTGCCCCGACCATCTCGACGGCCTTCGACTCCGTCCTCGGCTTCCACCCTGGATAGTCCCCGTTGAACTCTACGCTCGCCCCTGCCAACTTGTATATGCTGTCTATAGTCGACGCTACATCCTCCTTCTCGCTCTCTACTGAACTCCTGATGAGGAACACGACCTTTATCTCGTCACCTTCGGTCTTCACCATCGCAAGGTTCACCGACGTCTCTACGAGTCCCGCCACTGTCGCACTCATCTTCAATGGACCACATGGCGAACCCTGCAACGCATTGATCAGGTCGTCTGTCGTCTCCTCATAGAAGACTGTCGACGGCGTTTCGACTTTCTCCGCCGTAAACGTCAACCCTGGCTCCGTCTCCGCAAACTCTGAGCGGAACATGTCCTCGAACTCTACGACGGCCTCCATGAAGTCCTCCTCGTCCTCCGAGTCTATCGTCAACACGGCTGTCGCATCCCTCGGGATCGCATTACGCATGTTCCCACCCTGAACATCAGCCAGCATCGACTCGTAATTCGCAGCCGCAAACTTCAGGAACCTCGCCATCAGCTTGTTTGCATTAGCCCTGCCTAGGTTGATGTCCATCCCAGAGTGTCCTCCCCTTAGCCCGCTCAGGCTGACTTTGATGGCTATGTCGGTGTCGGCGGTCTCTACCTTCGTCCCCTTGAACGTAGCGTCAACGTCCAGTCCACCTGCACAACCGATGTATATCTCTCCCTCCTCCTCCGAGTCGAGGTTCAATAGTATCTTTCCCCGCAGTACCCCAGCCTGCAACGCATTGGCTCCGCCCATGCACGTCTCCTCTTCCCTCGTGGCGAGTATCTCTATCGCCGGGTGTGAGACGCTTTTGTCTGTTATGACCGCCAATGCTGCCGAGATTCCTATACCGTTGTCGGCTCCGAGGGTCGTCCCCTTTGCCTTGAGCCACCCGTCTACTTCCTCAGTCTCTATCGGGTCCTTCGTCCACTCATGCTTGACGTCGGGATCGTTCTGCGGGACCATGTCTGCATGTCCCTGAAGTATTATCGCGGGGTCGTTCTCTCTCCCTGCTGTCGCCTTCGCTCGTATGATGACTCCTACCTTGGGGTCGCTGATGACTTCACATCCTGCCTCACGTCCTACTTTTGCTATGTAGTCCAGCGCTCCCTGCTCGTGCCCCGACGGACGCGCTATCTTGTTCAGCTCACTGAAGTGACGCCACAACTCACCCTCTCTTGTCTTTGCCATTATCTTTCGTTCTATTTATTCCTTAGCTTTTTCTTGCTCACTCTTCTATCGTATGCCTATGACTTTATACGTGTTCTTGCCCTCCTCGCTCTCTGTAAGTACTCCGACCTCTGTCGCCGAATACCTGCTGACGAGGACTATTTCCTTGACTCCCTCTCCATGTCTCTTCGTCTCCCCGACTGTACCATCTGCCGACACCTTGACTGTCATGAGATTTCCGTCCTGCCCTATGCCTATGACGACATACCCGTCTGTCATCGGCTCGACCTGCTTGACGCTCCTGAGCATCGTGAGCCCTGTCTCGAACGCCTTCACGCCGAGGCTGTCCGTCCCGCTTATCTCTGGCTTCCCCTCTGCATTACCCGTCGTCCAGTATATCCGCCCGCTGACTGCATCGACTCCCATGACGTCGGTTACCTCTTTCTTCATCTCGACGCTCACTATCTCCTGCCCGTCTCCGCCTATCCTGATTAGGCACGGCTTCAGCGCCCTTATAGCATTCACTATACACCCCTCTGTCTGCGTCTCGACACTCGTCACCGAGTTGACGTTCTTCAGCGCAGTCACCCACTCTGTCACTCCCGTGGCACTTATTCCCCCTACAAACCAGCTCTTGTTGTTGGCCTTCATGTAACCCGAGACGTGACGTATCCTCTGCTGCCTGTCGCGCCCTACGCACGTCGTGACATGCTTCGTCGTCAGGCTCTTCGGGTCTATGCTCACCCACATTGCCAACTGTGGCTGCTTGGCTGTCGCCGTGCTGTAGATGTCGGTCGCCTCGCGCCTCTTCTGCTCGACTTCCTTCTTGTATGCCGCCGTGGCTTTTGCTGTCTCTTCTATGACGCCCCTGCAATATGTCTCGTCCTCTTCTGCGAACTTCTTCAGTCCCTCTGCTCCTCCATAGTTCTTGCTGAAGAACTCTGCAAAGCGCGCGACTCTCTGGTCTGTTATCATCGAGAGCAACGCCTCACGCTTCTTGCTGATCTCCGCCATCTGCTGCTCCATCTTGTACAACCTCCTCATCTTCCGCGCCTCCAGCGTCTCAGACCATACGATGTTCCGCCCGAGCGAGTCCCCGCCCATATCGACGAGCTCCCTCGTGGCATCAAGATATGCGAATAGCGGCCTCACTACGCTCGCATTGTCCCAGTGTCCGAGCCGGAACAAAAACAACTCGTCATACCCAGCCTTCGCATTCATCTCGCTGGACGTCTTGCCCTTCTCGAAGTCCTCTCTCCCTCTCATGTACCTGTCGTTGATGTCCGCTATCTCTTTCCTGAGTGGCAATATACTCTCCTTCAGCGTCTTATAGTATTCGTCAGCCCACTTCCTGTAGTCCCACATTGTAAACCTGTTGTTGTAGAAGTCGCTGTTCGTCAACCCGTCGAGTCTGAACGTCTCTATCTCCTTCATCTCATAGAACTGCTTGTAGTTCATTACGGGATATAGCTTGGTTAGTCTCTTGTACTCGTTGAACTCCTTGACGCACTCGTCCATGTTCTTCCCGATCTTCTCTATCCGCTTGTCCAGCTCTGGCGAGTTCCTGAGCAAGAGGTCGTTCATGTCTATGTAGTCGTTGCAGATGGACTTGAACTCCATCAGGCACATGTCATAGTTGAACTTCGACCGCTCTATCGCCGAATATATGAGCGTCGTTGTGTCGCTATGATTCTTGCAGAGGTCGCTATGTAGCTTCACGTACGCCCACATGTCGTCGTCCTCGGCCCTCTTCCCGCTATACGGGATGTGCAGGTTCTCATAGTAGTCCCACTGCGACTTGATGTCCCCAGGCTTGTAATAGACTTTCAGGTTGCCATAGAATAGCAACGCGTTCTGCGCCCAGAACCGTACCGACTCGTTGTCCTTCAGCGGGTCGAAGAGTATCATCCTCTTCTCGCAGATGCTTCCCAACTGGATATAGGTGTTCGGGAAGTACGGATTGCTCTTCTGGAAGTCAAGCAAGACGTTATACTGCTGGTCGAGCGTCATGTTCGGCAGCCCGTCATATATGTCGCTGTACTTCTGACCCTCCACGACTGTCGCCGCCATTAGTCCCATGGCTACGACGGCCAGTCGCATATCTGTTATTCTACTTCTTGTCCTCATCTTTTCCTAACCCCTACTTTCCTACTCCGTGAACCCTGTTATTATGAACTCTACTCGCCTGTTCAGCGCCCTGTTCTCCTCACTGTCGTTGGGCACCTTCGGCTTCGTCTTACCATATCCTTTGCTCTGTAGTCGCTCCGCAGGGACTCCATTGTCGACCAGATAGTCTACCGCCGACGCCGCCCTACGCTCACTGAGCTTCAAGTTGTACTGCGCATTGCCTCTGTCGTCCGTGTGAGCCGCTATCTCGACTATCAGCTTCGGATTGTTCTTCATCAGCTCGACGACCTGGTCAAGCTCGGAGTACGACTCTGTAAGCAAGTACGACTGCGCCGACTCGAATAGCACTTCCTTCAGCTCTAGAGTCTCGCCTATGACGAGTGGCATCAGCTCTATCGTCAGCTCTTCCTCCTTATACGTGTTCATGTCGATGTTGGTCTTCGCAAAGGCATATCCTGTCTCCGGGAACGCCAAGACTGCATAGCTGTCTCCCTCGCGTAGCTTCACCTCGCTGGCTCCCTCCGACTTCCTGACCTTCTCGTCCCTCATCTGGTTGTCGAAGAGGACTGGCGACTTTATCTCGCCCTTCGTCCTCATGTCGAGGACCTTGACCTTCAGGTCGCGCTTCTTCGGCGTCAACGGCAGCTTCCTCTCGTATGCGTTGAACGTGATGTCGCCGCCTAACTTGAATAGGAACTTCGACTCGTCGAAGTTCTTCGCCGTCGCTACTATGTTATAGTCGCTCCCGAGCGGCAGCCTGAACTTATACCACCCCGGCTGGTCCTGTGTCGACCTGAATACTTTCTTGTCGGACTGCCGTATGGCTATCACCTTCCCGTCTATCGGCTTGAAGATCTCGCTGTCGTATGCGGTGACTCCTATCTGTATGGTGTCAAAGAGCTCTACGTCCTTCGGGATCAACGGCTTCCCGCTACCGTCATACATGAGGTAGTAAGACGCAAATGACTGGTTGTCACTCCTGACCTCTACTATGTAGCTCTTCTTGTCGAGGTTGACTATGTGAAATCCTCCGTCCTTCCCGTCCGACTTATACTGCCCCATCACCTTGTGCGTCGTCGGGTCATAGACGGTCATGTCCGCCACGATTGGTTTCCCGTTCCAGAGCGACTTGACGTGTCCGCTCTCCGTGACTGTCGCCTTGGCCTTGTACTTTGGGTCTGTTATCTTGGTCCTGTATATCTGTCCGACTCTCTTCTTCCCCTCTCCCTTGATGTAGACGAGGTTCTGCTCTGTCGCCTGTATCGAGAAGAAGTCATTGTCCTCGTCCGCTATCAGTGTTTCCGGGAGCAGCCACGAGTCGCCAAGTCCTCGCCTCGAGAATGTCGGGACTGAGTGCTTCCTCTTGTCCTGTCGTACGCAGTAGTAGAACGAGACGCCGTCACTAGCTATCCTCGCATCCTGCACATATCCGAACGTGACCGCCTTGTTTATTGGCTCAGAGTGTCCCCAATCCTTCTTCTTGTGGTCTTTCTCGGCGTAGTATATTGTCATCTTCTCCTTCTCTCTCTTCTCCTGCTTCTCGTCCGAGACTACCTGATGTCTGAGGAAGTATATTCCCTCCTCGCCCGGCACTACCGACGGATACGTGTCGTCACCATTCGTGCATATTTTGTCACACCTGACTGGCTTCCCCCATTCGCCATTCTCCCTCGACGAGTAAAAGATGTCATACCCCATGTCCGACCCTTCTCGTGTGGCATGGAAATATATCCGCTTCTCGTCGTCCGTCATGAAGAGTCCGCCGACTGTCGCCTCTGCCATGACTTCGTTTATCGCCTTGATGGGCTTCGGCGTATCCCATCCCCTGCCGTTATGCCGAGCCTCATACGCACGCTCCCGTCCATCAGTACCTATCTGACTGAATACTACGTAGTTCTCTGCTTTGTTTATTGTAAAACTGCTGACGTTCTGCCACGGCGCCACCAGCGTCATTATCGGCTTCATGTCCTGCCCCTGGGCCTCTCCTGCCCCGACAGCCAACGCCGCCCCTATCATCCCGAGATAGAGGCCCCTACGCCACCTTTTTGCTCCTGCCATCACCTTTCTGTCTTTTTGTCTTCTGAGACTTATAATTTGCAAAAATATCAAAATTCGCTTTCCCTTATCCTTATATCTATGAAAAATAACGCTTTTCACACCTACCTCGCGCCCCCCGTCTTCCCTTCCCTTTCGTCTCCTCCCCTTCTCCTCCCCGTCTCCTCCCCTTCTCTCCCCTCCCCGCCTGCGGCGAAGGGCACCCA
>JAFPZF010000019.1 GCA_017417385.1 Bacteroidales bacterium
AAGTACGGTGTGGGCTGACGCTATTAGGTAAAACGGGGTTCATGCGAGGCTCCTCGTGAACGTGAGTAGTTAGGCCTGCGCCTTTCTTTATGCCGTTCCAGAAGCAGAGTGGTTGATAGCCGATAGCAGTAAATCAATCACAGAATGGTAGGAAACAAGAGCCTTAGAACGGCAAAAAAAGAAAGACAAGATGAATTCTACACTCAACTTGAGGACATTGAGAATGAATTGCGCCACTACAAGAAGCATTTTAAAGGAAAGACAGTATTCTGCAACTGCGACGACCCATACGAGAGTAACTTCTTCAAGTACTTTGCGATGAAGTTCAATTCGCTCGGGCTGAAGAAACTGATAGCAACGTGCTACGCAGGTTCTCCAATGGCTGAGAAGGAGCTGCCATTGTTTCGGTGTGAAACGGAGATACAAGAGACAGGGAGGAAGAGCATTCCTCACAAGATAGTCATTACAGAAGTGACAGATACGAATGGTGATGGTGCAATAAACTTGGGGGATGTCGAGTACTTACTTAAGAACGACAAGAACGTGTTGACAAAGTTGGAGGGGACAGGAGATTTCAATTCAACGGAATGCAAGGAACTGCTAAAGGAGGCCGATATCGTTGTGACAAATCCTCCGTTTTCTCTGTTTAGGAAGTATGTTGGACTTCTGATGGAATACGGGAAACAGTTTCTGATAATGGGAAATCAGAATAACATCTCATATAGGGACGTATTTTCTTACATAAAAGAGGGAAAGATGTGGCTTGGCGGTTCATTATCATTTGCAAAGTTCAGAGTGCCCGACTACTACGAGGAAAGATCCAATCGTTTTTGGATTGACGAGAAAGGTCAGAGGTGGCGAAGTTTCGGTAATATCTGCTGGTTCACTAACTTAGATTATAAAGAACGTCATGATGAACTGTTTCTGTACAAAAGGTATACGGAAGAGGAGTATCCGAAGTATGACAACTACGATGCTATCAATGTAGACAAGGTGTCGGAAATACCGATGGATTACGATGGTGTGATGGGTGTCCCAATTACGTTTTTGAGCAAGCATTGTCCTGAACAGTTTGAGATTATAGGCATAGACAGATACGTGGAAGACAATCCCAAGTATGGACATAGATTCAAAACTGCAGGTAAAGAGAAATATGCAAGGGTTCTAATAAGAAAGAAGTAGAACAAAAATAACAAGAACATGGAAGAGCGGATGAAGATAGAGTTTCGCCAAGTGACGATACGAGAGTTGTATGAGGGGTATGAGAACAATGATGAGGGGGGAGTGAAGGCATTTGGTGGGTTGCTTGACGTTCGACCACCATATCAGAGGGAGTTTATTTATGGAGATGCGGAAAAGAAGGCCGTCATCAAGACAGTCATGAATGGATTCCCGCTGAACGTAATGTATTGGGCGAAAAGAGATGACGGGACGTATGAGGTGATGGACGGTCAGCAGAGAAGCATGTCGATATGTGAGTATTTAGAAGGGAACTTCTCAGTGCCAGTGGGGGAGAAGAATATGCCGAAGGCTTTTGAAAACCTACAGGGCGACGTGCAGAAGGAGATACTCGACTACAAGTTGACCGTATACGTGTGTACGGGCAAGGCGAGCGAGAAGCTCGAATGGTTTAGGACGATCAATATTGCGGGCAAGCCGTTGACGGATCAAGAGTTGCTGAATGCGTCGTATGCAGGGCCATTTGTGACGGATGCGAAGAAGAAGTTCAGCAAGTCATCTGCGCCTGCGTATAGCATCGGTAAGAATTATCTGAATGGTGCATGTCTGCGTCAGGAGTATCTTGAGACAGCAATAAAGTGGATAAATGGAGGCGACGTGATGGGCTACATGTCGGCACATCAGAAGGACGAGAATGCGAACGAACTGTGGGAATACTTCCGCAAGGTGATAGAGTGGGTGAATGCGACATTCCCGAAGTACAGGAAGGAGATGAAGGGAGTACAATGGGGGTACATATACAATAGACATAAGGATGACGTACTTAATGCAGCTGAGATAGAGACGGAGGTCGCGAGATTGATGGCAGACAGTGACGTCCAGAGTAAACCAGGCATATATGAGTACGTCCTCGATGGAGATGAAAAGCATCTCGGGATACGACTGTTTGATGCAAACACGAAACGAGAGGTGTATGAAAGACAGAATGGTGTCTGCAACATATGTAAGGAACATTTTGAGATTGAACAGATGGAGGCAGACCACATTAAGCCGTGGAGGGAAGGAGGAAGGACAATAGCGGAGAACTGTCAGATGCTGTGTAGGAAGTGTAATAGGGAGAAGGGAGGAAAGTAAGTGATAGGAATCCCTGTCTGATTGCCTAAAGAAAGAAGTAGCAGGGGGCTTATAGGCCGCCTGCTTTTTGGATGTAGAGCCGGAAGAGTGGGTCGTTGAAGGAGACGAGGTCGGGGGTGACGTCGATGAGGTCCTTTTTGATGAGGGCCTTGCGGATGGCGGAGATGTTGGCGGAGGACTCGAGACGGTATTTCTTGATGATGTCCTTGCGGCTGAAGCCGGAGGAGATGCCGTCGGCGAGGGCCCGGAGGAAGTTCATCTGCTGCTCGGAGAGCTGCTCGATCTCCTTCTGGAAGAAGAAGGAGTTCTGGTCGAGGATCTCAGTGATGGCCTGGTCGACGTCGGACTCTGTGACGACAGAGTCTGACCTGTACCAGACAATCCAGGCGAGGTGCTGGACGTAGGACGAGAGGTTGTCGGTCGCAAGGCATATCCTGGTGGCGAGGTCTGGAGAGATGGACTTGCCAGTCTGCTGGAAGCGTGCACATATATAGGACACCCAGTCGGCAGTAGGAATTTTCTGGAGGAACATAAGTTCTCCGAACTTGAAGAAGGGCATACTCTTGTTGTTGAAGAGGTCCTCGAGGAGGTGTTTTTTGCTGCCGAAGAGGCAGAAGGTGGTATTCTGCTGATGCTGCCAGACAGAGCGGAGGCGCTTCTGGAAGGCGGAGCTATTGGAGAAGTCGCCAATCTGCTGGAACTCGTCGATGCAGACGATGACATGGACCTTTTTCTTGAGGGCGATACGCTCGGGCAGCTGGAGGATGTCGGCAGTCGAGTTGTCGTCAGGATTCCAGTCGAGAGAGAGCGAGAAGTCGTTGGCGGGGTCGGGACCGAAAGAGAACTTGGGAGAGACGTTGGCGAGGAAAGATTTTGCAATCTCGAGCCATTCGTCGAGCTTGGAGGAGGTCTGCTTGATGACGGCTGTCGCGAAGAGCTGGTAGAAGTCGGACTCGGACTTACACTGGAAGACGTCGAGGAAGACAGTGCGGACGTTGGGGGCTGTCATGTCGGAGATGACCTTCTTGACGAGGGAGGTCTTGCCCCAGCGTCGTGGGGAGATGAGAATAGTATTTATGCCGTTGGAGAGGTTGGCAGAGAGTCTCTTAGAGTCCTCTATCCTATCGGTGAAATATTCACCTTCGACAGCCTTTCCGAAGGCGAAGGGGTTGTTGGTAGCCATAGTAGAAACGGTTGTTATTCAGACACAAAGATATGTAAGAATTTACTTAGTAACAAAGTTCTTACTAAGAAAGTTGTTACATGGCTGGGGAAGGGAGGGGGAAGGGAGGGGGAACGGAGAGGTCGGAGAGGTCGGAAGTGTCAGAAGAGTTGGAGAGGAGTGGGCGAGGAGAGGGCGGGGGAAAATGTGTAAAGATAAATGAGATAAAGTTTAAAGTATGTGAGCAGGGTAGAAGTAAGGGAAAAATGATTACCTTTGCCGGTGATTGTACAATAATAACTAAGAGACAGGATAGGAATGGCAGGCATGAACGCAGTCATTACAGGCGTTGGGGCATACGTCCCGGAGTACAGGCTCACGAATGAGGAGCTGAGTCGGATGGTAGACACGAACGACGAGTGGATCATGACTCGCGTCGGCATCAAGGAGCGTAGGATACTCAAGGGGAAGAATGAGAACGGAGGCGACCTCGGAGCGTCTGACATGGCGGTTCTTGCGATAAAGGATCTCGTCAAGAAGACGGGATTGAACCTTGACGAGGTGGATTTGCTCGTATGTACGACGGTCACACCGGACGCACCGGTCCCATCGACGGCGGCAATCATAGGCGGAAAGCTGGAGATGCACAAGGCGCTCTCGTTTGACGTGAACGGTGCCTGCTCGGGATTCCTGTATGGGCTGGACCTTGTCAGCCAGTACATCAAGGCGGGAAGCAAGAAGAAGGCGATACTCGTCAGCACGGAGAAGATGTCATCCATCGTCGATTATACGGACAGGACGACGTGCGTCCTCTTTGGAGACGCGGCGACGGCTGTCCTCGTAGAACCTACGGAGGAGAACGTCGGGGTCTTGGACTCGGACCTTCACACGGACGGATTTGGCAGGGAGTGGCTGAAGATCCCGGCAGGCGGTTCGGTCATGCCGGCATCGCACGAGACAGTCGACGGGCATAAGCACTTCATATATCAGGAGGGCAAGCAGGTGTTCCGCTACGCAGTCACGTACATGGCAGACGCGACGGTAGACGTCATGAAGAGGAACAACCTGAAGGCTGAGGACATAGCATGGCTCGTCCCGCATCAGGCGAACCTGAGAATCATCTCGGCGACGGCAGAGAGGATGGAGTTGCCTGCGGAGAAGGTCATGATAAACATCGAGAGGTATGGCAACACGACGTCGGCGACGATACCGTTGTGCCTCTACGAGTGGGAGAAGCAGCTCAAGAAGGGCGACAACCTGATACTGGCGGCATTTGGTGCGGGCTTCACATGGGGCGCGATGTACATCAAGTGGGGCTATTAAGATAGGATACACATGAAAATAGGGAGTCTCGACCTCGGGGAGCGTCCAGTAGTACTGGCTCCTATGGAGGACGTGACAGACATACCATTTCGTCGGCTCTGCAAGCGAAGCGGGGCCGACATGATGTATACGGAGTTCGTCAGTGCAGATGCTGTCATCAGGGACATAGCGAGCACGATGAAAAAGATCGTCATCGACGACACCGAGCGGCCTGTCGGAATACAGATCTACGGGCGGGAGATAGAGCCGATGGTCGAGGCGGCGAAGATAGTCGAGGCGGCGCATCCGGACGTCATAGACATCAACTTCGGCTGCCCGGTGAAGAAGATAGCGGGCAAGGGAGCCGGGGCGGGGATGCTCAGGGACATACCGAAGATGGTCGAAATGACGAGACAGATAGTCAGAGCCGTCGACCATACGCCGGTCACGGTGAAGACGAGGTTAGGCTGGGACGAGGAGACCAAGTTCATAGTTGACACGGCGGAGAAGCTGCAGGACGTCGGGATCAGCGCCCTCACGATACACGGGAGGACGCGGGCTCAGATGTATACCGGCGAGGCGGACTGGACGTTGATAGGCGAGGTCAAGAACAATCCGAGGATGAAGATACCCATCATAGGGAATGGCGACATCACGACGCCGGAGGGGGCCAAGGCGGCCTTCGACAAGTATGGTGTCGATGCGATAATGATAGGGAGGGCGGCGATAGGTCGGCCGTGGATCTTCGGGGAGGTCAAGCATTACCTCTCGACGGGTGAGAAGACCGAGCCGGTCAGCATCAGGGAGCAGTGCAGGAGACTGATAGAGCAGCTGAGGATGACAGTAGAATGGGTCGGCGACGAGAGGCGGGCGATAGTTCATATCCGGCGGCACCTGGCGGTCTCGTTCAAGGGGTTGCCGGACTTCAGGGATACGAAGATCAAGATGCTGCGGACGGAGAGCCAGGCGGAGCTGGAGGACATATTGACGGAGATAGGGGAGCGGTATACAGCGTAATAATCGACAAACAGGAGAGACATGAGTGTATCGATGGTAGACTTGCAGAAGGTTCATGCACGGCTGGAGCCACAGTTGACCGAGACAATACAGAAGGTCGTAGCTGGCGGTGTGTACATCAGGGGCAACGAGGTCAAGATGTTGGAGGAGGAGATCGGGAGGTATCTGAGCGTCCCGTATGTCAGGGGCTGTGCGAACGGCACGGAGGCGTTGACGATAGCGCTGATGGCGCTACGGTTGCAGCCTGGGGACGAGGTGATAACGACGACATTCTCTTTCATAGCGGCAGCCGAGGCGTGTGCGTTGCTAGGCTTGACAGTAGTCTTTGCGGACATAGACCCCAAGACATACAACATAGACGCCAAGGAGGTCGAGAGGCTAGTGACGCCTCGGACGAAGGCCATCATACCGGTGCATCTCTTCGGCTGTCCGGCGGACATGGACAGGATCATGGAGGTCTCTCGGCGGCATAAGCTGTACGTCATAGAAGATGCAGCACAGGCGTTCGGCACGGAGGTGACAGTAGGCGGAGAGCGCAAGAAAGTCGGGACCATAGGCGACATCGGGTGCACGAGCTTCTTCCCGACGAAGAACCTCGGGTGCATGGGAGACGGCGGAGCGATATTTACGAGGAGCGAGGAGCTACATAAGAGGATATGCACGATAGCATCGCACGGAGCGGAGAAGAAGTATCACAGCACGGAGGTTGGGCTCAACAGCAGGCTCGACGAGATACAGGCGGCGATACTCAGACTTAAGCTCAGGCATATCGACGAATACATAAGCAGGCGGAGAGGAGCTGCGCTGAAGTACAGGAAGGCGTTGGCAGGGAATGACTTCTTAGTGTGTCCGCAGATGACCGACGGCCACACGTTCAACCAGTTCACGTGCAGGGTGAACTACGGTTGCAGGGACGACCTGAGGGCGTACCTGACGAGCAGGGGAATAGCTACGATGATCTATTTCCCAGAGCCCATACACAGACAGCCAGTCTTCGGCAAGTACAATGACGTCGCACTGCCGGAGGCTGACAAGGCGAGCAAGGAGGTCTTGAGCCTCCCGATGCATTCGGAGCTGACGGACGAGCAGATAGCGGAAGTCGTGGAGGCCCTGAATTCCTGGGAGATAGGGAAGAAGTAGGAGGGGGACGTTCTATAAATTGCTAGAACATCCCTATAATCGACGGATAAGGAAGTCTCGTCAGGGGAGAGCGACTGAGGATATTTGGAGCCGGCTGGAAGCAGAAAGGTTGCGGAAGGCTGGTCTTGTAAGGAAGCAACACGGACTACGGGGCGGGCCGTAGACAACAATAGACAATGCGTATGGACAAGAGAGAATTCCTCAAGAAGACAGCGATGGCTGCAGTCGGTGGCGTACTGGCGACGACGCCGCTAGACGGGCTTGCAATGGCAGGCGAAGAGAATGATACAGACAAAACAGTGCGAAAGATGAGAGTGCTATTGATAAACGGGAGTCCGCGAAGGAAGGGCAATACGTACGTTGCGTTGAGCGAGGCGGCGAAGACACTGGAGCAGAACGGCATAGAGGCCGAGATTGTCCAGATAGGCGTGAAGGGCATCAGGGGCTGCATAGCGTGTGGGGCGTGCAAGAGGAAGCAGAATGGGAGATGTACGTTTGACGACGACGTCTGCAACAGCATAATAGAGAAACTTGACACTGCGGACGGGATAGTAGTCGGTTCGCCGGTGTATTACGGTCAGCCTAACGGCAGTGTGCTGTCGCTGATTCAGAGGATGTGCTATGCTGCTGGGGGGAAGATGCAGAACAAGCCTGCGGCGGCGGTCTGCGTATGTCGCAGGGGTGGTGCGACGGCGGCGTTCCAGACACTCAACATGCCATTCCAGATGCTGAACATGCCGATAGTCAGTTCGCAGTACTGGAACATAGTCTATGGCCGGGAGGAAGGCGAGGCGAAGCTCGACATCGAGGGAATGCAGACGATGAGGACGATGGCGAACAACATGGCGTGGCTATTGAAGAAGATACATGCGTCAGGAGACCCCGAATATCCGGAGAGGGAGCCGTGGCAGGGGATGCATTTTATAAGGTAAGGAGGGAAGGGGAAGGGAGTAGATTTCCGTACAATTATTGCAACCCTAGCAAAATATTGTATAAATTTGCTATCAACACAATTGTATGGAAGAATGGAGAAAGAGAATATCAATCTTTGTGACAAGTATGTAGGAGACATCAGGGGTGACTTTAGTATACCCTCTTATCAGCGTGGTTATAGATGGGGAAGTGCGGAAGTCACGGCGCTACTTGACGACATATACGAGAGCGAAGGAAAGTCATACTGCCTGCAGCCGGTAGTGGTTCGAAGAAAAGAAGATGGGACATACGAGCTGATAGATGGTCAGCAGCGGTTGACGACGATATATATCGTACTTTCATATCTGGAGAAGTTTTTGCAAGATAAATTTTTGCACTATGAACTCCATTATGATGTACGAGGCGATAGCGGGAGGTTTTTGAAAAACGAATTAGAGGACGAATCAAAAGCTAATGAAGGCCCTGACTTTTACTATATGCACAAAGCATATAAGACAGTAGAACAATGGTTTAAGAATAAGGATAAGGCTAGGTAAATTTCAAATAAGTTTGTTGCGGCGTTGGACCCTGACGAAAATGACAGGAAGAAATGCATAGGCGTAAAGGTGATCTGGTATGAGTTGATTGACAGTACCGATGAAGAGGCGATAAAGCTATTTACGAGGTTGAACATAGGGAGGATACCGCTGACGAATGCAGAGCTAGTTAAAGCGCTTTTTCTGAGCAGAACGGAGGGAAGGGGAATAGTTACAGAGGAGTGGCAGAGAGAGGTGTCGCTTCAGTGGGACACAATAGAGAGGGAGTTGCATGACAAGGACTTTTGGTATTTCCTGACGACAGAGCGGGCGGAAATGAGAGATACGAGAATAGAGCTGATTCTCGACTTCATGGCGAAGGAAGAAATAGACAAGACACCGAAGGACCCATACGCCTCGTTTATCTGGTTTAACAATAAGAGCAAGGAAAGTGATCTGAGGGAACTGTGGAATGAGATTACGAGATTCTACAGTACGTTGAAGGAATGGTATAAAAAAGATGAGTTATATCATCGTATAGGGTATCTTGTCGCCTCGAAGACAAAGAAGATTGACGATCTCATGGAGGCTGTTAAAGGATTGAAGAAAAGTGAGATTATAGAGAAATTGGATGGGTTTATCAGAGAGAGCATAAAGACGGGGGAAAAGGACTATAGTGAATTGAGTTATGAGAACGACTATGATAAGGTAAGCAGGTTGTTGCTTTTGTTCAATGTCGTGTCGCTCATGAAGAGCGGGGGCAAGGCTCGGTTCCCATTCAAGGAGTACAACACAAGCAATTGGAGTCTTGAACACATACACGCACAGCAATCTGAAGGATTGAAGACGCAAGATGAGTGGAAGACATGGATAGGAGAACATAAGCAGTCGGTTGAAGCGATTGCGAGCATGAGTGAGGATGAGAATAAAAAGAAACAGGCGGATGAGGTTTTGAACCTTATAGCAGAAAAAAAGAGTGCAGAGCTGAGTGGAGAAGAGTTTGAAGGAATTAAAGGTCAGATAATACAATTATTATCTGAGGGTAGTGATGTGGAGTATGTCCATAGGTTGTCTAATATGGCATTGCTTCAGAAGGAGAAGAATTCAGCATTGAATAATGTCGTTTTTGATGCTAAGCGGAGGCGAATAATCAAGATGGATAAGGAGGGGGAGTACATACCATATTGTACGAAGATGGTATTTATGAAATACTATACTCAGAACGTAACGGACCGACTCAGCATACTCTTCTGGGGAGAAGAGGATCGTAAGGCGTATATAGAGAACATGAATGAAGTACTCTCTGATTATTTGGAAGGCAAAAAGATAGAGCTATGAGCGAGACGAGTATAAGTGAAGCAATCAGTTTCAAGGGAATATACACTAAATGCGGGATAAGGACGATAGAGATCCCGATAATACAGAGGGACTATGCACAGGGGAGAGAGACAGAAAAGGTAAAGCGCATACGAGATAGATTCCTAGACGTCCTGTATGAAGCGCTTACGGGACGAAAGCCAGTGACGCTTGACTTCATATATGGGGATAAAGATGGCGATAAAATGATACCTCTTGATGGTCAGCAGAGGTTGACGACATTGTTTTTGCTACATTGGTACTTAGGGCGTCATGAAGGAGTTGGGGATAAGGAAATGGAGTTCTTGAAAGGATTCACATACGAGACGAGGATAAGTAGCAGGGATTTTTGTAGGGAGATAGTCAAATATAACAAGATAGACTTCGACAAAGACACCATATCGGATCAGCTAAGAGACGAGTCTTGGTTTCAGTTGGAGTGGGGAAGTGACCCGACGGTCCAGTCGATGCTTGTGATGCTTGACAGCATACATAAGAAGTTCAGGGAGACGAGAGATTTATGGGAGAAGCTGATAGGCGGGAGAATCACATTTTATTTTCTGCCTATCAAGGACATGGGGTTGACGGATCAGCTCTATATAAAGATGAACTCACGAGGCAAGCCATTGACCGACTTCGAGCATTTCAAGGCTGAGCTCGAGCTTAAAGTCAAGGAGGTCGATGAGAAATTAGCAGGGGAGCTGTCAACTAAGATAGATACAGTCTGGACCAATTTGTTGTGGCCATATAGAAACAGTGGTACCGGCATCGGGAATGAAGACGAGGTGACAGATGATGAGTTCCTAAGGTACATACATTACATCGGGGACATAATTGGATACAAGGAGTCTAGAGGAGTGATAAGAGATGACTTCGAGTTGATAGACGAGTGTTTCTCTAACAAGGCTGGGGCGAAAGCCAAGGAGAACATTCAGCTATTAATACAATGGTTTGATTTGTGGATGAAAGTAAAACAGGTGTATGGTAGCATTAAGGCTTTCTTTGAAAGTTATATATCAGTCAAAGAGCATCAGGAAGGGAAGATACTTGTAGAGATTCAGGGCGAGTCTCATATACCGGACTTGTTTCATGAGTGTTGCTGTTGGTATGGGAGAAACGGTCAGAAGTTTGGATTGAAAGAAACTTTGCTGCTATACGCATTCATCTACTATCTTGAGAATAAAGAAGAAATTGAAGAAAGACAGTTCAGGAGACGATTGAGAGTAGTCAATAACCTGATAAGAAACACGGTTCCTCGAGCGGAGGACATGTCAGTTTATTTGAATTTGATTGACAAGATAATCAAAGAGGGGAGAGTCGAACAAGTTGAGAAGGGAAGGGCGTTCCAGGACGAGCAGACAAGGGAGGAGATGGATAAGTTGAAGTGGACTGAAGAGCATCCGAACGAGGCTGAGGCATTATTCAAACTTGAGGACCATAAGTATCTGAACGGGTACATAAGCGTAGTGGGGCTCGAGAATGTCTCTTTGTGCGACCGGTTCTTTAGTCTCTTTAGTTGTGACCTGGATAGTATCAACAGGGCGCTGCTTGCCAAGGCTGATTATTTCGAGGTAGATACGTGGCGTTATCAGATTGGAACCTCGGGTGGCAGAACAGCAACAACTGTATGGAGAACTCTATTTGGACCGATAAGAGCGCGGACTAATGAAGGATTGAAGAAGGCGGTATGGGAGTTGCTGAGAGGCAATGAGACGTTCAGCAAAGAGATTCTCAACGAGATCGCGGACAAGTTTGTGGAAGAGGCAGAAGAGATGCCTGTAAGGTACTATATAGCCAAATACAAGTCTATGCGATCCGAAACATTTGGCAAGTATTTCTGGAGGGATCACAATGAAAAAGGCAAGGCCTCATATAAGGTTATAAAGATGTCGACAGAAACCCGTCTCGGTGGTAGGAATTGGGATCTATTTCTCAATGCAATATATGAGAATAATAGTGCGAATTTGTATTTGGACGATTATTCCTATTATGAGTATTGTCACAATGAGGATAAGAGGGCAAGACTGACTATTAACGACAATGGTTTCTATCTCACTCTGGAGGATGATGTGTATGAGGTTCGCGAGAAGGATGGCAATCTGTTGGAAAGCAGGAAGATACAACAGAATGAGCAAGGAATAGACATCGAAGACAGGGTTGAGGTCGGGATAAAGCTGGTAGAGAAGTATAGTAAGTAGCTAAAAGCAATCAGTAGATAGAAGAAGAGAGGCTGTCCGGGAGGGCAGCCTCTTTGTGTATATGGGGGGGGGATTTTAGAGGTCCTTTTCGATGATGACCTTGGTGCCGACGCCGACGAGATGAGAGAGCTTGAGGACGTCGTCGTTGAGGAGGCGGATGCAGCCCTCGCTACAGCGGGTGCCTATCTGCTCGGGGAAGCAGGTGCCGTGGATGCCGATGCCGCGATGGGGAGGGGTCTTGAGGCGGAAGAAGAGCGGGCCGTAGGCACCCTTGCGGACACCCTTGCCGTCCTTGAAGTCGTGAGTCCACGTGGAGGCGTCTTGCACCTGAATGATAGAAAAGGTGCCTTCCGGGGTGCGGCAGTCGCCGACCTTCTGCTTGTCGCCAGGGTTCTTGCCGACGGAGACAGGGACATTGAGGAGGGTGTCTCCCTTGGCGTCTGCGATGACGTAGAGGCGGGCATCCTGCTTCGAGATGACGATGTGGTTGCCCGGCTTCTTTGTGCTCTGCTTGGAAGCGTCCTGAGCCTGCGCGAGGCAGTTGATGCAGCAGAATGCCGCGAGGACGCAAGAGAAGATAGATCTTAGTTTACTCATAGCTAATACAAATCTGATTGTCGGCAAAGATAGGGAATAAAAGTCAGAAGCGGAAGGGGAGGGCGTCAGAGTTTTTTCCATTTCATAAGGCGGCAGTTGCCGACACGCTCGTCTGAGAGGAGAGTGGCGTGAGGGATAGTCGGGGCCTTGATGCCGTCGCCGAGGAGCTCGGCGGACTTGAAGACGTGGATCTCGTCGTAGAGGCCAGCCTCGATAAACCGCGAGAGAGTGAAGGCGCCGCCCTCGACGAGGACAGACTGGAGCCCGAGCGAGGCGATATGCTTGACGACCTCGGAGAGAGAGTCTGGGGAGGAGAAGTCTATGGGGACCTTGTCGGTGCCGGAGGTTTTGGTCGATTTGTCTACGAAGAGAGTCGGGGGAATAGAAGCGAAGAAGATCTTGGCGTTCTGCGGGCAGCGGGAATGTGGGTCGATGACGAAAATGCGTGGGGAGTTGCCTGTCCAGTAGCGCGTGTTGAGGCTGGGGTTGTCGGCTACGACAGTTGAGACTCCGACGAGTATAGCCTGCTCAGTATGGCGGAGGTGGTGGGCGAAGGAGCGGCAGACGCTGTCGCTAATGTTGACCGGGACAGGGTCGTCGCCTACTCTCATGCCGATGAAGCCGTCGGCAGTCTCAGCCCATTTGAGAGTGATATAGGGGCGGGCGAGCTCCTGCATAGCGAAGAAGCGCCGGTTGAGGTGTCTGCATTGCTCTTCGAGGACGCTGACCTTGACCTCGATGCCAGCGCGGCGAATCATGTCGATACCCTTGCCGCTGACCTCCTTGAAGCTGTCCTTGCAGCCGACGACGACGCGGCGGAAGTGCGTCCGGATGATAAGTTCGGCGCAGGGAGGCGTCTTGCCGTAGTGGGCGCAGGGTTCGAGGGAAACGTAGATAGTGCTGGCAGGGAGGAACTTACGATCTGGGATTAGGACGCTATTGACGGCGTTGACCTCGGCGTGAGGCTGTCCGGCCTTGTGGTGCCAGCCCTCGCCGATAATCCTGTCGTTGTAGACGATGACGGCGCCGACCATAGGGTTGGGGTATGTCCTGCCCTCGGCGTTGAGTGCGAGGGATATGCAGCGCCTCATATAGAGTTCGTCTGCGCGTTGCTGATCTTGAAGAGACCTTGCCATTGCTGATACCGAATAGAGGAGGGGTGATTGAGAGTGTCTTGTAAAGTTATAAAACTTTGGTGAAGGAGAGCGCGGGAAGCTCTATAAATTGCTTTTTCTAGAACTTCCCTTAATAGGATGGCAATTAGTTGACGAGGGACTTGCCGCGCCAGCCGCCGCGGTGGAAGCGTGCGATGAAGAAGACAGTGCGGACAATCCAGTCGAGGATCATGGCGACCCAAGTCCATTCGGCGACGATAGCGCCGGACCAGAGGAGCCAGTCGCCAATCCCGAAGCCGTTGGTAGCAGTCAGGATGTGGCTCATGCCGACGCGTACGATCCAGACGCTGGCGATAGAGACGAGCATAGTGAAGCGGGCGTCGCCGGCGGCGCGGAGGGAGTTTGGCAGCGCAAAGGCGACAGGCCAGATGACGACGCCGCAGAAGGCGTGAGTCGAGGCCATGATGAAGGCGACGTAGGCAGTCTCCTCGGAGAGGTTGTAGAGACCGATGATAGAAGGCGTCAGGAGCCATAGAGGGACGTTGAGGAGAATCATGCCCACGTAGCAGACCGTCATCAGTTTGCGGACGTAGCGGACAGCCTCGTCTGGTTGACCTGCGCCGATGCACTGGCCGACGACAGTCAGCATGGCGAGTCCGATAGAGACGCCAGGGAGGACCTGGAAGGAGGCGAGAGTATTGGCGGCGGCGTTGGCTGCGACGGCTGGAGTCCCATAGGTCGAGATAAGCGAGAGGACAAGAATCTTGCCGACCTGGAACATAGAGTTCTCTATGCCGGAGGGGATACCGATAGAGAGAATCTTGCCGATCAGACGCCAGTCGGGTCTAAAGTGGAAGAGTTTGTCGGCTTCGAGGAGGCTGGAACGGCTCTTGATGAGGGTGAGGAGGAGGAAGAGAGCGCCGACGAAGCGGGAGACGACAGTCGGGATAGCTACACCCTCGACGCCACAGCCAAAACCGAAGATAAGGAGAGCGTTGCCGCCGATATTGAGGAAATTCGTGATGAGGGAGGCGTGCATACTGATGCGGGAGTTGCCCTGGGCACGGAAGAGGGCGCTGGCGGCGTTGTAGAGGGCTACGAAGGGAAGTCCGCAGATAGTAATCAGGAAGTACTTGTCGCTAACAGCCATGACGCCCGAGGACACTGCGCCGAAGATAGAGGAGAGCAGTGGCAGGTGAGTCAGGAGGCCGAAGACCATGATAGCGAGGGAGATAGCGAGGCAGGTGTGGAGAAGCTGGACGGCGGAGCTCTTGGCACGGTCGACAGCCTGAGCGCCGAGGAACTGAGAGCAGACGACGGCGCCGCCCGTTGCGAGTGCGCCGAAGAGCTGAGTCAGAAGAAGATTGATCTGGTCGACGAGGGATACGGCGCTGACAGTCTCTTCGCCGAGAGTCGCGACCATAAGGATGTCGGCGATGCCGACAGTGATCTGAAGAAGTTGCTCAATGAGGAGCGGCCAGACGAGAGTCCACAGCTGACGGTTGGAGAAGAGCGTCCGGCGGTGAGGGGCGTAGTTATCCTGAATGTCCACGATTGGGGGAGGAAAGAGTACGGTATGAGCTACTCGGTAATCTTGCGATAGAAGTCGAGGTAGGCTGCGGTAGCGTCGGGCAGTGGTCCAGAGTAGGGGAGGACCGGCTTGCCGAGCTCGTTAGCGTAGTCGACGAGGGACTGCTGAGGGTTCTGAGAGCAGATCGTGATGCCGTCGGCCTCGTCGATAGCCGTCTTGAGGAGGGAGTGGTAGTCGGAGATCTTGAAGCGGCGGAGGGAGCGTTCGCTGACGCCCTGCATCCAGAGTTTCTTCTTGATATTCTTCCACTTGAAGACGCTTTCGCCATTTGGGGTGACCTCGGCGGCATCATCGTAGAGCGAGACGACGATCTTGCAGTCCTTGAACGTCGGGTCGTTCTTCATGAGAGTCTTCATGTAGACCGGGATCATCATAGTGAACCAGCCGTGGAGGTGGATAATATCTGGAGTCCAGCGCAGTTTGCGAGTCGTCTCGAGGACGCCGCGTGCGAAGAAGATAGCGCGTTCGTCGTTATCGTCGAAGAAGGCGTTAGTCTCAGGGTCGGTGATAGTAGCCTTGCGTGCGAAGAAGTCATCGTTGTCGATGAAGTAGATCTGCATTCTAGCGGCGGGGATGCTAGCGACCTTGATGATGAGGGGGTGGTCGGTATCGTCGATGATGATATTAAGGCCAGAGAGTCTGATAACCTCGTGGAGCATGTTGCGTCGTTCGTTGACGTTGCCGAAGCGTGGCATAAAAGTACGGACGTCGCAACCAGCCTCGATGATAGCCTGCGGGAGCTCGCGCGTCAGGCAAGCTATAGGGCTGTCCGGGAGGTAGGGTTTAATCTCTTGCGAGACGTACAGAACTTTAGGATTCTCCATATCTTACTAATTAGTCGACGATAGGTGTCTGGAGCGAAAAGGAGCTCTAAGACGGCGCAAAGGTACTAAAAATATGGGACATATTTTGATTTAGTAAATATGATATGTTAAGGTGACTCCTATAAATTGCTTTTTCTGTGTTGACTTCGTCTTCATTCCTCACGCTCGGAAATAGGAGCGAGCTCCATTTCTCTCGCTTAATCGGAATGTTGCACTTAACTTTGAAATCCTCATGTAGCTTCGCTGACCTTTCTCACGCTCGGCATAACGAGCAAGCTCGTTCTGCTCTCGCTTAATCGAAAGGTTTCCTTCGGTACACTCCGGTGTTCAAAGTCTCGTGCGCCGTGAAAAATCTAATTTCTAGAAGCCCCCTTTAGAAGTATAAAAAAATAGAGGTCGCCTCGTGGAGAGGCGACCTCGAAGAAGTCTTAATTAGCTGCGGGGCTAGAGCAAGTCGCGCAGTTTCCGTTCGAGCACACCCTTAGGGACAGCGCCGACGCTACGGTCGACGAGTTGGCCGTCCTTGAAGAAGAGGACGCAGGGGATAGACTGGATGCCGAAGTCGGCGGCAGTCTGCTGAGCCTCCTCGACGTCGACCTTGTAGATTCGAGCCTGGCCGTCGAAGTCGTTAGCGAGTTGCTCGACGATAGGTCCGAGCCTCCTGCAGGGTCCGCACCAAGCAGCCCAGAAGTCGACCATAGCGACGCCGGGCTTAGCGATCTCGGTAGAGAAGTCAGAGTCATTGAGATGTTGTAGCATAGTTGTATGTCTATTAGTTAGTAGATACCCAAGACTATTCGTTGTCGATAGGGTAGGTATCGAGGTTTTTGTTACGTTCCTTGTAGTCGAGAGTGTAGTGGAGTCCACGGCTCTCGCGACGTTTCTGAGCCATCTTGATGATCAGGTAGCCGACGTTGATCTTGTTGCGGAGCTCGCAGAGCTTCATAGAGACGTGGCTAGCGTTGTAGAGGTCCTCAGTCTCGCGGTAGATAATCTCGAGGCGGTCGAGGGCACGCTGGAGGCGGAGATTACTGCGGACGATGCCGACATAGCTGCTCATGATCTGCTCGACCTCCTTGTTGGCCTGCGTGATAAGAATCATCTCCTCGTTGTGGACAGTTCCGGCGTCGTCCCAGTCGGGGATGTCAGACCGGAGCGTCGTGAGGGCAGCGACCTTGATAGAGTCCTTGGCGGCGACGTCGGCATAGACGAGCGCTTCGAGGAGACTATTGGACGCGAGACGGTTGGCGCCGTGGAGGCCAGTACAGGAGCACTCGCCGGCGGCGTAGAGGTGGCGGATAGAGGAGCGTCCGTTGAGATCCACCTTGATGCCGCCGCAGAGGTAGTGGGCAGCCGGGGTGACAGGGATATACTCCTTAGTGATGTCGATTCCGATAGAGAGACACTTCTCGTAGATCATCGGGAAGTGAGCCTTCGTCTGCTCGGGGTCCTTGTGAGTCACGTCGAGGTAGACGCAGGGCTCGCCAGTTATCTTCATCTCGTTGTCGATAGCACGGGCGACGATGTCGCGAGGAGCGAGGCTGCCACGCTCGTCGTACTTCTCCATGAAGGAGGAGCCATCCTTGTGGCGGAGGATGCCGCCGTAGCCGCGCATAGCCTCGGTGATGAGGAAGCTCGGCTTCTCGCCCGGGTTGTAGAGACTCGTCGGGTGGAACTGGACGAACTCCATACCCTGGATAACACCCTTGGCG
Source organism: Bacteroidales bacterium (assembly GCA_017417385.1). Classification (GTDB taxonomy): domain Bacteria; phylum Bacteroidota; class Bacteroidia; order Bacteroidales; family Marinilabiliaceae; genus W3P20-009. The sequence continues at coordinate 17,776 of JAFPZF010000019.1, forward strand.
CGGAAGGTCATAGCGATGCCGTCACCCGTGGCGATCGTCGGGTTCGTCGTGACCTCGTAGACGTTGCCGATGCCGCCGGTAGCCATCATAGTCACCTTGCTGAGGAACGTCATGACGACTCCCGTCTCCTCGTTGAGGACGTAGGCGCCGTAGCACTCAATATCCTTCATCCACGGCTCGTTGTGGCGGCCGAGGTGGTGCTGAGTGATGATGTCGATAGCGAAGTGATTCTCGAAGACATCAATGTTAGGGTGGTTCTGAATCTGGGAGACGAGTGCGCGCTGGATCTCCTCGCCCGAGTTGTCCTTATGGTGGAGGATTCGGAACTCCGAGTGGCCTCCCTCCTTGTGGAGGTCGAACTCGCCGTCTTCCTTACGGTCGAACATCGTGCCCCATTCGACGAGCTGCTTAATCTGCTCTGGGGCCATCGTGATAACCTGGCGGACCACTTCCGGGTCGCAGATGCCGGCGCCGGCGATATGAGTGTCTCGGATATGCTTCTCGAAGTCGTCTGGGGCCTTGAGGACGGCGGCGATACCACCTTGCGCCTTGCTCGTGTTAGTCACCGAGAGAGTAGTCTTCGTGACGAGGGCTACGCGGCCGGCGGAAGCCACCTTGAGGGCGTAGGCGAGGCCAGCTGCGCCAGAGCCTATGACGAGGAAATCGTATGATTTGACCATAGTTATGCAGAAATAGGTAAGTAATCGTTAGTTGTCCTGGGCGAACCATTCCGCCCAGCTGGAGTTCGTCTCGTGGAGGCGGAGAGAGAAGAGAGAGACGTCGGCGGGGAGGTGAGAGCCAATCTTATGGGCGAAGTCGGCAATCATATTCTCGCACGTCGGCTGGTAGGGGACGAGGACGACGCGACCCGAGAGAGCTGGGAGGCCTGCGGCCACCTCAGTTCCCTCGCGGAGCATGAGAGCGTGGTCGAGCTTGTCGATAATCTCTGAGTTGACAATCTCCTTGAGGATAGAGAAGTCGAGGACCATCCCCTCCTTGGGCGAGGAGCTGTCGGTGGATGGGGAGCCGATGACAGTCACCTCGAGGATGTAGGAATGTCCATGAATATTGCGGCACTTTCCGTCGTATTGGGAGAGTGCGTGCGCCATTTCGAAGCGGAATTGCTTAGTTACTCTTATTTTGGTCACCTTGTGGAACGTATTTCATACGCAAATTTAGCAAAACGCATTAACTTTGCATATAGTCAGGCCCATATATATCGAAGAGGGCGAAAAAGCGGTGGCGCGGAGGGGGCAGGGCTAACCCAAGTCTAACGCAAGACTAACCCAAGGCTAATCGAAGGCTAACCGAAGGAGTAGTCTCGGGAGGCAGTCGTGGGCAATAATCCGGACCGGCAAGCGAGGAGTATGAGCAAGGAAAGAGATATAAAAGACATAGCGAAGCCATTCGCGAAGGAGATGGACGAGTTCGAGCGGTATTTCCGAGAGGAGCTGAAGTCGCCGAGCGGTCTATTGACGATAGCGACGAACTATGTCTTCAGGCGGAAGGGCAAGCGGATGCGTCCGTTGCTCGTCCTGCTGTCGGCGTCGGCAGTCGGAGAGATAACCCAGAAGACGTATGCGAGTGCGACGCTGATAGAGCTGCTACACAATGCGTCGATCGTGCATGACGACGTCGTCGACGAGACATACGAGCGGAGGGGACAGTTGAGCCTCTTCGGGCTATGGAACAGCAGGGTGGCAGTCCTCGTCGGGGACTTCTTCCTGTCGAGGGGCATCTCGCTAGCGACAAAGGGGAAGCATTATGACGTCCTCGACATAATCTCGAGGACCGTCGGGGACCTCTCGGAGGGGGAGCTAAGCCAGATAGAGCATGCTCGGAAGCTAGACATCACGGAGGGCGACTATTACGACATAATCAGGAGGAAGACTGCGGCACTGATCTCGGCGTGCACAGAGGCTGGGGCAGTCTCGGCTGGGGCGGACGACACGGAGCGGGCGGCCCTCGCGCAATATGGAGAGAACCTCGGCATAGCATTCCAGATAAGAGACGACATGTTCGACTACAGTCCGAAACTCCTCGTCGGCAAGCCGTCGCTCAACGACATCTGCGAGCAGAAGCTCACGTTGCCACTCATCTATGCCCTCGGGAGGGCTGATAGAGGCGAGAGGAGCGACCTCCTGGCGGCAGTCAGACGCCGGCCACGAGACAAGAAGACAGGGCAGATGGCGCTCGACATGGTCTTGAAGTACTGCGGGCTCGACTATGCGGAGGAGAAGATGAGAGAGTACTCGGAGAAGGCGCGTCAGAGCATAGGGATACTCGGGGCGAGCGAGGCCCAGGCGAGCCTGCTGGCGATAGTCGACTATAACGAGAGGAGGACAGTATAGGGTGATGGGGAGAAGCGGCATAGTGGCGCTTGTGCCACTAATATTCTTTTTACTATTTTACTTGGGCGGGTCGCTCCTGACGGGCGACTTCTATGCCATCCCGATGACAGTAGCGTTCCTCCTAAGCGGCGGGATAGGTATCGCGCTTAGCAGGGGGCGGCTGAGGAGGAGGATCAACAAGTTCTCGGCTGGGGCGTCTGACAAGAACATAATGCTCATGGTGTGGATATACATCATGGCGGGAGGCTTTGCGTCAGTCGCCAAGTCGATGGGAGCCGTCGAGGCGACAGTCGGGCTGGCGCTGAACATACTGCCGTCGTCGTTGATATGCGTAGCGTTGTTCCTTTCGGCGGCGTTCGTCTCGCTCTCGATAGGCACGTCGGTCGGGACCGTCGTTGCGATAGTCCCCATAGCGGCAGGGATAGCACAGGAGACCGGGGAGAGTGCGGCTATGCTGACCGCGATAGTTCTCGGTGGGGCGTATTTCGGAGACAACCTGTCGTTCATCTCGGACACCACGATAGCGGCGACGCAGACGCAGGGGTGCAAGATGAGGGACAAGTTCAGCGCTAACATAAGAATAATCTGGCCGGCGTTCGTGTTGACGGCGGGGTACTGCATATTCAAAGGCCTCGGAGCGAGCGGCGAGGTCGCAGTCGGGGAGTATGAGATAGTCAACGTAGTCCCGTACATACTCGTCATAGGACTCTCGATAGTGGGAGTCGACGTCCTCGTAGTCCTCGGTGCGGGAATGGTGGCGGCTGGGGTGATAGGACTCGTGACTGGGGGCATGACAATGACGGGCCTCATGGGGAACATCTCGGAGGGCATAGGACAGATGGGCGAGTTGATAGTCATAGCGCTGCTCTCTGGCGGAATGCTCGAGATAGCGAGGGCCAATGGAGGCATAAGACTCATCCTCGGGATATTCAGCAAGAAGCTACATGGTAAGCGAGGAGCTGAGGCGGCGATAGCGGGACTCGTGAGCCTCGTCGGGGTGTGCACGGCGAACAACACAGTAGCCATAATAACAGTAGGGCGGATAGCGAAGGACATAGCGGAGAAGTATGGGATAGCGGCGCGACGGGCGGCGAGCATACTGGACACCATGTCTTGCTTCACGCAGGGACTGTTGCCATACGGAGTACAGATGCTGATAGCGTCGAAGCTGTCGGGGTGTGCGCCGCTGGAGATACTGCCGCAGCTTTATTATCCGATGCTGATAGGGGTGTGCACTATGGTGTCGATAGTGTTTAGAAGGGAGTAGGGGGACACAATAAAAGCAGATGTTGACCGTTACTAAGAGAAAACAGAGAGGTAATGGTCAAGAAAGCATTGTTGGTATTGCTGGTAGTCGTCTTAGGGCTACACATCAGAGGATATAACAGATTTGACGTCGATGGTGCGTCGGAGTGGCTCAAGGAGAATAGCATGGCACGGTCTAAGACGTGCTGTGCGTGGTGGGTCATGAGGGCTATGCAGGAGGGCGGACTGCCGGCGGTCATACTGCCGGCGTGGGCATACGAGTATTACCTGCCGGTCCTAGGATTTCAGGAGATAGAAGCTGGGAAGGGTTATAAGCCGGAGAAGGGCGACATATACGTCTATCAGAGGGCAGGGACGAGCATGTGGGGACACATAGCGATGTGGACGGGAGAGCAGTGGATGAGCGACTTCAGGCAGAAGGGGGTGTGCGTCAGCAAGAATTATCAGGGGGTGAAGCCGGTGTATTTCAGGCACAGGAGTCAAATTGGCAATTAGGAATTAGGAATTAGGTATTGTTGAGATTTTAAGCCTCACACAGAGGGCGCAGAGGCACAGAGATTTTTAGGGCACAGAGGCGAGCAGGCGCTCGCGGGGAGGACACAGAGCAATGAGGAATTAGCAATTTTGCAATTGGTGTCGGAGGGCCGGGGAAGGGGGGGAGGCGGAGTCAATGGAAGAGGAGCGCATTGACTTCGTCGACCTTTCTCACGCTCGGCAATTTGCAAGCGAGCTTGCATTGCACTCGCTTAATCGAAAGGGTGCAAATGCTTATACTCCATGGAGCAGGATTGCAAATCCTGCTCAACAGGAGACACAGAGATTTTTAGGGCACAGAGGCGAGCTGGCGCTCGCGGGGAGGACACAGAGCAATGAGGAATTGGGAATGAGGGCGGGGAGAGGACGTGGAGGAGGGAGAGGAAGAGGAGGAGGGGAAAATTGCGTAGAAATATATATCTTTGTAAGAGAAAAGGATGGGCGTATGCACAAGGTAAAGGTTTTCAATCCGATATACGACACGGTGTTCAAGTACCTGATGGAGGATGA
>JAFPZF010000020.1 GCA_017417385.1 Bacteroidales bacterium
CTATTTTTGTCATGGCATTTGGGTCTTGTTGTTTGCTTTTGAATTCACACACCTATTTAGGTGATTTAAACGACATATCCAAATGCCTTTGTATTAATTAGTTATAAATATTTCTGCTCGTTTGTTGCGGATTTAAGGGAACAGAAGACTCCCGAACACAAAGCCTATGAGCGTCGGGATAATCCCCAGAACCAAGCAGGGCATGAAAGCGCCCGTCATGTAGGAACTCTTGCTCAGCGGCGCGTTGCAATGACAATAGGGCGTCATGTGTTCGCGGACGATGCCGAATTTAATAGTACTCCAGCCACCTTCGGCGAAGCAGGCCCACGTCAGCCCGTGAATAAGCTCGTGGACCACAATTCCAGCGGTCATCATGAGAATCAGGGGACCCATCCAATCAAACTGAACCATAGCCCTAAAGGTCTCCTTAGCGAACTGCTCTGGCCACAGCAAGAAGTAAGCCGTCACGGCAATGAGCAGAAGTGCCAGAATGAACACGACACTGAACACGTTGGCCTTGCCAAGGTCGATAGCGACCTTACGTCTGTTCTCTTCCATATAGAATGCACGAAATAATCAAATAGGTCAGGTCTTCAAACCCAACCTATTATCGTTTTCCGTTCCGAAATACATGCTAAGATTATTGAGCGACGCCGGAGACCACTTTCTCGATAGAGTCGATCTTGTAGTCGGCGCCCTCCTTGACGAGGCCAATCTTGACGACGTACTTGTAGCCGTCGCCATAGTCGTTGACGACCTTGTAAGTATCGCCCTCGACACGCTCGAAGGTCAGAGACGGAGTCGAGCCGACCTCCTGGTCGTGAGAGAAGAGCCAGAAGGCGATGCACTCCCCTTCGCACTCGTAATCGTAGGCGTCGATCAGAGTCTGTAGAGCCTTCTTCGTGACGTTCTTCTTGATGTGGACCTCCGTATCGTCGGCCTCCTCAAGACCCTTGTAGAAGCTCTCGAGGAACGCCTTACACTCAGCCTCTGGCAACGCCGTTGCCGCCACCTTGTTGTCGCCCTGAGTTTTCTCCTTTTCAGTTGCTTGCCAGCCTTCCTCGAATGACTGCTTTGCGTTCTGAGAGCAGCTAGTCATAGCTATCGTCCCGAGGAGCATAGCCCCGAGGAGCAGGGATGTCGTCTTTCTCATTTTGTCAGTCTCTATTTGGTTTTAATATGCTAAGCTACTTTATTCACGGGACTTTGCAAAATTTCAAGTACTCTTTGTGAGGGCGGAGGCGGAAGGAAAACGGGAGGGAGGCAGAAAGACGGAGGAAAAGAGATGTCGGGCGAGACATCATCAACGACGCAGGCCCGACAATCTATCACCATTTGAACAAGCTAAATTCCAATACTACAGGCCGAAGGAGACGCCGACCGAGTAACGACCGCCGACCTTGTCGCCATAAATAAACTCACGCTTAGTGTCGTTGAAAAGGTTGCGAGCATCGAAGAACACCTCAGCATTCTCAATTGGTCGGTATCCAATCTTCAGGTTCACAATCATCTTGGCGTCGATATTCTCGGCGCCCCTCGAGGCGTTGAATATCGTCGTAGCCTCCTGCTTGCCATAGAAATAAGCCGAGGGGGCAATAGACAGCATCGGGACAGGCTTGTAAATCAGCGACAGCGAGCCGAAGACACTCGGGGTGTACTTGTGCTTGTGACCGTTCTCCTCCTTGTTTGGCGTATACTTCGCGTTGCCGATAGTGAAGAGCATGTCGCCGGACTGCGGGTCGATAGTCTGCGTCATATTGTAGACGAGGCCGTAGTAGAGCGCCGGGCTGAACTGCTCGTCGTTAGGGTCGGTCAGTCGAGCGAGGTCGGCGTCGCTACCCGTAAACCAAGAATTCTGCGCCTTCCACGCCTCGACGTCGACCATCTGGAAGACCTGAGCAATATATTTCTTGTCGTGGCCATACAAGTCGAGCATGACGCGCATCAGATTGTTGAAGCAAGCATCAGTCTGCTGCTTGATAGCCATGTTCTGCTGGTACATAAAGTAGTTGTCGATCTTAGTGTTCTGGAGCGTTGCGCTGACGTTGGCGACGAGCTTCTTGCTGACGACCCAGTCTGCACGGAAGCTGGCGCCCATCTGCTTCACCTTGTAGGGCAGATTCTGATATTGGATGTAGGAACGAGACGTCACAAAGGCGCCCGTCATAGCCCTCAGGTCTTCCGCGAACTGAGCGTCGTGCATAGCAGACTCGACCGTCGATAGGTCCGTCGTGCTGTGCTGCTCGACAAAGTTGTCCATATTCCTAAGAGCAGTGTAAATATCGCTACCCGTCGTCTTAGTCTGCGTGTTGACCGACATGAGCGAGCCATAGTCCTGACTCGTCGTGTAGAACGCCTCGATGTCGAACATCAGACTGTTGGACAGTTTCAGTCGGTAGCCCAGTTCAATGTTAGCTGCGCTCATGACGTCGGCGTCCTCGTTGCCACTGAAAGTCAGGTAGTCTGGCTCGCCGAGATCCGAGCGCACCCATTCGTAGTCGCTCGACGTGTTGAGAATCACGCCAGACCTGTTGGCGCGGGAGTAGACCGCCCTCAGCAGATTGGCGTCGTTGACCCTCCATGTAGCAGCGAACAGCCATGAGGGGAACGTCTTGTCTGGGACGCTCAGCTTGTCGGCACGGCCTGCGGCGATCAGACGGACAGACTCCGCCGGCCTCCAGTCCGCCTTCAGGCTGAAGGCGACCTGAGAAAGTTTGCAGTCGTCGTTGAGGAACGACCTGTAGCGACGTCGGCTGACGCCCCACTCTTCGGCATCCTCCTTCTTGAAGGAGGCAGTCTTAGCGGCGTCGTCACGATAAGCATAGTAGCGGTTGTAAGCCTTATCGGACGTCATCGTAAACTGATAGCCGACGGCAGGACGGATGCTGAGACTCTTCGTCGGCAAGAAGTCATAGTCGAGGTAGCCGTTGAACTGCTGCTCTCGCACCTTGAAGCCGAACGTCCCGACCGAGAGGTCCTGAGGGCCGTCGAAATAGTTAAGCTGGACAGTCGCGCCGCGTATAGAGCCACGGAAATCCACGTAACCCGTCTTGCTCGTCCGTTCGCTGAAGGGGAACTGACTCTCGAGGATCGTCGTTCCCTGCATCATCGACTGCTGGTAGCCGCCCACCAATGCAAGGCTAACCTTTGCGGCAGCGTCGTCATAGTAGATAGCGCCGTTGACACCGAGATTTTCTCTGGCGACGCCGCTATTCTTGAAGCGAGCCTCGGCTGGGGCCTCAGGTTCCGTCAGCCTACGGAGTTCATTTCTCGTGTTGCGAATCCGGAGTTTGTCGATGACGTCGACCGCAACATAGCCACCGGTCGACAAGTCGGACAACAGACTCGGTGCGCCACTGCCATCGTTGTAAAGCTCGATAGACGACATCGGCGTAGCGGGTGCAATCACATAGACCTCGTCGGTCGGTCTCTTCCGCACCTGCCTGTTGAAACTAGCCGAGAGAGCCACCTTGCTACCAATCTGGCGGCGGGAGGCGATATCTCCGACAGCAGTCCCCATCGAGCCGACAGATATGCTACCGGCGCAGTTCTTCGACCTAGAATTAGCCCTCTCCGTGATAATATTGACGACGCCCGTCACAGCATTCGAGCCGTAGAGAGCGCCGCTTGCGCCACGGACGACCTCGATACGGTCAATATCCTCGATGCCAATCGGGAGACTCTCCCAGAGCGTAGCGCCATGGAAGTAGTTGAAGACCGGGCGGGAGTCGATCATGACGAGCGTATTAGTGTTCTCAGTATAGAGCAGCGTGTTGCCATCCGGGATATTGTCGAGCCCACGGAGATGAACGTCGTAACTGCCGTTAGTCTTCTCTCGGACGATCACGCCCGGGAGGAGACGCAAAGCCTCCTCGATAGTCGAGCAGCCGAAGGAGCGCATTTCCTCCTTAGTGATGACCGACGAAGAGAGAGGCGACTCGAAAGAGTCTTCCTCCTTTCGTGATGCCGAGGTGACATTCTTGTTCATGATGACAGCGAACAGTTCGTCGATACTGCTGACGCCGAGGATCTCGACCGCCTTCATCAGTTCGTCGAGAGGCAGTTCCGTCAGCTGCTCCGTCGTCATCTCCAAAATCTGCTCGCGCGTCTTGTTGCTTATCTGCGCCTGGCTCGACATCACCGTCGCCGCCAAAGCGAGGACCAATATCGACTTTTTCATTTCTTCGTTCTGACTGCTATTCTGAATCCCAAATACTCGTTTCTCGAAGCCGGGTAGTCACTATATACCCTAGCGTGGATAACACTTCTTGCGGCGCCCGTGTCGAAGCTGCCGCCTCTGATGACGTGGTCTACGCCCGTAGCTGCGCCCGTCGGGTCAGTCTGTTCGGCGCCGTCATAGTAGTCGTAGAAGTCGGCAGTCCACTCCCAGAGGTTGCCCGTCATATCGTAGATTCCGAGAGAGTTAGGCTTCTTAGTCTTAACCTCGTGAGTTGTCTGGCCGGCGTTGTCGTAGTACCAAGCGACCTCGTCGATGACGTCGGAGCCGGCATAACGGATATAGTCAGTGCGCTCGCCCCCTTGAGCGGCGAACTCCCATTCCGCCTCAGTCGGGACGACGAATTCCATCCCGGTAGGCAGCAGGTTGGCGCTGTTCAGCTTAGGCAAGAACCTGTTAACAATATCGTAGTAGCTAACGTTGTAGGCTGGGAACTTGTCACCTCTGCCACGGGTGTTGGACCACTGCTTGGCGCCGTCGATAGGAGACTGCCCGACGACCGCCTTCCAAAGTTCCTGGGTCACCTCAGTCTCGCCGATAGCGTAGGCGCTCAGATGCACAGTGTGGATAGGCTTCTCGAATTCCGTTGCGACCTCGTCATAGGCTGCCGCCGAGGGGTCGTCAGACTGGATACCCATCAGGAAAGAGCCTGCTGGGACAGCGACCATCGTGAACTCGACGCCGTTGAACGTCAAAGTCGTCGTCCGCTCGATAGGGTTACCACCCGAACAGCGCGACGGGTCGACCACCACTTCGGCTGCTGGGACAATCTCGTCCTCAGCCTCCTTGCTACAGCTTGTCGCTGATATCACTGCTCCAAATATGGCAGCAAGCACAGCTGCCTCTGAAGCTCTATTATCTCTTAGCATCATTATGGTTTTTCACTCATGCAAATTTAATAACTAACTCGCGAAACGAGGCTCAACATCATAAAAAATTACACAAAACACCTAATAATTTATAACAAAGAGCGACACATCGTAAGTGCATCACTTAAAAAAACAGGGCAAAAACAGAGCGTCGAGAACGAAGAGCAGGCAAGCCTTCAGGACAAAACTCTCAAAAGGAAACAAAATGGCCAACAAAATTCCGTCGGACAAGAGAAAGCAAGGCGCAATATAATCAAGGATGGGGGATTTGCAGAAAGGAGCAAATATGCAAATGCGGAAGAGCGAAGGAAGACTTTTGCCATTACGGGGCGATAAGAGTAAACGTCAGAGCAGAGAGGAAGGGGACAAATACAGAAGAACGGAAAAGATCATAAACCTTTTCTTTCCTTTCTCGCCTGGCTTATCTCAGCATCAATTTCATCCATAGTCATCTCGCCGACACCATTGTTCTTGATTTCCTCTCGAAGGGCGTCAAACAAGGCCATTCCCTCGTTTCGCCTAGGTTCATCTTTTGGTACGAAAGGAATAGTCCGAGACAGCACAACAGTCTTTACAAAACTGTTCACTGCAGTATCTACACTCATGCCCAAATCCGCACACAACGACTCAAACAATTCTTTGAGTCGCGAGTCCATGCTTACCGTCATCGATACCTGTCCCATAGTAACACACCATTTGTTCGTATTGCTAAGCTACAAAAAGATGATGAGTTTTCAAAAAACAGATATGGAGAAAGCTCATTATAAATACGTATACTCAAAGTTGCGGATTTGCAGAAAGGAGCGGAAACACGATAGCGGGCGTTGCCCTTCATAGGAGAGTTGCGCTTTCAGCGCGTAGGAGTGAGTAGTCTGTCTTTGCGCAGGAGATGCATGTCAAGGGGGACGCACGAGGTTAACATAAGAGGAGGAAAGACTAATACAAGTCTAACCCAAGACTAAGCTACGGGTATATTATTGAGGACAGAGACGGTGTGTCGGAAGAGAGCGGGAGACACCTTCTGTAAAATACTTATGGAGAAGGAGAATAATTAGATTTTTTTTAACTATCTTCGCTCCCCGAGAGAACGAAAAAACTAATCATAAACCTCGGTCTCGACGGATTCAAACGCTCCAAGCGAGGCCACAAAACATTGACTAAAAAGTAGTTCGTAATGACTAACGTGATTATCACCATCTTCGTCATTGGGTACCTGCTCATAGCACTCGAGCATCTGACGAAGGTCAACAAAGCGGGTATTGCGCTCTTGATGGGCGTACTTTGTTGGGTTGGCATCATGCTTGACGCCGACACATACGCAGCGCTACAGGGCTGCACAAACGGAGACTCAGTCTCCTTCCTCGGTCATCAGATCTTCGACGAGAAGCTCGCAGAGGTATGCCAGACCATTCTCTTCCTAATGGGAGCGATGACCATCGTCGAGACAGTAGACAGCTATGGCGGCTTTGGCTTCGTCAAGAAAGTCCTCTTCTCGCCGAATCCCAAGGTATTGCTCTGGAAGGTTGTCGGGCTAACATTCATTCTCTCAGCACTTCTCGACAACATGACGACGAGCATCGTCATGACCATGGTCCTCAGGACAATCATCACCGACAGGGACACGAGGCTCAAGTATGCCGGCATGATAATCCTCGCAGCCAATGCAGGCGGAGCGTTCTCGCCAATCGGCGACGTCACGACCATCATGCTCTGGATCAAGGGTAACGTCTCGACTATCGGCATCATCACAGGCATTCTCATCCCGAGCATCATCTGCGCAGGCGTCCCGACGCTCGTCATGGCGCGCACACTGAAGGGCACACTCGAGAGCCCGGCGGAGCAGGAGGCTGATACAAAGGACGTATTCCCGCAGCGCGTACGCAACACCATATTCTTCATTGGCGTAGGCGGTCTCGTCTTCGTCCCGGTCTTCAAGATCCTGACGCACCTCCCGCCGTTCATGGGCACCCTTCTCGTTCTTAGTCTCCTCTGGATAGCCGTCGAGATCATCATCGCTCAGACGCATGCGGATCGTCGTGCAATATACGACAAGGCAGGTATGGTCAGCATCATCTCTCGTATCGACATGGGAACCATCCTCTTCTTTCTCGGAATCCTGACGGCAGTCAACACCCTCGACATCACGGGCAGCCTGAAGGCACTCGGTGAGTGGCTGAACACAGCAGTCGGCAACGTATATGTCGTCAACTCGCTGATAGGTGTCTTCTCGTCGATCATTGACAATGTGCCGCTCGTCGCAAGTTGCATGGGCATGTATCCGATAGCAGATGCGGCAGCAGTCGCAGCGGACCCGTCTCTCGCGATGTACGTTCAGGACGGACTCTTTTGGGAGCTCCTCGCATACTGCGCAGGTACGGGTGGTTCGCTTCTGATCATCGGTTCGGCGGCTGGAGTTGTCGTCATGGGCATCGAGAGGCTGACATTCGTCTGGTACCTGAAGCGATTCACGTGGCTTGCCGCTCTCGGCTACTTTGCGGGCATACTCTGGTACTGGTTCGAGAAGACAGTCCTCGTCGGACTCTTTTAAAAGTTTCTTCATCTAGTTGGTTAGATATTTTCTAATGCTGATGGGCATGCCGTGAGGTGTGCCCATTTTCTGTGTCGAAAGGGAGTGAGCGACGAAGGATTGCGATGAAGGAGAGGAATGAGGAGAGGAGCAAGACCTTTGGAAGCAAAATAATGATTGAAAGTTGTTCTGACTATTCTGATTGTTCGACAGAATGTGATAACTTTGCAGGCTGAACAAATGAAACTATTCAGTGTGCGTTCGTGCAAGGCGGAAAGCATGTTCATTGGTAACAATAGACTTAGAACGAAATTGACTGTATATGCCAAACACGCAAGGGCGTGGAAGTGTGCGTTGCTGTTGCTGACCGCCATGATGGTAGGCACGGGCAACTCATATACACAAACAGCCGAGACTCAGTTGCCTAACGAGGCGCAGAGGGTGGAGGCGTCGCTGAATCTATCTCCAGAAGCAGAGAACAGGATGGGCAGTGCGCTTGCAGCATTCGAAAAGATGGTGCAGGCGGGGAGGTATATCAGTTCCATATCAGAGCTAATCAGGGACAAGAGCGTGCCGTTGCCTGTAGGGGTAAAATCGAAGACGTATACGATATGCATCGAGGACCTATACGGGGACAGCATAGCAGACGGGCAGAAGAAGTACATCAAGGCGGTGTGCATCATCCCGACTAATGGGGGCAGGAGTCTTGCATTCGAGGGGACGGCAAGAATTGAGGGAGAGAATGGCGTAGGGACGCAGGGAAGGCTTGAGCTAATCGGGCCGATAGAGAAAAAGCTCGGCAAGGATGCATCTATAGTGTTTCGGGAGGGGACGGCAGTCTCGTTCGGGTGCGGTGGATTTCAGGAGGTGGATGCCAACGTAGCCTTCATACTGAAGAGCGACAAGATATACAGCGTTGACGATGGCGGGCGGAATACGGGCAAACTGATGTTTGAGGCTCGGACACAGTTCTCGGACATCGAGGATTTCACGGCGGAGGTGAACTCGGAGAAGAACTTTTGTGTTGATGGCCTTGACGGTTTCACGTTTACGCTCAACAACTTAATACTCGACCATAGCGCATACAGCACACCAGTAACGGCAAACTTTCCAGACAATTATTTTGGCGGTGGCGACGCGGAGGAGAGTCGCAAAAATTGGCAGGGACTGGCGATATCGAAGGCGGCAGTCACACTGCCGGACTACATTACGGACAGCAAAGCCGAGGGGCAGAAACAGCGGAAGACGTTGCAACTTGAGAATGTGCTGATAGACGGCAGCGGACTGACGTGCAAGGCAGAGGCTAAGAACATCATCAGCGACAGCGATATAGACCCGCAGTCGTGGGCTATCAGTGTCAACGACTTTGCGCTTGCGATAGAGAGGAACTTCATCAGTGGCGTAGGCTTTGGAGGTAAGGTCAACATACCGCCGCTCGGCAAGGGGTCGATGCTCGACTATGTGGCGAACTACGACGTGGAGCAGAAGACATTCGTCTTGCAGTCATCGCTTGGCAAGAAGCTCGACTTCCCGATGCTGTGTGCGAAACTTACGCTCGACGAGACATCTACCATCTCGCTAAAAATGGGCGATGACGGCATATACCCGACAATAAAAGCTAATGGTCTGCTATCGGTGGAGGCACCGATAGGCAAGGACACGGCGAGCAACAAACTCAAGCTTCCAGACCTACGTTTCGAGGGCATGGAGATAAGCCGTGACCACTTTGAGCTTGGTACGGCGGCGCTCACTGGCAAGATGGAGGGCCCGAGCATGGCGGGCTTCAAACTGACGTTGAACGACATCAAGACAGTAAAGAGCGGCGATGGACATGGACTGAGCGTCGATGCGGCGGTGGCAGTCAACGATATGTTCAAGGGTGACGCAGGAATAGCGCTATATGGCAACGAGAAGAGTTGGAAGTTCAACACAGTCAAGGTTGACAAGATACACGTCAACTACAATTCGCAAGCGTTCTCTGTAGATGGCGGGGTAGAGTTTCTGGACGGTGACGAGATATACGGCAAAGGCTTCCGTGGCGATCTCAAATTCACGCTGATAGACAAGTTCAAGATAGAAGCCGTTGGCGTTTTCGGACATAAGGACGGGTATAGATATTTCCTTACCGACGTGTTCTACGAGACCACTCCTGCGGCGGGCATACAGGTGGCGCCAGCATTGAGTTTCTACGGCTTCGGTGGTGGATTGTATCGCCACATGCAGCAGGACATGACGGAGAACAGGAGCGAGTTCGGCAAGTCGCTCACGGGCATCTGCTATAGGCCAGACAAGGAAGTCGGCATGGGCTTTCTGGCGCGGACAAAGTTCGGACTGATAGGTTCGGACAAGCTCCTCAATGCCGACGTGACATTCGAGATGCAGTTCAACAACAGCTGGGGTGTCAACTTCGTGCAGCTACGTGGCGAGGCGACGATGCTCAACGCCGCACAACAGACAGCGATGCTCGAAGGACTGAAGAAGAGCCTCGGGAAGGTGGAGAAGAAGAGCGGCGAGATAGTGGAGTTCGACAAGAGTTCTCTCAATGACGCCAAGCCCGACCCCAAAAACGCAGCGGCACTGACCGCAACCATAGGCATGAAGTTCGACATGGCGAACGACGTGTTCACCGCCGACATGAAGGCGTATCTCAACGTGGCGGATGTCCTGACGGGACGAGGCGCAAACAACTGCATGGGCTGGGCGAGCTCGTATTTCGCTAAGGACAAGTGGTATACGTACATAGGGACGCCAGAGAACAGACTCGGCGTGTCGCTGCTGAAGATAGCCGATGCAGGAGGATATTTCATGGTGGGCAACGACATACCAGAGCTGCCCAAGATACCCGAGAAGGTGAGGGACAACCTGTCGGCGAGCTACTTGGAGAAGCTGGAGAACAGGACGGACGGCAGCAAGCTGATGGAGGGCAAGGGCCTCGCCTTCGGCTCGGACCTGACCGTGAAGTTCGATGCCACGCTCCAGCCCTTCTATGCCAAACTGGGCGTAGGCATGGGCACGGAGATGCTGCTGAAGCAGTATGGCGAGGGGGCACATTGCAAGGGCATGGAGGGACCCATAGGCATCGACGGATGGTATGCACAGGCACAGGCGTGGGCGTGGGTGGATGCTGCCATAGGTATGAAGGTAAAGGTATTTAGAAAAGAGCGCAAGTTCGACATACTGAGCGGCGAGATGGCAGCGTTTCTGCGTGGTGCCGGTCCGAAACCAATCTACTTCACGGGAGCAGTCGGTGGCAAGTTCAACCTGCTCGGTGGACTAGTGAAGGGGACATGCAACTTCGACTTCTCGATGGGCGAGAAGTGCGAGATAGAGGGCGGGTCGCCATTCGGCGAGGACGTGATAGCGCAGGTGACGCCCGACGACAAGTCGGACGAAGTGAATGTCTTCATAGCTCCGCAGCTCGTGCTGAACATACCAGCCGATGAGAGCATGACCATAGAGGACGAGGCGGGCAAGAGGGAGACCTACAGGGTGAATATAGCCGAGTTCAGCATACAGGGCGAGACGGGCGCAAAGGCGAAGTACACGACAACCAAGAGCGAGGACGGACGCATCTGGACGTACGACCTCGACGAGCCGCTAGAGAGCCACAAGAGATACAAGGCATACGCCAAGGTCACCTTCGAGCGACGCAACGGCAACGAATGGGTGGCAGTGCAGGGTGACGACGGCAAGCCGTACTACGAGGAGAAGAGCGTAGAGTTCACATCGGGCGAGCGGCCCAAGTACATAATGCCCGAGCACGTAAAGTACGCCTATCCTGCTGACAGACAGTATAATTTCCTCGCGAAGGAGAATGGCGAGGCGTACGTGATGACGACTCAAAACTACTCGTATCTCTTCACCACGGACAAGCCCGAGGGCTTCGACCAGAAGGTGCAGTTCACCACGTTCGACGGCAAGACGATAGACGCATCGTTCTCGCATAGGACAGTCTCGGATGTCAGCGGGGTGAAGTTCGAGGTGGACATACCGACAGCCAATCTAAACCTCACCACCGACCAGATATACAACATGGCGATAGTCAACGTCCCGCAGCGCACGGCTGTTCTCAACGAGAACATAGCGGACAGGGAGACTAAGATGGAGGCATCTGAGGGGAGCGACATAACGGAGACGAAGCATGAGGCGGAGGGCAACCTCGAGATGCTGGAGCAGACCGAGATCTACTCGGTGGACTTCAGGACTAGCTCGTACAAGACGTTTGAGGAGAAGATGGGGAAGATGAAGATCGACAATGCCGTGTTGTGGCAAGAATATGTTCCCGTTTGCTCAGTCAATGCAAGTATAACAGACCAGTCAAAAGAGACTGAGACCTTTGACTTGGCTGAGTATGACATCAACAATGCTGAGAAGAGTTTGATTAAGCTGGAGCCAGACTATGCCAACATGCCGTACTACAAGGATAAGGTGGCGCCGTTGATGTATGAGAATGCTGATGCGGAGAGGCTGTTGGGCAACTATGACGCACCAAAGGGCAGCGGTACGGTGGTCTTGGACATGTACACGAACGATTTGCAGCTTGACGCGCAAGACCGACAGGCGGGAGCTCATTCGACAGGCATATCAAAGTACGGTGCTGTAGGCAACAACATGCAAATCTACATGGACAGGGATTTCAAAGAGATGAGCACGAGGCTTGCCAACATGCTGACCCGACAGACGGATAACACTCCTGGTGTCGATGTGCTCATGAAGGCCGACAACGTGCCGCCATTCACATGGGGGTATTATCCTGTAATCATGCGATATACGCTGCCGGGCAAGGGTGTTGTGACAAGTGAGTATAGGTTGGACATAAGGTACAGCAAATAAAGTGGACCTCTATAAATTGCTTTTTCTGCGTTGCACATCGGCTTTAAGTCGGTCATGTACTCCAGTACACTCCCTCCTTTCAGCCTCGTGCGCCTTGAAAAATCTAATTTATAGAAGCCCCCTAAACATAAAACAAATGATTTAGAACGTTTGAAGCGCATCATCAACATATTGCTGTTACTGCTACTGAGCATCACCGTTTTCGCTCAGCGCTTTCCTATCACTGTGACGACGATACTTACGCCGCCATACACGACTTCGCTATCCACGATGGCGGAGAGTGGTAGCACACGGTTGATGGTGAATCTGTTGGTGAATGACGTCACGGTGAGTGAGCTGCCAGTGAAACTGCACATCAAGATGGAGAGTGCGGGCATCACC
>JAFPZF010000021.1 GCA_017417385.1 Bacteroidales bacterium
AGGGCGTTGACTTCGTCGACCTTTCTCACGCTCGGCAATAGGAGCAAGCTCCATTGCGCTCGCTTAATCGAAAGGTTGCCCAAGGCTTGGACTATTTTGCGCTTTAGCTTCGCTGGCTTTTCTCTCGCTCGGCAAAACGAGCAAGCTCGTTTTGCGCTCGCTTAATCGAAAAGTTCAGCGCGGAAGTTAGTAAACGATAGAGATATCGGAGTCGTCTGAAGGATCGGAGGTGTCGGAGGGAGCGGAAGGGGCGGAGACAAGGAGATTTTTTAGGCCTCACACAGAGGGCACAGAGGCACAGAGTTTTTTAGGACACAGAGGCGAGCTGGCGCTCGCAGAGAGGACGCAGAGAGGGCGTGGAGAGGGGTCGGAATGGTCGGAAGTTGGTGGACGCCTCACACGGAGGGCACGGAGGTCACGGAGGGGTTGCCTAAAGGCGAGGGGGAGCGCAGAGGGAGGCTACGTCCAACGGGGAAAAGAAGAAGAGACTCGCATCGGTGAGCGAGCCTCTTCGATGATAAAGTCGCGAAAAGAAGGGGAGGGTAGATTACTTGTCCTAGTTGTCGATCTTGTTAAGGTAGTAGGTGCGGAGGTCGTCCCATTTGTAGTAGGGAGCCATGTTCGTCTTGACGGGGAGAGAAACTTCGCGTTCGTTGAGGAGAGCCTTGACGAGGATGTCGCCGTTGCCCTTTTTAGGGCGGTAGAAGACGAGCTGGATGTTGCTAGCCATCATGAAGATGCGGTAGTTGACCCACTGGGAGTCCAGTTTGTCGAGGTCGTCGACCAGCGTGGCGCTGTTGCCCAGTTCCATGAGGCAGCTGAGTGGCATCACGACGACTTCGTGACCGAAGCGGAGAGTAGCGCCTTTGTGGTGGCCGCTGACAATAGTGTCGGCGGTGGAGATGAAGTTGCGAAGGAGCTCGACCTGGCTGAATGGTGCTAGGGAGCCAGTAGCTGGAGCGGCGGCGTAGCGGAGATACCAATCGATGTTGTTGACACGCCAGAGGTCGTAGCATTCGTCGGCAGTGAAGAGGTACCACAGAGAGGGGCCGTCGTCGTGACTCTGCATGTTGGCAGCGACGGCGAATAGCTCGGTCATCAGTCGCATAGCGTTGATGTTGTTGGCGACGTAGGCCTGGTCGTTGAAGAGCTGCTTGCAGAAGCGTTCTGGGTGGACGTAGCGCAAACGGTAGTCGTTGATGATGCTACGGCTATCCTTGATAGCCTCCTTGACCTTGTCTGGTCGAGGTGCGTTGAGATAGTACTGGTAGCACTCACTTGCGTCGTTGTGGATACGCATCTTAGGGTTGAAGGCCATCAGTTCCTCGCACTCTGCTATCATGCTGAGGATGCAGCGGATGACGACCGTCGAGCGAGCGTCGACGTAGACGTTGCCGCTGAAGATCTCGGGGAAGTGCTCCGTCATACGCTTGCCGATGCCGTGATGCTGACGTTCGCCCAGCTTAGTGAGGTCGCCGAGGCGGTCTTTGCTCTTGTCGTAGAAAGAGCTGACGAGATTAAGAGTCTTCTTGCCGTCGGGTGTCAGTTTGCCGTAGTGGTCGGCCTGAGTGAGGATGTCGATAGGGTCGGTGAAGTCGCCCTTGCCGATGAGCCAACGAGAGCCGTGGCGGCCGTAGTGGCTGAGGTAGAAGGGTTCGTAGCCCTTGGGGGCTGGGGTCAGCTTGTAGTCAGCTTCGGGGACGATGTAGGCTGTGTAGTTGCTTGCGGAGCGGTTGAAGTCCTTCTGGATCTCCTCTTTCATGCTCTGAGCGCTGGTCGTGGTGCACAGTAGTGCGGTGAGCGCAAGTAGTAGGAACTGTTTTGTCATAAGTATGTGGTATGTTTGTTGCACAAGAGAATTGTGCTAAGCAAATTTACGAAAAAAGTGGGGGACACAATGAGGAATTAGGAATTGGGAATGAGGAATGAGGAAAGGGTTCTAGTTAACATAAGAGGGGAAAGGGCTAATACAGGGCTAATGCAATGTGCAATTAGCAATGAGAAATGAGCAATGAGGAATGAGAAGTTGTCCTTGGACTCTTTATTTGTGCACTTTTTTATGACGTACGCCGTGATATGGCGTAGGTGTGGTGTTGTTTTGCACTCGGAAACCAATAAAGATGTAGTATGAAATTGGCGATTGTGGGTTCACGCAGCATCACGAAAGAGGGGGTTGTAGCCGAGGCGATTGAACACTTCAAGTTGAAACCGGGGATTATAGTCTCGGGCGGGGCAAGAGGTGTTGACAGGATGGCTGCCAAGTACGCAAGGGAAAACAGGATCCCGCTCATCGAGTTCAAGCCGGACTACGAAAGGTATGGGAGGGCGGCGCCGATACTGCGGAACACGACGATAATCGAACATTCGGACGTGGTGCTTGCGATTCATGATGGTGTCTCGAGAGGGACGCTCGATTCGATAAGGAAGGCGAGGGAGCTCGGGAAGAGGATGTGCATTTTCAGGTGTTCGCATAGTTCTGACAGTTGCAAACCAATGTCGTGATTTGGCGTAGAAGGTCAGTAGTTTGGCGGACAACATCAAGGAATCAGCACTAATTGTAATAACATAAGAAATATCAGCATTATGGGACAGAGATTGAGCAATAGCGGTGGGGGCAAGAAGTATCGGGTAGTGGGGTTGAGGTCGTGGGAGGAGACCGAGCCGTATCGCAAGTATGCAGCGGTGTGGAGTGTCTTTATCTGTGAAGACCTATTCAAGATGGAGATAACCAACGAAGGATTAAGGTTTTATGTCTATCTTGCCGATGGCTATGAGGGTCTCGACGCCGCGAAGTATGAGGCGAACGCACAGCCGAGGGATGAGTATGGGGTGTCGATGATAGGTGTCCTGGTCAATAAGGATGGCGAGGTCGTGGACATAACGAGTCGATGGAACCTGATGGACGGGAGTGAGAACATCACGGAGGAGCAGTTGTGGGAAATCACGAAGTGCAGTCCTCTGGCGGAGTGGAAGGAGTGAAGGGAAGAAGGGGAAGGGGAAGAGAAGGGGGAAAGAAGGAGGAAGGAACTGGGGGGCAAAAGCGGAGACTGGTCTAATACAGGTTTAACTGCGGGCTGAAGGATTTCTCTATGGGTAGGGCTGCTAGTAGATATACAGCTCCGCAACGAGCGAGATGCAAGGCGTGAGACTTCGGGAGTTTACGTCGAAGAGGGAGGGGAAAGAGGGGAGAAAAGTTGCAAGTGTAAAATTATGTGTATATTTGCAATTCAGCAGCGGTTTGCCATGCAGAATAGGCAGATGGTAAGTCGTAGGTAAATAAACAACTAAAACCAAGAGATATGGGAAAACTATTAAGGGCATTGAGTGCAGTCGTGGTACTCATGGTGATGATTGTAGGGGAAGCGAAGGGGCAGGAACTCACGCTAAGTAAGGAAGGAGACGGCGATGGAAGCATAGAGTTTACAGGGGGAAATTTCGTTGGGCAGACAACTATAAATTATGATCCAGAGATTGCTTACGATTATACATTTAAGGTAACTCCGGCAGAGGGATCGCGGTTTGTAGGGTTGTACAGGTATAAGAATGGAACGGAATGTCCATTAGATATTACTAATAACAGTCGCTTCGTAAGTGACAATGGTGATGGAAAGTTCTTTCCTGATTATGTGGTGTTCTTGTACGACGAGAATTGCAGTTATGGTACTGGAGGAGTTAATAGTCCGGCAGCCACTACCATCAAGGCGAGGTTTGAGTTGATAAAGTATAGTGTATCCGTAGCGACGGGGATAGAACATGGAACAGTAGAAGTGAAGCAGACGACAGCGGCAGCAGGGCAGCAGGTGATAGTGGATGTGAAGCCAGACAAGGGGTATGAGTATGAGAGGTTGACAGTGAATGGTGTGGAGCAAGCAGTAGGAGTGGAGTCGTTCGAGATGCCGAAGGAGAATGTGACGATAAGTGCGACGTTTAAGGCGATAGACTACAGCATAACGTTCGAGAAGACAGGCAAGGGTCGCCTCGAGATAGGGAAGACGAGCGGGTGGAACTATGGGAACACAATATATTTCCAGTTGGTGCCGGAGAAAGGGTATAAAGTAAACTCGGTGAGCGTCGTAGATAAAGACGGAGTCGACGTAGAATTGACGTTCGAGCAGGGGGACACGACCTTCGTAATGCCAGCGAGCGACGTCGTGATGACAGCAGAGTTCGGTCCGAAGGCGTACACAATAACGAAGGCGTCGATGACGAACGGCGACGTAAGCGTCGCAAATACTGCAGATTTCGAGTCGGAGGTGGAGGTGACGCCGGCGCCGGTGACAGGATATGAGCTAGACAAACTCACCGTGACGACAAAGAGCGGAGCGGCAGTCACGTGCAGCGGGAACAAGTTCACCATGCCAGCAGACAACGTGACCGTCTCGGCAACGTTTAAGGAGGCCAAATACGCCATCACGACCGTGCAGCCGACGGGAGGAAGCGTCAGCGTAGACAGGACGGAGGCGACACTATGGGATTGGGTGATAGTGACATGTACGCCAGACGTGGGGTACGAGCTGGACTACATCACCATCAACGGAAGCGAGTCTGAGGTAGCGAAGTTCATGCCGCCAGGAGGTCCGGCAGAGGTGAGTGCAGTATTCAAGAAGATAGACTATGAGGTAACAAACGAAGACGGATACGCAAAGAATCTCAAGGTCCAGACAGCCAACTATGGGAATACAGTCAGGTTCGAGGTAGAGGCGAAGGATGGGTTCAGGACAGAGGTGACAGTGAGAGATGAGGACGAGAACGCAGTGGAGTGCACACAAGAGGAAGATGGGCAGTATAAGTTTACCATGCCGGCAAGCAATGTCTCGATATCGGTAGAGTATATCAGCACGCAGTTCACGGTGGATGCGAGCGAGACAGAGATCGTGTATAGCGCCGAGGCGCAGGGTCCGTCATTGACAGTCAGAGATGCGGCGAATCCGGACAAGATACTCGTCGAGGGGGACGATTACACCGTCAGTGGTGTGCGAGAGACCAATGTCGGGACGTATAGGGCGACAGTGACAGGCAAGACTGGGACACAGTACGAGGGATGCGAGAAGACAGTGGCCTACGAGATAGAGGCGGCGACGGCGACAGTGACGATAGGGAGCCTGGAGGACGTCGTGTACAGCGGAGCGGAGCTGAAGCAGGAGACAGCGATATCGGTCAGCGTAGTTGGCTTGAAAGGCAATCTCGTGGAGGGAGTGGACTATGAGGTAGCGAAGACATATCCGGGCGACGACTACACGAACGTCGGGACGAAGAAAGTCAGCGTGCTGTTGACGAGCAAGAATGTGAACTACGTATTGAGCGAGGAGAGCAAAGAGCTGACGTACGAGATAGAGCCGGCGACACTGAGCACGGAGAGCAGCGACTTCGAGCTAAGGCTGAGCGAGGCGGAGGTCACGTATGACATGGAGGAGCATGAGCAGACAGTCACGGCGAAGTTCAACGGGACAGACCTCACGGCGAACGACGTCACGATAGAGGGAGACCTGAAGGCGAGGGAGCCGGGGACACACAAGATAACGCTGACAGGCAAGGGCAACTTCACTGGTAGCGTAGAGCTAACGTGGACGATAGCGGCGACAGAGTACACAGTGGCGCTACCAGCCGCGACAGAGAGCGGAAGCGTCGTGGTGGACAAGGAGAAGGCGATACTCGGGGAAGAGGTGACGCTGACAGTCGAGGAGAATGTAGGATATAGACTGACGACGTTGGCGGCAAGCTATGGCGACGGGATAGCGATAGACATCACGGAAGACGGGAACTTCTTGATGCCGGATGGCGACGTCACGGTGAGGGTCGAGTTCGAGAAGGAGACGTATCCAATCACAGTCACATACGACGAGGAGCTCGGAGAGGTCAACTGCCCGACGGAGAAGATGTGGGGCGAGACGGTAGAGGTCAGCGCCGAGGCGAAGGAAGGGTATGAAGTCGCCCACATCTACATTAGTATAGACGGCGAGATGCTCGACGAGAGCGAGACTTCTTTCGAGATGCCGATGGACAAGGAGGTCGACGTCATGGTAGTCTTCAGGAAAGAGCTGAAGGCGGCAGTGCCAGTCGAGGACAAGGAGAGCGGCGAGGTGACAGTCGTCGCGGAGACGACGGAGGCCCTGGCAGAGATCATAGGGGCAGTCAACGACACGAAGAGCGACTATTATGAAGGGGCGAGCATCGTCCTGACGAGCGACATCGACGGTGGCGAGGCGGGCAAGCAGGAGATAGACCTCGAGGAGCAGAACCACGAGACCATGACCGAGAAGGCCATCGAACTGCCGACCATCGAGACACTGAAGGGCTCGATAGAGGGACAGGGCAACGTCATCAAGAACGTCATAGCACAGATGGCGGGACTCGTGAAGACCGTCGAGGAGGAGGCGGAGGTCAACACCCTCGTGATGGACTCGACGACCATCTACATCGACCCGACCGACGAGGCGTGGACAGTCAAGGATGACACAATCTTCGTACATATAGTAGCGAAGAGCAACAAGGGCAACATCAACAACTTCGCATTCGCAGGGAAGGTAGTAGTTGACGAGAGCAAAGTTCCGGAGGGGAGGACCGTCGTCGTCTGTATAGTCGGGGAGAACGAGGGAACAGTCAATGGCTTCTTCTATGACTTCGACCTGCTGGAGGGCAATGTCGAGGGCAACAAGAGGTGCATAACCATCAAGCAGAACATAGGTTGCGCAAAGAACGGCGGAAGGGCCAAGGTTGCGACGAGCAAGGCGGCGAACAACAAGACGCTGAATGTCGGGACGTACGACGATGCCGAGGTCAACAAGATGGAGAGGGCCTTCACGGCTAAGGAGTTTGCAAGCGGCGAGGTGGCATACTGGCTGAACTGGAGTGAGCAGGGCTATACTGGGGAGTACAGGCCGATATGGCGTCAGGGCAAGAACTACCCCGAACTGGCGATAGACATAGACGGAGAGGTGAACGCACTCTACAAGATAGACTACGTCGTCAATGAGCCGGAGAAGATAGCGGAGAACCCAGTGTTTGCGAACAACGGCGACAAGGTGACCATCAAGTACACCGAGAAGCCAGTGAGCATCAAGAATGGCGACCAGGAGATAGAGATAGGGGAGGAGAGTGCGACATTCGTGTACAATGCAAACAAGAGCATCGAGATTGAGTTTGCGGAGACCACGGGAGTGAGGGAGACTGCGAAGGAGGTCGTCGACGAATGGCACGACATGGCAGGCCGGAAGTTGAGCGGGAAGCCGAGCCGGAACGGGGTGTATGTGCATAACGGGAAGATAGAGAGGGTGAAGTAAAGGGAACTTCTATAAATTGCAAAAAGGGGGGCATTGGTGACGATGCCCCCCTTTTTAATTAGGAATTAGGAATGAGGAATGAGGAATGAGGAATTGGAATGAGGAATTATCGGAGTTGTCAGAGTCGTCGGAGGGAGATGGAAGGGTCGGAGACACGGATATTTTTTAGGCCTCACACAGAGGGCACAGAGTTTTTCAGGACACAGAGGCGAGCTGGCGCTCGCGAGGAGGGCACAGAGAGGGCAGAGACACAGAGGCGAGCTGACGCCCGCAGAGGGGGCACGGAGAGGGCACGGAGAAGGCGGGGAGAGGGGGCGGAGGAAGCGGAGAGAGCGGAAGTTGGTTGAAGCCTCACACAGAGGCACAGAGACGCAGAGGCGTATAGGACACAGAGGCGAGCTGACGCTCGCGGGGAGGGCACAGAGAGGGTGTGGAGAGGGGGCGGAGGGAGCGGACGGAAAGGTCTGCAAAACCGATATGGGGCAGAAAAACGCTTCTGAACTCGCTAATACCGTAGGTGTACCCGAAGCCGACAACCTTGCAAATGCAAGCCAAAACGTAGCAATTGCTACAGCAAATGCAACGGAAAACGGTAGCAGAATAGATAAGAGAGATAAGATATAATGCATATCCGCAACTTAGTAGCAACCATTGTATATATCACTGATTATTTGTAACTTGCAGTATATTTAACAAGGGTGTAATATGAGCTTGTTTGACTTAGGAAAAGAACTCAAAAGCGAAAAGGCTTGCGAGAAACA
>JAFPZF010000022.1 GCA_017417385.1 Bacteroidales bacterium
CCCCGCCCCTCTCTGTGCCCTCCATGCGAGCGTCAGCTCGCCTCTGTGTTCTGAAAAGCTCTGTGCCTCTGTGTCCTCTGTGTGAGGCCCCTTTCCCCACGTGTCTCTCACCCAACGTCCTCCGACGACTCCTAATTGCTCATTCCTCATTCCTAATTGCTAATAGCCCCGTCCCTCTCTGTGCCCTCCATGCGAGCGTCAGCTCGCCTCTGTGTTCTGAAAAGCTCTGTGCCTCTGTGTCCCCTGTGTGAGGCCCTTTTCCCCATGTGTCTCTCCCCCAACGTCCTCCGACGACTCCTCATTGCTAATTCCTAATTGCTCTATCTCCTCCTCTCCATCCCCTTGCGAAGGGCAGCTGTTTCTTTCCTTTCTACCCCCCGTGGTTAGACTTGGATTAGCCCTGATATAGTCCTCTCCCGTCCTTTCCTCCCAGCAAGGCTTCCCTTCTCTCCCCTTCTCTCCCCTCCGGTTATGACAAAAAGAAAAGAGGTCCCGCCGACCTTCGCCGACGGGACCTCCTGTCTCTATCTCGTTCCCCTTACTTCTTGATGACGATCTTTCCTCTCTCGACAGCTATGCCCCTGTATGCCTTGCCGACCTTCCTGCCGGTCATGTCATACGTGGCGTCTGTCTCGCTCTCTGCCTTGAGGTTCTTGACTCCTGTCGTCGGAGCCTCG
Organism: Bacteroidales bacterium; assembly: GCA_017417385.1. Lineage (GTDB taxonomy): Bacteria > Bacteroidota > Bacteroidia > Bacteroidales > Marinilabiliaceae > W3P20-009. The sequence continues at coordinate 678 of JAFPZF010000022.1, forward strand.
CCTACGACCTTCAACCATCCCTTGCTCAGGTTGCTGAGGTCCCACTCCTGCGTCTCCGACGGCCTCTCAGGCTCTACCGTCACGTTCTCTGCGTCTATCGACGAGCCCGAGAGTACGACGAGCTTCTTGCCGTCTGCAAATGTCGTCCCCTCCTCTATGTTCATCTTGATCTTCGTGCCCCTCAACTTTATGCTCGAACTACTCGTCAGCCTGTTGCACTTGGTCCCCGAGACGCTGAGCTCTATCGTGCCACCGTTCATGTCGACCGACCCGAGCGTCAGCTTCGTTCCGTCAGCCTTCTGGTTTCCACCGATTATGGTAGCACCTTCCTCGCTCGTCATGGCTCCCGGCATCGTGCCCTTGCCGGCCAGCGTAGCTCCACCCCTGACGGTTATCGCTCCCGTACCGGTCTGGGTCCCGTTGACGACAAGCGTTCCGCCCGTCACCTCCGTCGTGCCTGCGTATGTGTTCGCTCCGTTCAGGGTCCACTTGCCGTCGCCCTCCTTGACTATCGACGTGACGCCCTCGCGAGACGCTGCCTGAGCATTGTTGATGATGCCGTCGAAGACTTCATCGGTGCCCTTGCCGCCTACGTACCACATCATCTTAGGGCTGCTCTTGCTGTTCTTGCCAGACGCTCCGAGTGTCGCCTGCGTGCCTCCGCTCAGTCCTCCGATGTGGAACGTCTGGTTCTCCGTCCAGCATGCTGCGTGTACCTGTCCCTCCATCTTGATGACTGCATTAGGCATCTCGTGTCCATTGTCGAGATACAGGAGGCATCCTTTCCCGTCGACCTTGTTCGCCGCCTTCGCTATCAGGGTTCCCGTGAAGCCTGTCCAGTCGCCATACACTCTCTCGCGGACGTATGGTATCCTGAACTCGAGCGTACCGCTTCCCGTCACCTTGCTCTTTATCTCGCACCATGCGTTCGGCTCAAAGACTGATGTCGTCCCCTCGACGACTTCTATCGGGAACAGATACGCCGTGTAGTGCTCCTTCGCGTCTGCCGACGTCAGCCTTCCGCCTGCCATGACAAGCTGAATAGGCTCGCCGTTCTCGTCCCTGCTCAGTCTGACGTTTGTCTCGAGCTGATTCCCAAGGTACTTCAGGTGCAGCGTTCCGCCCCTTAGGACAGTCTTTCCTCTATACCTGAAGAAGGTAGAGTCTTTCGGTGCTATCGTCCCCTTGCCGTCTATCACGAGATCGCCAGCTCCCTCTATCGAGCCGTTCATACCGACTGTGACGTTCTTGTCTACGACGAATGTCGTCGTCTCTGTCATCTTCGCACTCTTGTCGGTCTCTGTCGCGTCGCCTGTGTAGACCCATGTGCCGCCGTTCCATCCCCACATCTGCGGATAGTCTGCCGATGCTCCTATCGAACTTGGCTCCCCGGCGTTCTTTAGTGTCGAGAACTCCCACGTGCCGCCGTTCAGGACGCTTGCGCCCTTATAGCTGTGGTCGCCCGTCATGACGAGCTTGCCTGTGCCGCCCTTGACGACCTGCTCGGCCTTCTCTATCTGCTTCTCGCCGTCTATGGTCGTGGTCCCTTCGCCACGCACTACTATATATCTCTTCTCGACATCTTCCGAGAGGGTCTCTGTCCTGTCTCCCTCGTTTGTCTCTATCAGCCAGTCCTCCTCCGTCGCCTCGAAGGTCTCGCAGTCTATCTTCTCCACCTCTACCGACGCTGTCTTCGCCAGCAATGTGGCGTACTCGGACTTCTTCTCGCCCTTCACTGCGTATATCCTGACGTTATACTTGCTCGCAGTTTCCAGCCCCTCGATCGTTACGCTCGTCGCGTCCGCTTCTGTCCTCGCGGCTTCTTTCCACTCCTCGCCGTCCTCTATCTCTACGACGAAGGCCTCTTCGCCTCTCGTGAAGTCAAACCACCCGAGGGTCACGCTCTCGAGGTCCGACGCTGTCTGGCTCGCCATCATTGGCTCACGCAGCGCGACGCCTACTGTCTCCTCGCTTATGCTGTTGATGTAGTTCTCGATGTTGGCATACCCGTTCGCTGCTATCACCATGGCGTCGTCTGCGCTCGGGTTCGTCCCGTTCGCCGTCTCCCATGCGTCTGGCATACCGTCACCGTCTGTGTCTGCCGGCTTCTCGAATGTCTGGTGTGTCCATGTCGTCGGGATGCCAAATGGCAACTGCGCCTCGTCGCTTATGAAGGCTCCCTCAAGTCCGAAGGTCCCGACCTGCCATACCATGTACGCATCGACAGGGTCACGATACGGGAGGCTGGCACCGACACCTGGCAACATCTTCTCCGGAAGCTCTATCGCGCTCCACTTCTCCAGCGTCGGATACTTGGCAAATGGCTCCTCTACGAACGTCGGGCCGCCCTGATACTGGTTTCTCGCGACCTCCGTCGGGTTCAGCTCGCCATCGCAGCCCTTGTCCTGGAGGTTGTCGTCAATATACATCCTGAAGTTCGCATTGCCCCTCGTGAAGGCTGCCGCGTTCGCATTCTCCGGCCCGTTGATGAACAGGTTGTTCGTCACCTCGACGAAGCTGTCGCCCTCCGAGTCGCCCATGATGTACGCGCCGTCGCTCCAGTTATAGACTATGTTGTTGACATATTGGCTCCTGCCCTTGACCTTGTTGTTTCTCGTCAGGTTGTCGCAATAGAGGTTCCTATACAGGGTGATGCTGTCTGCCTGTATCAGTCCGCCTGCCGAGTGGACCATCAGTCCGAGGCCTATCGTGGAGTTGCTTATCGTGATGTGGTTAGGGTTCTGCCCGCCTCCGCTGATGGAGAAGGTCTCGTCCTTGCCCCACGAGAATGAGCAGTGGTCGAAGATCATAGGTCCGCCATCGGCTATCGTCGCGCAGTCCGAGTCGTTGTCGCCACCCTTGCCCTCGCGGAACCTGACGTACCGGCATATCATATTGTCCGCCTTGGTGAACGAGATTCCGTTGCCATACACTATGATGCCTTCGCCCGGGGCAGTCTGTCCGGCGATCGTGATGTTCTTCGCGCACGTCAGCCTGCTCGTGATCTTGATGACACCGGAGACGTCGAAGACAATGATCCTGTTGGGCTGGCTTAATGCATCTCTGAGTGAGCCCGTCCCGTTGTCGTTGAGGTTCGTCACGTGATATACCGTGCCGCCACGACCTCCCGTTGCGAACCTGCCGAATCCCACCGCACCTGGGAATGCTAATTGTGGCTCCTGCTGGACGTCTTCCGCCGAAACGCCCACTGCCGACAGCAGACCTACTGCTGTCAGCATAAATTTACTAATAGTTTTCACCGTGATTATGTTTTCCGAGTCTGCTTAGTGATCCCTTCACTGCAGAATTGTTTCCAAGTGCAAAAATATGTATTTTTCCTTGTTCTATGCAAAAGAGCTTTCCTTTTTCTGTTCGCCCGTCCGTTCGCCCACCTCCTAAAAGAAAGAGGGCGAAGCACCGCCCCGCCCTCTATATCGTTCTTCTTCCGTCTGTTATTCGTTCGCCGTCAGTTTGTCTCCATTCATCCTCCCCATGTACTGCTGGATGATAGCCTTCACCTCGGCCTCCATCTGCCCCTGTTCGGCGACCTTCCCGACGACGTTCTCTTTCATCAGGCTGTCTGTCAACGCATACACAGCCTTCGTCTTCTCTCCGTCAAACTGGAGGACGTGACCGAACCTCACGTACTGATATATCCCGTTGAGGTAGTTGACTGCCCATGTGTCCTCCGGCGCCGTCGTGAACAGGTCGCATCCGAAGGCGACGTATGGCTTGCCGTAGCCCAGCAGCCCCAGCACGCTCGGCATGATGTCTATCTGCTGGGCGACCTTCTCCCTCATGCCCGGCTCAAACAGCTCGCCGCTCGGGTCGTAGAAGACTATCGGTGAGCAGAAGCCCCCGAGGTCTGTCTGATACTCCTGGTGGTCGCTGAGGTTCGTATGGTCGCTCGTCAGGACGAACAGGGTGTTGCGATACCACGGCTGTTTCTTCGCCTCGTCGAAGAAGCGGCGCAAGGCGTTGTCGGTGTACCGTATGCACTTGTGCATGATTATTCCCTCCTCGGGGTACTTCTCCTTGTACTTCTCGGGGATGACATACGGGTGATGGCTCGACGCCGTAAAGACTGCCGTCATGAACGGCTCTTTCATCTCCCCCATCTTTGTACAGTAGTACTGGAGGAACGGCTCGTCCCATATCGCCCAGTTGCCATCGAAGTCCTCCTCGCCACCGTACCTCGGGTCGGCGTCGAAGTCCTCTCGACCATAATACTCCCCGAAACCTGTCGACCTCGAGAACGCCTGGAAGCCCATCGAGCCTCTCTGAGCACCGTGGAAGAAGGCCGTCTCATAGCCCTCGTCGGATAGCGAGCGCGCTATACCCCCGACCTTGTTGAGGCTCGCCGGCGTCAGGAAGAACGGCTCGACGAACATCGGTATCGACGACAATATGCTCGGCATCCCGTCGATGCTCTTCCGCCCGTTGCAATACGACCACTTGAATGTCGCGCTATGCTCAATCAGCGAGTCGACGAACGGCGTGTAGCCCTTGTACGTGCTGTTGTCGAGCGTGCCGTTCAGCGCACCTATGTACTCCCTCCCGAAGCTCTCGACAATGAAGACGACGACGTTCTTCCGCCTCATCACGCTGTCAGTAGCCGGGACGTGGACAGGCGTGAAGACAGACTCCATCTCCTCCTCGCTCTTGTAGTACTCGGGCGTGACGAATACCTTCTTGCCAATAGTCCTGATGATGCTGAACGGCGTGTTCAGGACGAGGGCCGTCTCTATCGGGCGCGAGACGTACTGGTTGGCGTTGCTTATCGTAATAGGCCTCGTCGCACGTGTGAAGCCACCCCTGATGCCAGCTATCGAGAGTCCGACGACGACGGCAAGGCATACGACGTTGACAGCAGTGAAGCGCCACCAGACGAGATTGCGCCTCTCTGTCTTCGGACTGACATACGCCTTCCACATCAAGTAGACTACAGCCGCGAACAGTAGGACGAGGTACCAGTGCCTCAGTATCTCTATCCCAAAGATTCCACCGAGATTGTTCTCCCCGCTGAACTCGCTGAAGACAGTGCTCGTCGTCCTCCTCATCGTGTACTTGAAGTACACAGAGTCGCCGAGATTCATCATCAGCGCCAGGGCGTTGAAGACGACGTAGACAATCCTACACGCCTTGTGATACGCCACAGTCTCCTTCAGGTGCGTCGGGACGAGCATCATGAACATGTAGAGAATGTTCATGTAAATAATCCCAGACGTGTCGAAGGCCAAGCTTCCCCGGAGAATGTCCGCCACGCCGCTCGCCGTCAGGCTTTCAGCGAAATAGCTATAGTTCTCGAGGAAGTAGGCGACCCTCGCAATGAAACTGACGACATACGCCATCAGTATGTTAATCACCGTCGCCACTATCGGCCCAGCGTCCGACCGCAAGACGCTGTCTAAGCTCTCTCTTATTCTCATTCTTCTGTAAACATTGAGTCAAATCTATACATCATCTCACTGAAGGGGCGGAAGCCCTCGTCGGAGACCCTGTCGTTCTTACGGCGCTTCCAGTATATCGGGAGGTTACGCTGCATGGCTGCAACGAGAGTGAACGAGCTGAGCGTCCCGACAATCTTGTCGCACATAGAGAGCAGGCACATGTCCTCGCCGGGATTTCCCCCGAGGTAGTAAATCCTCTCCGTACCGAGAGTCTTCCGCCACCATTCGACGTCGACCGGCTCGTCGCTGCAGACGTAGATGTTCTGCCTCTTGCCGCTCTCCACGACCTGACGCATCGTCTCGGCATACTCCTCGTCGCTGAAGAAGAAGCGTCCACCCATGTGGCGTGCGTAGTCGCGCCGCCTGATGTGGAGACCAATGTTCTCCCCCTCACCGCCGTTCTCCGCCATAAAGCGCGCTATCTTGCCGCTGATGCTCTCCTTGAACGTGAATATCTCGCGTATCTCCTCGATGTGCTTCTCGACGAGCGGCAGGTAGCGGACGTACCACCCTCTTATCATGACGTTCTTATTCTCCCTGATAATCTTCTCGTTACCCTCGACGTCGGCATCGACGCCGTCATAACGGACAGTCGGAATGAGACCCATCTTCGCCCCTATCTGCCCGATGAGCCGCCACAGCATGTTGTTGTGCGGCATGTCGCACAGCTTGAAATACTGATACTTGTAGGCAAACCGCATCGACATGATGCTCCGTCCGTTCTCCATGGCCCATGCGTAGAACTGCATGAACAGGAATACATTGTTCCCCATCTTGCCGGGGTCGTGCACATACATCATAAGGCAATCCCTTTTCTTCGCTTAATCTCCTCAATGTTCCCGAGGTCCACGATTCCCGTCTCCTTGTCGAGCCGAATGTTGTACTCCTCCCTAGTCCGCTTCCACCTGTTGTGACTCCACAGCCATAGCGACGGTTGCTCCCTGATATTTTCCTCCAGCAGTCGGTAGAACTCGTCCGTCGCGCTGTACTCCGACTTGTCGTCGGGAGCCGTCACTATCGGGACAATCCTGCACTCGTACTCGCCCCTCTTGACACGCCTGAGGTGAGCATAGTAGCACGCGTGCCCCATCCTCCTCGCAAGTTTCTCGGCGCCAGTCAGGACTGGTGTGTCGTGGTTGAGGAAGTCCACCCAGTGGTGAATGTTGTTCCAGAAAGGAGCCTGGTCCATGACGTAGCACATAACGACAGCCCGACCATCGTTGCGAGCCTCGACGAGAGCCCTGAGCGTCGATGCCATCGGGACGCACTTCGCGCCATAACGCTCACGCATGTGGACGAAAAGCTCGTCGAAAGCCTTATTCTCGAGCTCGTGGTAAACTTGATAAATCTCTAACTTCTCACCCTTCCCTCCATTCTTCATCTCTCCCTCGCTCCAGTCAGCCGCCGTCGATAGCCATTCCCAATTGCAGTAGTGGCCGAGGAAGACCGAGCAGCTGCGCCCCGCCTTCGTCTGCTCCGCGAGCTGCTCGAGACCCACGAAGCGCATCCGCCTGCGGATCTCCGTCCTGCCTATCGTCAGCAGCTTGATACTCTCGAATGCGTAGTCACAGAAATACTGATAGAATCCGTCCTCAATCTCCTTGCGTTCCTGCTCGCCCTTCTCCGGGAAGCACGTCTGAATGTTCCGCCTGACGAGAGTGCGCCTGTAGCCGACCACCCTGTGAAGTATCAGGCACACCACGTCTGATATCCAGTACAACACCCGCATCGGCAGCACCGACAACGGGTACAACGACAACAATAATAATCGTCCGCCAAGACTCATCTTTCGTTTCTATACCTCTTAGACACTGCAAACATAGCACTTTTCCGCCAATTCTCAGTCCGCCGACCCTTACTTTCAAACCGCCACGCCTTGCGAACACCTCGCATGCTATCCGTCCATTATCTCCTTCGCACCACCCATCTCATGCCTGCGAATAGCAGTCGTCACGACACCAATCCATGTCCGTAGCAATGCCCATTCTTAGCCACAATCCGAGGTGTGGGGAAACCGAACGACTAGGTTTTACTTGCATTTTCACCCCTCGTTTCCAACCTTTCACCCCAGAAAGCCTTGTTTTCCCGTCAGACCACACCCGTCCTGTCACTTTACACTTGACTTCACAGTCCGCCACGTTTTTCTTTGTCGTCCATGAAACACTCAGTCAACAATCTCGTCGCAGCGCTGGACGGCTGTCATCAGGCAGTCATAAAGGCGGTCCACCTGCTGCTATTTAGCGGACATGTCTCCATCGACAGCCGCTTCTGCAAGGGCTGTGGTCTCTGTACCTCAGCATGCCCTGCACACGCCCTTTCGCTCACCGGAGCCCTCAACGCCGTCGGCAACCCCACGTGCACCCAGGTGCGTCCCGACAAGTGCATCGGCTGCGCCTGCTGCGCACTCGTCTGTCCGGACGGTTGCATAACAGTTCTCAACGCTGGGCCAGTCTCGCGACCAGCACTGCAGTCTGACATACAATGGAAGGGGACACAGAAATGAGCGGGGAGGTCGTGACACGCCTGATGAAGGGCAACGAGGCGCTCGCCCTCGCCGCAATCGCCTACGGCGTCGATAGCTACTTCGGCTATCCCATAACGCCACAGAGCGAGATTCTCGAGACCCTCTCCGCCAAGCACCCCGAGACGATGACCGTCCTCCAGGCCGAGAGCGAGGTTGGCGCCATCCACATGGTCTATGGAGCAGCCGCCTGCGGCAAGGTAGCGTTCACATCTAGTTCGGGACCGGGCTTCAGCCTCATGCAGGGAGGCATCAGCTATATGTGCGGCGCCGGACTCCCGGCAGTGATTGTCAACGTCATGAGAGGCGGACCGGGTCTCGGCACCATCCAGCCAAGCCAGGCCGACTACTACCAAGTCGTCAAGGGAGGAGGACACGGCGACTACCATCTCTTCGTCGTTGCCCCGTCGAGCCCACAGGAGATGGCCGACTTCCTCCCCCTGGCCTTCGACTGGGCGTTCCGCTACCGCAACCCAGCAGTCATCCTTGCCGATGGCACCATCGGTCAGATGATGGAGCGAGTCTCGCTCAACATCCTGCGCCACGGCACATTTGACACCACATGGGCAGCCGACGGGACGCTCCACAAGCGCTCGACCTACAACCGCATATCGTCCCTCCGCCTAGACCCAGCCGACATGGAGCAGGTGACAGTGGAGCGATTCGAGAAGTATGCACTCGCAGAGAAGAACGACGCACGGAGCGAGGTCTTCGCCGTCGAGGACGCCGACACACTCCTCGTAGCCTTCGGCTCCGTCTCACGTGTGGCACGCCGAGCATGCGAGATAGCCGCCGAGGAAGGACTACGTGTCGGACTCTTCAGACCCATCACACTATGGCCTTTCCCAGCCGAGGCGCTCCGCAAGGCAGCCACTTCAGCAAGGCACGTCGTCTGCGTCGAGCTGAACATGGGACAGATGATCGACGACGTGCGGCTCTCGCTGTCATCGACACCACTCAGTGAGTCAGTCCTCCACTACGGCCACACCGGGGGCATCACACTCTCGCCATCCGAAATCGTCACCTTCGTGAAAACAATCTCATAGTCATGACAGAAGAAACCGTCGTCTATCATCGCCCCCGACTCCTGACCGACAAGCCGATGCACTACTGTCCCGGGTGCTCACACTCCGCCATCAACAAGATCCTCGCCGACACCATCGCCGACATGGGACGCGAGGACAGCGTCATCGGTGTCAGTCCCGTCGGGTGCGCCGTCCTCATCTACGACTATATCAACATAGACTGGGTCGAGGCTGCACACGGACGTGCGCCGGCAGTAGCGACAGCCATCAGCAGACTACGGCGAGACCGGCTAGTCTTCACATATCAGGGAGACGGAGACCTCTCCGCCATCGGCATCTCCGAAGCCGTCCATGCCGCGACACGAGGCGAGAACATCACCATCATCTTCGTCAACAACGCCCTCTATGGCATGACTGGGGGACAGATGGCGCCGACGACGCCCATCGACATGAAGACCGTCACCTGTCCCAAGGGGCGAGACGCCGCGACACACGGCCACCCCCTCGACATGCTCGCCCTCCTCGCCTCGCTACCCGGCGTATGCTTCGCCACGCGGGAGAATGTACTCTCGCCGACGTCAGTCAGACGAGCCGCACGCTCGCTCCGCACAGCCTTCGAGAACACCCTCGAGAGGCGGGGAACGTCAGTCATCGAGTTCATGGCGGCATGCCCGACCAACTGGAAGATGTCGCCCATCGACGCCGTCGTCCACCTGACCAACCGATTGAAAACACTGAAAACAGGAAGAATCAAATGACAACCGAAATAATAATCGCCGGACAGGGCGGGCAGGGCGTCCTCACCCTCGGTCACATTCTTGCCGAGGCAGCCTTCTCCGCCGGTCTCGAGACGACGTGGCTGCCGAGCTATGGACCCGAGCAACGAGGCGGCACGTGCAATGCGACCGTCGTCATCTCGTCGTCGCCCATCAGTTCGCCTATAGCCTCGCGCCTCGACTACCTCATCGCCTTCAACCGTCCGAGCGTCGAGAGATTCTCTCCACTCCTCCACTTCGACGGCATCCTCATCTCGGATGCCGAGGGGGCCTTCTCAGCCTTCGCACATGCAAACTCGTGCGACAAGCTCGTCGGCATCATCATGCTCGGCGCACTCCTCCGGACCTTCAAGGCAATCACCCCACTCGACGTGACCGACGCCATCCGACGTACACTTCCCCCACACCGCAAGAACCTCATCGACGATAACATACGGGCACTCGACCTCGGATTCTACTCCTCACTCACGACCTGAGCATCCAAAGACACTCCCGACACCACACAAAACAGCATGACGCAAAAAGGGCAGGTGCCTCTCACATCGAGACGTCTGCCCTAATTAAACTCTAATGTTTCGACTGCTCTACTTCGCTGCCGAGCGGTCTCTTGTACCGTCGTCGGTACCCGTGTCGCCACCGTCCTTGTTAGTGTCGTCGTCCTTGACAACAGCGCCGTGAGGCTGTGCGCCCGTCGACTCAAGCTCGATAGCGTGACCGCGTGTCGTCAGGTTAGCATCCCTGTCGAGTTCCCAGTCGTGGAGCGAAGCGTAGTACCATCCGTAGAGCCAAGCCTTGATCTTCCTGATCCTGATGACCGAGATGTCCTCAGTATGGCGACCGCCATAGTTGAGGGCGAGGCACTTGTAGCCGCCCGGCTCGTCGAGCCAATACCAAGCGAAGTTGTAGGTCTCGGAGTACTCGCCCCTCACATAGACATCCTCAATGCCATATCCATAACCGTTCTCCCAGTAGAAGAAGAACCTGCTGTATTCCTTCGTCTCGCCGCTGTGCTCCCTGATAGGCAGAGTGCCCTCCCAGCAGCAATCCTGGAGCAACTTGTCCTCAAGTTCCTCCTCCTTTTGACAGCTTGTCAGCAATACCGCCGACATGAGCATTGCCACCAAACCGAATAATAGTCCTTTCGTTTTCATATCACTTGTATTCCTTACGTTGTTACTACTTATTTTAGAGTGTTGCTTTCAAAAATCAGTCCAAGTTAAGCATTTTTTCTCTTCTGACGATTATTTTTCTGCCATTATCTCTTTTCTGCCTCATTTTTTGGTCTGAACTTCTGTGTATTACGTAATCACTGTCCCTGTTGTTTCAAATCCCGACCGGTATCGTCGCACAAACAGACGCCACCTGTATCGCCGGTCGTCCGTGAAACTTTTATAACAATCAGGGAATTTCTCTGAACACAGAGGCGAGCGGACGCTCGCGGGGAGAGCACAGAGAGCAAATGAGCAATTAGGAATGAGTGACGAGTAATTAGCAATAGTCGGAATAAGGAGATAGCATAGAGAGTTTTTAAACCTCACACAGAGGGCACAGAGGCACAGAGCTTTTCAGAACACAGAGGCGAGCGGACGCTCGCGGGGAGGACACAGAGAGTCGCCTAACGGCGGAGGGGGGCGGAGAGAGGTTGTGCGAGGCGTCGGAGCACAGAGTTGTTGTGCAAGGCGGGAGCCTCGCATTTAGATTCGACGTAGGCAGGAGTCTACGCGGAACGGGGAATTGTAGGTAAAAATGCAGATAAGTGATTTCGGAAAATGCCGCTGGAAATGTCGTTTGTTGAAGAAAACGATACAAACGTTGAATAAATTTTGTGGGGGAGCGAGGTTGATATAGATTTGCATCAGGAAACTTAGAAGTAATAGTTTTATGTTAGCCTTAAATCCGCAACAAACGAGCAGAAATATTTATAACTAATTAATACAAAGGCATTTGGATATGTCGTTTAAATCACCTAAATAGGTGTGTGAATTCAAAAGCAAACAACAAGACCCAAATGCCATGACAAAAATAG
>JAFPZF010000023.1 GCA_017417385.1 Bacteroidales bacterium
GGTGGTTGCCTCGTTCACGGTGGGCGCGGCGACTTTGGGCATTTCGGGTTTGCCGCTGGCCGCCACGACCAATAACATTCCCGTTTATCTCGGCGGACTGTTCTCGGCTTACGTCGTCGGATTTATCGCCACGTGGCTTATCGGTTTCGACGACCCCGCCGAAGCGTAACCAATTAGGAATGAGGAATTAGGAATGAGGAATTGGAATCGGTGGAGGAAACGTGGAAAAATGGACTTGTGTTGGTGGGTGGTGAATTTATTAGTAACTTAAAGTCCTTAAAAAGTGGCAATGTGACGTTTGGGGACGCCGGAAGGAGTATAGTCGAGGAGGAGCAAGACGGGAAGGCACGGAGGGAGTATTGTCTATTCAAATTTCCAAACCAGTGGCTTGGAAATTCGGGAGGGGAAAGGTGAGCAGTTTTTTCTTGAATCGAAGAGCAAGAGGACTAAAGAATAGGACAACAGCATTAAGCAATTAGCAATGAGGAATTGAAAGAGACTATGGGAGAGGAAACGAATTTTGAGGGGCTTGTATCGCAGATACAAACAACGAACGAGGCGCTGCAGAACAATGCGCGGCTCGTCATAAACAGGCACGTCACGGCGAAGGCGTGGCTGACGGGATATTATATCGTCGAGTATGAACAGAAGGGGGCAGACAGGGCGAAGTATGGGGAGCAGCTTCTACAGAGTCTTGCAGACAGATTAGGGAAAGGAACAACTTATAGAACACTTCGATTATATCGCTTGTTTTTCCTTACCTATAAGTCATTAGATGAGCCTATAAAGGAATTTCTAGTAAAGACAATACCAATTTGGCAATCACCGATTGCCAAATTAGAAGTGTCTGATAATCAGGATGATGAAATTAGGCAATCACTGATTGCCAAATCTGCTCAAATTGGTAAGGCAGTGACTGACCAATTGCCAGGAGTCAAGCCCGAACTGCTTTTCAACCGTCTTTCTTTTACACATCTCGCAGCTATTCTCCCGTGCAAAGACCCGCTGAAGCGTACATTCTACGAGACGATGGCGATACGCGGCACGTGGAGTGTGAGAGAACTTCAGCGGCAGATAGACAGCAACTACTACGAGCGTAGCGGATGGAGCAAACATCCCGAGCAACTGGCTCAACTCGTTGACGCGAAGGCAGAAACAGCCACAATCCAAACCGACATCAAGTCTCCGTTTGTTTTTGAGTTCTTGGGGCTGAAGGCAAAGGACGTCATAGAGGAATCCGACCTTGAAACGGCCATCATCGACCATCTGCAAGACTTTATCCTTGAGTTGGGAATGGGTTTTTGCTTCGAGGCGCGGCAGCAGAAAATACTTATCGACGACAGATACTACAAAATCGACCTCGTGTTCTACCACAGGGTATTGAAGCGACATGTCGTCATAGAGCTTAAGGCGCATAGATTGGATTATGCCGATGTTGCGCAACTCAACATGTATCTCGGGTATTACCGCAAGAATGTGATGCTTGCGGACGACAACGAGCCGATAGGCATACTGATGTGCACAGAGGTGGGGCACGAGATGGCGGAGTATGCCACCATCAATGTCGATCCCAACCTGTTCGTCTCGCAATATCAGCTAGAGCTCCCGAGCAGGGAAAAAATTGCAGAGTTTTTGCGCATGGAGAACGAAGGGCTTAAAGCAAGGGAGGAGTGAATATGAAGAGGTACGAAGTAATTAGCAATTAGGAATTGGGAATGAGGAATAGTCAGAGGGGTCGGAGGGGTCGGAAGGGTCGGAAGGGGAGGAGGCGAACGGGGAGGGCGAACGGAGAGAGTTCGCTATTTGGAAAATTGGGTGTAGAAGCGAGATGGGGGAAGTTGACGAGAGAGGAGATGTTGCGAACAGCGGGGAGGAAGAGTTCGGGATTGCTTTTTGTGTGACAAGATTTTACATATCTTTGCAAATGAAACATAGGGAACTGCTATAAATTGCTTTTTCTGCGTTGGCGTTGCCTTCATTCCTCACGCTCGGCAAATTGCAAGCAAGCTTGCTTTGCTCTCGCTTAATCGGAATGTTGCATTCAACTTTGAAATCCTCATGTACTCTAGTACACTCCGGTGTTCAAAGTCTCGTGCGCCTTGGCTTCGCCTCATGTGCTCACGCTCGGCAATATGAGCAAGCTCATTGACTAGCGTCTTACTTTCTCACGCTCGGCAATTGGAACAAGTTCCATTGCACTCGCTTAATCGAAAGTATGCGCTCGCTTAATCGCACAAGTGAAAAATCTAATTTCTAGAGATTCCCTATGATGTTGTCTTTTTCGTGAGGTTTCCATGTAACACGCATACATAAACTATCCCTATAACACACACAAACTAATGAGAAAGAAAATATACGTATTGCTGACGGCGATGATGCTATCGGTGGCGGCGGCTGTCAAAGGACAGGTGGCATACGTGAACGTGAACGACGGGACCGAGGTGACGGTCAGATACTACAGCCCGACGACGGTCAGGATACAGAAGCAGAAGACGAAGCCGGCGAAGCAGCGGGGGAGTCTCGCCATCGTCGGAGAGCCAATCAAGGAGTTCAAGACGACCGAGACGCCGGCGAAGCTGAGAGTCACGACAGAGAAGATGACAGTCGAGGTCGATAAGAAGACGGGTCTCGTCTCGATGAGATGTGGGAAGATAAACTTCGGCGAGAAGGCGTACAGCCTCGAAAAGAGAGGCGAGGGGCCGGACAAGGATGCATACATAGTCCGGACGACATTCGGGATGAGGAAGGGGGAGAAGATATACGGTCTCGGGACACTTCAGAACGGCAAGATGACGAGGAACAACACCGAGGTCATGATCGAGCAGACGAACCTCGAGGACTTCCAGAACATACTCCAGAGCATAGACGGATGGGGCCTATACTGGGATAACTATTCGAGGACCAAGTTCAAATCGACAGACGACGAATTTACATTCGACTCGGAGCTCGGGGACGGGGTCGATTACTACTTCATGGCGCCGGGGAAGACCGACGACGTCATAGGAGAGATAAGGGCACTGACGGGCAGGCAGCCGATGTATCCGCTATGGACATTTGGATACTGGCAGTCGAAGGAGCGCTACGTGAGCGACAAGGAGATAACGGACGTCGTCAGGAAGTACAGGGACACGAAGGTGCCGTTGGACGGCATAGTACAGGACTGGCAGTACTGGGGCTCGAACTACACATGGAACGCCATGGAGTTCATATCCGACAACTTCACGGAGAGCAAGAAGATGATCAGGGACATCCACGGGATGAAGGCTCACCTCATGCTCAGCATCTGGTCTGACTTCGGGCCGATGACGAAGCAGTTTAGGGAGCTCGAGAAGGAGGGGCTGCTCTTCGACTTCGAGACATGGCCACAGAGCGGGCTCTCGCCATGGCCGCCGAGGATGGACTATCCGTCGGGCGTCAGAGTGTATGACGTATTCAGCGAGAAAGGACGGGAGATATACTGCAAGTACCTCAAGCACCTGTATGACGAAGGCATCGACGCGTGGTGGATGGACTCGACAGACCCAGACTATAAAGACCCGAAGGACAGCGACTATGACCAGAAGGCAGGCGACGGGACGTGGAGGCGATACAGAAACGCATTCCCGCTGGAGGCAGTCAGGGGCGTATATGAGGCACAGAGGAAGTGGGGCAGCGACAAACGAGTCTTCATCATGACACGGTCAGCCTTTGCGGGGCAGCAGCGATATGCGTCTGGTCTCTGGAGTGGCGACGTCAAGGCAGGATGGGGAGTATTCAGGGCACAGATACCGCTGGGGCTGAACTACACCCTGACAGGATGTCCGAACTTCAACACAGACATAGGCGGATTCTTCGCACACGACTATGCGACGAGGGGACGCGGGACGGCGCCCAAGAACCCGCAGTATCAGGAGCTGTACGTCAGATGGATGCAGTACGGACTGTTCAACCCAGTATTCCGCTCGCACGGGACAAGCTGTGCGAAGGAAGTATGGGAGTTCGGGACGCCCGGAGAGACAATATATGACGCCATCGTCGAGCAGATACAGTTCAGGTACAGACTATTGCCGTACCTCTACACCCTCGCATGGGAGTCGACATCGGGCAACGGGAGCTACATGAGGCCACTCTTTGCAGACTTCGGAGCAGACAAGCGGACGCACGAGATGGGTCACGAGTTCATGTTCGGCAAGGAGATATTGGCGGCGCCAGTCGTAAAAGCCGAGTACACAGAGGAGAAGATAGACAGGAGCAAGCCCAAGGCGGAGGACAGACAGGGACTCGACGGATGGAACGCGGGCGAGGTCAAGGAGAGCACGGGCATATATCCGAAGGTAGATTTCAGCGGCGAGAGAGTCCAGGACATATACCTCCCGAAGGGCACGGACTGGTATGACTTCTGGACTGGGAAGAAATATAAAGGCGGACAGGACATCAAGGTCTCGACGCTGCTGAAGACAGTCCCGATGATGGTAAGAGTGGGCAGCATAGTGCCACTCGGGCCCGAGATGGAGTACGTCGGGCAGAAGGACTGGAAGGAACTGGAGGTCAGGGTGTACCCTGGAGCAGACGGAAGATTTGACCTCTACGAGGACGAGGGGGACAACTACAACTATGAGAAGGGCGAGTATAGCATAATCCCGATGACATGGAGCGAGAAGACGAAGACCCTGACGATAGGCGAGCGGAAAGGCAGCTACAAGGGGATGATAGAGGAGAGGACGTTCAAGGTCGTACTCCCGGACGGGAAGACAGAGAGCGTAGAGTATAAGGGCGAGAAGAAAGCCGTCAGACTGTAGTGGAGTCCTAGAAACAGCAATTACAACATAGGCGATGCCATCGTTTCACACGTTGGCATCGCTAATTTTTCAGACAAAGACATTGTCGAGCTATCTGCAGACAGCTTTGGAGACCAATATCAATGACTCCGCAAAGAGCGAAAACGGCGTCGGAGAGGGGTGGGGTGAAAACCAAACGTGCCGTTGAAACTGTCGTTTGTAGAGGTTTAGACAACTTTCGTTGAAAAAGGTGTGAGTGTTTGCGGTTGTTTTTGTTACTTTGCAGTCGGAAAACAGCGAAATTTTCACACTGGGAAGTAGATAGATGTATTTAAAGAAGAAAAAAACGTGGGCAACTGCGGTCTTGACACTGCTGATGATGGTAGTGGCGAGCTGCACGAAGAACGAGCTATATCTAGGAGCGGGGTTCATCCCGAGCTACACGTCGACACAGATGGACAACTCGATGCCGATAGAGCTGTCGACATTCAAGCTCGACAGTGTCGTGACGTCGAGTCAGAACAGGATATGGGTCGGGTCGGTGAACATGCCAGTCATCGGCGACATACACAGCGAGTCTTACTTCAGGCTGGATGAGCCTGTGGTGAAGGGCGTCAGGACATACAGTTGGCTGAACAAGAAGGAGGTCTATGACTCGGTGTGCATCGTACTGAGACACACAGGGGAGTATGAGGGGGACACGACGAAGTCCGTGACGCTGGACGTCAGGATGCTCGGGGAGCGCCTGGAGCGCACGAAGAGAGAGGAGGCGGCGGGGGCCTTCTTCAACAAGAGGACATTCAGGGACTCAGTCTCGATAGGTTCGTTCTCGTTCCTGCCGATGCCGCACATACGTCCGAGGGTAAGGTACAGACTGAACGACGAGTTCGGTCATGATCTGACGTCGTTCATCCAGAAGATGGCGAGGCACGACAACGACGCAAAGTTACAGAAGCAGTACTTCGACATATTCATGCCGGGCATAAAGATATGCTCGAAGGAGGGATCTGACCCGAAGTCGATGATAGCCTTCAGGGCGGACTCGGTGATGATAGTCCTGCACAGCCACATATTGGGGTTGACGGAGAAGAAGATCGAGAGGCAATTCAAGCTGACGGAGTTGAACTACCAGTTCAACCATGTATGGAACGAGAATGTCGATCCGGGCTTTGACAAGCTAGTCAACAAGAAAGTCCAGATCAAGGAGGCGGCGTCTGGGCTGCACTCAGTCCTGTATGAGGGACTCGGGTATTACACACGCGTCAACATACCGAAGCCGGTGCTCGAGTCGTGGTCTCAGTACTACGGACACGTCGTCAAGGCGACGCTCAAGATATACCTCGAGAAGGGGTGCTATGACAGGCGCGAGATAAGCAAGTTCATCTCGCTCTATCCATACGCGATCAACAGATACAACGTCGTCGGGGACCCGCTGTACAATGCGGCGGGGCAGCAGGTCAGGGCGCAGTTGAACTTCAACAGCCAGTCGCTCGAGGAGTCGTATTACACGATAGACCTGACGTACTTCATCAACATGCTACTGCAGCAGCAGGAAGACATCGAGGAGGGCATGGGAATCGTCCTCATGTGGCAGGCAGGGATGAGGCCGACGAACTACAACTTTATGCTATTCAACGGGCACGGGGTCGAGAGACACAAAACGGAGCTTGAGGTGTATTATTATGACTATGACAGAGAATATTAGGATGGGGAAGATGGTCAGGAGAAGAATAGTAAGGGCGGCAGTAGCGTTGCTTGGCATAGCCTGGATGACGGCGGGAGCGACGGACACGGCAGCACAGAACAGCACAGCGTCGCCATACTCCATATATGGCGTAGGCACGCTGATGCAGAAGGAGGATGCAACATCGACAGGCATGGGGCATGCGGGGCTGGCATTGTCGCCATCGAAGTGGCTCAACGTCAGCAATCCGGCGGGCATTGGCAACCTGGACACGTTGTCGTTCTACTTCAACTTCCAGCTAAGAGGCTTCTATGCACACAACGAGACGTGGAACGAGCAGCAGAGCGTCTATTCCGGCAACATCGACGGCATCGCGATGGGCTTCAGGGCACGGAAGTGGCTCGGTATTGCGTTCGGATATGCGCCAGTCTCGGGCATCGGGTACAACCTGAAGGAGCTGAGGAGCGTCCAGGGGGCGAACGACGAATACTACATCAAGGCGAGCGGACAGGGCGGACTCCAGCAGGCATACCTGACAGGAGCGTTCACGCCGGTCAAGGGGCTGACGATCGGAGCGAGCCTGAGGATGCTCTGGGGCTCGATAAAGCACAAGGAGATAGCGGAGCTGTCGACGACGGGTGGCGAGGACATGGTCAACGAGCGGAAGTACACGCTGAACAACCTCGACTACGAGCTCGGCATCCAGTATGGAGCGACATTCGGGAAGAACACCGTCAGAGTCGGAGCCGTCTTCAGCGACAAGAGATTCCTGCACCAGTCATACGACCACGACGCGAGCAACGCGATAGTCAGCAACCTCATGCATGACGACGACACGCCGCTCAGGAACGACTTCTACATGCCGAGGAGCTATGGCGTCGGGCTCTCGTACTCGAGGGGTAGGCTGCTCGGAGCCATCGACTACAAGAAGATGGAGTGGAGCAAGACGAAGCCGATAGTCCACGGGGAGAACATAAGCTATAAAGACTGCTACTCGATAGGCGGGGGACTGCAGTTCTCGGCGGGCAATCCTAACGACCCGTTCTACAAGAGGATACAGTACAGAGTCGGCTACTACTATGCGACGAACTACATCAAGCTTCACGAGGGGACGATCAGGATCCCGAACACGACAGACGGGACTTGGAGTAACGGGGAGTTCATCCCGAACAACGGGTCTGCCAGCTACTACTACTTCGACACAGGTCGGAGTGAGAACTACCTGGCTGAGAAGACCTTCACACTCGGGTTCTCGGTGCCAGTCGGGCGGTCGGCGAACATACTGACGTTCGCGTTCGAGCGGACGGAGCGAGGGACGGAGAAGCATGAGCTGGCGAGCGAGAAGATCAACGTCATCAAGCTGGCGTTTACAGTTCACGAGACGTGGTTTATGAAGTCGAAGTTTGACTAACGGGAACTTCTATAAATTGCTTTTTCGGCGTTGCATTCAACTTTGAAATCCTCATGTACTTCGGTACACTCCGGTGTTCAAAGTCACAAGCGCCTTGAAAAATCTAATTTCTAGAAATCCCCCTAAAAAACGAAAAAACACTAATTTTGCAAAGGATATAAATAACACGAGAGGTAAAAAACATGGCAAAGAATAGAGTATACTCGCTGATGGCAATAGCTCTGATGGGACTCTCCGTCGGGCTCACGTCTTGTGAGGACGAGGACACGGAGCAAGTTCAGGGAAACTGGGTGAACGTCGAGAAGGACTTCCCAGGCGTCGCGAGGGCAGGTGCAGTCAGCTTCAAGATTGGAGAGTACGTATTCATCGGGACGGGAGCAAACACGAGTAAGACAGTAGAGAGGGAGAGGTTCAGGGACTTCTTCGCAGTAAGGCTTGACGAAGGACAGTCGACGACAGACGGCACGCAGAAGCCAGTCTGGACCGTCAACTACACTCAGGAGGGGATGCCATTCAACGTGGCAGTCGCCCCGATGCCAAACGAGGCTCCGGCGAGGAATGGTGGCGTCGGCTTCTCGATCAACGGCAAGGGATATGTCGGTCTCGGCTATGACGGTACGAAGTACCTGAAGGACTTCTGGGAGTACACGCCGGAGACCAACTCATGGAAGAGGGTAGCGGACTATCCAGGCGATTCAGTCCGCTTTGCAGTCTCGTTCGTCATAGACAACATTGCATACGTCGGACTCGGCGAGAACTTCGACAACGACTACGTGACGGACTTCTACAAGTTCGACGGCACGGAGTGGAAGCCGATGTCGTCTTACGGCAGGCAGCTTTCACAGTCATCGGCATTTGTCGTAGATGGCAAGGGCTACGTCGTCGGAGGTCTCGGCCAGATGGGTGCATCGTACCTCATGTATCGTTACGACCCGAAGAGAGACATCTGGGAGAAGATGAACAACACGAAGGACACGGAACGTGACGACTTCGACGACGAGTACACGGGGCTCTCGAGCTACGGTCACACGGCATTCGTCCTCTACCCGAACGACATAGAGAAGGCACGCGTATATCTCGCAACTGGCGGCAGCGCACCTGGTGGACAGGCAGCATGGGAGTACTATCCGAAGTATGACTACTGGATACAGCGTCATCCGTTCGAGGGCAACGCGAGGAAGTTCGCAGTCTCGTTCACGCTGACTGACAAGAACGGTGTAGATCACGGCTACGTCACGACAGGCGGCACGGACGACATGACCATCACGAACAGCGGTGGCAGGTTCTATGGGGACACGTGGATGTTTAATCCGGAGGCTCCATACGAGCACAGAGACTAAAGGGATAGACGTGAGAAGACACAAGCCCACGAGAGGAGTGGGAAGAAGATAAACGTGAAAGACCACGTCAGCAACATTGTTGACGGGTCTTTCATTTTTTTTATAATCAGTCATGATGCCAAGCCAGACAGAGAAACGACGGATAGTGGAGACAGCCATAATAGTAGGGTTTGCGATACTCTTCGCATGCCCGTCGCTGCTGCGTCCCGACGCGTTGTTCTTCCCGTCGCTCATCAAGACGTTGCTAGTCTGCGTCGTCGCATACTTCCTCAACTCGAAGTTCCTGCTGCCGCGTTTCCTCTTCAGGAATCAGTACGTCGGCTACTGCGGGTGTGTCGCGGTTGTCATGATACTGACACTCGGGGGGATGATGCTGCTCTCGGCGTGGAGGGAGACGACGTCGCCCCAGGAAGGCATGAGGATACCGTTCGAGTGGCTCATACCGCTGCTCGGGATGTTCTTCGTCAGCACGCTGTATGGCTACTATCAGAAGGAGCGCAACCACCACGACCGTGAGATGGACCTCACCCATCAGAGCATCGAGATGGAGATGAAGTTCCTCAAGAGCCAGATAAACCCCCACTTCCTCTTCAACGCCCTCAACAACATCTACGCCCTCTCCGTCATCAAGAGCGAGAGGACGCCAGACATGATACTCAAACTCTCCGACATGTTGCGCTTCACGCTCTACGACAGCGAGAGCAAGAAAGTCAAGCTCAAGAGAGAGATAGAGTACATCAAGAACTTCATAGAGTTCCAGAAGCTCAAGGCCGACACCGACCTCAACATCAAGATGGACTCGACGAACTGCAACGACGAGTTCATGATAGAGCCCATGCTCCTCATCCCCTTCATCGAGAACAGCTTCAAGCACGGGAACATCGACAATCCCAAGCGGGGCTGGCTGCAGGTCGATATCAAGACGCTGGGTCCCATCCTTGTATTCCAGGTCAAGAATTCTCTGCCGTCCATCGCCATCAACAAAGACGTCGTCGGCGGCATAGGAGTCGAGAACGTCAGGAAGCGTCTCGACATATTGTACCCCGGGAGGTACGAAATGAACATCGAGACAACGGAGACAGAGTTTCGTGTCTTCATGAAAATAGATACCTTTGTAAGCTGAAAATCTGAATATGGAGACACAAGACAAGATACGTTGCCTCATCGTCGACGACGAATTTCCGGCTCGAATACTCCTCAAGGAGTTCATCGAGAAGGTCCCCAACCTCGAGCTTGTAGCATCGTGCAAGTCGGGGCTCGAGGCGTTGCCGATCGTGCAGTCCGGCAGCGTCGATCTGCTGTTCCTCGACATTCAGATGCCAGACATCACGGGTGTCAACTTCCTCAAGATGCTACCAGTCCGTCCGCTCGTCGTCTTCACGACCGCCTACTCGGACTACGCCATCGAGAGCTACCAGCTCGACGTCCTGGACTACCTCCTCAAGCCATTCTCCTTTGACCGATTCATGCAGAGCATAGGCAAGGCCATGCAGCGACTCGGCGAACGACAGGCACGCAAGGCCACGGAGCCTGTCCAGCAGCCCGTCGAGGAGCCCGAAGACAACGAACAGGGCGACTCGAGCTCGTGCGCCAACCTGGGCGTCAATGGCAACTTCCTCATCGTCAGGGCAGACCACAAGCTCTACCGCATCAGGTTCGACTCCATCACCTACATCGAGGGGATGAAGGAGTACGTCACCATCCACTACGCCGACGAGCAGGTGATGGCCCTCGGGAGCATGAAGGGACTCGAAGACCTGCTCCCCAAGGCCGATTTCATACGCATACACCGGTCGTTCATCGTCCGCATCGACAAGATCGTCGGACTCAACGGCGTCCAGCTCAAGGTCGAGGGCATCAAGCAGCCACTCCCCGTCGGGCGCTCCTACAAAGACTTCATACAAGACCGCCTCTTCAGGGTCGGCGAAATATAAAAACACTCGTTACAACCAGCATATCCATGCGACTATGAAAAACTATAAAACCATATTCTCCAGTCTCGTCTGCCTGCCGCTTCTCGTGGGGGCTGTCGAGTCGAACGCACAGGAGGTCGTCTCGAACGACCCCAATGAGACCGAGGATACGACAGTCGAGCCGGACTCCGTCGATTACACCTCGGGCACGAAATATCAGGTCGACAGCCTCATCATGGCATGGTATGTCAGGCCACAGCCGACAGTCAACGACCTCGTCCCAGACAGCATCGCCAAGGCTGACCCAATCATCGCTGGCGTCCCAGACAGCGTCTATGTCGAGCGCCTGCAGGCCATGATGTCTCCGATACCGATGGTCTATAACGAGCAGGTGCGTGGTTTCATCGAGTTCTACGTCGTCAGGCGCAGGGACCTCGTCCGCCGCATGCTCGCCCTCAAGGACTACTACTTCCCCATCTTCGAGCAGACGCTCGAGGCACATGGTATGCCTCTCGAGCTACGCTTCCTCCCCGTCATCGAGAGCGCCCTCAACCCTTGCGCACTCTCGAGAGCCGGAGCATCGGGTCTCTGGCAGTTCATGTACTATACCGGCAAGCGCTACGGCCTCGACGTGACAAGCTATGTCGATGACCGCCGCGACCCTGTCAAGGCATCCGAGGCTGCCGCCAGCTTCCTCCACGACCTCTACACCATGTATGGTGATTGGCATCTCGCCATCGCCGCCTACAACTGCGGACCGGGCAACGTCAATCGTGCCATAGCTCGCTCGGGCGGTCAGAAGAGCTTCTGGAAGATCTACTACAACCTCCCACGAGAGACCCGTGGCTACGTCCCAGCCTTCATCGCTGCAGCCTACGCGATGACCTACGCTCACGAGCATCAGATCTATCCTTCGCCAGACATCAAGCCTACGCTGTCAGTTGACACCGTCCAGATATTCCAGCCCCTCCACTTCAATCAGGTGACGTCCGTTCTCGGCGTCCCTGTCGATGTCCTCCGCGACCTCAACCCGCAGTATAAGCACGACGTCGTCCCGGCGCAGGACGGCAAGGTCTATTCGCTCGTCATGCCTGTCGAGTCAACCTTCGCCTTCGCTGCCCACGAGGACTCAGTCTATGCTCGCAACCGCAAGACCTACTTCCCAGACAACAGGATTGTCAGGATCTCCGACTCGCGAGGTGTCGTCTATGGTGGCAGGACGCCAGCCGGCAAGATCAAGCTGATCTACACCGTCAAGAACGGCGACGTCCCCGGTAGCATAGCCCATCGCTTCGGCGTCCGTGTCAACGACTTGATATACTGGAACAACATTCGCCGCAACCTTATCCGCGTCGGACAAAAGATTGTCATCTACGTGCCTAAGTCTAAGGCCGACCGCTACGCCGGTATCGCAAAAATTTCAAAATGAAGCACTTCCGCCTCTTTTCCCTCCTGGGGCTCCTGTCCCTCTGCCTGTCGCTCTCCGCACAAGTGGAGACTGACAACAACAACTATTTCTACAACCCACGCAAGGGCGACGACCACGGCAAGCACAAGATGAAACAGCTCGAGCAGAGCATCTACCTCCGCGACGACTTCATCTGGCACGCCGAGGCTGCCAACGTGGTCTATCAGAAGGCAGGCAACGCCAGCCTCCTCTCCTCCTCTCGCTACGGACTGACCGACAGGCTCGAGCTTTCGACCTACCTCGCAGAAGACGTCCTCCGCCCCAACCTCTACGCCAAGCTGCTATGGCGCGTGTGGCACAACCGCTGGTTCTTCTCCTCGCGCTTCGACGTCGCCAACGCCTACTCGGGCTTCAAGCTCGCTCAGAAGCTGAAGGTCGACAGGATTATCAGCCAGGATGTCGAGGAGTACCCTCTCGTCTTCGAGATAGGTCACGAGTTCCTCCTCTCCCGTGCCTGGTATCAGGACAAGAACTGCTCCGATGGCTCCGCCTACTTCATACTGACGTTCGGCTTCGGCACCTACGGCGGCATCAACTTCACCCGAGACATCAAGGAGATTCAGCAGACTCGCTTCCACTTCCTCGCCAATCGTGGCAAGACCGTCACCGACGACGCCTTCCGCTGCAAGCTGAAGGTCTGGGCAGACGGCAAGATCAACGGCCGACTCTTCCTCCATGGTGGCCTCATGTACCACGCCGGCTCCTACATGAAACGCCATGCCGTCGAGATACAGGCCGAGGGCGAGTTCTTCTTTAACTCCCGCATCAGCGCCAAGGCTGGCTTCCTGACCAGCTTCGCCCATTATCAGAACATTGAGAAACATGCCGCTATATGGCCTATCGTGGACTTCACCTACTACTTCGGTCGTAAGAAGCTCCGCAGCAGCACGCTCTTCGAGAAGGGTGTCTATCACGGCTCTGTCGGCATCTGACACCTGTCATATTTCCATCCCCCATCCCGCTCTCTTGCCACGTTCCCACCATGAATATCGAGACTGACAACAAGGAGTTCCAAGACGTCTGGCGCCTCGTCCAGACGACGTCCTCCTCTGTCTTTATGACGGGTCGTGCCGGGACTGGCAAGTCGACTTTCCTCCGCTATATCGTCGAGAACATCCACAAGAAGACCATCGTCCTCGCACCGACTGGCATAGCTGCCGTCAACGCAGGCGGCGTCACCCTCCACTCTTTCTTCAAGATTCCTCTCCAGCCCTTCGCCATCGACGACGTCAACTTCTCCTCACCCGGCAAACTGAAGGACTTCTTGAAATACAACTCGGAGAAGATTAAGCTCATCGAGGAGGTCGAACTGATCATCATCGACGAGGTCTCCATGGTCCGTGCAGACATCCTCGACTTCGTTGACCGCGTCCTTAGGACCTACAACCGACGTTACCGCAACGTCGCCTTCGGTGGCAAGCAGATGCTCCTCGTCGGCGACGCCTTCCAGCTAGAACCTGTCGTGCGCAACGAGGACTGGGACATCCTCCGACGTTTCTACCGGACGCCCTACTTCTTCGGCGCTGTCGTGTTCCAGATGTTCAGCCTCGTACAGATCGAACTTCGTAAGGTCTACCGCCAGAAGGAGGTGGACTTCCTTGCTCTCCTTGACCGAGTGCGCATCGGTCAGCCGCTGCCAGGCGACATTGTCCTCCTCAACCAGCAGGTCAACCCTGCCTTCGAACCAGCCGACGACGGCAAGATGTACGTCACTCTCACAACGACTAAGGCTGCAGCCGACGGTATCAACGACCGCCACCTCGCCGACATCGACTCGGAGGAGATTACCTACCTCGGCGAGATAACTGGCGAGTTCCCCGATTCCGCACTACCGACTAATATGACTCTCACTTTCAAGGTCGGCGCTCAGGTGGTCTTCATCCGCAACGACGTAGAGCGTCGCTGGTACAACGGGACTATCGGCAAGGTGGTACGCCTCGAGGAAGAGGGCGTATGGGTCCAGACTGACTCCGACGAGGAGATTGACGACCCAGAGGACAACCCCTTCCTCTACTTCGTCGGACAGGAGATATGGGAGAACGTCCGCTACCGCTACAACGAACGTGAGCACAAGGTCGAGACGGAACTCCTCGGTAGCTTCAAGCAGCTGCCACTCAAACTCGCATGGGCTATCACGATCCACAAGAGTCAAGGCCTCACCTTCGACAACGTCATCATCGACATGGGGCGAGGCGCCTTCGCCTGCGGTCAGACCTACGTGGCTCTCAGTCGCTGCCGGACGCTCTCGGGCATCGTCCTTCGTCAGGCTATCCGGATGAGGGACATCATGACCAACGAGTCTGTCAAGTCGTTCGCCCTCACCGCCAACGACGACGACCTTATCAACAACCAGATTAAGATTGCCGACGCCGACCGTCTCCTCATCGAGGCTAAGGACAAGTTCGCCCTCGGTGACTACCGCGCCGCAGTTGCCGACCTCTTCGACGGCCTCGCCTCACGCCCTGACTTGCTGTCGGACGAGACGTTCCGTCGCTTCGTCGCTCGCCACCTGCGCAAGATTAACGGTCTCCAGGAGGAGATTGACGCCCTCAACCGAGCTCGCAAGAAGGAGAAGGCCCGTCTCTTCGACTTCGCCTACGAATACTTCCTCCTCGCCAACGAATGTCGCAACAAATACGACGACCTCCGTGCCGCCAAGGCTAACCTCAACAAGGCTATCTCTCTCGTCCCAGACTACGTGGACGCTCTTCTCGCCAGGGCTGAGCTGTGTCTCCAGGAGGGCGACCCGGATGCGGCTGTGGCTGATACGACGACGGCTCTCGCCTCTCAAGACCTTCCCTCGGGCAAGGAGATTCGCCTGAAAGCTGTTCGTGCCCACGCCTTCTTCGACCTCGCTCGCTACGAGAGGGCTTACACCGACTTCGCTGCCGTCATCGAGAACTCGCTCCCGGACGCCGACGACCTCCGCTTCATGGCGGACATCTGCCACTTCCTCGGCGAGAAGGACAAGGAACAAGCCTTCCGCGACGCCGCCAACAAGAAAGAACTTCAAGACAATGACGATGAATAATCTGACGAAACTGCTCATCTCCTCCCTCCTCTGTCTCTTCTCCTCCCTCGCCTCCGCCCAGGTCAATACTAACCGTATGATGCAGGTGGGCCGTAACGCCCTCTACTTCGAGGACTATGTCCTCTCTATTCAGTATTTCAATCGCGTCATAAATGTCAAGCCCTACCTCCCCGAGCCTTACTACTACCGCGCTATCGCTAAATACTACCTCGACGACCTCGACGGCTGTATCGCCGACTGCGACGTCGCCCTCGGCATCAACCCATTCCTCATCGACGCCTACAACCTTCGCGGCATATCCAAGCTGCGTCAGGACCATGCCTCCGACGCCCGAGACGACTTTAGCACGGGGCTTAAGTACGAGCCGGACAATGTCAACCTCCTCCTCAACTGCGGTATCGCCGAGATCAACCTCAAGAACTACGACGACGCTATCGCAGCTGTCGACAAGGCTCTCAAGTACGACCGCAACAACACTGCCGCCATCCTCTACCGTGGCATCGCTATCGTCGAGCGTGGAGACACTGCTCTCGCTATGGCTGAGTTCGAGAGGGCTGCTAAGATTAACAAGTACTCCCCAGACGCCCACGCCTACATCGGCATGCTCGCCTACCAGACTCGCGACTTCAAGCGCGCTCTCGAGGAGTTCAACACTCTCAACTCCCTCCGCCCGATGGACCCCGCCGTCCTCGTCAACCGTGCTATCACTCGTTACAACCTCGACGACTGGCGCGGCTGTCTCGAAGACCTCAACGAGGCTCTCCGTATCGACCCTAAGAACAAGATGGCGCTCATGAACCGCGGTATGCTACGCCAGACTAGCGGAGACCTCAACAACGCCGCCGAGGACTTCTCACGACTCCTCGCCCTCGACCCCTCGGACGACATCGCACTCATGAACCGCGCCTCTGTCTACGTCCAGACTTCCGAGTACTCGAATGCTATGCGCGACCTCAATATTATTATTGCTAAGCACCCCGACTTCGGCCCTGCCTACGCTCAGCGAGCCCTCGTCAAGCGTGCCCTGGGCGACTCCAAGGGTGCCGAGGTGGACTATATGACGGCTATGAACTTCGAGCAGGAGCGCGTCAAGAAGGGTCTCGACAACGCTGCACGTGCCGACCGTGGTGAGAAGACTAACTCCGACGACGAAAAGATTAAGAGTCGTAGCAAGGGCGACCAGGATCTTAAGAAATACAACCAGCTCGTCGTCGTCAGCGACTTCGAGGACCACGACGAGAAACTTGCTCACGAGGATATGGACAAGATTCGCGGACGTGTCCAGGATCGCGACATCGCTATCGACCTCGAACCGGTCTTCTCCCTCTCCTTCTTCGCCGCAGACACGCTCCTGCCTAACGCTCGCTACTTCCGCCAGAGCGTCCAGGACTTCAACGCTCTTCACGTGACTCCTCAGCAACTAGTGGTGTCCAATCGCGACTTCTCGACGGCCTCTGTCTCCGCAGCTGTCTTCGACCAGATAGCCCTCGCTACAAGGGAGATCGAGAGCCGACCCTCCGACCCTAATCTCTACCTCTGGCGCGGCTCCCTCTACCAGGCTGTCATGAACTACAACCTCGCTATCGCCGACTATGGCGCAGCCCTCGACCGTGACCCTCACAACGTCAACGCCCTCCTCTGCCGTGCCGCGACGCGCTACAAGATGGTCGAGACTATCCGCGAGATGGAGTCTGTCTCGACTAGCGAGATGTCTATGCACTCTGGTCTTCAGGACGAGGTACGCATTATGGACTACGACCTCATCCGCCAAGACCTCGATGCGCTTATCAAACTTGAGCCGGACAACGAGTTCGCTCTCTACGACCTCGCCCTCGTCGACTGCGCCGTCAAGAAGTTCGACGACGCCCACGCCCTCCTCGACAAGGCGCTCGTTATCAACCCTCTCTTCGCCGAGGCCTACTACAACCGTGGCATCATCCGCCTCCACCTCGGAGACTCCGCCGCCGGCTCTGCCGACCTTAGCAAGGCTGGCGAGCTCGGCATGTTCAAGGCCTACAACGTCCTCAAGCGCCGTCGCAACAGCTCTAAACAGGAATAATCTGAAATACCGACCTTCTCCCCGCGTTCAGCGTAGGCTCCCTTTGTTCTTCGGGATTTGCAATCCCGAAGCCCGAGTATTAGCATTTGCAATGCGTTCTTGTTCTCTCCGCCTTGAACTCGTCCGCCCCGAAGGGGCAACTCTTCTACCAAGGGCAACGCCCGTTAATTTGATTCCTCATTCCTAATCCCTCATTGGTATGCGCACAAAAAAAGAGCCTCACATCTCTGTAAGGCTCTCGTGGCTTCACCCAGACTCGAACTGGAATCTAGAGTTTAGGAAACTCCTATTCTATCCCTTGAACTATGAAGCCATGGCTTCGTTTAACCGAGTGCAAAGTTAGACCTTTTTTATTTATCTCCAACTATTCACCTCCCATTTTTTTACGCCCCTCTAACCTCTTTCTGCCACTTTTACACTTTTTACACGTTTTTTGTGTTAAAATCATACTCCCTCTTTGATATGTTTCACCTATTCACTAAACTTGCGACCAATTATAAAGGGAGTTCTAGATATTCTTTTGAAGTCCCCTAAAGACAAGCTACTATGAGGAAAAATTTACAAAATCTAAGGCTCGCTGTGGCCATCGCTGCCGCTGCAACTACAACTTCAGCTATCGCAGCTCCAGCTCCACAGGACAACACATCAGCAACTCTCCAGCAAGACAAGAACCAGACGGGAACAACGTCATCACTGAGTCCGTGACTCGCGATGCCGAAGGCAACATCGTCTCCAAGACTGTCTACGAGCACGACTCCGAGACCAACGAACTTATCTCCGTGGCTGTCTTCGCTCTCGACGATAAGTCCGGCGAGCTTATCGAAGTCAAGGAGACTTACTACGACGAGGAAGGATATGCGACCGCCGAGTTCGACTCCGCTACTGACTCCTGGAGCCTGACGTCTAAGTACGTCTACGAGCGCGACGAGCAGGACAACATTAACCTGGAAGGCTGAGTCTCGGTCTGTCACTACGTATACCGAAGATGGCCTCGTAGAGCGTGTCGACAACTACGTCGCCACCGACGAAAGAGGTTGGACGCTCGTCTCCACGACGGTCAACACTATCATGGGGATCTCCGATGCACCGACTGTCCTCCAGTCTGTCTCCGACAACGCTTCCGCTGAAGAGGATACCCGTGTATTCGACCTCTCTGGTCGCTTCCTCGGCAACGACCTCTCCGGTCTCGCAAAGGGTGTCTACATCCGCGGCGGTAAGCTCATCATGCTGAAATAATAGTGCGGGACTTCTAATCACCAGGGGGAGGGTATTGACCTACGTCACTTCCCTCCCCCCTTCTGTTTCTAGACTTTATCCAAAACGATGAGCGAGCCACAGAGCCTACCTGCTCCATGCCTCGCCCTTTCTATTCTATCTTCCCCCGACACTTCATGTGTCAGGACAATATGACTTCTCTCTTTCCCGAGGGGCTCTCCCCCTCCTTCTTTACTTCCCTATGTACTCCTTCAACGCCCTTGCTATCTGATCCGGACAAGACGTCTCCTTCATCCCGCATCTGATGCCCTCCAGCGTCCTGACGACCTCCTCCGCCGACCGACCCTCTATCAGCCGACATACGCCCTGGAGGTTCCCATGACAGCCACCAGTCACCCGTGCCGACTCTATCAGGCCCGTCGCGTCGCTGACCTCTATCTCTATCCGCCTGCTGCATACACCGCTCGGCGTATAGTCTATCTTTCCCATTCCGCTATCCTCCTTTTCCTAGCCCTTGCTTGATTATACGCAAAAGAAGTCTCGCAGGCTTTCGCCCGCAAGACTGCTATTGAATTTATCTGCCGACCGCAGCAGTTCCTATCCCAACTTGTTGACGTGCTTCGCAAGCTTGCTCTTCAAGTTCGAAGCCTTATTCTTGTGGATGATGTGTACCTTCGCCAACTTGTCAAGCAGCGATGATACCTTCGGCAGAAGCTCCGTTGCCTGTGCCTTGTCCGTCGTCAGGCGCAATGCCTTCACGGCGTTGCGCGTTGTCTTCGCGTAATACCTGTTGTGCTCCCTGCGAGCAGCTATCTGGCGCGTTCTCTTTATAGCAGACTGATGATTTGCCATTTCCGTTTATAATTTCTTCGTTTTTTGTCTTTTAACTGTAGTCCGTAGGAGAGTCGAACTCCTCTTTAGAGAATGAAAATCTCTCGTCCTAACCGATAGACGAACGGACCGCCGTGCCTCTTAGCAGGCGCAAAGTTACGACAAAAATATTTCATACCAAACAATTACACGCTTTTTTGTCTCCCTACCCCCCTTTTCTATGCTTCCTAAGCCCCTAAAAACCTCGTTTTTTCTCATTATTTACATACCTTTGCATCTATTCATCACTTAGTGTTTAATTAGACTTGTATTAGACCAGACCATGAAAAAACTACTGAAATCGACTCTATTACTCCTCCTCGCCCTCTTCCCCCTCGCCGCCTCCGCTCAGCAGGACGACAAGGGTAACTTCTTCACCCAGGAGCAGATGCCAGACCTCCTCGTCTTCCTCCCTGCCCCCCCAGACACTCTAAGCCCCGCCTTCACCTACGACATATCCCAGTACTTCTGGGGCAAGAAGATGCGCCTCGACCCGGTCCGCGCCCGCATGGCTGCCGAAGATACTGACTGGACTGCGGAATATATCCTCAAGATCCTCAGCCCCGCCTTCGGCCTCAAGATTTCTAAGGAGGACACTCCCGAGATCTGGGAACTGATGATCCGCGCTATCAACACTGCCGACGAGATTACGGCCCTCCCTAAGAAGCACTATATGCGCAAGCGACCCTTCGACCGCTTCAACGAGCCGACACTCGTCCCCTCCCACGACGCCGACCTCCGCAAGAACGGCTCCTACCCCTCCGGCCACACTGTCCGAGGCTGGAGCGGCGCCCTCCTCCTCGCCGAGATCAACCCAGACCACGCCGCTGAGATTCTCGCCCGTGGCTACGCCTACGGCCAGAGCCGCGTCATCGTCGGCGCTCACTGGCAGAGTGATGTCGACGCCGGTCGCCTCGCTGCCTCCGCCTCCGTCGCTCACCTCCACTCTCACCCGCTCTTCCTCCTCCACCTCCAGCGCGCTAAGGACGAGTTCGCCCGCCTGACGGGCAAGACCCCAGCTCCTCATCAGAAGATACATCGCAGGTAGTATCTTATCTATACGACGGGAGCCCTCCGACTTCGCCTGCCGACGAGTCAGAGGGCTCTCGCTTTATCCTCTCTTTTGTTTACTTACCTCTTCGCTCCCCTTCTTCTGCCTTTCACATTTTCCTCCCTCTTCTCTCTCTCTTCTCTCCCTTCCCTCAGCTTTCTCAGCCCTACGACTATGAGGACTGCCATTGCTATCAGCCCGCATCCTGCCAGCGGCTCATGCAGTATCCACCTCACTCCGAGGACGAGACTGCACACCGCCGCGCCTATGAGAGCACCGCACACTGCCCGCTGCCATACGTTCTTGCTCCCCCAGACGCCCAGCATGAGGGGCAGCCATTCGACTATCATCATCGCCACTATCATCAGGAATATGAGCACGCCGCACAACCCGTACCTGATGTATCCTGTCGAATCTACATACTCCGCTATCATCTCTTCGGCACTCATCTCCCCCCTTACGACTTCTATCATCTTCGCCCCGTGAAAGTCCATCGCCTCAAACGTCCCGCCTCTGACTTTTGCCAATATGCTGACTGTCACCTCGCTCGGCGACTTTGTATATTCGACCTCTGCGTCTCCAATCTGCGGATTGACGGGATCCTTGCCTATATAGACGTAGTTCCGCGGCTTGTCATAGACTGCCTTCCTCGTCGCGACTTCGCCCGCTTCGCCCCTGGTCTCATATATGCTGACTGTGTCCCCGCCGACGTGTATCCACTCTGTCTCCCATGCTCCCGTCTCGCCTCTCTCCTTCCTCGCTGTCTTAGATATTTCATCATTCAAGACTCCCCTGTGCCACCTGTCCATCTCGATGTCGAGCCTGCCCTCCTCGTCTGCAAAGAGCTGCCCGATTATGACTTTCTGTGTGTCCGCAAGTACGTAGGCCCCTATCGTGACGACTGGTGCGACGTCTGCCTTCCGGAACTCCTTCAGGACGTAGTTCCGCCCCGCATCCTTCCCGTGCTCCTTGACGCTCTCCTCGTCTATCTCGTCGCCAACGCCGAGGTCCACCTCGTCTATCCCCGGCATTCTCTCGCTCTCCCACGCCTCCCCATCGACGCTGTACTCGTAATACCTCCCGAGGGCTCCCCTCCTGCTGTCTTCCTTTATCCGCCACTGCCTGTATCTCACTTTCTTGCAGACTGCTATGGCATCGACTGTCAGCCCGAGGTCGCGCTCCATTACCTGGCTCTCGGCCTTCGCTACTCCTACTGCATGCACGACTTTCCCCTCCATCGTCGGGTCTATCCTCGTTATGTCGCTCATCTCGACGACTTCCCCCTCGACTTCGTGAGCGAGTATCAGGCTCCGCTCCTCCTCCCAAATGAGGTAAGGGATCAGCGTTATCGCTGCCAATCCGACTGCTATCCCAAATGCTGTCACCCTCGACATGTTTCCGGCTATGTTTTGTCTGTCCGCCATATTCTTTATGCCGTTTGCTTGTTTCCTTTTTGTTTGATTCTCCACCCCAAAATTACTCCTTTTCGGGATTCTTCCACTCCTCCTCTTGACGTCTTTCCTCGCTCGGTCCGCCTCTCTCCTCGGCCTCTTCCGTCGACGCTCCGCTTCTTATGCTAAAAAACACCTCCCTTCAGAATTTCAATAACGACCATTTTTCATTACTTTTGTATTCAGAGGTTGACTATGGGAACCTCATAAACACATTATCATTTCCGCTTTTGAATACTATTGACCTAAATATGAACGATAATATATATTGCGTCATAATGGCCGGCGGCTCCGGCTCTCGCCTCTGGCCCCTCAGCCAGGTCCGTATGCCTAAGCAGTTTGTGGACCTCGCTGGCCTCGGCAAGACTATGCTCCAGCTGACCTACGACCGATTCAGACGTATCTGCCCCCCAGACCGCATCGTCGTCGTCACTCTCGCCGACTACGCCGAGATAGCTAAAAGTCAGCTCCCCGATGTCCCCGCTGAAAACTTTCTCCTCGAACCTTTCAAGCGCAACACCTCGGCGTGCATAGCCTACGCCGCTACTTTTATCCGGCAGAAACGTCAGGACGCTATCATGATTGCTACCCCTGCCGACCACCTTATTATCAACGACGACGTCTTTATCTCTAGCGTCTCTCAGGCTTGCGACTACGCCGCCTCCAACGAGGTCCTCCTCGCTATCGGCGTCCGCGCCTTCCGCCCAGATACTGGCTTCGGCTATATCCAGGTGGGCGACGAGGTCGGCAACGGTATCAACGCCGTCAAGACTTTCACCGAGAAACCGAATATGGAGATGGCTGTCACCTTCTACGAGTGCGGCGACTTCTGCTGGAATAGCGGCGTCTTTGTGTGGCGTCTCTCCGCTATCAACGCCGCCCTCGACGAGTTCCTCCCCGTCCTCTCCCGCCAGTTCAACTCCCTCGATACTATCCCGACTTCCCACTGGACTCCAGACGCTATCCGTAGTGTTTACGAGGAGGTCGAGAATATCTCTATCGACTACGGCATCATGGAGAAGGCCCGCAACGTCGCCGTCTGTCTGACCGACGCTGTCTGGAGCGATCTCGGCAGCTGGGACTCTATCTACGAGCAGGCTGGCAAGGACGCCCGCGGCAACGCTATCGTCAGCGGCAACGCTATGCTCAAGGACTCCGACGGCTGTCTTATCCACCTCGAAAGCAATAAGACCTGCATTGTCGAGGGGCTCCGTGATTATATCGTCGCCGAACGTGGCTCTCAGATTATTGTATGCCCACGCTCCAGCGGCAAGAACCTCTGGCAGTACAAGAGTGAGATTAAAGCTGAATTAGACTAGTATTCCTTGCTAAACGGTATTCCCCCTCTCGTCTCGTTCCCTACGAGGCGAGAGTTTCTGTATGCCGTCCTTCTTGGCTTTCCCTCTATACTAGGGGATTTCTAGAAATTTCTTTTTTCCTTGTGCACTGGGCCTTGGATGCCGGAGTGTACCGGAGTCTTTTTATCGTCTCGGCAACTCTATTCTGAATGTCGTCCCTTCTCCTATCTTGCTCGCCGCGACATACACTTTCCCCTTATGATACTCTGTGATTATCCTCTTGACGAGTGCCAAGCCTATACCCCATCCTCGCGTCTTCGTCGTGTATCCGGCATCAAAGATGTGCTTGCGCGTCTTGTTGTCCATCCCCTTGCCCGTGTCTATTATGTCTACTATGACGTTCTTCTCGTCCGCACTCTGCCGTACTGTTATCGACCCCGTCCCGCTTATGGCGTCCGCCGCATTCTTGCAGATGTTCTCGACTGCCCACCGTATCAACGTCGGCTCATGCCTGACTGGCAACCCGGGTGCCGCTATGTCGAGCCCTAACGTTACACTCTTAGACAGCCTGCTCCTCAGGTAGTTATAGACGTACTGCAGGTCGTCGTCTATCGGCGTGGTAGACATGTCCGGCGTACTGCCTATCTTCGAGAATCGTTCCGCAACTGATTGTAGTCTGTCTATGTCATACGTCATCTCTGTCGCGACTTCTTCGGTCGACGTTATGAGCCCTGTCTGCAATACGTCCCTCCACGCACCGAGTGCACTGATAGGCGTCCCGAGCTGATGCGCCGTCTCTAGCGCCAGTCCCTTCCACAGCGTGTCACGCTCTCGCCGCCTCGCCCTCGTCAACGCCATATACACTATCGATAGGAACATCACTATCAGCATCACCTGCAACGCCGTGACGTACTTCAGTCTCGACGTCAGCAGCGTCTCTCCATAATAGATTGTCTGCCACTGCCCGTTGCCGAGGTTCACCATCAGCGTGTCCCTGTTCAACGCCTTGATCTCCTTGAACAACTTCGTCATCTCCTCATACCCCATCTCCTCGTCCGGCAGATTGCGCCAGTTCACTATCGAGTCCCTCTCGTCGACTACGAGCACCGGTACGTAGTCGTTCGCTATCATGACGTCCTGCGCCACTTCGTTATATGTGTCGAGAGAAGTCGCCAACTGCTTGCACAACTGGACGAGCGAGTCCCGCCTCATCCGAGGTAGACGGTCTATGTCATACTCCGGCTGATCCTTCAACGCCCTCGTCGTATTACACAATATCGTGACCGACTGCGCCTCGCGCTTCCGGAACGCCTCGACATCTCCTATCAGCCGCCACGCCTGCCACAGCAACGCCCCAAAGGCACACGCTGCTATCACGAGCATCAGCGTGAGGAACTTCCGCGTGTAAATGATATTCCTGAATCCTCCTATCTTCTTCAACCTTTCCATTCCTTTTCCCTGTTTCTTTTCTCCTCCTGTTTCTGCGTCGTGTCGATGATTCCAAGGCTTGTCGACCTCTGTTTTGATGTCCCCGGCTCTTATTTCTCCCCGTAATGCCCGTATGCCGTGAGAAGTATTACGACTACTTTTGTCTTCTCTTCCCCCTCTAAAACCACCCCTTAGTAATCCAGAACCAGAAGAACTTCACTGCTATCGGTATGTGGCTCCAGACTGTCTTGACTATGCCATAATGCCCCGTCATTATCCTGAATCGCTCCTTGAGCCCCTCCGCTATGTGATGCTTCGTCATTCCCCCGTCAAGAAACCTCGACAGCGTCATCCGTGTATTAGCGACCTTCCCCGCCTTCTTCAATATCTTTACGCACCAGTCGAAGTCTGCCGAATACTTGTATTGTGTGTCATACTCGGGACACAACTCCCGCCGTGCTACGAACGACTGATGGCTCACGAGCATCCCCCTCCTGAAACTCCTCCATGTCAGCTCCTCCGGCGGTGATAGCCGTCGCTGGCCTATCGCCCGCCCATCATCATCGACTATTAGGGTGTCGCCATACAAGACGTCTGCCCCTCGCCATCCTTTCAGCATCTTCTCGACGGTGTCCGCCTCGGCTATCTCGTCCCCGGCATTTACGAACCATACATACTCCCCCGTCGCCATCCTGAGTCCCTTGTTCATCGCGTCATATATCCCCGTGTCCCGCTCACTGACGACTCTCACCTCGACTCCCTCAAGTTTTCCCCGAGTCTCCGCATCTCGTACTATGCCTACCGTCCCGTCGCCTGACAGCCCGTCGACGACTATGTACTCTATCTCCCCCCTCGCCGTCTGACGAGAGACTGACTCTATCGTCCGCCCTATCGTCGCCTCGGCATTCCTGCATACTGTGATGACCGAGACGCCTCTCATCGCTTCAGAGCCTCCTCGTATGCCTTGACGAACTGCGGGATCACTACCTCCTCGCTGTACAGGCTCGCCGCATGCTCACTGATCTCCTGCTGGTGCGATGCCGTATGGCTCATCAGTAGCGAGCATATCCCGCCAGCCAGCGATAGCGCGTTCTTCACCTCCGCCAGGTAGCCTGTCTTCTCGTGTACGACCATCTCCGGCGCTCCGCCCGTCCGAAATCCGACGACTGGCGTCCCGCATGACATGCTCTCGACGACTGTGTTCGGCAGGTTGTCCTGCAGGCTCGGCAGTACGAAGACGTCCGCCGCATTGTATAGCTTGACGAGTGTCTCCGTCGAACTGATGAAGTCTAGATGATGGGTCTTGAAGTTATGATTGTCTTCGTTCAGCTGTCCCTTCACCCGCCCGAAGACTACCAGCTCTATCTGCTTGGCTATCATCGGGAAACTGTCGGATATGATTCTCAAGGCCTCGAGCAGGAACCGATATCCTTTTCGCGTGTCACTGACCGACGCCGCTCCGAAGAGTAGCAGCTTCTTGTCGGTCGGTAGCCCGAGCTCCTTCCGCGCCTCGTTCTTGTCCATCGGCCGGAACACTTTCGTGTCTATCGGGTTAGGGATGGTTATGCACTTCTTCTTCCTGAGTAGCGCCGAACTTGTCGCACAAGACCCGAGCCAGTTGCTGCACGCCACCGCTGTCAGATCTACGTCGCCGTATACTTCCCTCTTCTGCAGAAATCCTTTATACGAGAGGTCGGCCTTCTCTGGCGTCCTTAGGAACGGGCAGAATCCGCAGTGCTCTGTGTACTCTAGACACGTCCCCGCATAATGACAGCCCCCCGTGAACGACCACATGTCATGCAGCGTCCAGAATATGGGCTTCCCGAGCGCGAATAGCTTGGATAGGCTCCCGAGCGACAGGAACCCCTGGTTTATCCAGTGTAGGTGGATGATGTCCGCCTCCCGTACCAGCGGATGTGTCGAGATATCGACCCCGACGTTCGCCACCGAGAAGTTATACCTCATCCGCGACGACCGCTCCTTGGGCAACAGATACAGCCGCTCCGACACAAACCTACAGAACGCCGCCACATTGCTGAATAGGCCCCCACTAAGGCTGTCTATATGACGCCCCTTGTTCCGACTTCCCTTCTCGACAAGCATCGAAGACTCTATCCCTGCCTTCAATAGCCCCTCATGAAGTCTCCGCGCCGCAACTGCCGCTCCGCCGCCGCCTTCTGTCTTGTTTATGTGGACGACCTTCATACTTTTCCTCCTATTTGTCTCCCATAGCCTGCGCTATGTCGGCTATTATGTCCGAGACGTTCTCTATCCCGACCGACAGCCTTATGAGGTCCGGCGCTATCCCCGCCTCCTTCAGCTGCTCGTCGCTTAGCTGTCTGTGCGTGTGGCTCGCCGGATGCAGGACGCATGTGCGCGCATCGGCTACGTGCGTCACGATGGCGACGAACTGTAGCTTGTCCATGAACTTTATCGCATCCTCACGACTGCCCTTCAGCCCGAACGCTATGACGCCGCACGTCCCGTTCGGGAGATACTTCTCCGCCAACTGATGATATGGCGAGCTCTTCAATCCTGCATAGTTGACCCACGCTACTTTCGGATTCGCCTCTAGCCACTCCGCTACTTTCTGCGCGTTCTCGCAGTGTCTCTGCATCCTGAGGTGCAAGGTCTCGAGTCCGAGGTTCAAGAGGAATGAGTTCTGCGGCGCCGGTATCGACCCGAGATCCCTCATCAGCTGAGAGACGAGCTTCGTCGTGTACGCCTTCTTACCAAACGCCTTGGTGTACGTCAGGCCATGATAGCTCTCGTCTGGCTTCGTCAATCCAGGGAACTTGTCCGCCTGCTTCTCCCAGTCGAAGTTCCCACTATCGACGACGGCTCCTCCGACCTGCGTCGCATGCCCGTCCATATACTTCGTCGTCGAGTGTGTCACTATGTCCGCACCCCACTCGAACGGCCTGCAGTTGATTGGCGTGGCAAATGTGTTATCGACGATTAACGGGACGCCATGCTTGTGCGCCATCTTCGCAAACCTCTCGATGTCAAACACTGCACATCCCGGGTTCGAGATGGTCTCGCCAAAGAAGCACTTCGTGTTCGGCCTGAACGCCGCCTCTATCCGCGCGTCGTCCCACTCCGGGTCTATGAATGTGCACTCGATTCCGAGCTTCTTCATCGTGACTCCAAAGAGGTTGAACGTTCCTCCATATATGCTGTTCGTCGTGATGAAATGGTCGCCCGCCTCGCAGATGTTGAACACTGCATAGAAGTTCGCCGCCTGTCCTGAAGACGTCAAGACGCATCCGACGCCCCCCTCCAGCGCATTTATCTTAGACGCGACTGCATCGTTCGTCGGGTTGGCAAGCCTCGTGTAGAAATAGCCCTCCTTCTTCAGGTCAAAGAGATCCGCCATGTCCTCGCTGCTGTCATACTTGAACGTAGTGCTCTGGATGATCGGCAGTACTCTGCTCTCGCCGTTCTTCGGCGCCCATCCGCCCTGTACGCATATCGTGTCTAAGTTCCTCTTCTCCATATTTCTTTAGTTATTCTTTCTTTCGTTTCGTTTCTATTCCGCAAATTTAATCATTTTCCCTTTGTCCTACACCTCAAATCATCTGTTACGGCAGTTTTATTCTGTCTCCGCCTTACTCCCCCTCATCCCCATTTGCTCTTTCCTCATTCCTGATTTGGTTAGCCCTCTATTAGACCTGTCCCCTCTTATGTTAACGTCCTCTCCCTCATTCCCCATCGCTAATCGCCCATTGCTAATTCCTAATTGCAAAAACTATTCCCCATGATGCCTGTTTCTCACAAATTATTCCTAACTTTGTGCCGCATTTCATACCCCATTCGGGGCTGTGTGATGGGAGATAATTTACTTAATTGAGTAACACAAAAGCAAATGCAGACATTTGACATTAACGGCACAAAGCGTGAGATCGGCGGCAAGAAGCTCGCTAAGCAGCTCCGCCGCGAGGGCCTCGTCCCTTGCGTAGTCTATGGTGGTAAGGACGAAATCGTCTTCTCTGTTCCTGAGAAGGACTTCAAGGGCCTAATCTACACCCCTAACATCTACATCGTCAACCTCAACGTCGATGGCGCTACCAAGAAGGCTGTCCTCAAGGACATCCAGTTCCACCCAATCTCGGGCAACATCCTCCACGTCGACTTCCAGGAGATCTTCGACGACAAACCAGTCACCATCGGTGTGCCTCTCAAGATCGTCGGTAACAGCGAAGGCGTTAAGGCCGGCGGTAAGCTCCAGGTCGAGATGCGTAAGCTCAACGTCAAGGGTCTTCCGGCTAACCTCCCTGACATCCTCGAGGTCGACATCACCAACCTCGGTCTCGGTCAGGTTATCAAGGTCGGTAGCCTCCACTACGACAACCTCGAGATCCTCAACGCTAAGAGCACTGTCGTCGCAGCTGTCAAGATGACACGTGCTGCCGTCTCCGCCGCTAAGGCTGAGGCTGCTGCCACTAAGAAGTAATTTCCTAAGGCAATTCACAGTATCCGAGAAAGGGTGGCTCCGGCTTCCCTTTCTCTCTTTTTCTACCCCTCCTCGTCCCTCTTCCTCTCCCCCCTCTCCCATAAAAATAGCCATCGGCCGCGCTCCCGCATCGACCGATGGCTTTCCTTTTTATATTGACTAATCCTACAGTCTCTCTATCTCATCCCTTGTCAACCCACTCGCTACTTCTATCGTCTCTATCTCCACTCCCCTCTCCTTCAACACCTTCGCCATCTCCATTGCCTTCTTCTTTTCTCCATTTTTCTCTCCTTCCTCAAGGCCCTCTTTTTTCCCCTTCTCCATCCCCCTCTTCTCTCCTTCTATCAATCCCTCTCTTCTTCCTTCTATCCTTCCTTCTTCCCTTCCATCTTCCTTGTAATTTATCGCGACGTTCTGCTCCATGTCGAGGGCGTCTAGATGTCTGCGATAGACCGACTTCTCCGCAGGCGTCATCCTGTCCACTGCCAACTGATCCTTCGCCTGCACGAGTCCAGGCACCTTCGTGTCTGCCTTTATGCTGTTGTCCTTCAAAAACTTCATCCACTCGTCCATGGCATTCCGGACGACGTTATGGAATCCGTTTATCCTTATCAGGTAGTACTTCGGGAATATATCGCTCGCCAGCTTATCTACATATTTGAACTTCCTCTTGTCCCCTCCGTTTATCTTCTCCGTCGTCAACTCTTCCCTCCTCGACAGCTTCAGTACGTCACCTTCATGCACCCCTATGAAGTCCGTCTTGGCCTCGTAGAAGTAGTCCACCCCCTTACCGAGGTCGTAATAAACTATCGAGATGGAGTACACTTGCTTGATGTCTCCATACTTCTTCCCGGCTCCCATCTGTTCCGTGATGGCCTTCGAGACCCCATACAGAACTCTCTCAAAATAATATGTGTACCTCGTCGTCTGCACCTCGACTATGAAGTACTCCCCGTCGCTGTCCTTCGCCTTTATATCGACCCTATTAAATTTATCTTCGGCGGATTCCTGATTTCCCTCGCTCTCAAGAATCTCTGTTATCTTGCACTTCTTGCCCAGGAAGACCTCTATGAAGCCCTCCAATATCCCGAAGTTCGCCTTGTTCCTGAGCATCTTCTTCATCGCCCAGTCGAACCTCACTAGGTCACGTCTCTCGCCTTTCTCCATATCCTTGTCGTTTACTCGCCGTAAAGATAATACTTTTCCCCTTCCCACCACCCACGTCTCGCCTTCTACATTGTTTGTTTTGGTACAGTTCATCCTCTGTCGCCATCCTTTTTTGAAACTCAATATCTTTTTAGATTGATTTATCATGTTAAATCACTACCTTAGCATGACAAACAAAACATAGTAACACGAAACAGACATAACAACTTTAACTACATAGCATAGTATACTTAGCGTTTGCTATTTATTCGACACTGCCTTGAAACCTGAGAAATTTTAAGTAGTGAATGTCGATGAGTAAGTCAGCAAGCGTCTGCGCTTAGGCGTGGACGTGACTTATCGACATTCACGGGCAATCTCAGGGCCTCAAGGCGTGGATAAGAAATGTCCACGCCGCTTTTTGTGCCTTGCCGTTGCTCGTGAGTCGTTTAAGAGCACTCGCCTAATCAGCAGAGTATGACAAACAAGAACATTCTGATGTCTCTTGTTCGTTGTCTTGCCTTAAAGCGACAACTATGGCTTTAGACAGCAGACAATGGCGAGAGGCTGACATAAATGTTGATAGTCTTTGGCTAATAGGCCCGCGTGCTAAAGGCGGTAAACACTCCAATTTCTATCACGGCAACTTCGCCCCTCAGGTGCCCAACCAGATGATTCGTCGCTATACCGACGAAGGTGACGTCTTGGCTGATCTTTTTATGGGCAGCGGTACGGCTCTTTTTGAGTGCGAGAGCCTAAACCGAAACTACATCGGCTTCGATATTAATACTGAGGTTATTGATTTTGTTAATGGCAAGATGACTGACTCGTCTTGCATAGGCTTCTTTATTCATAATTGTGACATCACTTCTGTCGCGGCGACCTCTCTCATAGAGCAGGACCTCACTGCTCTTGGTAAGCACAAACTTGACTTAATTATTGCGCACCCTCCATATATGGACATAATCAAGTTTACCGACCGCCCAGAGGACTTGTCTGCCATTTCCGATAAGTGTGAGTTCATCAATAAGTTCGTTGAGGCTGTCGGTCGCGTCTACTCCTTCTTGAAAAAGAAGAAGCATCTTGTTTTGGTCATAGGTGATGTCTACAAGAACGGAGAGGTAATCCCACTTGGATTCTACCTCATGTATGCGCTTAAAAAGAACTTCAAACTTTCTCTGAAAGGTATAGTCGTCAAAGACATTGTTGGCAACAGGGCAAAGATTGGACAGGAGGGGCTTTGGCGCTATCGCGCTCTCCGCAATGGCAATTTCCTTTTTAAACATGAGTACGTGTTTGTTTTTCGCAAGGAGGAATAGGTTATGAGTTTGATTGAATTGTTTCTTGAATTAGCTCAGCCAGACGAGAAAGGCGAGAGTCGCTGGGTCAATGCGACAGAATTTGTTGGCAAGTATAAGAGCCTTGCTCTTGGTAATGGGTGGAGCTGGGGCAGAAAGTCTTCTGCTCTCCAGAAGAAATACAAAGTAGAAGTACAACGTACTGGTAATAGGATTGACAGCATTCGCTTGATCGGATTCAACGACAAAGAGCATTTTAATCAGGCTATCCGTAAGGATATCCAAGATGCTATCCGTCAGCGCAAGTGTGTCATGCTTGGTGTCCGTGGCTCCTCTGAGAATACCACGATAGAAGTGGATCACAAGGACGGACGAAAAAATGACATGCGCGTCTCTGACCAGTCCACTCAAAAACCTGAAGACTTCCAGCCTCTCTGCAAGGCCGCTAACGACATTAAGCGGCAGATTTGCAAGAACTGCAAGCACACTGATAA
Source organism: Bacteroidales bacterium (assembly GCA_017417385.1). Taxonomy (GTDB): domain Bacteria; phylum Bacteroidota; class Bacteroidia; order Bacteroidales; family Marinilabiliaceae; genus W3P20-009. Next base: position 32,368 of record JAFPZF010000023.1, read on the forward strand.
ACGTTGGGACGCACGCAACATTGAAGGTAACCCTTATTCTTTCTACGAGGGTGATGAGAACTATACTGACACATTAGGTTGCGTCGGCTGCTACCAGTATGACCCTGTTGAATACCGTATCCGTTGCGCTGTGAGGATCAGCAAGGAGTCTGTCGATTATGTGCTTGGTAAATTGTATCCCGACTATAAAAAGCGTAATTCATGAATGACAATAACACATACTCGCTTGCTGAGGTGGCAAGCATGCTCGGACTGACCCTGAAGGCTACTCGCCGTATGGTCGCTTCGGGCTCCATAAGCTCTATAAAGGCCAACAACACTTATCGTATTGATAAGGCGTATTTCGATGCAAACATCGACCAGCTTCGTAATAAATCTAGGCAGGTTGAAGCCACTTTGTTCGGCGAGGAGGTTGCGAATAGGCATATCAACTACGTCAAGAAGCAAACTGATGTTGTCAATTGGGCGGACATATTTCCTCAATGGTCTCAACCTTCTCCCTCCAACATGACTTTTGTCGACCTTTTTTGTGGAGCGGGTGGACTGAGCAAGGGCTTTGAAATGGCTGGTCTTCATGGCGTTTGTGGTCTTGACTGGTTCGAGGAGGCTGGTCAGACATACCGCCGCAACTTCAATCATCCTTTTGTGTTCGGAGACATTAAGGATGAATCCGTCAAGAAGCGCTTTTACGACACTGTGAACAAAGAACTCGCAGGTAGACGTCTGAATGTTGTTGCAGGTGGCTTCCCTTGTCAAGGGTTCAGTATGGCAGGTAATAGAATTGTTGACGACCCGCGTAACTCTCTATACCTCGAAATGCTCGAGATTGTGAAGAATCTACAACCCGATTTTGTCGTTTGCGAGAATGTCAAAGGCCTCCGTAGTATGCTCGGCGGTGCCGTCGAGCAAAAGATTATTGATGATTACAAGGAGATCGGCTACGAAATGAACGTGACTGTCCTTTGCGCTGCCGACTATTCGACCCCTCAAAAGCGTGAGAGAGTTATCTTTATTGGCAATAGGATTGGGCTCAAGAACTATCATCCGAAACCTTTTCTCTCCCCTTCTGATTACGTGACGACGGGACAAGCGATTGGGGACTTGATGAATCACCCGGAAGACGTTCCGTTCAACCATGTCCCGACTAAGCACACTCCCGAAATGGCTGCTCGTATGCTCGCCTTGCCTGAAGGTGCAAGTCTCTACAAGGGTTATTCTGATGCATGGAAGAAGTGTCCTTGGAATGAGGCCTCTTGTACTATAAAGGAAAACCATGGTGGTGTCAACATTCACCCTAAACTTCCTCGGGTCTTGACTGCAAGAGAAATGGCCCGTCTACAGTCTTTCCCAGATGATTTCATCTTTATGGGGACGAAAAACAAACAGCTAGTTCAGATTGGCAATGCAGTTCCGCCTCTTCTTGGAAAAGCAATAGGTCTTGCCGTTCGCTTTTCTAACAGTGACTTTTGATGCCATTTGCAGGATTGCATGTATCTTTGCAGTCCTATCATTTGGCTGATGAACGTATCAATATTAATCGACATAGATGACGAACTGTCGCTCCTGTGGAGCCGACTTTATGGCTGTATAGTCAATATCGCATCTTCAAACCTCTTGATTGGCACGCCGGTACTGTTGGATGGCGTCTTTGTCAAGAGTGTGATTGTCTCTTCGGATGGCTGTCTTTCCTTTACGGACAATGACGGCAACACAGATATAGCTGAGCAGTTTGACGATTGCGTCATGTACGATGCTTACAAGTGCATGACAAAAATGTTCGGATAGGTCCTTCCTCTCCCCACCTCTCCCATAAAAATAGCCATCGGCCCGCGCTTACCGCACCGACCGATGGCTTTCCTTTTTATATCGATTTGTTCCTAAAGGCTTCTCCCCCTTTACCAGTTCTTCTCGACCAGCTTCACTGGCTGTCTATACTTCTCTATCTCCTCCCGCGTCGGCTTCCACGTCATCACGCTGTTCAGCTGCGGCAACATGTCCGAGACCCTCACTATCACCGTGTCGCCGACTTCCACCTTTTTGTACGTCTCCATCTCCTTCTTGTCAAACGTCCTGAACACGTGGGTCCTCACGTGATGCCTGTCTATCCCGACCTCGAGATACGCCCCGACCTTCGTGTCACGATACTTGTCATATACGACTCCCGTCCGCTTGTGCGACTCGTGCATATACCCCTTCTCCCTGTTCGGCAGGAAGTCGCTGCAGTCCTTCACCACCTCATACTCCTCCATCCCCGCTATGTCCTCCTCCGTCGGCTGCCAACATACGACTCTGTTCACCTCCGTCGCGACGTCCGACACGTCCAATATCACTCTGTCACCGACCTCTATCCGCTTGTATATCTTGGCATACCGCCAGTCCGTCTCCTCGAACTCATGCCCCGTCGTATGCGCCGAGTCGACTCCGACCCTCACGATGTGCCTGTAATACTCGTCGTCCAGCTTCTCATAGACCCTCCCGACAGCCCTGTGCGACTTCCGTAGGAGCTCCGCCGTATGTCCCTCCGTAAATGCGTTATACGGCGGCTTCGGCTGTGTCTCCCCGTCGATGAGTAGCTGGGGCACCCTGTATTTCTCGATTTCGTAATGCGGTGGCTTCACCTTCACGACGTCCATCACCTTCGGATAGCGGACGGAACGCCGGACTATCAGCGTGTCGCCCTCCTTTATGCTACTATAGAAACTGGGCACGCAACTATGACAACCTTTCTCGTTGTCCAAATAATAATAGGAATGTCGCGATCGCTGATGCCCGCCCCGTTCTGATTCTTTTGCTCTTACCACTGCTATCTTCCACACCGACTCACTATTCAGAGACGCCTTCTGCATATAGCGGTCTCCAGGAAGAAAAATGGCAAAAAAACGAACAGGGGCGACAACAATTAGGAGTATGTTCTCCCGGGTGCCTTCAGATGAAATTGCTAACCATACCCCCCAGAGTCCCATGGGTAGGAATAAGAAGAGCACCCGCAACCAGCTGGCTACTGTCCCGTTCTTAAAATACTCATCGATAACGAATGCGAACGCATTTCCCGCCATGCACAGCAAGATGAGCACGACCAGGACTGGCACTACTACTGCCTTGTGCCGTTTCAGGTAGTCGATAAACTTGTTCCAAATAACTCTCACTCGCAAGTTTTTTCGTTTCCCCGTCTTCCCTTCCTTCTTCCCTTCTCCCGCTATCGCGAACGGAGTTTCTCTATCCGCCTGTTGAGCTGTCTCTTCCTGATACCATCGATGTAGTCCAAGGCTTTCCTCAGAAGATCGAAGTACAGCGTCACGTAGAGGAGGAAGACGCTCAGCCACATCACGCAGCAGTTGAACAGCGGCGTCTCGACCTTCATGCCGAATATCTTCTTGACAGGCGCATACAGCTGTGCCCTGCCCCACTCGCTCGTCGGCTCCTGATATATCGGCTGACGGCGACGCACCATCTTGTCGTCGTAGACTGAGATGTATGTATACTGGTCTCTCCGCGTGACGAGGCTCGTCAGCGCATCGTTAGTGCTCTCATGCTTGAGTCTAGCCAGCGCCTCGACTCCGCCTAGGCGCTCCGCCATCTCGACGGAGATCTTGTCTCTCTCCTCCGTCGCCTTGTTGTACCTCGCCTGCGCCTCCGCCTTGAGCTTGCCTACTGCCCCGACGGCCTTCTCGCTGCGCGACAGGCTGACTCCGAGCTCCTCGGCGACCTTCCTCGCCTCGCTCTCCGCCAATGCCGTCCGTCCGCTCCTCTCTGCCTGCTCTATCTCCGGCAGCCACGAGTTGAGGACGTACGACGCAAGCGACCTCTCCTCCTCGACAGCGTTGAAGTTGCGCTCGTAGGCGTTGTTGCGATACTGCTCGACCGCCATCGCCTCATACGCCCACCGGCTCGTCATCATGTCGCCGATTGCCGGGACGTACTCCCTGTGCCCTATCATCGGGTGGAGCTTGGAGTAGTCGACCATCGTCCCGCTGAAGAGGAGCTGTGGGACGAGGACGAGAGGTATCGTGATGTATATCGCGACCTGCGACTTCAGTCCGCTGCTGATGTTGAGTCCCAGCAGGACCGCCCATGCGTAGGCCGTGAACAGTATGCCCGTATGTGCGAGCCACATGCCCTCGATGCCCAGTATTCCGTGCCCGATGCTGACGAGCATCATGGTCTGGACCAGCGAGATGAACAACAGGTTCATTATCTTCGCGCCGAGATACGCCGTCCGGCTCAGCCCGAGAAAGCTCTCGCGCATCAGGAGCTGCTTGTCCCTGATTATCTCCTCCGCCGATATGTTGAGCCCCATGAAGAGGGCGACGACGACGCACATGAACAGGTACGTCGGGATGTTGTCATTGGCGGCGAGGCTGTAGATTCCGCTCTCGCCTATGTAGCGCGTCGCGAAGGCGAGCAGCAGGGCGAGGATTGGAACCTCTATCAGGTTGAGTATGACGTACTGTGTGTTGTGGAGTTTCTTGAGTCCGTCCCTGCAGATGTAGGTCCATATCTGGCTCCTCCGGCTCGGTATCTGGCAGAGGTTGTTGGGGAGCTTCTCCCTCTGGACGTTCTTGCGGCTCTTCCAGTCGAACTTCGACTCTATCTCGTCCTTGTAGCTCTTGTACCACTCCTGTGGCGTGACCTTCCTCCGCCTGATGAGCTTGCCACTCGGGTCGACCATTCGCGTCTCGATGATCCTCAGCGGCTGCTCGGTCTTGACGTTGCCACACTTGTAGCACTCTCTCTCCTCGGCATTGACGTAGTGCGCCTTCTGCTTGAAATAGACGATGGCGTTCATCGGGTTGCCGTTGTAGACGACGTATCCGCCCTGGTCTATCAGTATGAGCCTGTCGAGAAGCTTGTAGATGTCGCTGCTCGGCTGATGTATGTTGATGATGACGAGCTTTCCCTTGAGGACCTGTCGCTTCAGGAGGGTCATGACCTTCTCGCTGTCGGAACTGGAGAGACCGGACGTCGGCTCGTCGGCGAACAAGATGCTCGGCTCCCTCATCAGTTCGAGGGCTATGTTGAGTCGTTTGCGCTGTCCGCCACTGATAATCTTGTTGACTGGGCTGCCGACCCTCAGGTCGCGCGCCTCCGTCAGGTCGAAGTCTGCCAGTGCCTTCTCGACGAGGACGGCCTTCTCCTCGCGGCTCTTGCCTCGGAATATCAGCTGGGCGTTGAACCAGAGGTTCTGCTCGACGGTGAGCTCCTCGCTGAGCATGTCGTCCTGCGGGACGTAGCCTATGACTCCCTCGAACTTCTCCGGCTCGTTGTTGAGGTCGTAGCCGTTGATGACGATGCTGCCGTGCGTCGGCTTGAGTCGTCCGCACATGAGGTTCATCAGGGTCGACTTGCCGCTGCCCGAGCCGCCCATGATGCCGACGAGCTGTCCGCTCTTGCCCTCGAAGCTGAACTCGTGGACACCGACGATGTCGTCAGAGAACTTATACTCGATGTCCTTGGCGTGATACAAGATGCGGCCGCGCTCCTCCCTCGAGATGAACTTCTCCGCTATGTGGCCGAAATACACTGGCCTGACGTGGGACGTGCCGAGGACTGCTCCCGGCTCTATCGGGTACACCTTGCCGGCGTCCATCTTATGGCCGCTCAGGTAGAGGTTGCGGTCGCCGCTGTATCTGAAAAAGAAGGAATTGGTGCACGCGACGTGGAGGACCCACAGTTCGACGCCGAAGTCGCGCGCATAGATATGTTTCGTGTCGGCGTTCTTCTTCTCTGGCGTGTTGCTGATGTAGAGGAGACGTTGCTTCTGGACGACCATCATCGGCTCGCGGATGGTGAACGTCTTGAGGTTCCAATAGTCCTGCGCTGGTATCCTGAGGCAGTCGGCGAGGCGGTCGACGAACTGCTCCTCCTCCTCGGTGTAGTCTGGACGCGCTATGTAGCCGAGCATAGACGAGAGGAGCAGCACCTTCTCTCGTGTGTCGATCTCCATGTTGATGCTCTCGCAGATGGCCCGTAGCCTGTCGAAGTTGCGCGCTGTCTGTACCTGCAGTGCGACCTCGTCGGCTCCGCTGTCGGCGAGCGCTGCGGTGTGGTATCGTGCGACGTAGGACTCGTACAAGTGAACATACTTCGTGACATAGTCCGTGTTGAACTGGAATGACAGGAACTCACCGACCTTACGGGATCCCTCTGCCGCTCCAGAGTGCTTCACGTCCGTCAGCAGCGCAAATAGCTGCATCAACGCCTCCAGTAATAGCTCACTCATCGATTTATCTGAATCGTCTATTATTCTTTCCCTTAAGCTTGTCTTGAAAGCACTATGACGCTATCGCCCTCACGCTGCGGCTTCATAGAACTTCCCTCTACAAAAATAATCCATTTTTCTCAGCCTTTCCCGCCTCTAAATATTTTTAAACTCTTTTCACTTTTTGCCACATTATGCGACTTCTGCTGTCATCTCCGTCATCTTCACCACCCCTCAAAAGAGCATTTTCTGCAGAGAGGACGTAAAAAGAGTCCTGAGTCGTGCTGACCCAGGACCTATACATAATACTTTCTACGAGCGGACTGCTAGACCTTGATGCCGATGAAGAGGACGTCGTCGATCTGCGGGAAGTCGCCCTTCCACTGGGTGAAGAGCTCCTGGACAGTCAGTGACTGCTCGTCCATGTCGTCGTCGTGGATCTGCATGAGGAACTTCTCGATCTTGCCGTTTTTCATCTTCTCTCCGTTGAGACCGCCGAACTGGTCGGAGTACCCATCGGAGTACATATAGAAGCAGTCGCCAGGCTTCATCTGAATCGTATGAGTCTCGAAGGCGCGGGAGCGGACGCGAGGGTCTCGCTCGCCGATGCTACGCTTGCTGTCCCTGATAGTCTGGGACGTCATTGAGTTCACGATGATGACAGGACGGCGTGCGGCAGCGATCTGTAGCACGTGAGTGTCGAGGTTGAGGACGGCTATCGAGATGTCGAGACCGTCCTTAGAGTTGCCGGACTGCGACATGTTGTGAGCGAGGTTCTCTACGAGAGTCTGGTCGAGCTTCTCGAGCATCTTCGAAGGGTCTGGCTGCTCGACAGTGATACGGTCGCAGATGTCGTTGATAATCGTGACGGCCATCATCGACATGAAGGCGCCCGGGACGCCGTGGCCCGTACAGTCGGCGCAGCAGACGATAAGGTTCTCGCCCTTGCGGGTGAACCAGAAGAAGTCTCCGCTGACGACGTCGAGAGGGCTATAGAAGATGAAGGAGCCGGATATCGGGTATTCGTTGAGGGCCTCTGGAGAGGGCGACATCGAATGCTGGATATGCTCGGCGTAGGCTATGCTCTCGCTGATACGCATATTCGTCGCGCTGAGCATGGCGGTGCGTTCCTCGAGCTCCTTGAGCCTGTTGGCAAGTTCGTTGCGGAGGACGACATTCTGCTCGTCTGCCTGTGCAGCAGCCTTCTTCATCCGTCGGCGGACATAGACGAAGACGATGACACCGACGACGATTGAGGAAATCGCCATCATGCCGTATGTCAGCAGTGCGTTCTCGCGGCTCTGCTCGATAGTGCTGCGGAGGTCGACAATCTCAGTCTCACGCTGAGCGTCCTGTTCGCGTATCGCCTCATCTCGCTGGCGGTCGGAGAAGGAGAAGATGTCGTTCTGGAGAGACTCCGAGCGGCGGCGGTCTTCGGCCATGAGGTTGTAGGCGTTCTCGTATTCGTTCATCGTTATATAGTAAGAGCGCTGGCTCTCACGTGTGACGAAGTCGTGGAACTGCGTATGGACTGCTGCTGGGGCGTAGAGGAAGAGCGACTTGTAGGCCTCGGCTGGTTTGCGAGCGAGGAGCTGTGTCTCACCCTTGAGCAGGTGATAGAGACAGCTGTCGGTCAGAGGCATCTGGAGCGTCGCCGTGTCGGCGAGGTGGAGATACTTCTCAGCCCATTCGAGCTCGCCCATTCGGCTACGAGCGAGGCCCTGGAAGATGTAGACGTCCGTCATGTTGTGGTTCTTCCTGTTCTTGCGGACAAGCATCTCGAGCCTGTTGAGGGCCGAGGAAGCCTGCGAGTACTGGTCGAAGAGGAAGCGGAAGCGGACGAGCTGTTCGAGGTAGAAGATCTTGTTGTTGTCCTCCGCCTTGTCGTAGAGGAGGCTAGACTTGGCGAGCATACGGTCGGCCTGACGGATGTCGCAGATGTTGATAGCTATCTTGGCGCACTCGGTCAGGATACGGAGACGTCTGTCGACCGTTAGCTTGCCGTCGGCGAGGGTGTCGACAATCGACTCGACCTTGCGTAGCTGTGCGAGGGCGCCTGCCATGTTGCCTATCTCGCTGCCTATCTGTCCGAGGAGGAGAGGCACCTGAATCTGCATGTCGACCGAGCCGACCTTGCGGCTCTCGTTGAGACTCTGCTGTAGGTGGGCGAAGGAGTCCGAGATGTTGCCATCCTGATATTCTACGGCGCCGAGGACATATTCCATTGCAGCGACCATCTCGCGGCCGATGTAGGTAGCCGAGTCCTTGTCGCGGCTGACAGCGTCGACGACGTGACGGGCGATCTCGCCGGCCTGAGTGTAGTGCCCACGGTAGAGGGCGATGCAAGCGACGAGAGCGTCGGCGTCGATATCAGGGTTGAAAATAGTCTGGTCTTCAGGGATTTGAGGCTTGCGGACCTGAGAGACGAGCCTCTTTGCGCCATCGAGGTCGAACTGCATAGCTAGATTGTAAGCACGCAGAGCCTCCGATGAATGCACGGGTTCCATCTCTGTCCTGCTACAGCCAGCCAACATGAAAATAGTTAGCAATAATATGTACGCTATCTGACGCACTATACTTAATTCCCTAAGAATTTCGCAAAGTTATAAAAAATTCTTTCAACTGCACATTTCTAAAGACATTTCAGTGGTTCTCGCACCCATATTTTTCAAAAAAAATGATTGTTGAGAAGTACCAGAAATGTAGGCAGAGAGCGGTACGGGAGGGGTTTGAGGGTGTGCGTTCGTCACAAGTTAATGACGGCTCGTCATAAAAGACGGAGGGGGGAGATGTGAGAAAGAGGAAAGACCCAGTTTTTGAGAAAAAAAGGGCTGTTCTCTTGGTCTATTGCAAAGTAACTACTATTTTTGGCTCGTTTTTAAACACTTTAAGACAATTAACGATGCAACCGCTGCGCTACATACTATTCATACTCGTCACACTCATAGTCGGACAGAGAGACGTCGCCAGTGCCCAGGAGGCAAAGGCAGACACCCTCATCAACCAGACCGTCAACGGCATCAGGCAGGGACGATGGAGAATAGAGGGCAAGAACGGCAAGGTCGATGAGGGCAACTACGTCAACGGGAAGAAGCACGGCGAATGGATAACGATGACGAAGGACAGCATCAGGAAGAGCCTCGTCACATTCAACATGGGAGTTGCCGAGGGCCTCGCGATATACTATCATCCGGACGGGAAGGAGATGGAGCGCGGAATATGGAAGGTAGACCACTGGGAGGGCGAGTATGAGCGTTTCTATGCGAACGGCAACAAGAGCTGCACATTCACATACGGCGAGGACGGCAAGCGCACGGGGACGCAGACCTATTATCACGAGAACGGCAACAAGATGTATGAGGGAGAGTGGACGAAGGGCAAGATCAGCGGTGACCTGACCGTCTATAACGAGGAGGGGAAGAAAGTCCTCCAGCGGCACTATGACGAGAAGGGCAAGTTCCAGAGCAGCCAGCAGATGGAGACGCCGATAGCGGAGGTTCCGGCGAGCGGGAAGGAGTTCAAGAGCAGCGGCACATATACACTCTTCGACGCGCAGGGGAGGCTCGAATATAAAGGACAGTTCCAGAACGGAGTCCTCCAGAACGGCGAGCACTACATATACGACTCGAAGGGTAAGCTGGATAAGACAGAAATCATACGTAACGGCAAAGTACAGTCGGTCAAGAAGAAGAAATAAATGCAGTGGTTCATACTCGCCCTCATCTCGGCGGTTTGTCTGGGTCTCTACGACGTCCTCAGGAAGTATTCAGTCAGAAACAATCCGGTATTGCCGGTCCTTGCAGTAAGCACGCTCAGTTCAGTCCTGCTGCTGCTCCCATTCAAGATATTATCAGCCACGGGCGGCCTTGAGCCGACGGCCGACCTCTACATCCCAGGGATAGAGGCGCACGCCCACATGCTGCTCGTCATCAAGGCGGCGATAGTCCTCTCGTCGTGGATCTTCGTATATTTCGGCATCAAGAACCTGCCGCTCTCGATAGTCGCGCCAATCAGGGCTACTGCGCCGATATGGACGCTGATGGGGGCTCTCATCATCTTTGCGGAGCGGCCTAACTCCATACAGTGGGTGGGGCTGTGCGTGACATTCCTTTTCTTCTTCCTCTTCAGCCTTGCCGGTGCTCGGGAGGGCGTCAACTTCCGGGCCAACAAGTGGGTATGGTCAGTAATCCTCGGCACGCTCATCGGGGCGGGCTCGGCGCTGTTTGACAAGCACATCATAGCTGAGGCACACATCCCGAGGATGAGCGTCCTCTTCTACTATTCCATCTATCAGTTCCTGATGACCCTTCCGCTCATGAGGATCCTGTGGTACCCTGGGCGGGAGCGGGAGCCGTTCAGTTTCCACTGGAGCATGCCGCTCATCGGCATCGTCATCATAGCGGCGGACTTCTTCTACTATGGGGCGCTGGACAATCAGGACGCGTTGATATCCCTCGTCTCGCCGATAAGGAGGAGCAACTCGATAATCTCGTTCACCCTTGCGGCGATACTCTTCCACGAGCACAACATACTGCGCAAGGGACTGTGCCTCTTCGGGATACTCGGGGGCATAGCGGTCATCATCTATGGGAGCATGTAAAAGCGGAGGACAATGACAGCCACCATCGAAATAAGGAATCTCGAGATCTATGCACGCCACGGCTGCTTTGCGGAGGAGCAAGTCGTCGGGAACCAGTTCATCGTCGATGCAGACCTGCGGGTTGATGCGGCGCGGCCGGCGGAGAGCGACGACATAGCTGATGCGCTGAACTACGTCGGAGTCGTCGAGGTCGTCAGGGAGGAGATGGCGAAGCCGTCTCACCTGCTCGAGCATGTTGTCGGGCGGATAGTCGCGAGGCTGCGTGCGGAATACGGGTCCGCGGGACTAGAGGGTGGCTGGGTCAGAGTCCGGAAGATGGCGCCGCCGGTCGGGGTACGGATGGAGTCGGTCGGGGTGAAGATGGAGATATAAGGGGGAGAAGAGGCGATTATCTCTTCTCATACTTCAAGGAGCACTTGATTGAGAACAAGGCATCACGCCAAAGATGCTCCTCGGACAAACGATAAGACAACGTCAGCACATACTTGTCGTGACCTTCAAAGAACGTCAGCATCTGGACACTCACGTCGCCATTCAATCCGCTTCTAACGAAGCCACAGAACAGACAGGGCTTATCCTGAAAGAACGCGACTGACATTTCAATCTTCTTGAGTTTCCACCAGCGCTCTATTTCCTCCTTCTGCGCCTGCTTGAGGTAATACATCGTCTCATCGTCTTCCCTAAGATTCCTCATTTCTTCATCAGTATAGAAGTCGTCAACGTAAACCCTTTCCAATATAACCCTGCAATACTTAGACGACGCATCGAGGTACTCTTTACGGTCTTGCGAATTCAGCCCAACAGGCTGGAATACGACCCTTTCATCGCTTAACGAAACCGCATCTGTAATCTTCGTAGCAATCTTGTTAGCCACGTTCTGATCGCCCCTCAGACTGAGACACTTAGGTACCTTCAAACTCAAGTTGTGGAAACGATATTCGACATAAGAATCCTCAGCATTAGCAACGCCAACAAACACACATAGCGCCGCCAACAATAACAACACATTCTTCATATCCTTAGTGTTTTAGATTGTTATACACAAAGCTAAGGAAAAGGGGGAATGGATTCATTCTTTGCAAGGCTTGCAAGGGTCAGGGGAGGCGGGAGGGGCCGAGGCAGAGGCGCCAGGGGGAGCCGTGGAGGCGGGAGAAGACGGCGAGGCCGGAGGCGTTCTTGCCGAAGACGTGAGGGATCTCGTTAGTATTGAAAGTATAGCCGACGCCGTTGTTGAAGGGGAGGTCGGGGAAGTCGATATTCGAGCCGCTGAGGAGGTTGCCATCCTTGTCGGCACGGCCGATGCAGACGTCGAAGACGCCGTCGGTGCCAGTACGGTTGACGACGCTCAGATAGAACATGTCGCCCTTCTGCTCGGTGCTCTTGACAGTCAGGCGAGGCTCGTCGATAACGACATCAACGGGATGCTTGTCGGCGCCGAGCATCAGATGCCACTCGCCGGACTTGGAGACACCGACCTCGCGGCAGACGAAGAAGAGACGGTGGGAGCCAGGGGCGAGGCCAGCCTTGGCGAAGTCGGAGGGCTCGACAAAGTAGCCGCCAATGAAGAGCGAGGCGAGGCCAAACTTGCGAGCGCGGTGATAGTCAGGACTCTTGATGACCGAGAGCGAGGTGCCGGACAGCTCGGCGAGGGAGAACTCGAACTCACGGCTGCGGCCGTTATCGTTGCGGACAGTAAAGAACAGCGTGTCGCCACGTTGCTCAGACTGGCTGAGGGTGAGGGTGGGCTGCGTCGTACGCTTGCCGTCGTCGGGCATGACACCGACGAAGACGCTGAAGTTGCAGAAGACAGAGTTGTCGGCAGTCGCCTGCATCCTCATATATCCGTCGCAATGACCGCTCCAACCGAGATTAGCATGGAAGAGTCCGAAGGCGTCGCTACCGTCGCAGAGAAAGGCGTGGCCGACAGTACGTTCGTCGCCAATCGACATGAGGACAGGGCGGGAGGCGTCGAGCTCGCTATGGATAGCGTCCTCGATAGCGGCGGGCAGGAGAGGGCCGTTCATGAGACAGTGCATATCGTCGTCGAAGCCGAAGACCGAGACGAGCGCCTCGACGCCATCGTCGGCAGCATGGGAGCCGTAGATACCATAGGACATCCTGACAGCGTTGCCGACATAGCGATAGAGGCGAGCGACGGCAAGCTCCGAGTCGCGTGAGGAAGTCTTGTTATGAGGGTATTCAGGCTTCATCTTGGCGAAGTCGAAGCGGAGGGAAGGGAGTGCGGCGTGGAAATGCTGGTCGTCGCCAACATATTTCGGGACGGAGACAGCCTTGGTCGGGAAGCGGTAGTAGTAGAGCAGTTGGGAGATAGCGGCGGCGAGGCAACCCGTCGGGATGTCGATGCCCTCGACGCGCTCGATCTCGGAGGAGAAGGGGCGATCCTGTCCCCAGCGGGACTTAATGAGAGGCGTGACGGGTGTGAAGTGCTTCTCGGAGGGAGGCGTGAGGACCTTAGAGTCAGCAATCTGGCGGGCGTACTCCATAGTAAAAATCTGGAAGCTCATAGAGTCGAGGGCGAACTCACCCTCGGCACGATAGGCGAGGACGGGGCGGCCACGACGGTCGGCGGCGACCATGACCCAGCCTTCGCCGTCGCCACGGTCGTAGACGTGGATAAGACCGCCGTAGGGACGGGCAGAGAGCGAGAGAGAGGACCCCTCGCCGAAGACGGAGAGGGCTATCATCCGCGTCTCGTCGGCAGACCTCAACTGAGCGGAGGCGAGGGGGAAGAAGTAGAAGAGGAAGACGATGGAGGCGAGGAATATCGATAGTAGCTTCATGGACAATCAGATAGATAGTTCACAAGTCAGCAAGTTGCGGTCGAGGGAGATAGACTTAGGGAGGGCGCGGGCGCCACGGACATAGTAGTTGGCGGCGATAGAGTCGTCGACGACCTTGAGGAAGGCCTCGCGGATGCGGGCGCACTTCTCGTTGATCGAGTTGTCGGTCGGTGTCGTGAGCCTCTGGACACTCTGCTCGACCTGGATAGGGTCGTTCTCTGGAGATAGGGCGTTGTAGATCTTGAGCATCTCGTCGCGGTAGCTAGATAAGTCCTTGAAGAGGATGCCTTCAGGGTGACGGAGGAACAAAATCAATACCATTTTAGGCAGGAGCGTCATTTTAACCTCCTTCTTATAGTCCACGAGGAGGACACGGCCGTCGGTCGTTATGACGAGACGGGAGAGGGGCGGGATGACGTCGGACAGCAAGTCGTGGAGGACAATGTCGGCGAGCCCCTTAGCCTTGAGGATCTCGATGCGGTCTCGAATCTCCCTAGCAATCTCGAGCGTCTCCTCGTCGAAGTTGGCGTCGGCGTCGTAGCGGGGCGTGGGCTTCATAGGAGAGGTGTCGGGGCCGTACTTAGAATAGTCAGGAGCAGGGAGGGGGCGACGGCTGTAGCGGATATTCTCGCCGGAGGAGTTAAAGCGAGGTTCGCCACAGTCGTAGAGGAACCATTTGATACGTTGGGCGAGCGTCTCGTCGATAGCATCGAGGGAGGGCACGAGGACAGAGAAGACCTCGTCCGCCTTACGGAAAAAGAGACGTGCGCCATCATCTTTGACCTCCAATCTCGTCGTAGGGGAGAGGTAGTCGGCGATATCCAGGGCGTTGACCCATTGGAAGCCTCGAGATGCGAGTGCGTCGGAAAGCCGTTGGGCAGTCGGGGTGTCGATAGGCGAGGGGGAGAGAATCATGATAAGAGTCGACTCCTGCTCCTCGCCATCTTGTGGAGAGAGAGGAGACGGGAGAGAGGCCTCTCGTCGGGCATCGAGGAGAGCGACTTCGTGCTGGCGGCGTTGCAGTTCCGCCTTGCGCTCGTTCTGGATACGAGCCTTTTCGTCTCGTCGTCTTTTCGCATTGCGGCGACGATATAGCATATATAACGCCAAGGCAGTCAGCGTGATAGCCGACGCCAGCAGAAATATCGAAAGCATATTGAAGTCCATACGTGAAATCTCCTTGAAGCGAAGATAGCTTTTTTCTCCTCATGACGAATAGCGTTTACGGGCAAAATTACGGCATGGGTGAGCAGGATTCATTCTTTGCAAGGCTTGCACGCAATGAGGAATGAGGGAAGTGTTTTAAGAGCACAGAGGGCGAGTTGGCGCTCGAGGAAGTGAGAAAGAAAAGCGCATCGCAGATGCTTATACTCCATGGAGCGGGATTAGCTTCGCTGACCTTTCTACCGCTCTGCAATTAGAGCAAGCTCTATTGCTCTCGCTTAAACGAAAGGGTGCAAATCCCGCTCAACGGAGAGTGTTAGAGTTCTTGATAGCGCGAGAGACCTCGTTCCAGTCGGCGTCGGCGACAGCGTTCTCGAATTCGCCAGCGACCTCGGTGTTAGGAATTCGGACCATCTCGGAGTCTGGGTCGTAGGAGAGATAGCCGAGGTGGACGAGCAGAGTCAGCACGTCGTCGGCAGTCTCGACATTCTTCATATCATTGCGGAAAGAGGTGACCTTGACACGGACGCTTTCGCCGTTGAGCATACGGATGATCTTGTCACGGACGTTGTCTGCGTCGATCGTGATATAAGTCTCAATAGCCGAGAAGGCGGCAGTATTAGTCCAGTGGCTGCCATAGCGGCCGTCGGAGAGAGACATTATAACAGAGTAGGGGTTGAAAACAGAAGGTTGGTCGCCGATGATATAGCCGTCGTAGGCGTGCTTCATGAGTGCGAGGTTCATATTGTGCTGTAGGCACAGGCTCTCGACCTCGGACTCGACGAAGCCATAGAAAGGGGCGGTCTTAGCAGGACGGACGACGCTATATTCGACGAAGTTGTTGAGTGCAGACTGGGTCTCGACCTTGATAATCGGGAGGATGCCCGTCATGTAGACGAGTGAAAATATCTGAGCGCCGGCGTCGGACTTGAACATATTACGGAGGAAGTTGACGTAGGCCGTCTGCGTGTCGAGGTCGACGTCACGGATTAGCATATCCCATTCGTCGATGATGAGGACGAAACGCTGAGAAGTATGTTCGTATATTTCGACGAGAGCGCTGAAGAGGTCGGATTTTTGAGAGAGGAAGGGGTAGGTCTTAGCGAGGTCCTCAACAATCTCCTTCTGCGCCTTGGCGAGGATTTCAGTCTTGTCAAAACGGGAGAAGCGGTTCCAGTCGATGAAGATAGTCGGGAACTTGTTGAGATAGGTCTCGTAATCGGCGGAGCGTGAGATTTGGAGGTCGTCGAAGAGGTAGTGGGAGTCGTCGGACCTATCGTAGTAGGCATAAATCATCTTGGCAGCCATCGTCTTGCCGAAGCGACGCGGGCGAGAGACGCACACGAAGCGCTGTTCGGAATCGAGACTGTCGTTGAGAATCTCAATAACGCCGGACTTGTCGACGAAGTTCTTACGCCGGGCGTCGCGGAACAGAAGGTTGCCCCTATCGATGAAAATACCCATGGTGTGACCACATAAAACGTAGCAAAGATAGACAACGCCCAGCAAGAAAACAAAAAAAGGCAGAGAGCAATTTGCAATTAGGAATTAGGAATGGGCAATGAGCAATGAGGAGTTAACATAAGAGGGGGAAGGGCTAATACAAGGCTAAGGCAATGAGGAATGAGGAATGAGGGAACGGGGAGTATTATAAGTCTCACACAGAGGGCACAGAGAGCACCCAATTAGTAATTATGAACGAGCAATGAACAATGGGCAATGAGGGAGAAGAAGGTGGAAATTGGACAAGAGAAGGGGAAAAGTATTATCTTTACGGCGGTGTAAAAGAAAAGAACATGGAGACGGGCGAGAGACGAGACCTAGTGAGGTTCGACTGGGTGATGAAGAAGATGCTCAGGAACAAGGCGAACTTCGGGATATTGGAGGGCTTCATAGAGGTCTTCCTGGGCACGAAGTGCAAGATAACGGAGATTCTTGAGAGCGAGGGGAATCAGGAATCCGCCGAAGACAAGTATACGAGGTCATCTATAAATTGCTTATTTCCGCGTTGCACTTCACGCTTAGAATCCTCATTTACTACAGTAAACTCCGGTTCTAAGCGCTCGCGCGCCTTGAAAAATCTAATTTCTAGATACCCTCGTAATCATGTATATGTAAAGGCGAAGGATAGCGACGGGGAGTACTTCA
>JAFPZF010000024.1 GCA_017417385.1 Bacteroidales bacterium
CCTCTCTGTGTCTCCGTGCCCTCAGTGTGAGGCCTTAAAATCCTCTGCCTTCCTCCGACGACTCCGCCCCTCCGACCATTCCGACGACTCCGTCAACTAATTCCTCATTCCTAATTTGGTTAGACCTATATTAGCCTTGTCCCATCTTATGTTAACCTTCCGCCATCTCCGTTCCCTTTCGCCGCAGGCGCCCTCTGTGTCCTCTCCCGAGCGTCAGCTCGCCCTCCGTGCCCTCTGTGTGAGGCCTTAAAAACACTATGTCTCCCCTACTCCTCTCCGTTTCCCTTTCGCCGAATGCGCCCTCTGTATTCTCTCCGTCGCCGTTAGGCGACCCCTCCGTGCCCTCTCCCCTTGTCTCTGTGCTCTCCCCGTCGCCGCTAGGCGACCCCTCTGTGCCTCAGTGCCCTCTGTGTGAGGCTTAAAATCCTCTGCCTTCCTCCGACGATTCCGACGACTCCGACGATTCTGACGATTCTGATAACTCCGCCACACCGACCATTCCTAATTCCTAATTGCATATAGCACTATTATCACTACCTTTATTCCCACAAGTTTTCACCTACTACAAAACAACATATTATGGCAAAACAGGGCTCCTTCACTTCAGCCATCGGACTAGGCATACGCATCATCGGCATACCAATCCTCGGCTTCGCACTTCTACTGTTCGCCGCCAGCACGAGCTCAGACGTACTCGAATACACGACAAAGGGGCAGAAATCCATAATGGACGACATATCCGTCGTAGATCCCCAATATGAGGGGAAACTGGTCTACGCCACTGGCTTGGCTAAGGCCGAAAGCCCCGCTCGAGACACTATCATAGGCGCCGTGAAAGACGCTATCGCCATAAGGAAAGATGTCCACTACTACCAATGGTGCAAAGTGAAGGAGTACGTAGGTAGTAGAACATCTTCAGCTAAGCATAGACATGGACGTAAAGTGACGAGATACAGGGACGTAAAGACGTGGACATCCAATCTCGACAAGAAAACATTCGGAAACGACGTCCCCGAGGAAAAGAGAAACTATGTGCTGCTGGAGGTGAACACCACCGATGTCTCCAGCAAGGTGTCCTTCGGCGCCTACGAACTCAACGACGAGCAAAAAAAGAAGATTGGCGAGATTTGCTACAACGAAATACAAAACGCTGCCGTGGATTATGTCTACGGTAATAAAAGGCTTGAGATTGATATCGACAGGTCAGGATGGCCCGAACTCAACAAGAAGATTGCCGAGATCAAAAGAGCTAAAGGCGAATTCGTCGACGACCGTTCCGTATGGGTCCACAGGGGCGGCGACACTGTCTTGGTCTACACCGACCCCGCCAAACCGCTAGTCTCGAATGGCAACGACTCCCTGACTATTTCGCCAGACGGCGCTAAGGTCGTCGCCTATAAGGGGAAGGATTGCTGTATCTACATAGGCAGAGACCCGACGGTGCCAGAGATAGGCGACGTGAAGATTATCTACACCTACTCCGAACCAGAAATGATGATCAGCACTCTGGCTGGCGTCCGTGGCAACTCGTTCTACGCCTACCCCATAAAATGGTCCAACATGCTCGAAGTCGAGAGATTCAACGAAAGAAACTCCCTCAAGTCCGTCGCCCAAGACCACGACAATAGTTTCTGCTGGTCTATGGCAACTCTAGTTCTGCTCGGCGTATGCCTGGTTCTTCTGCCGTCCTGGAATACAAGACCTCTCTGGATAAGCCTCTGGTCGACGACTATTGAAAAACTGATCGGCTGCGTCCTCGTGACGACTATCCAATGTTGCTCGATAAGTGCGCTGACATGGTACGAGACACGAAACGACTTGACCTTAATCCACGCCTTGGTCGCCATAGCTTCTGCATGGTTCGTCTGGAAGAAGAGAGACAAGAAGGCCCCGTCGAACGACTGAAGCAAACCTTAACCTGACACCGAGAAGCAAGACACACATCCAAAAGAGGCTGACCTACTATGCTTTAGTAGGCCAGCCTCTTGTATATTATTCGCGAAATGATCAACGCCCCCTACGTCTGCGGGACACCCTTCATCGAGAGCGATATCCTGCCCCGCTCCCTATCGACCGAGAGGACTGAGACTCTGACGTGCTGATGTAGCGCGAGGACTGAGGCGACGTCTCTGACGAACTTGTCCGAGACGGCACTGATATGGACGAGGCCGTCGGTCTTGACACCTATATCGACAAAGGCCCCAAAGGCTGTGATGTTCGTGACGATGCCCGGCAGTATCATGCCCTCCCTGAGGTCGTCGATGCTGTGGACGGTGTCGTCAAAGGCGAAATCTACGATGCTCTGCCTCGGGTCCCTACCCGGCTTCTCGAGCTCGGCGAGTATGTCGTTGATCGTCGGGAGCCCCGCATCGGCACTGACGTAGCTCTCCGGCTTTATGCGCTGTCTCAGCGTCGCGTCGGCCACGAGCTGCGAGACTGTGCACTTGAGGTCTGACGCCATCCGAGAGACTATGTCATAACGCTCGGGATGGACTGCCGACGCATCGAGCGGATTCTTCGCCCCAGGTATCCGCAGGAAGCCCGCACACTGCTCAAAGGCCTTCGGCCCGAGTCGCGGCACTTTCTTCAACTGGCTGCGCGTCTCGAACGCCCCGTTGGCAGAACGATAATCGACGATGTTCTGCGCCGTCTGTGCGTTGAGCCCGGAGACGTACGCGAGAAGATGACGGCTGGCGGTGTTGACATCGACACCGACCTGATTGACGCAGTTGACGACCTCCGAGTCGAGCGCATCGTGGAGCATCGTCTGATCGACATCATGCTGATACTGACCGACGCCGAGCGACTTGGGGTCTATCTTGACGAGTTCGGACAGCGGGTCGATGAGACGCCGACCTATCGAGACTGCTCCTCGCACTGTCACGTCCTCGTTCGGGAACTCCTCCCGCGCCGTCGCCGACGCTGAGTAGATTGACGCCCCGTCCTCAGAGACGACGAAGATACGTAGGTCCTTGGCCTGCGGGTGGCTCCTGACGAAGGCCTCTGTCTCCCTCGACGCCGTGCCATTACCTATTGCGACCGCCTCAAGCTGATACTTGCTGACGAGGTCACTGACTATCTTCGTCGCCTCCGCTACCTTCGAGACTGGCGGATGTGGATAGATGACCGAGTGGCACAGCATGTCGCCCTTCTCGTCAAGACAGACGACCTTGCACCCTGTCCGAAATCCTGGGTCCAGCGCAAGGACTCTGTGATGTCCGAGCGGCGCCGCGAGGAGTAGCTGCCTGAGGTTGGTCCTGAAGACTTCTATGGCCTCCTTGTCGGCTCTCGTCTTGGCCTCCTTGCGCATCTCCGTGGCTATCGATGGCGCCAACAACCTCTTGTACCCGTCGAGTATTGCCGCCTCGACGTACTCTGCCGTGCTTCTGTTGCGTGTGTAGGGTCTCGAGATGCGCGCTATGAGCTGCTCTGGCTCGGGGAGGTCGATGCTGACGTTCAGTACTCCTTCCGCCTCACCCCTTAGAAGGGCGAGAAGTCTGTGGCTGGGGCAACGGGAGAGTGTCTCCGACCGCCCTACATGATCGACATACTTGGCAGCGTCCGCCTCGTGCCCTTTGGCTATTCCGACGCTGACCTCCGCCTGCCTACGGAAGACGTTGCGTGCCGCCTGTCGCACATCTGGCTGGTCTGTGACGTACTCGGCTATGATGTCTTTCGCCCCCTCTATGGCTGCCTCCGCCGATGGGACTCCCTCACCGACGTAGCGCTGGGCCTCACGTAGCACGTCTCGACATGCGCTGCCGAGTAGGGCGTCCGCAAGGGGCTGCAGCCCGAGCTCCCTCGCCTTCGTCGCCCGAGTCTTCCTCTTGGGCTTATACGGGAGGTAGAGGTCTTCGAGCGTCGGGAGGTCGAACGTCTGCTCGAGACGCGCCCTGAGCTCGTCGGTCATCTTCCCCTGGCTCTCTATCTGCTTGATGATGGTGGCTCGCCGGTCGTCGACTTCCTTGTACCTCTCGACTGCCGAACGAATATTCTCTATCTGGACCTCGTCGAGTCCTCCTGTCGCCTCCTTGCGGTATCTGCTGATAAACGGCACTGTCGCCCCGTCTTCGAGAAGGGCTATCGTCTTCTCGACGGCTCGCGACGCTATCTGGAGCTCCTCGGCGATTCGTAATGCGTGGGTCATAATTCAATTTTGGAAAACGGGGCAAAGGTAGGGAAAAAATCAATGAGCGGCGTTCTCCGGTGGATTGCATTTAGAACCTCATGCGCCTTGAAAAATCAAATTTTAGTAGCACCCGTAAAACAAATAAGATATGATACTTGGAATTTTTCTACTCTTACGCAGGCGGGTTATCTGCTTGCAGGTGCGATAGCGCTGATCATAATTCTCTGCATTTGGGCGATAGCTTCGATAAGTTCGTCGAAGAGTGCCATAATTAAGAAGATAGCAGAGTTGCAGGCGCAGAATGAGGAGTTGAAGAAGACGATCTGGGAGCTGAAGGGAAAGGTCGAAAAGTAGGCCGTTTTAGAAGCTGCCAGAAGAGAAAAGCTCAGCCGCTGTTAGTCTCCGAGAGGCGACTGACGTCGGCTGAGTGTTTTTTTTGTTGAGGGGAGGGGAAGGGTGAGTTAGTAGCGAGGTTTCTTAAAGAGAGTCAGGATTCCCCATATCAGATAGTTGATGCAGACGCAAGCGGGGGCGGCCATGACAAAGTTTAGGGGAGGCAGTGTCGAGAAATCAAATTTTCAAAGCTCCCTTTACTTAGAAAGAGGATTGTTTGCGGAGGAAGGAGTCGACTTGTCCCGCATAGTAGAAGGGGAGGTTGAAGAGGGTGAAGTTGTTGCCAGAGGGGAGGGAGATAGTGTCTGAGGAGAGCGGTCGGGACCAGAAGCGGATGGCGAGACGTACGGAGGAAGATTGAGCCATGAAGAGGTTGAGAGACTTGAGGTGGGCATTGGCACCAGACTTGACCTCGACAGGGACAGCGCCGAAGAGACGGCTGCGGTAGAGGAAGTCGACCTCAGCTTGGGAGTTCTTTTCCTCTCTCACCCAGAAACGGCGGGAGTCGAGTAAGGAGTTGGACTGACCGAGCAGTTCCTGTCCGACGATGTGTTCAGCAATTTTGCCGCGCCAAGCGTCGGAGATGTCGGACTTGCCGAAGAGTTCAGATTGTACGCCAGCAGCGAAGTTGACGAGTCCCGTGTCGAGCCAGAGAAGTTTAGGACGCTTGCGGAGGTCTTCAGCGAATGGTGCGGCAGTATCCGTCGTCGGGTAAGACAGTTCGAGGAGCATAGCCTTTTGGAGTGTACGAAGGGCGTCGCCGATCTCGCGGCTCTTGTAGTTGCTATTGCCGAAATTTTGGAAGGTGATGCGAGAGGCTGCCTCTTGCCAGCCTTTGGAGACGATGAAGCGGAGGACGTTTCGCATGGAGTCGTTGCGCTTGTACTTCTCGACGTCGTCGGCGTAGCCCGTCAGTAGAGACTGGTAGACAGAGTCGAGGGCGACGATGTCCTGTTTTTCAGCGTAGCGAGCGACAGCCTCGGGCATACCGCCGATGAGGGTGTAGGTGTTGAAGAGTGACATGATGCGAGAGTGGAGAGGGGCGGGGACAGATAGAGCCTCTATCATTTCCTTCAGGGAGGATTCGCCGATGGCGCCGAGGAACTCGCAGAAAGTACAAGGGCGGAGGGCCATATATTCGATGCGGCCGACGGGGAAGGATAGGTCGACGTTGATCATAGTCTCGAGGAGGGAGCCGGCGGCGATGACGTAGACGTCGGGCAGTTCTTCGTAGAAGAAGCGGAGGGCCTTGACGGCGAAAGGAGAGTTTTGGATTTCGTCGATGAAGAGGAGGATTTCGCCCTCCTTGCGGACGTGACGCACGGAGAGAAGGACGTTGAAGAGGTCCTTGACAGGCATCGAGTGGGAGAAGAGTTGAAGGTCGTCGGGGTTTTCGAGGTTGAAAGACAGGAAGGACGAGAATTCGGAGGCGAAGGCGTTGATGAGCGAGGTCTTGCCGACCTGCCTTGCGCCTCTGATTACGAGGGGCTTGTGGTCGGGGCGTGACTTCCATTCTCGGAGCCAGTGAATGGCGTTTCTCTGGAACATGTTCTAACAGTGAGTTTTAGACTGCAAGATTAGGAGTTTTTCTGCACAAATCCAAACATAAAACGGCAGAATTTTGTAATGAATCCAAATATAAAATGGGTGTAGATTGACACAAATCCAAAGATAAAACGGGGAGATTTTGTAACAAATCCAAAGATAAAGGGGGTGAGTGTTGATACAAATCCAAACATAAAATGGTGGGAAGGCAGTCGCGAATGAGGAAGGAGGCGCCACGGAGTGACGTCTCGATGGAAGGTGGGGAAATGTGATAGAGAGTGGGGAGAAGGTGGAGAGTTAGTCGGAGGTAGGGAAGTCGCGGGAGGCCTCTGAGGAGAGGAGAGTGCCGGATTCGGAGGGGGAGGCGCCGCGGAGCTGCCAGTGGGGAATGGCGTTGAGGAAGTCGTCGAGGAGGGATAGTGCCTGCCTGAAGTTGCTGTCGGAGAGGTCGACGTCCGAGAAGAAGATGTCTCGGAGGACCTGTCCCGGGGAGGTGTATTCGTCGATTATGGAGGCCGGGTAGCCGCGGTGCATCTCGATAGCCCAGGCGAGACGGCAGAACCATGTGACGGTGGCGGCGAAGAAATCCATGTCCTTGGAGAGAAACTTGTGGAGCGGCAGGTCCTCGGGGTTGTAGATAGTCCGGATGATGGAGGCGGCTATCTGGTCGAATTCTTTGCGGGATAGAAGTTTTGGAGCCTTGGCAGTCTTCTTGTACTTGCGGACCACCTTGTCGAGATCTTCCGGCGAGGCGGCGGAGAAGTATGGGGAGAAGAGGAGCGTGTCGTCGTCGGAGGGGCGCAACTTGGCGGGGCGAGGGTCCCGCTCGTAGGAGGAGATGGTGAGGCTGACGTCGTAGAGTTCCGTGTAGATGTCGGATGCCTCTGAGGTGCTGCCGGCGTAGCCGAGGCGTGCCATCTCGGAGAAGAGGAAGGAGCGCGGGACGATGCCGTAGATGTTAAGGACGGCGAGGGTGAAGCTCTCGATAGTGTATCGGAAATTGTTGTCGGCGCTCACCAAGGTAGACATGAGGCGCGGCTGGAAAGCGTTCCATAGCTCTTCGGGAATATGGAGGTAGAACTCCTCGTTGTCATCGTCGGTCTCGGCGTCGGCGAGGCATAGCTGAACGAGCATCGGTGGGATACATGCGTCTTCGAGAGCCTTGACGTAGTGGCCCGTGTTGGGTGCAAACAGGCCGAAGTTGAGGTGCGTGATGTCGTCGAGAGGGAGGCGGCTGAGGATAGAGGAGGCGTGAGCGAGGACTTCCTCGGCGTATCGGCTACGGACGTCGGCGACGCGCAGCTTGCGGTCGATAGAGAAGCCGAGGCGTGAGGCGGCGCGAAGGATAGACTGCTTGTCGTAGAGGTTGAGGCATTCGGCGAGGGAGATCTTGGAGGAGGTGTCGAAGGATGACGTAGCGTCCTCTTCGTCGTCATCATCGTCCTCGTCGGCGCTGCCGCCGATGTCGAGTTTGTTGAGGCTGTTCAGACCGAGGAATTCGGCGATCTCGTCGTCGATGTCGAGGTCGTCGTCGAGATCCAGATCGTCGGCGTCGTCATCATCCTCGTCGTCTTCGAGGCTGGAGGATAGTGTGGCGAAGCGGCAGTTGACCTTTCCCTGGTCGTAGGGCGTCAGCTGGTCGGGCGTGAGGAGTGCTCGGCTCTCCTTGTAGCTTGCGGCGGACTCGTAGTTTTCGCCGGGGGAGGTGCCTTCGCCCCTGAGGGAGATCGGGAAGGGGTATTCCTCGTTGTCCTCGGGCTTCTCGACGGTTATCTTACATACCCACTGAGCCTTGCGGTCGTAGGCGTAGAGGAAAGAGGAGAGGTTGTTTTCCTTGACGAAGTCGGCTACCGTGACCTTTATGGGGTCGTAG
This sequence comes from Bacteroidales bacterium, assembly GCA_017417385.1. Classification (GTDB taxonomy): domain Bacteria; phylum Bacteroidota; class Bacteroidia; order Bacteroidales; family Marinilabiliaceae; genus W3P20-009. Next base: position 7,941 of record JAFPZF010000024.1, read on the forward strand.
AAGGTGGCGTCGGTGGAGGTGTCGGGTTGGCATTCCGGCATTATGATGTACCACTTGTGGTCCTTTCCAGTCGGGAGGAAGAGAAAATCGTGGAAGGATCCCCAGTCGAAGGCCTCCTGTATGGCGGCGTGGAGGTCGAGGAAGGTGAAGTTGCTCGGGAGGAGGATGCGTCGCCAGATGGTAGGGTTGTCGAAGCCGTTGAGCTGGACGTGAAGTTGTATAGGCATAGCGGTGTTTTTGTTTGCAAGATAGGAGAAAATATGAAAATTGTCAAATCCTTACGGACAATTAACAGAGGTGTCTGTGGAGGGGGCAGCGGGAGAGTGTCTCCGACCGCCCTACATGATCGGCATACTTGGCTGCATCCGCCTCGTGCCCCTTGGCTATTCCGACGCTGACCTCCGCCTGCCTACGGAAGACGTTGCGTGCCGCCTGTCGCACATCTGGCTGGTCTGTGACGTACTCGGCTATGATGTCTTTCGCCCCCTCTATGGCTGCCTCCGCCGATGGGACTCCCTCTCCGACGTAGCGCTGGGCCTCACGTAGCACGTCTCGACATGCGCTTGCGTGGGTCATAATTTCTTTGTTAAAAAAACGGCTACAAAGGTAGGTGAAAAGTCAGAAACGACAACTATGGACGCCCGCCACGACGCCTCGCCGAGCTACGTCCGCAGTCGCCAAAAGAGCGCGTGTGTAACTTATTGTCTTCCTGCTAAAAACCGAGACTTTGGTGAATTTCTGATGAAAAGTGTTGCATAGAAAGCAGAAAAACTATTATTTTGAGGTGTGAAAAACCGTGTTTATAACGCATGAGATAAAAAGGAAGAATATGATACGAAGATTATTGACAAGCATAGTGTCCGTGATGCTGGCAGTGGCAGCATGGGGACAGAACAAGTTACCAGTAGCGACATGGGAGAAGGCCGTCATGGGAAGAAGCACCTACAATCTGAAAGTCAAGCAGGTAAGGCTGTATGACGACAGGACGGAACTCGACATGAGCATCAGGAAACAAGGCGAATACACGATGAGCCCAGACATCCATCTGGAGGCCGACGGTAAGATATTCAAGCTGAAGAGCTCCCTCGGCTTCGAGCCCGACAAGAACGTCGACTTCGGAGAGAAGATGAAGACTATCGAGTTCATCTTGCGCTTCGAGCCTATCTCGACCGAGACCCGAATATTCGACCTTAAAGACCCTAACGGCTGGTTCATCAATGGCATTCGAGACAAGGAATGGCAGGAGGCAAGGATCATCGACACCTACTGGCGAGACGTGGAGAGCGAGGACTGGGTCCTCGGCGTCACCGAGAAGTACGTCATCGTGAACGACAGGATTGAAAAGATTGCTAACATGACCGAGAAGAGGGGAGAGTGCACGATAACGACGGAGAAGGGGACGAAGATTGAGATCGGAAAACTTAAGGATAGTAAGCGCAAGATTGCTATCGGCAACAATAAGCCGATGATGTGCACGATGCTGCTCGGCGAGTTCATGCCGGGTTACGCCAAGGAGGACAGGAGTAAATTCACTGACAATGGCTACCGTCGCGGCGATACGACGACTATCATCGGCTGGGTGAAGGACTATCCTGCCGACATGATAAAGAAGCACCCGGCGTTCGAGGTGAAGGCCTTCAGCCTGTTCACTGAGCACGAGCAGATCAAGGCTAAGGGTAAGATTGACGAGGACGGCCTCTTCGTCGTGAAGATGCCACTGGAGAACTCACAGGAGGTCTATATGGACAGGTACTGGACTGACATCCGGACTGTACTGGAGCCGGGCGAGACCTACGTCATGCTCCTCGACGAGAAGATGGGACAAAGACTCTTCATGGGCAAGAAGAGCAGGGTGCAGAACGAGATCCTCGCCAACATCCTCGAGTACGCCAGCGCAGCAGAACCCGAGGAGGACGAACTGACTGAGAAACAGTACCGAGCCTATGTCGAGGAGTCTAAGAAGGAATACGAGAAGACACTGCTCCGACTGGAGACTATCATGACGAAGCACCCGAAGATTTCCAAGAAGTATGAGGCCTTCCACTCTATGTGCATCGTCAGCAACATGGCAAAGCAGGTCATGGAGTACGGCGCTTTCGGAGTGAAGAAGATGCCGCTGGACGTGAAAGAATACATCAATGAGGAGATTAAGAAGTACGCCAAGACCCCATACACGCTTTGCGACGACTTCGGAAGTTACTTGTACTATGCTCAGTATGAGGCGGAGAAGTCAAGTGGAAAGGTGAAGAGAAGGGTCACCTACGGCGATCTGCTCGGATTCGGGAGATTAGGGGAAGTTAAAATGGAAGAGGCTGACTTGGCAATGCTGGAGAGGTTAATCGAGGCGGACAAGGAGATACGCAAGGCAGGCGACAACAAAGAGGAAGTCGGCAAGATACGGGAGAAATACGATGCTGACTTCAAGGCGCTGGACGTTCTGTGCGAGCGTCAGGACGTAAAGGACTTCATCGCAGTTGCTACCAACCCGATGAGGGCACAGAATCAGCTCGTCGACTCGATGTATAGCGACAACCCGACTCTCAAGGCGATTGGCAGGGCAAAAATACTGACTGACATACTGAACAGGCAGAGGAAGCCCCTGAGCGCCAATGAGAAGGCGATGGCCGAGAGCATAGAGATGGCTGGCGCCCGCGACGCCGTCCTCGCTAAGAACGCTCACTACGAGGAACTGTCGGCAAGAGACATCTCGAACTCGCCATGTCTGAAGAGTAGCGACATAGTGGCAGGCCTGACCGACGGCGCTCAGATTCTCGACAAGATTCTCGAGCCATACAAGGGCAGACTGGTGCTGATAGATGTCTGGGGAACGTGGTGCATGCCATGCAAGATGGCGCTGGCAAATAGCAAGGAGGAGTACGAGGAACTGGCAGACTATGACATCGTATATCTCTACCTGGCCAACAGGAGCGACGAGGAGAGCTGGAAGAACGTCATCAAGGAGTACGACGTGCTAGGCAAGGACATCGTCCACTACAACCTGCCACGTGCTCAGCAGAGTGCAGTCGAGAGATTCCTCAACGTCAACAGATTCCCTAGTTTCCGACTGATAGACAAGACGGGCAAGGTAGTTGAGGAGAAGGTCGACGCACGGAAGACAGACGAACTGAAAGTGGTGCTGGACAAGGTGAAATAGAGTCGAAGCGCAACGATAAACAAGAGATTATTCGTAATATTGCGAAGAAATAAAACAACGTTACAATCATGATACTATTAGGTATAATTTCGACTGTTTCAAACTTGGCGATAGCAGCATTCTGCACACTCGTCACTCTTCTTCTGATCATCATCATCATGGTCGGCTCGGCGAAGAGCAGCGTCATGAAGAAGCTGAAGGAGATGGAGCTGCGCAACCAGGAGCTGCGAGACGAAATCATGGCGCTTAAGGGCAGGATAGGTCAGTAGGCGACAAGGAGAAGACAGCCAGCCGGCGCAGGTCGTTAGAGACGACTTGCGCCGGCTGGCTTTATATACGAAACGACATGGGAGTCGACTCCAACACAAAGGGGAGGCCGGATAAGGCTCGAAGAAAGAAGGCGTCCACCCACGAAGGAAGACGCCTTTGTCATATCATAATACCGTGATTCCTATTTAGAGACAGGACGGATGTTCAGACCGCTACAACGGTTTGCCTTGCCGTCATCATAGATTTCGAAATTCTCGTGATAGGTATACATATAGTAGACCAAGTTCGGTTCCGAGCCGTAGAGAGTAGAAGACCAGTAGTAGCTCTTGTCCGAGTTGACGAGACCATTACCACCCCAAAAACCGCCGATAGGGAGGAAGATCCATTTGTCCTTATAGCCATCGACAGTCGACACCACCTTATAACCTTCGACGCCATTGAGCTTAGTATACAACCAAACGCAATTACGATGGAGTTCTGCCCACTCGCCAGCAGATGGGATACGCCAGCTGCCGCCAAGAAATTGACGCGCGGCATCGTCCTCAATGTCGAGAGTAGACTTGTCGTCTGCTGCGCCAGTGCCATCCCAGTATTCGTCTTAATGCATATCCGCAACTTAGTAGCAACCATTGTATATATCACTGATTATTTGTAACTTGCAGTATATTTAACAAGGGTGTAATATGAGCTTGTTTGACTTAGGAAAAGAACTCAAAAGCGAAAAGGCTTGCGAGAAACA
>JAFPZF010000025.1 GCA_017417385.1 Bacteroidales bacterium
ACGGTCAGGGCGACGTATAAGGTGAAGACATTCACGGTAAGGTTTGAGGACTGGGACGGAACGGAGAAAAAGACGGAGACGGTAGAATATGGAAAGGACGCTACGACGCCGGAGGAGCCGACGAGGGAAGGGTATGAGTTCACGGGATGGAACAAGGAGTATACGAACGTGACGGAGGACGTGACGGTCAGGGCGACGTATAAGGTGAAGACATTCACGGTAAGGTTTGAGGACTGGGACGGGACGGAGATAAAGACGGAGACTGTAGAATATGGAAAGGACGCTACGGCACCAGAGGAGCCGACGAGGGAAGGATATGAGTTTACGGGATGGAACAAGGAGTATACGAGCGTGACGGAGGACGTGACGGTCAGGGCGACGTATGAAGAGAGGTCGGTCGTCACGTCGATAACGGCGCTGCAGAGAAAAACAGGCATAACAGAGGAGTGGCATGACCTGACGGGCAGAAGACTGAAGGGGAGACCGAGCACGAAGGGCGTGTATATACACGGGAGCAGGAAGGTCCTGATGAAGTAGAAGAACAAGAAACAGAAACGTAAAACAATAGCATAATGAAGACAAGGGTACTTAGTTTGATAATGATGCTTGTGGCTCTGGTAGCGGGGACGCAGGCGGAAGCGGGGCAACTACAAACAAATTTGCAGCAGCCGAGTGCAGGTGGAACATTATCATTTAGTGCAGATGGAAAGCTCGAGACTACTATAGTTGCAACGAACACAGAAGAAGGAAAGACTTCAGCTATAGTTTATCTGACACTTGACGATGGTTACGTGCTTGGCAATTTCTTCAGACCCAAAAAAGGAGACGGAGATGTTGTAGCGGAGAGTAAAAAGATAGACGAGGGAGTATATCAAGTTACGATTACCGGTAAGGATGATGACACGGACGAGTCGATTGCGACGATAGGGGTGAAGTTGATAAATACTAAGGAGGGCGTGTGCAAGGGCAACACACTGCTTTCGTGGAAGATGAGTGTAAATGAAGACGGGGAGACGTATACGCTGAAGATAGAGGGCAGTGGAGTCTTCAGTCAGGATCCGGAAGACGGGTATGTGGATAGGAAGGATAAGATTACGGCAGTAGATTTAGGCGGGGTCACGATTCTCGGAAAAAAAGCGCTGGAAGGGTTTACGGCGCTTGGAAGTGTTACTATTCCGAGTAGTGTGAGTCAGTTGGAAGATTCAGTTTTTCATAACTGTACGAGCTTGACGAGTGTAGAGTTTGAGGGCTCGAGCCCAGTGCTGACTTTTGGCAATGGGGTATTTGCGGGATGCACAAGTATGACATCGTTTACGATACCTGATCGATTCTCGGTTTATGGTAACGGGGAGAAGGTGTTTCGCGGATCAAGTATAGTAGCGTTGGATGTAGAGAGTCCGAACGGGTATTGCGCATCGCCAGACGGGAAGTGTCTGATAAAGAAGGGTGACAACTCATTTAGAGACATTTTGGAAAACTTGGAGGGGACGTATTATGTACCGAACAAATACAAGAATGGGGATTACGATCAGGGAGTGACTCAGATAGGAAAGAACGCATTCAAGGGGAGCAAGCTATCGAAGATAGTCCTATCGGAAGAGATAAGCTATATATATCCGAATGCTTTTGACGAGTGCGAGAAACTGGAGGCGATATATTTGCGGAGTACGAGCCATGTAACCCTTTCAGCGACAGAGTTTGATGCAGATACGAAGGTGAAAGTATACGTGGCAGCGGATCAATTGGACAACTACAAAGCGGATGCCAAGTGGAAGAACCACACTTTAGCGGCGTGGTATAGTGTAAAGGCGACGGGGGGACTGAAGGATGCGGGGCTGCCGGAAGTCCTCGGAGAGGGAGAGAAGGTAGAGGTCCAGAACCCGTATGAGGGGAAGGCGAGGATAGTAGTAAGCGACTCCGAGGGGAAGCAGTTGGCGGCGAGCGACGTGCTGGAGAAAGGCGGGACGTGGGAGTACACGATGCCGGCTCAGGACGTCACGATAAAGGCGGAGCAGATATACAGTCTACAGCTGAACTTGGTTAGTCCGGAGGGGGTGAGCCACAACGGCGAGATAGTGCTGAACGATAAAGACGGGGAGGCTATAACCCAGGCAAGAGAGGGAGACGAGGTGTACATAGTGTTCAAGAGCCTTGACACAGACAAGTATGAAGTAGAGAGCGAGACGGGCATCAAGGTGACTGCCAACGGGAAGACAGTCGCGACGACGGAAGTAGAGGGCGGAAATTACAAGTTCGACATGCCGGCAGGAGACGTCAAGGTCGAGATGAGGATAGTTAGGAAGAAGCATCAAGTCTCGTCGAGCGTGAACGTCGATGACTCGAAATATGGATGGCTAAGGCTGGAGGGGAGCACCAGCAAGTTTGCTGAAGGGGAGAAGGTATATTACACGATAGAGGCTGGCAATGGATATGAGCTCTCTGAGGCGAAGGCAGGCGACACCGATCTGCAGTATGACGAGGCGATGGGGCAGTATTACTTTACGATGCCGAACAAGGATGTGATGGTGGCGGTGAAGTTCAGCCCGATAGACATAGCCATAGAGACGAGCGTCAACGACAGTAAGCTCGGGGCGGTGAAAGTCCGGGACGCAGAGGAAACGGAGGTAGAGACGTCGACCATATACAGCACGCTGACGCTGGACGTAGAACCAGTCACGGGCTGCGAGGTAGAGAACATCAGCGTCTTGGCGCAGGACAAGAAGGACGACGTCTTCGGGTATGACAGCGAGAAGGGAACGATAACAGTCGGATTCAGCAAGGTCAGCGTGAGCGTCGTCTTCAAGAAGACGGACTACAAGGTCGGAGTAGGCGCGACGGAGAACGGGATCGTGGAGGTGTCGAGCACGGCGAACTATGACAGCGTCGTCGTTGTTGCGGTCAAGCCATACGAAGGGTATGAGTTAGACGAGTTGACGGTTGACGGGTCGTCGGTCAAGGAGACCGAGGAAGGAAGCGGGGTGTACACATTCAAGATGCCGGCTAAGGACGTCGAGATAGCAGCGACATTCAAGAAGAGCGTCTATACCATCACAGTCGTGGTGAGCGAGGGCGGCGAGCTCCTGAACGTCCCGGCGACGGGCAGCATGGGCGACGAGATAAAGTTCAACACCAAGGCGGCGAAGGGCTATGTATATGCGGGCGTGTATGTATCATGGGAGACAATCGGGTCGACATATTATACAGACTCCGTGTTCACGATGCCGGCTGAAGACGTAGAGATACTGGGCTCGTTTGAAAGGAAAGTATCCGACATAACACTCGCGGAAGGGGTGACGGGAGGCAAGGTCGTCATCCCGATGTCGGCGGCGTATGGAGACACCGTGTCGGTTGCTGTCGAGGCAGAGGAGGGTTATGAGATAGCGCACATATATGCAGACGGCGAGGAGATCACGGGCGTCATACTCAGCGAGCGTCAGAACGTAGCTGGTGAGTTCAAGATGCCGGACAGGGGAGTCGAGGTCAGTGCGCAGTTCAAGCCAATCATCAAGGAGGCTGAGAGCAAGGAGGACGAGGAGACAGGTGCGGTGACAGTCACGGCGAGCAGCGTGGCAGGACTGGTCGAGGTCTTTGACGTCATCAAGAAAGACGTCACGGAGTATATGGACTCGGTGACCGTCGTCCTCGACCAGGACATAGTCGGCGACGAGAAGATCATGGAGATGAACGTCGAGGAGCAGAATCATGAGACGATGCAGGAGAAGTCCGTCGAGATCCCGACGATAGAGACCCTCAAGGGCTCGATAGAGGGACAGGGCAACGTCATCAGGAACATCGTCGCACAGATGTCTGGCCTCGTGAACACCGTCGAGAAGAAGGCTGAGGTCAACGAGCTCGTCATGGACTCGACGACGATATATATCGACCCGACGGATGCGATATGGACAGAGAAGGACGACACCATATTCGTCCATATACTGGCGAAGAGCAACAAGGGAGCCATCAACAACTTCGCCTTCGCAGGTAGGGTCGTAGTCGATAAGGACAAGATCCCGGAGGGCAAGGAAGTCGTCATCTGCATAGTCGGCGAGAACGAGGGCAGCATCAACGGCTTCTACTATGACTTTGACATGATGGAGGAGAGCGCGAACAAGAGGTGCATAACCATCAAGCAGAACATAGGTTGCGCGAAGAACGGCGGCAGGGCCAAGGTCGCGACGAGCAAGGCGGCGAACAACAAGACGCTGAACACGGGTGCATACGACGAGGCAGAGGTGAACAAGATGGAGAGATCGTTCACGGCGAAGGAGTTTGCGAGCGGCGAGGTGGCGTACTGGCTGAACTGGAGCGAGCAGGGATATACGGGCGAATACAGGCCTATATGGCGCCAGGGGAAGAACTATCCGGAGCTGGCGATGGACATTGACGGGGAGTCGAACGGTCTGTATAAGATCGAGTATGAGGTAAACGACGCGGAGAAGGTCATCAGCAACCCAGTATTTGCGAACAACGGGGACAAGATAACGATAGCGTACAGCGAGAAGCCGGAGAGCATAAAGATGGGGGACGAAGAGGTCGAGATAGGCGATGAGAGTGCGACCTTCGTATACCACGGCAACGAGGTCGTCAGCATCAAGTTCAAGGAGACGACGGGGGTACGAGAGGTCGAGGCTGTAGGCGCCGACGTATGGCATGACCTCTCGGGCAGGAAGCTGGCAGGCAAGCCGGGGAGGAAGGGAGTGTATGTGCATAATGGGAAGGTTGAGATAGTGAAATAGAAAAGTGAAGTTCTATAAATTGCTTTTTCTGCGTTGACTTCGTCTTCATTCCTCACGCTCGGAAATAGGAGCGAGCTCCATTTCTCTCGCTTAATCGGAATGTTGCACTCAACTTTGAAATCCTCATGTAGCTGCGCTGACCTTTCTCACGCTCAGCATAACGAGCAAGCTCGTTCTGCTCTCGCTTAATCGAAAGGTATCCTCCAGTACACTCCGGTATTCAAAGTCTCATGCGCCTTGAAAAATCTAATTTCTAGAACTCTCCTTTAGGTTCATAAAGTCCGTCCTTTCTGGCGAAAACCGGGAAGGGCGGACTAATTTTTAAGCCTCACACAGAGAGCACGGAGGCACAGAGTTTTTCAGAACACAGAGGCGAACTGACGCTCGCGGGGAGGACACAGAGAGTCGCCTAACGGCGAATGGAGACACAGAGAGGTCGTGCGAGGCGGGAGCCTACGCCGAATGGGGACAATCCGATTAGGAATGAGGAATTGGTCGGAGTTGTCGGAGTTGTCGGAGTTGTCGGAGGGGGAGGAAGAACGTCCTTGGAGGAGTTCAAAGAAATGAGTAACTTCGACCCTAGAAACGTAGCATTGTCAACTAGAAAATTGCATAAATTCAACCAAGAGGTTAACTATGAACGAGAAAACACACTATTGTTATGTCTTGTTTTTTGTCGCCATTGCCACAGCTATGTCTTTTGTGGCTTGCGATGACGATGACTCCTCAGAATCTTCAACCGAGGTCGTTCGTGAAAATCAGAAATCAGTAACTACCGATTCGAATGGCAATATATATGTAGATGGCACCCTCGTGTATGAAATGGTGAACGTAGAAAAAGGGACATACTACATGGGTTGCCAATCTGTCGATGCTTCGGGGACGAACTATCGCGTTGATGCGCAAAGTTCAGAAGGGCCAGTTCATAGAGTTACACTTACATCGGACTATCTCATCGGACGAACCGAAGTGACACAGGATTTATGGATTGCCGTAATGGGTACAGCCGACCCCACGGCGGCGAAATGGCTACCAATAGCCGATGTAAACGGAGATGGCGTGATGAACAGATATTGCGAGCGCGAAGGATACAACGGTGTGAACGACCGTAGTGAAGGAGACGGTCGGGGAGACAAATATCCATGCTATTGGCTAAACTTCGAGCTTATAGACGAGTTTATAACAGAGCTAAACAAAATATCGGGAGGCTCGTTTCGTCTGCCTACAGAAGCAGAATGGGAGTTTGCCGCCAACGGAGGCAACAAAGCAACAATTATAGAGGAGAATGGCGGCTTGCGCTACCATCTTTGGTCAGGTTCGGACAACTCGGAAGAAGTTTGCGTATTTGGCAATCCCAACTTCGAATATGGCAGCGTACATCTCATGGAAGTAAAAACGAAAGCGCCTAACGAGCTGGGACTCTATGACATGAGTGGCAACGTCTGGGAATGGACCTGCGACTACTACAACGCCAACTTCTACTCTGAAGAGCACTCTGATGTAAACGCAGTAGATCCTATATGTACAACGAAAAGCATCTTCCGCTGCATAAAAGGAGGTGGTTGGGAGAGTCTCGATGCCTATTGCTACAACACATATCGAGGGATTGACTGTATGGCGTATGGTTCAAACATTCGTTGCTACGGTTTTCGCCTCGCAGCCGATAAGTAAACAAGCATCCACGCACGGTATACCAATCAACATAGAATACAAATAACATGAACCGTATTATATCAACGCTCATAGCCTTAGCGTTAATAATCACCAACATAGACGCACAGAACCAACTGACACGAGAAGAGGTCCTCTCGATGACGGCAGAGCAGCTCTCAAATCTATCGCTCGAAGAGCTCATGGCGGCGGTCGACTTGATAGGCGTGTCGTCGGTAGATGAACTTTTCAGCTTGATAATGAATAAGAGCGTCTCGGCAGCATCAAAGAAAGACGAAAGTGCCTTCACAGCGCCATTGTCGACAACAAACCTCACTCGCGCCGAAATGCAGACATACGGTGTCGTCTCTATAGAAGAAGCCTTACGACTCATACCGGGCATAATAGTACAGGAGAAGAACAATGGCAACTTCGACATACATATTCGCGGATTGAATAACATCCCTGATAATCAGATGCTTCTCTATACGGAGAATTCAAACACGCTGCTAATGATAGATGGTCGTATTTGCCATAATTATGCCTTTGGAGGTATTGCCTTCGACATGCTCCCCATATCATTTGCCGACATCGACCATATAGAAGTCGTCAGAGGAGCTACCTCGGTGCTATACGGGACAAATGCAGTCCAAGGAGTCATAAACATAGTAACCAAAAAAGACTGCAACAATGACTATTCAATCGATGTCGCCGCCAACATAGGGAACAACACATCGGGCTACATAAGTGCAGCATTGCGGAAAAGAATCGGAAAGCGCTTGTCGGCTGGCATTTCCATAAACATGCAACATTGCGAACGCAACGAAAGTGGCATATATATCATTCCTAACAGCCATATATATCAAGGCGAGCGAAACTTTGCAGATGGAGGATTTGTAGCAGCAAGCGAGCTAGAGAAGTTGGAATATCGCACAACTTCGCTCAACGCCGTCAGCAACCAAATTATAGATGAAACATATTCTATAATAGAACCAAACACGCCATCAAAAAATATGTTTCGCGAGCCCGCCTTATCTCGCGAGGCAAAAATAGTAAAAGGGTTCATAGCATATCATAACAAGGATATTGATATAAATCTTACAAGTGGTTACCAAAACTCGATATCAGCATGTACGCCTATATCCGATGACTATTTCGCAATAAATCAGCGCACATCGAAAACAATGTATGGCAATCTTGACGCCCGGATAAAGCAGCTGCACGCAAACGTCAACTATTCGCAAGGACCTCAGAACTTTGCGCTTGGAGTGCCTGGATTCAAAGAGAAGACCCACGTCCTGGGAGCCACTATCGACTATGAGCTGTTGGTCGCCGACAATCTCAGTATTCGTCCAGAAGTCGATTATCAATGGATCAAATACAAAGATTACGAGTCTAACGGATACTTCAATGGGTCAGCTCAGATAACCGACATTGCACCAAGCCTTAGTCTCGACTATAAACTCGACACGTGGCGCTTCATTGGCGGATTTCGCTCAGACAAAACAAGCATACCAGACAAATGGAATCACTCGTGGCAGCTTATTGCAAACAAACAAATAAACAGCAACAACTTCATCCGTCTTTCGTATGCTCGCGCTATGCGTTCGGCGAACCTCACCAATACCTCGGCCAACTACACCTGGAATCGCGAGAATCTGCCACTTCCTAAGGTCATCAACTACATTGGCAACGAAGACGCCCGGATAATGAAAATAGACAACTTTGAGCTTGGCTACCGTTGGCGTCCTAGCGAGGCGTTGCTCATCGATGCGGAGGCTTTCTATTCCTTATCGAAAGACTTTGGCGCCCTGCAATCGCAATCGTCAATGCTATACCTCACGAGCGGCCAGATGGACAACCTCATATCTTCGCTATTCAACGCATGGCAAAACAACACCGTTGCAGATTTCGTAAACGACAATCTAGGCGAGATAAACGAGACATTCGGATCGAGAGCCATAATACAATACCAGAACCTACCATACAAAACGCGCCAGATGGGTGTCACCGTCAGTGCCGACTGGATAGTATCACCAAAGCTAATAGCAAAGATTAACCTCAACGCACAGCAGACATACATAGACAGATACTACAGTTACAATCAAGCCAATGCCATTGCGGCGCAACTCGCAAACTCGCGCGCCAAATGCCTTGAAAGCCTCATTGGCTACAATGATTCGAATATCGACATGAGTTCTTCGCTCATCAACGAATTTACAAACGACCTCACCCGCTATCGCAATGCAGGATTCGACTATGAACAATATGCCAAAGATGCTATTATGCTCATTGAGGACCTGGAATCCATGCAACTCGTTGACGACAAAGACGCTGCGCAACTCTATAAAATGGCTTACGAACGTGCTGAAATGGAAGGATTTAACATCCTCTATGGACAACCCAACGTGCCTAAGTTTGTCAACGAGTCGGGACTCGCATGGTTTGACCCTTCTACAATCACCCTCGATGGCTATCTAGCTGCATACTATGCCATAAAATACGACATCCGCAACGATGGCAAGAACTACTATTTTGCCACACAGCCTTTCCAGCGGACAGAAATCAGGAATAACCACAAACACAAAGCTACTCCTACGTTCTACGGGTCGATAAATCTCATATACAAACCGGTGAACACCCTCGATGCATCACTCGTCTGCAACTTTATGAGCTCGCGCGAATACGAAACTCTTTATGGCGCACAGACCCTCGGCTCACGCTTCACTGCCGACCTGAAAGTCGGTTACCACCCTACGCAAAGCTTCGAGATATTCCTGCGCGGTAAAAACCTCTTCAACACAGCCAAGCAAGAATTTGTCTATGGTGATAATATCGAAGGCTCGTATTCCGTCGGGGTATTCGTAAATCTGTAACGCGATAGAGCAGATATGATATGGATCCCGGCCTGAGGGCTGGGATTTTTTTTATGTGGGTGAGAGGGAAGGAGGGATAATACAGGTACAACTACTGGGGTGGGAGAGGTACACTTTGCCTTTTGCGGTTTTGGAGGTTAGGTAAGAAAAGATTAACTTTGGGTAATGAATTTAAAAACGTTTCATATCGAAAGGAATACATTAGAGTATCCTTAAATCCGCAACAAACGAGCAGAAATATTTATAACTAATTAATACAAAGGCATTTGGATATGTCGTTTAAATCACCTAAATAGGTGTGTGAATTCAAAAGCAAACAACAAGACCCAAATGCCATGACAAAAATAG
>JAFPZF010000026.1 GCA_017417385.1 Bacteroidales bacterium
ATCGGCGGAATGGTAGCCGCAACGGTCTGCGCTGGCACGCCCTCCACTCTTCGCTCCCACATCTCGAAGCGGTACATGATGGCAGAAGTTCCGCCCACATGCTTGCTCGCCTGCCAACTGAATGTGAGCGGCAATGCGGCATTGCTCGGCTCTATATCATTGTTTTTCGGTGCTGTCAGCACAGGCGGTTTGTAGCTCGTTATCCAAGCTGTCGCAGTCCCGACATTCGAGATTACACTATTCGTATAGAAATGCCTTACGCTGACAGACACCTTCCACAGTCCGCCAGGCAGTTGTCCGCTCTTCTGATATGCCGCCTTTGAGAATCCCTTGAAATTGAGATTGTCTATCCGCAGGTACTCCGCAAAGTCATCTCCTGTCAACACTCTCGCCTCGCCGCCACCGAGAAACATCGGTCTCACGACTTGCGTCGGTATGCTCTCGATGGTGATGCCCGCACTCTCCATCTTGATGTGGAGTTTCACGGGCAGCTCGCTCACCGTGACGTCATTCACCAGCAGATTCACCATCAACCGTGTACTACCACTCTCCGCCATCGTGGATAGCGAAGTCGTGTATGGCGGCGTAAGTATCGTCGTCACAGTGATAGGAAAGCGCTGAGCAAAAGTCGATATGCTCAGCAGTAACAACAGTAATATGTTGATGATGCGCTTCAAAGTTCTCTAATTGCTATTTCAATTTCTTTGTCTCGTCAATAAACAGGTCGTAGTCGCTTTTCAGTCTGCTCAGTTCCAACTTTCTGTATTCATCATACTCCTTTTCCGCCTTCTCCATGGCTTGCTCATGGCTAATATTGCCACTCCCTTCGAGAAGTTTGCGTCTGTTCGCCACAATTTGACTGTCTAATGTTTCAATCCAGTCTTTCATCGTCATTGGGTGCTCATCCAATGCTTGGAGCTCTGCAAAATCAAGAAATCCAGAGACCAGCAGATTCAATCTTTGCAGCTCTATCTCCGAGAGATAGTTCTTCGCAATTTTCACATCGTCCTTGGTGACATAGTTCCCCTTGAAATTTGTCATGCCGACATACGGCTTTTCATGGTCTACTCGTTCATAAATCAGTTCTGCCGCTGTATGTTCGTGCACTGCATAGTGCAACTTGTTCTGCACTGTGGCAAAGAACTCACGCGTCATGCTGCTACGCGGGTCGTAATCTGTGCTCGTAGCATATATGTCGGTCACCTGCTGGTAGAAATTGCGTTCCGACGAACGAATGTCCCTTATGCGTTGCAACAGTTCCTTGAAATACCTGTTGCCACCTTGTTTGAGTCGCTCGTCATTGATGGCAAATCCTTTCTGGATATACTCGTGCAGTCGTTCTGTAGCCCATTTGCGAAAGCGTGTGGCAGTAGGCGATTGAACCCTATAGCCCAAAGCAATAATGACATCGAGATTGTAGTGGTCAAGTTCCCGCTTAACCTGCCGTTGTCCCTCTTTTTGAACTATAAAGAATTTCTTTATAGTTCGATCTTGGGGCAGTTCTCCATCCTTATATATGTTATCAATATGTTGACCAATATTTTGACGAGTCGTATTATATAGCTCTGCCAATTGAACTTGTGTCAACCATACATCATCCTCAGCAAAACGTACAGACACATTTAGCGCGCCGTCTGCATCTTGATATATTGCTATGTTATTCTCCTTTTCCATATCAATTTTCTTTCTACCTTACACACAACACTTTTATCGCCCTTCTCTCCTCCCCAGACACTATCGACAGCACAAAGATGCCGCTGCCCCATTGTCTTATGTTGAGACGCTTATTGTACTTGTCGGAGTCTTTCAATACGACATGCTCCACCTGTCGACCATTATTCACATCGTGCACCATGACATCTACATCTGCTTTTTCCCTCAGCACGACTATCAGGTCGAACTCGCCATTGTTGGGGTTCGGGCTGACCTTAGCCTGCTTGATGAGTGGGTCGTAACCGATCTTGAAGTTACTGGTGTCCTCCACCGCCTCATAGATGTCGATAAACTTCTGCTCGAACGACTCGCAACCGCCTGAGTATGCCCACATGGTTATGTAGTACCGCCCTGTGCTCTCGGCCATGAGGGGGAACATGTATTCTTCCGCATCCTCCACATCTACGGTCATGAGTTTATCATACTGCCAACGCACGCTATCCACTGGCATGTTCGACAGCTCGATGAGCATTATGGTGTCATTGACTGCGGCATCCGATGCCATGAGGAAGTTGGCTTGCAGCGCATTCTCGCCGATTCTGAGACTCACGGTGTCTCTCGCTATGCAGCCTATCTCATCGGTGACCTTTATGGCATAGTCGCCCTCCTCGCCTGTGGCTAAAAAGCGCTCCGTCTCTATCTCCTCACCCTTCGCCACGCTGCTCCATGAATACGTGGCATACTCGCCAGCATCGAACACGTGGACATTGCCCGGACATATCAGCACGTCATCACCAAGGTTGACCTTCAACTCCTCTGGCTCCGTCACCTCGTATGTCGCCGTATCCTTGCATTCGTGGCTGTCGGCAACTACTACGGTGTACGCTCCTGCCTTGAGGTTCTCGGCAAATGATGTCGTCTCTCCTGTGCTCCACGCATACTTGTACTCACCAACTCCGCCTGTGGTATGCGTCTCTATGCGCCCGTCGCTATAGCCGTAGCATAGTGCGTCGCGCACTCCCGACAGATGGTTCTTTACTGGCTCTGGCGAACCAACCGTGAACTCCCTTGTCGTCGAGCAGTTGTTGTCGTCGGTGATCTTTACCAAGTATGTCCCCGCAGGCAGCGTATTGACCGCCATTACACCCGTCTGTCCCTGCGGCCAAGTTAATCGATAATTAGCCTTGGGATAGCCCAGCCTCACATGAGACGAGTCGACCTCGGCTATGCCGTCCGACGAGCCGTAGCAAAGCACGTCTGTCGTCGCAACGCCAAGCACTCGCGGATTCTCCGAATGCTCTATTCGTCTGTCATATTCCGCCTTGCAGCCGTGAAGGTCATATATTGTTATGTGGTACAGCCCGTTCTGCTTCAGCCCTGTCGCCTCGCTTCTGACCATATTTACAGTCTTTGCGCCGCCATACGTAGCACCGTTCTCCTTCCTCTCATATCTGTATGGCAGCGACCCACCCTTCACCTCTATGGCTATCTTTCCGTTGTCGAGTTCGCACGTGGTGTTCACTACCTCGTCGCTCGCCACTTCCAACAGGTCGGGCTCGGGAATGTAGATGCTTAAGGTGTCGGGACACTTACATCCATGGCTATCTGTGAATTTCATCACGTATGTTCCTGCAAGCAGATGCGCCACGTCAGTGCCGTCCAGCGTCTCCTTTTCGTATATGGTGCGATATGGCGCTGTGCCGCCCGTCAACGTGAAATGCGCCGCGCCATCATTCATACCCTTGCAAGATACACTATCTATCGCTGCCACCGACGCTCTAAGCATATCAGGCTCGCCAACCGCTACCGTCACACTATCCTCCACGCCATATTTATCAACCACCTTGAACGTGCGTTCTCCAGCATTCAACTCGCCGAAATACGCACTGTTCCTGTACTCGCCGTCTCCCTTCGCAAACTGATAGTCTCCCCATCCTCCTGTCGCTGTCAGCGTCACCGATCCGTCATCGTATGTGTTGCACGTCGCATCGACGACCTCCTTGGGTATAACGACTATCGGCTCTGGCTCCAGCACCTTCACCTCTCGTCTCAGCACATTTCCTGTGCTGTCCGCTATCGCCAACGCTAAATCCCCAGCCTTGAGGTTGGCAATCTCTATATGCCCTGTCTCGAATGTCGCCGTGTCATTCACTGTGTATGGCGCTATGCCGCCCTCGAAGTCCACAACCACTCTCGCATCATTTCTCTCCGGTGCCGACACGTGCCTCACGTCTACCTTCGTCACCTCCATGGGCTCGTATGGTGCTATGAAGAACTGCGCCATCTGCTTGTTTCCATCCTCCATCTCACCCTCTACGTAATAGTGTCCTGGCGTCAATCCGCTGAGCTCTATCGTTGTCTCATCCTTCATGTTGACGTCTGTCGTCCACGTGTCTGTCTCGAGGTGATACATTCTCAAGCTCGCGCGCTGTGTCGCCTTGCATTCTATCGTCGCCGTGCCGTCGTTGTTGTCTGGGTTTGTCGTGCGGGTCACGGCCTTCACTCTCATCGCTATCGAGCCTACCATCAGCACTGGTTGCATCGCTGGCTCTGCCTCGCATCCGCTCCCGTCGCTGACGTCAAGTCTATACAGTCCGCTCTGCGTCACTGTCTGTATCGATGATGTGCCGAGTGTCTCAT
Organism: Bacteroidales bacterium; assembly: GCA_017417385.1. Taxonomy (GTDB): domain Bacteria; phylum Bacteroidota; class Bacteroidia; order Bacteroidales; family Marinilabiliaceae; genus W3P20-009. Next base: position 4,294 of record JAFPZF010000026.1, read on the forward strand.
TGTGGCTGACGTCTTGCCACCTGTATGTGTATGGTGCAATACCTCCCGTCACCTCCGCCGTGAGTTTCACGCCATCGCTCGTATATGTGTACCTTACCGCTGCCTTCAGCTGCTCGTCTGGCATGGTGAATGTCACATGGCTCTCGCATCGGTTCGCATCCCATGTCGTGAGGGCGTAGTCCCTGCCTCCGACTAGCTTACTTACCTCTATCCGCTCGCCCCTGATGGTGTCAGTTCTGTTGGCAAATACCGACTTGTAGTCTCCCGTTCCTCCGCTTAGCTCTATCGTGCCGCCGCCATTGCCGCCGCAGTGGTCGGGTGTCATCACTAGCTCGTGCGAGATCGGCTCTGGCGCATCTACTCGTATTGTCTGCGTGGCCTTCGCGCCATACTTGTCGGTCACCTCTATCGTGTAGTCGCCGGCATACAGGCTCTCGAAGTCGGCCTCCGACTGCTCGCCGTTGCTGTTTCGGCTCTCCCGCTCGCCCACGAGGCGTATCCTGTGGTCGCCCCATCCGCCGTCGGCCTTCACCTTTACCGCACCCGTCATAGCATGGCACAGTGCTGGTGTCGTTTCTGCCTCTATCTTCAACTCCTTCTCCGGCTCTACAAACGTCACCTTCGCCTTATTACTCGGACAATTCTTGCTGTCTGTTGCGCTTATTGCTATTGTACCAGCATTAAGTCCGCCCACGGTGTACGGCACGTTAGTGGGTACAAAGGTCTCCTTCCCTCCATACATTACATTGTTGTAGTTGCTCGCATTACCTCCAGTGACCTTTATCTCCATTCTGCCGTCTGCACCGCCCTTGTATGTTATTCGCCCATTGTCGAGCTCTGTCGCTGTGACTAACACAGGCTCAGGTTCAGATACTGTTATTGTGTACTCGTCTTTCTCATCGGTTTCGCAGCCTTCGCTGTCCTTCACCGTCAGACTATATGTTCCAGCGGCAAGACCTTCAATTATGTCCGTCCAATCTGTCTCCCACTTGTCTTTTCTCCCGTCTTTATGCGTTAGGCTGTACACGAGTTTCTCCGCCGTCACCGCTTTCCCGTTCAATGTCCCGTTCGTCTTGACCTCGATCCCATTTATCCGGCCATCGGTTCGCCCGTTGCATGAGCAGTTGTCGGTTGTCGCCCTCGTCACCGACGGATTGACGTATTCACATATCTCTGCATCGGCCTCCTTAATGCAGCCCTTCTCGTCTTCTACCTGCACATGATACGATTTCGCTGTCAACACTTCAAACGTCTCGACTCCGTCTCCTTCGCCATCTTCCCTCTCATCCAAGTCTTTAACATTCATCGTATACTCGCCCCAACCGCCTTCCGCCTCAACCGTTAAGACACCACCTTTACTACACGACGGTTGCGTCACCGTCACGTGCATCTTCAGTTCCTTATCTGGTGCCATGATGCTTCCGATATGCTTGCGCATTTCATCCGGACACCTCTCCATGACTACGTAATATGTCACATCTCCCGCTGGCAGATTTGTTATCGAAGTTCCATTATCCGTCCTCCCGTCCACACTGAGCCACGCTTTCTCACCATTTAGTCCTGTTGTCTCCAATTCTATGCCGCCATCTGTTGAGTTATAGCAGGAGACGTCGTTAACCTCGACCTCCGGATTGTAGTCTATCCCCGGGGCTATGGATATCTTTCTAGTTCTTATCGCCTGATTGACAAATCTGTCCGACGTTGTTTGAGTCATATATTGGACTGTGAAGTCGCCCGCCTCCACTGCTACGGACTCCTTAAGTGCCTGCCACTCACCACTGCTACCGATGCGAAACAAAGTTTCTTTGCCTAAGGCTGACAGTGATTTGTTTATATCAGTCTTCAGCACGCCTAACTGCTTCGCGCACCGCTTCGGATTGCTCTTGTCCTCCGTGACATCGACGATGTTCAGCGGCTTAATGCCTTTCCACGACTCCTTCTGATAAGTGTGCTCACCATATTTGAGCGCCACCGCATACGTGGCCTCTTCTTCATACTTCCCGCTGTATTCTATGCTTCTGCCCTTCACGGACTCAACACCGCCTGAATACAATACGAATTCGGGATTCTCTATCAGTTCACCGAACTCTCCGCTCACATTTATGCTGACCAAGCCATCCTCATTCAGTACAATGACATCCTCCTTCACCCATGGCCCATCTACAAAGAACGCCGTGTCAGCTTTGCAGTTGTTTTCATCCGTAACACCGACCTTGTATTCATTTCTCGGCAGTTCTTTCTCATACACTCCGTCTGAACCGTCACCAAACTGAACTCCGCTCCACGTCAAATTCCCATGCGCATTCTTCAGCTTGATTTCAGCTGTTCCTTTGCCTCCTATCTCTGTCGCATCACTGACATTTACGGACTCTATCTTAAAGATCCGATCCTCAACTTCAATCTCTCCGACGTTTATCCAAATGTTTTCACCCTCTACTGTAACACATCCCTCAACGACGTACATCCCGTGTTCCAGTCCCGTGGCCATTGTCACACCTTTTGCCAGTTCCGTCCGCGCATCATCACCTTTCTTGCGATAGGCCCACTGTAAACCCTTCGACGCATCCTCTCCCTCTATCTTGATTGTGCCAAGTTCTTTGCACGTCTGCGGCGTAGCCGAGATTTTTACTTTAGGAGTCAATGTCACTGTCAGAGAAATGTCATTTCCTCCGTCAACAGTGAGAAACTCTGTGTTCGCATCCCAATGAAGACCCCCAACAGGGATGTCTCCTTCCTTCGTTATTATCGTTCCTTTATACCTTACGTTCTTATCGCCTCCAATTTTCTTGACGTGTATCGTCGCCGTTCCGTTATTTCCCTCGGCATTTGTCGGGTTCTCCCCTGCTTCAATTGTCGTCTCGATATCATTGTTCGCATTGATCAGGTACTCGAACTTATATGGGCATCCATCATTATCTATCAGTCTGAGCGAATCGACTTTATTAATTGACAACTTATCGTTCCTCAATCTGTATCCGTAATTCGCTAGGACATATTGGTTGAAAAGCGCCTCCTTGCGCTCCTCCCATTTCTCCTTGAAATCTGACTTCGAGACCCATATCGTATGTTCGTAGTTGAATTCCCTTAAGAACGTTGTTAGATTCGGCTCATAGTACTCATTATATGATTGTCCGTCTGTTGCATTATATGCGATATAGTCAGACTCCATAACCACATCTCTTGCTGATGCAACCCACTTGTATGTCTCGAAAGTCTCGCCTCCATCCCATTCGCTGCCGTTAAAATGGAAGCATGTCAGAACCCCATTCTTGACAGAAACGACATCATTGTTAGGCATCAGATATGAATCACTACTTCTTAGCGCATCGTTGAGTGCTTGGTTGTAACGATCAAATGGAATAAAATCAGTTTCTTCGTCATGAAACAACATCACTTTACTGCCTTTTCCATATGCAAGTATGAAATTACCGTCCTGACAAACATAGTTAATAGACTCGCTACTACTCAAGTTCAATGACTCTTCCCCGTCATAAAAAACGACTGAAACATACCCATTCACACTCCAATCGGTCGGTAGTTTACATCCTCCTAAATATATATATGGAGAGTCTTCTGCTATGTTTTTGCATTCAAATGCATATATAGTTGTCTGTGTATCTTTTGTCTTCTCATTGTTATGAGAAAGATGCTCTGATACAACAAAATACATCGTGTTGCCATATTCTTTAGACGAGGACGCAATATAATCATCACCTCCACAATGCACATCATCTTCCAAATAATGTTCGTTTTTCGGCGTGGTCACCGCATCACTCTTGAACACCCTCACTTTGTCCGTGTTTGCATTGTCGTAATACCACCTCGTCGCACATTCGTCATAAAACTCTTTCTTCAACGTACTGCTCTCATACACGTTGTACAAACTGTCCTTAAGATGCTTTAAGATCTCATCCGACACACCCATCGGCTGACTGATCGCAGTAATGTAGTCAGACCATTCTCCATTCTCATATCGATACACTTTGTACGGTCCTCTGTCGCTTACTGGGTCCTCTATGTTCAGCTTTATGTACGGGTCCTTTGCATAGGGAATATGAAACGAATTGTCGCTCGGCAGCTGCGATACTTCCACTCCTGAAAGAGGTTTTGGTACGGTAAATTCTCGTTTCGCGAAGTCATATGACAAAGGGCTCCCACTGTTTTTCAACTGCAACTGGAGCGTATTCGTTCCCTCCTTCAGCATATCTGGTTTGTCTAATATCAATTTGTAACGATTTCCACCAACGGGTTCATACTTTGTGACATTAATCGCTCCATCCTTAATCACCCATTGATAGTTTCCATCCTTATCGTGAAACTTCCCTGCTTCAGACGTAACCCTGACATATATATCCACCTCAGATGCTTTCTTGCAATATGGTATTCTTATGTCCTCTATGACGAAGTCTGGTCCCTTATGATAAAAACACGCTTGTACAATATTGCTCGACGTCTGTGTCCCCTTGTCTCCAATCAAGGTCTTCACCACTCGAATGGAGATCTTCTTCCCTGAAGCCCTTTTGTACTCTTCGTCCTCCGTGTCTGACCCAAATATATCCTCGTATGCTATTTCGATCGTCCCATTGGGAGTTATGGCAGCATTAGCCTTAAATGCTTCATTCCTGAATTCTCTCCATTCGGCATTAGGGTCACTTTCTATCTTATATTCGAAGTGTCTGTCGAGTCTATTCTCAAAGAAATCATTAAAATGTATCTTGACCTTATCTCCATTTTCAACAACCCAACTACCCTTTTCCTCAAGCTCAAGTCGTATCGGATCATCAACGACGACGTCGTATGTTACCGAAAAGCCCTCATGCTGTTTAAGAAAACAAGTTCTCTGTCCCTCCTTGTATTCGTAGATTCTATGTCCAGTGATTGCTATAGAGTCATTTATTGTATCTCTTTTTTCTTTCGCACTCCCTTTCCCATAATGAGATATAGCCAGACCATAGACTACCTTCAGACTCTTATAGTCAAAAGACTCCTCGGATGATGGCACACCTATTTCAAATATCGCAGCTTCTTTATCCTTATGCAACACGACTACTGTATCGCCGACTGTGATTTTAGTTTCATCCATTTTCGGGACGTCAGACGTATTGCAATGTGTCCACCCATGATAATTCTGCTCAACCTTCACTGCACACTTCGTCTGTCCTTTTGCGCAAAGACACAGACAAAGGCCTAATAGTAATGCCGTACACCCGAAGAGTCGTTTCATAATTACTGAACTTTTATTCCTCGAACACTTACAAAATCACCATACCAGGCTCCTCCAAGTCCTTGCCTACAAATCCCTTTGTGTGATTTATTCAAAATCCTCATAAAACCTATGGTAGTTTTGTTATCGAGACTTACATCTTGCTCGTAATGCGAATAGTAGCAGACACCTTCTCCCTTTGCCGAATAACCTCTTGTACCATATACACCATAAGGCTTAGCATTGAATGTGCTTTTTGCAGTCTTAAATCCCCAATCGTGAGACCCTGCCATTTGCGATAGAACATCAACTTCGTCTTCGTAGTATTCATTGTATTCAGGATTTGTTACCGGATCAACAACAAACCAAAGCAGCCCAGAAAGTCTGTCTGTATATCTTTCTTTCTTCGGTCTTTCTGCTAACCCATAATACTTCTCAAGTGTCAAGAAGTCTTCGTCTGTAGGAATTCCATACCCAACAGGTAACGCTCGTCCTCTCAAGTCAGGTCTACTTGTGTTATCAAAAAGCCAGTATAGTCTGTTCACATCATACAAGACTCCTATTGACCCAGATTCAAGTGTGGAATACACGTAATCTTCCCCCTCCTTCAGTTCCACGACATCTCCTTTTTCGTCTATATAACTCTTCGCCCTCAAATCATCAGCCAGCCACGTCTGGTTCCCTATCTTAACCACGCGGTAGACGTTATATTCATGGTCGCGGACGACAAACTGCTTGTCAAGAATATACTCCTTTGCGTTGTTTTTCAGTGTGAAAGTCTTGTCACCCACCTGTGTCGTCGCCTCTACGGTGAAATCATACACTACAGGCTCAGCGTAAATACCGTGCTCGTCGTCCCAGTATTGTGCAAACGCATTGTTCTTTGTCGGATCCGAAGAGTCTCGCTTAAGTCCAAAAACACATGAGTCCACTCCGTTAGTAATAGTCTGAGGCTCCAACTCATACCCATCATGGTTAGCCTTTGCAGAAACCGTTACGCTCTTGAACTTGTCGCCATTGTTCCACTTGATGACTGCCGCATACTCCCCGTCGCCATTGTCCGTCGTGACACTGATAGGTGGCACACAGTAGAATGTCCTCACTTCCGTCTTATCGTAGTGACCTGAGGGACCCGCTGCCTGAGCGTACCAGAAGTACTGTGTGTAAGGCTCAAGTTTCACCCAGCTACCCGAGGATTCGAGAGCATCCTCTGTCTTTCCGATGTAGTAGTCGTAAGAGATGTCTGGTGAGCTGACACTCGCCGACAAGTAGACCGTCAAGTCCTCAACCACAGCTCCGTCCGCAAGAGCACCTGACAGCTTGGTCGGGAGCAGCACCTCGTCTTCCTTGCACCCCGTCGCGCATACCGCCGCGACCAGTGCCATAAGAATCATCAATCTGCTTCTCATTCTTTTTGTTTTATATTAATTGATTGGTATTGTTGTTATCCTTAAATCCGCAACAAACGAGCAGAAATATTTATAACTAATTAATACAAAGGCATTTGGATATGTCGTTTAAATCACCTAAATAGGTGTGTGAATTCAAAAGCAAACAACAAGACCCAAATGCCATGACAAAAATAG
>JAFPZF010000027.1 GCA_017417385.1 Bacteroidales bacterium
GAAGAAGAAGGAGAAGAAGAGGAGGGGAAATACGGGTGAAAATCATTAACTTTGCGGGGAAATAAAACACGAAGAAGATGTATGCATTAGTGACAGGAGGTAGCCGCGGCCTCGGGCGGGCGGTGTGTGTCGCGCTGGCGAAGGACGGCTACACGATAATCATAAACTACAGGAGCGGGAAGACGGAGGCGGAGGAGACGTTGAGACTCGTCCGCGAGGCTGGTTCTGACGGCGAGCTACTGCCGTTTGACGTAGCAGACGCAGAGCAGACGACGGCAGCCATCGAGGGATGGCAGGCGGCTCATCCGAGCGACTACATAGCCTGCGTCGTAAACAACGCTGGCATCAGGAAGGACAACCTGATGGTCTTCATGGAGAGGCAGGACTGGCAGAGCGTCCTGAGAATCACGCTCGACGGATTCTATAACGTCACGCAGCCGCTGCTGAAGTCGATGCTTGTGAAGAAGTGGGGAAGGATCGTCAACATGGTATCGCTAAGCGGGCTGAAGGGTCTGCCAGGCCAGACGAACTACTCGGCGTCTAAGGGCGGCCTGATAGCAGCGACGAAGGCACTGGCACAGGAGGTCGCAAGGAAGAACGTCACGGTCAATGCAGTGGCTCCGGGCTTCATCCACTCGGACATGACGAAGGACCTGAACGAGGCGGAGCTGAAGAAGCAGATACCGGCGAACAGGTTTGGAGAGCCGGAAGAGGTGGCGAACCTCGTAGCGTTCCTTGCATCGGACAAGGCATCGTACATAACGGGCGAAGTCGTCTCGATCAACGGCGGACTGTACACCTAGACAGAAGAACATGAGCGAAGCCATACTAAGGGGCAAAGAGGCCATCTGCGGGTACATACCCCAGAGGGAGCCGATCGTCATGGTCGACATGCTATATGAAGTCTCTGCCGACGATGCGAAGACGGGGCTGACAGTTGACGGGGAGTGTTTCCTCGTCAAGGACGGGATGCTGCTGGACGGCGGAATGGTAGAGCACATAGCACAGAGCGAGGCGCTACACATCGGGTATGAGGCTGTCAACAGTGGGAAGCCGGTGCCGATAGGACTGATAGGCTCGGTCAACAAGCTCAAGATATATAGGCGGCCGAAAGTCGGTGAGGAGATGCAGACGACGTTACACGTCGAGGCTCGAGTTGGCGACGTCACGCTTGTCTCGGCAGTCGTCAGAGTCGGAGACGAGACGATAGCGGAGACGAAGATGAAACTCGCGACACCAGCGTCGGAGTAAGAGAGGGAAGAGGATGAAGCGGATAAAACTGCACGAGTCTCCGCTGACGGACCGGATAGAGATAACCGTCAGGTTCAGCGAGGTCGACATGATGAAGGTCGCGTGGCACGGCAGCTACGTAGCATATCTCGAGGACGGGAGGGAGCATTTTGGCATCCGGTATGCGGGGATAGGGTATGAAGACTATTTCAGGACAGGATATGTAGCTCCCGTCGTCAACATGAACATCGACTATCATGAGTCGCTGAAATGTGGCGAGAAGGCGATAGTCGAGACGAGGTACGTCCCGAGTGTCGGGGCCAAGCTGATACTGGAATACGTAGTCTACAGAGCGAGTGACATGCAGGTCATGGCGATAGCACAGACGACGCAGGTCTTCATGACGGCAAGCGGAGAGATGCAATATGCAGAGCCAGAATTCTTCGCAGAATGGAAGAAGAGGTGGCTAGAGACTAACGAATAGGGAACAGACGTTCTAGACGGAGGTCGCGACAGAAGATGCCGCGACCTTTTTTCGTATCGCCACCACAAAAAAGCGAGAGACGTCCACCGGTGGTCAAGCCGTAGAGACGGGCAACATGCAAGAAAGAAGAGTCGTCTAAGATTTCGACAGAAAGGAGCGAATCTGGGACATTACAAAGGACAAGACCCGAGAAAAACAGAGTCTGGGGGCGCTCCTGATATGGCATATCGGAGGGCGAGAAGGAGACGACAGTGCCAGAGGGGGAAAGCGATATCAGGGGGAAGCGGACGAGAGACCCGTCAGTAAGAAAAGAGAGATGTGATGATAAAGTCATTGTGGACAGAATCGGCGGGGTTGTAAGGCATGTGGCAGAGGGAGACGCCGGTCAGAGTCCCACAGACATCGTCGATAAGCCCGACGCGGAGGAGCACGACATCGAGAGAGACGACAGGCTTGTCTGGGGAGACGTGAAGGATAGTCTCGGACTCGCGAGTCGTCACCTTGCGGAAAGTCTCGATCTTGGAGGAGACGGAGTCTGCGCTGCCGTCGGCGTAGTGGACTCGCAGCATATTGAGAGGGAGGTCGTCGCTAGGAGAAATAGACTTGACAAAAGAATATTTACCACGAAGGATCATATCTCCGCCCCTGATACTATCGACAGGGAAGGAGTAGGAGAGCTCACCGATGTTGTCGGGCAGATGGGACACATGAGCCATCTGAGCATCCTCTGGCTTTATCGGGAACTTGATAGAGAACGGCCAGGTGCCGAACTTCGTCGTGATAGAGTCGATAATATGAGATAGGACACGTTCGATAGAGTCTTCGGCCTCGGCATATTGCGAGGCGCGCATATCTCTTTCGGTAAGGATAGCGACAGTCCGTTCGTAGGCCTCGGCGAACTCGACAGGGTGGCGCGAATACCAAGCGATAGCGGAGTCGTAATCAGCCTTGGAGAGGCCATAGTGAGAGAGGATAGTGTGGTAGGCGTCCTCTTGAAACCTGTCAGTGTCGCTAAGGACATTGTGTTCGAGCAGGAGGGCGTCTGCGGTATAGAAATCCGCGAGGATACGCCCCATAGTCTTGGGGGACGGTCTGTTGGAGCGAAGGAGCAGAACGAGGATGAGAGCCGTTGCGAGAGCAGCGACAAAAGCGAACACGATCTTCTTGTCGGAAAAGATAGATTTCATCTCGATCACTTACCGTCTGCGCGGAAAATAGTGCCGACAGTCTTAAAGATGAGGAGAAAGTCGAGAGTCAGCGACCAGTTGTCGATATACTCCATATCCATCTTCATCCAGTCGTCGAACGATATAGAATTGCGGTTTGGAGCGACCTGCCAGATACAGGTGATACCAGGTCTCATGGCAAGACGCCTCATCTGCCAGCGTTCGTACTGTTCGACCTCGGCAGGCAGCGGTGGTCTTGGGCCGACAATACTCATGTCACCGAAGAGGACATTGAGGAACTGCGGGAACTCGTCGATGCCAGACTTGCGCAAGAGGCGGCCGACACGGGTGATGCGGGGGTCGTTCTCCATCTTGAAGGCTGGGCCATCCATCTCGTTCTTGTCCATCAGCTCCTTCTTCAGCTCCTCGGCGTTGACGACCATAGTACGGAACTTGTAGACCTCGAAGAGCTGCCCCTTGAGGCCAGAGCGTTTCTGCTTGAAGAAGACAGGACCCTTGCTGTCGAGCTTGATAAGAAGCATGACAATGAGGAAGAATGGCAATCCGACGAGAATTACTCCGAGAGAGAATACGATATCGATGAAGCGCTTGACGAGTAGACCGACATAGTTGGTCGGGGTGTTGGAAATAGTCAAGACGGCATTCGTATCGAAATAGCGGACATAAGCTGAGGCAGACACTCGATTCATGAAAGTCGAGTAGAGGCGGAAGGTGATGCCGTAGTCCGTACAGATGTCGAGAAGCTGAGAGATGTCGTGGGAGTTGATGTCCTCGCGAGCATAGATAAAGTCGTCGATGTCCTGAGTCAGAAGTTCACTAAGGTCCACGCTGTCGATCTTACAGACAGGGAGCAGACCTCCATACTTCTCGACCATATAGTCGTCACCTATGACGGCTACCACATTGTACCCCCACTCGTAATGGCGCCTGATCTGAGCAAGAAGCCGTTGTCCGCTCCTATCACAGAGGACAATAACCTTGCGGACGTTGCGACCACGCTTACGGTAGTAGCGCAACATGTGGTAGAACAAGACCTTGCCACCGAAAGAGAGAGCGATAGAAAGGATACAGAAGAGGAAAAGGACAGAACGGCCATAATTAGGCAACCCGAAAATAATCATCGAGAGTACGAAGAAAGAGACACCGATAACATTTTCGAGAGTATGGAGAATCAGGATGTAGCTATAAGGTCGGCTTCGATAGACCTCGTTGAGCTTGAAAGAGGTCTCGATAAAGGACCATATTATGGCTATAATCACGAAAGAAAGGAGGAGATCGCGACTGAAGAGCAGGGAGAGGGGGGAGGCGTAGCTGCTACGGTAGTGGATGTATACAGAGAAGAAATAGGATATGCATGTCAGCAGGACAACCCCCACTAACAACATGAATCGGGCGAAACGGCCACGCGCGCTTAGTTTATCGAAACTCTCCACGATAGAATCATTCTTTCAGTGTCGCACTAAACTGCTTGATACGCTGCTCGTCGTCGCGCTTGCAGATGAGGACTGTACCATTGTCCTCGGCGACGATGAAGCCTTGAAGTCCTTGGATGACGAAGCGGACGTTGCCAGACGTCCTTACCATGCAATCCCAGCTCTCGACGAGAGACACCTCGGCGTCACCCACGACAGCGTTGCCAGCAAGGTCCTTGTCAAGCTGAGCATAGAGAGAGCCCCAAGTGCCGAGGTCGCTCCATCCGAAGCTCGCAGGAAGAACAAACACGCTCGTTATCCGTCCGTCGACTTTCTCGTTGTGCCCAGCGAGACGTTCCATGACGGCGTAGTCAATTGATATGTTCTTGCACTCAGGGAAGAGCGTTGACACTGTCTGCTGTTCCTCTGGCGTATAAAGAGAAGGCTTGATCTTGTCCATCACGGAAGCTATTTCAGGCTCAAAATGACGGATAGCAGCCATAGCTGTACGAACATCCCATAGGAAGATGCCGGCATTCCAATAGAAACCGCCTTGCTCGAGGTAGCCCTTAGCAACATCGAGAGTTGGCTTCTCGCGGAAGGCTGAGACATGGAGGACGTCAGCGTCGGCCGAGGCGACGGCCTGGATATATCCATAGCCCGTGTCAGGTCGAGTCGGTGTCATGCCGAGGGTCAGCACACGTGGCTGACCTGCGACGAACTCGAGACCCTTAGCAATGGACTTGCGGAACTTGTCGACATCTGCGACGAAATGGTCAGCCGGCGAGACGACCATTGTGGCATTGGGGTAACGCTGGAAGATCTTCCACGCTACGTAAGCAATGCATGGAGTGGTGTTGCGCATGCATGGCTCGAGGAGTATGTTCGACTCTGGAAGGTCCGGGAGCTGCTCCTTGACCTTGTCTGCATACTTTTCAGAGGTGACAACCCATGTGTGCTCTGGTGTGAAAGCCGATCCGAAGCGGTCGACTGTCAACTGAAGAAGCGAACGGCCGACACCGAGCACGTCGATAAACTGCTTGGGATTCTCCGGCCTGCTCATAGGCCAGAAGCGACTGCCGACTCCGCCAGCCATTATTACTAGATGAAAATCTGCGTTATTCTTCATAATCGATACTTCGGAAATCCATAGTTTACATCCACACTCCTCGAACTCAAATAGACGAATCCGACTCGTCTGATTTGTTTCCCATTATACACTTGGTCACTTCAAAAAGTTGCAGAGGCCGTTGATATTTTTCAGTGTTACACCTAAGAGCTGAAAAGTGCTAAAGTGACCTCTCGGCCAGAAGCGTCTGCATCTCCTTCTGGACACTCTCGGCAGCCGCAGCTGCAGCCGTCGCAAAGTCCTTGTCCTGCGAAGCATAGATGATGGCCCTGCTCGAGTTGACGATAAGTCCGCACTCGTCGGTCATTCCATACTTGCAGACCTCTGAGAGGCTTCCGCCCTGAGCTCCGACACCCGGCACGAGGAGAAAATGGTTTGGCACGATTCGCCTGACAGCCTCGAACATCTGTCCCTGAGTAGCCCCAACGACATACATCATGCGGTCTGCACCAGCCCAATCCTGGCTCTTGCGCAAGACTTTCTCGAAAAGGCGCTCGCCCTCAGGGTCTTGCGTCAGCTGGAAGTCATGACTGCCTTTGTTGCTCGTCAGCGCAAGGAGGACGACCCACTTGCCTGGGTAGTCGAGGAACGGCTTGACGCTATCCTCGCCCATATACGGTGCGACGGTGAGCGAATCTATGTCCATCTCCTCGAAGAAGGAGCGTGCATACATGGCGCTCGTGTTGCCTATGTCGCCACGCTTGGCATCTGCTATGATGAAGTGCTCCGGATAGGAGGTCTTCAGATACTTGATGGTCTTCTCGAAAGCCTGCCACCCGCGTGTCCCGAGACACTCGTAGAATGCTAGGTTCGGCTTGTAAGCGATACAGTACTTGGCCGTTGCATCGATGATCTCCTTGTTGAACTCGAAGATCGGGTCCTCAAGTGTCGTCAGATGCTGAGGTATCTTACGAATGTCTGTATCGAGGCCTACACAGAGAAATGAGTGCCTGCGACGGATATTGTCAATCAGTTGCTGCCTGTTCATAGTTCGCTCTCCTTAAGCCTCTCTGCATTCTCCGCCACGATGAGGTGGTCGATGCAGTCCTGGATGTCGCCATCCATAAAGGCGTTTAGGTTGTATATCGTATAGTTGATTCTGTGGTCTGTAATTCTGCCCTGTGGGTAATTGTATGTGCGTATCTTCGCCGAACGGTCACCCGTGGAGACCATGGTCTTACGCTTCTTCGCGATGTCGTCTATGTACTTCTGATGCTCCTTGTCATATATGAATGTACGCAGACGGCTAAGAGCGCGCTCCTTGTTCTTTGGCTGGTCTCGCGTCTCGGTACACTCGATGAGGATCTCCTCGACGACGCCCGTGTTGGGGTTCTTCCAGTTGTAACGGAGGCGGACTCCAGACTCGACCTTGTTGACGTTCTGCCCACCTGCTCCCGAGCTTCGGAATGTGTCCCACTTGATCTCTCCCTCGTTGATCTCGACGTCAAACGGCTCTGCCTCTGGCAGGACTGCTACTGACGCTGCCGAGGTATGGACACGCCCCTGCGTCTCCGTCACCGGTATGCGCTGGACTCGATGCACTCCACTCTCATACTTGAGCGTCCCGTAGACTTTCTCGCCTGTGACGGTGCAGATGATTTCCTTGTAGCCTCCGACTGCACCCTCACTGGCGCTGGAGACTGTCAGATTCCAGCCTTTTGTCTCACAATACTTTGCATACATACGGAAGAGGTCTCCAGCGAACAGTGCTGCCTCGTCTCCTCCCGTACCGCCACGGATCTCGAGGACGGCATTGCGGTCGTCCTGTGGGTCTGCTGGCACGAGGAGCAGCTTTATCTCCTCCTCTATCTCCGGGATGCGCTTCTCCAGCGTCTGAACCTCCTCACGTGCCATCTCCTTCAGCTCGGGATCGCTCTCGTTGACGAGGACGTCCTTAGCCTCGTCAAGGCCGTTGAGGGCATCTATGTACTCCTTGCGAACCTTGAGGATGTCTCCCAGGTCCTTGTATTCCTTTGTCAAGCGGACATATCGAGCTTGGTCGGCGATGACTTGGGGATCGGTGATGAGTGTTGACACCTCATCAAAACGAGAGGCCAGACCGTCGAGTCGTTCGAGTATGCTGTTGTTGTTTGCCATTTATTAGTTATGTCAATTCGTATTCTTGGGGATGAATTAGTAGTTGAACTCGCCGACCTCGCTCTTGATGGTCAGGTGGTTCTTCCCATCTGCCGACGCCTGCACTCGTCCTATGACCTGGGCCTCGATTCCGAAGCTGCGGGCAATGTCGATGACCTGCTGGGCATCTGCCTCGTCGAGATATATCTCCATTCGGTGTCCCATATTGAAGACTTTGTACATCTCGCGCCAGTCGGTTCCGCTCTGCTGCTGTATCATGCGGAACAGTGGCGGGACGGGCATCATGTTGTCCTTGACGACTGTGAGGCCATTGACGAAATGGAGAACCTTGGTCTGCGCTCCGCCTGTGCAATGGACCATGCCGTGTATCTGTGGCCTGAGCTTGTCGAAGAGTGCCTTGACGACCGGCGCATACGTACGCGTCGGCGAAAGGACTATCTGCCCAGCATTGACAGGAGCCCCTTCAACTGCATCCGTGAGAGTCTTCTTGCCGCAGTACGCCAGATCCTTAGGCATCGTTGCATCATAAGACTCTGGATACTTCTCGGCGATGTATTTTGAGAACACGTCATGTCGCGCCGACGTCAGCCCATTGCTGCCCATGCCTCCATTGTATGTCTTCTCGTATGTCGCCTGTCCTGACGACGAGAGTCCGACTATGACGTCTCCCGCCTTTATGTTGGCGTTGTCGATGACGTCCTTACGACGCATCCTGCACGATACGGTCGAGTCTACTATGATGGTTCTGACTAGGTCACCGACGTCTGCCGTCTCACCACCCGTAGCATACACCCCGACTCCCATCTGCCTAAGCTCGGAAAGTAATTCCTCCGTCCCGTTTATGATCGCCGAGACGACCTCTCCCGGGATTAGGTTCTTGTTTCGTCCGATTGTCGAGGAGACTAGGATGTTGTCGACAGCTCCTACGCATAGCAGGTCGTCGATATTCATGATCAGAGCGTCCTGGGCAATGCCTTTCCATACTGACAGGTCGCCCGTCTCCTTCCAATATACGTAGGCAAGGCTCGACTTGGTCCCAGCGCCATCGGCATGCATGATGTTACACCACTCAGGGTCGCCACCGAGAATGTCAGGCAAAATCTTGCAAAAAGCGTACGGATACAGCCCTTTGTCTATGTTCTTGATGGCGTTGTGAACGTCCTCCTTTGCAGCGCTGACTCCGCGCAATGCGTATCTTTCGTCCATTATCGTTGTCGTTTTTCCTTTATGGGTGACTACAAAGATACAAAAATAAGCTATGAGAAAAACAAAGCGACGAAAATTCAGTCGTGAACAGGTCGTATCGTCGAGCCATACCACATGATGACTTTCCTGTTATAGACTGAGCGAGAATGCGACCTCTGTCCGTTAAACGACTGATGCACTTGAAAATAGAGCTGTGACCCTTCGCTGCTTGTCAGGTAATAACCTGTCGCCTCAAGGTCATCTAGTCCATAATCTTCCTGAAAAAACACCTCGCTGCCGACTATCTTCCCGACTGCTGGCAGAACTATTGAATTGCCGTTTGGACCTGTGACGCGCATCCCGACTATCTCGTCTGTTAGCTCGACAGGCTCCCACTTGCAGTTTCGTGACAGCTCTACCATCTCAGCGTATGTCGGCGTTCTCCATCCGTCTCCTAACACCGCCGTCGCAGCATCAAAATGCGGATTGGAACTATATGGTTTTGTCAAGTACGGGAGAAAGAGTGTAAGTGTATAGTCCGCCAACGTGAATGTAACCCTCGGCAAGGTCTCTCCCCACGCATAACGCAATCCTGTCTCGCTCTCCGAAGTGGCACCGAGATTCCATCCTGCCCATTTGACTGACAACCCTAAGTCGACAATAGGCGGCTCCGGAACGGCATCTATCTTGGCAACATCTGGAACTGAAAATATCTTCGACGCCTGAGCTAGCGTTGCTCCCTTATGTCGCAAATCGACACTGACAACATATTTGCCGCCAGCACTAAGTCCTTCGAGTATTGCAAACGATGTGGTGTCGGTGACGGTGCAAGCCGACAAACGTACTTCTTCGGTCGCTATCAAGTCCACCGACTCGCCCTTCACGCTAAGGGCTAAGACAGGCTCAAGCGTGTCTGCCGTGGTGTGAAACGAGACGCAGGCAAGACCCTGCGAGACGGCTGACACTTCTGTAATACTGAGATTGTACGGGTCGCTGCTCTCATCATCATCAAACCGTGTGCACGAAAATGCTATACACGATACGAGTATCGGAAGTAGTTTACTAAGTATGTTCATGGCTTCCTGGACTAAAAAAAGTAACTCCCCCGAAGCCGTTCCGACCTCGGGGGAGCCTGTTTTAAGTGGCGGCAACCTACTCTCCCACACTCGTGTGCAGTACCATCGGCGCAAGTGGGCTTAACTTCTCTGTTCGGGATGGGAAGAGGTAGAACCCCACCGCTATAACCGCCTTAATGTCTTCGTCAGCCTTCTCTGGGGACTGACTCCAGTATGTCTTGACATCA
>JAFPZF010000028.1 GCA_017417385.1 Bacteroidales bacterium
ATCACTTACGTCTATGACGCGAGCGAGAAGGCACCGGTGCTGACCGTGAAGGACGCCAAGACCGACAGGGTACTGGAGCGTGGCACTGACTACACCGTCAGTGGCACGGAGTCGGCAACAGACTTCGGCAGCTACACCATCACGGTAACTCCGATCAACAACTACGCAGGCGAGGCCCAGGCACTCGACTGGACAATTACGAAGTCTACGATAGTAGCGAGCCTCGACGAGATCACTTACGTCTATGACGCGAGCGAGAAGGCGCCGGTACTGACCGTGAAGGATGCTAAGACCGACAGGGTACTGGAGCGTGGCACGGACTACACCGTGAGCGGCACGGAGTCGGCAACAGACTTCGGCAGCTACACCATCACGGTGACGCCGATCAACAACTACGCAGGTGAGGCACAGGCGCTCGACTGGACGATCACGAAGTCTACGATAGTAGCGAGCCTCGACGAGATCACTTACGTCTATGACGCGAGCGAGAAGGCGCCGGTACTGACCGTGAAGGATGCTAAGACCGACAGGGTGCTGGAGCGTGACGTAGACTACACAGTCAGCGGCACGGAGGCAGCGACGGACTTCGGAAGCTACACCATCACGGTAACGCCGATCAACAACTACTCAGGCGAGGCCCAGTCACTCGACTGGACGATCACGAAGTCCACAATCGTTGCAAGCCTCGACGAGTACCGCTACGTCTATGACGCGAGCGAGAAGGCACCGGTGCTGACCGTGAAGGATGCTAAGACCGACAGGGTACTGGAGCGTGGTACGGACTACACCGTGAGCGGCACGGAGTCGGCAACAGACTTCGGCAGCTACACCATCACGGTAACTCCGATCAACAACTACGCAGGCGAGGCCCAGGCGCTCGACTGGACGATCACGACAAAGGCTATAACAGCACAGGTAGCAGATGTCGAGACGACCATAATCTACGATGCTGCGCCGCATGCTCAGAAGCCAGCTGTCACCTTCACAGGACTCGTCAGCGAGTTCGTCGAGGGCGTCGACTACACAGTCGAGTATGAGTACAGCCGTGGTGGAGTCGTAACAGACGACGTGACGAACATCGGCACAATCGGAGTCAAGACGACAGTCACGATACTCAACGACAACTACAGGTATGCTGAGGATGCAACAGTTGCTATAGACAACAAGAGCTTCACAATAGTACCTGCAGAGTTCATAGTCGAGTTCGACAAGAGCGAGTTCTACTACAATGCATCGGAGCAGAGGCCAGTCGTGACCGTCAAGAGGTCTGGCAGCGAGGATGTCCTGACAGAGGGTGTCGACTATACACTGACTCTGCCGAGCGCATCGACGACAGTCGGAACATACACAGTCATGGCTACGGCAGTCGACGGCAGCAACTACACCGGCAGCGTCTCGAAGACGTATGACATCAAGCCAGTCCACTTCATTGCGGATCTCGAATGGCATAACAAGGTCTACACGGGCAGCGAGCAGAAGCCTGAGGTCTATGTAACCTTCAAGGATGCAGACGTCAAGAACGAGGTTGACATCGTCGTACCTCACAACTCGACGATCGTCGGGCAGTACGAGGTCACGGTAACTGGCAAGGCAGGTGGCAACTTCGCAGGTTGCGACACGACAATGTACTACAACATCACTCCAGCCAAGTTCACGGCACAGGTAACACCAGAGACCTACGTCTACAACATGGAGGAGCAGATAGCTAAGCTCGTCGTCAAGTTCGGCGATGTCGAGCTCGCAAGGGGTACCGACTACGTCGTCAGCGATGGCGACAGGGCTACGGATGTCGGCAACTACGACTTCACAGTCACTGGTATCGGCAACTTCGAGGGCAGCGAGCAGTACATGAAGTGGTACATCACTCCGGCGAAGATAACCGACGCACAGCTCGACCGGACAGTCTTCATCTACAACAGGGAGGAGCAGAGGCCAATTGTCAGTGTCTACTATGGCGACACGCAGCTCAAGAAGGATCGTGACTACAAGGTCATCTGGAATGAGGGCGAGAGCGTCAACGTCGGCACCTACACAGTCTCTGTCCAGGGTATCAACAACTTCGAGAATGCGGAGATCGACAAGACGATGACCTACGAGATCACGCCGCTCTGTCTCAACAAGGTCCTCATGGCCTTCGACTTTGACAGTGACGAGTACATCTACACGGGCAACGAGATCAAGCCGAATGTCGAGGTATACCACGAGGATGTCCTCTTGACGAGCAACGACTACGACTACGTCTACGAGAACAACGTCGAGAGTGGCGAGGCAACCTTCCGAGTAACAGGTAAGGGCAACTACTCTTGCGAGGTCGTCGAGACATTCACTATCGAGCCAGCAACGTTCACGGCATCGATATCGCCGAAGGAGTTCATCTACAACATGGAGAGCCAGAGGCCTGTCTACACCGTCAAGTTCGGCGAGAGAGAGCTCGTACGCGGCACCGACTACACAGTCGACGAGCCAATCAACTCCATCCGTGCGGACGAGTACACCGTAACCC
Source organism: Bacteroidales bacterium (assembly GCA_017417385.1). Lineage (GTDB taxonomy): Bacteria > Bacteroidota > Bacteroidia > Bacteroidales > Marinilabiliaceae > W3P20-009. Next base: position 2,504 of record JAFPZF010000028.1, read on the forward strand.
TCAAGGGTCAGGGCAACTTCGCAGGCTGCGAGTTCACGGACACCTACGAGATCGTCCCGGGCAAGTTCGAGGCATCTATAGACGAGAGCTCGTTCATCTACGATGGCGGAGTCAAGAAGCCGCAGCTCACAGTCACCTATCTCGGCGTACCGCTCCATGCAGACGAGTACACCGTCACGGGAGTCACCGAGACGTCTGAGGCGGGCAGCTACACGATCGTCGTCACCGGAGCTGTCGATGGCAACTTCCTCGGCTGCAAGGTAGAGCTCGGGTGGACAATCAGCCAGGCAGAGTTCACGGCGAGCGTGACGCCAGAGGCGTTCACCTACACGGGTGAGGTTCTCAAGCCAGTCTTGAGCGTCAAGCTCGGTGACACAGAGATGGTAAGAGACGTCGACTACACAGTCAGCGGCTCGGAGGACGGCACCAATGCTGGCACCTACACCATCACCGTCATCGGACAGAAGAACTTCAAGGGTACGAAGGAACTGTCCTGGAGAATTGTCCCTGCTCAGTTCACGGCTTCTATCGACCCGACAAGCTTCATCTACAATGGCGAGGAGCAGAGGCCGACAGTCACAGTGACCTTCAATGGCGAGGAACTTACTGACGGCTTCATCATCTCCCAGCCTGACTACTCTGTCACTGTCGGTGGCTACGACATCTATGTCCGTGGCACGGAGACTGGCAACTTCGACACGGAGCCTGTCGTCCTCCACTATAGCATCGAGCCATGCGCCCTTGAGGCGGTTATCGTCGAGGATGGCGACTATATCTACACGGGCGAGGCTTACACTCCGAAGGCAACTGTCTACGGCAATGGTGGCAATGTCTTGACTATCGACGACTACGACATCTCCTACGAGGCTAATGTCGAGGCAGGCACGGCGACCGTCGTAGCAAAGGGCAAGGGCAACTTCACTGGCACTGTCAGCACGACCTTCGACATCGCGCCGAACGTCTTCACTGTCAGTGTCACGCCGAAGGAGTTCGTCTACAACGGCAAGAGCCAGAGGCCGACATACACCGTCAAGTTTGGCGAGACCGAGCTTGTCCAGGGTAAGGACTACAAGGTCGAAGACCCGGCATCTTCAGTCGACGTTGCCGAGTACGAGTTGAAGTTCATCGGTATGGGCAACTTCGAGAACTGCGAGGTCGTCGAGACGTACAACATCACGCCGGCTAAGTTCGAGGCACGCCTCTCAACCAACACGTTTGTCTTCAACGCCGCAATCCAGACGCCACACGTCATCGTGACATTCGGCGACAAGACACTCGTCGAGGGTGAGGACTACGAGCTCGAGGGCGACCGCGGAGCAATGGTTGTCGGGACCTACACCGTCAAGGTCGTCGGCGAGAACAACTTCGAGGGATGCGAGCAGGCACTCGACTACTCGATAACACCGGCAGTCTTCGAGGTCATGCTCGACAGGACGCTCTTCAAGTACAACCAGGAGGAGCAGAGGCCGCGCGTCATCGTCACCTTCAATGGAGTCGAGGTTGCAGACACAGTCGGCTACGAGCTGACGTTGCCTGAGGAGTCTATCGAGGTCGGCAAGTACAGCGTGACAGTCTCTGGCACCAACAACTTCGCTGGCTGCCATAGGACGCTCGGATATGAGATCGACGCACAGTACTTCACAGTCGAGACCGAGGCGAGCGAGGGTGGTAACATCACACCGACGAAGAACTACTCGTTCGGCAGTGACGCCGTCATCAACTTCGTACCGGATGCCGGCTATGCAGTTGACAGCGTAACCGTTGACAGTGTCAGAGTCAACCTCGATGCAGACGGCACGTACACCATCAAGGCAATCAAGGCAGACCACAAGGTTGTCGTCGCCTACAAGCAGATGACCTTCATCGTCAACGCTACGGCTGGCAAGGGTGGTTCTATCTCGCCTGCAGGGGAGACCGAGGTCGTATGGGGTCAGGACTTGACGCTCCGCATCGTAGCCGACAAGGGCTATAGGATCAAGAGCATCAACGACAACAACGTCGAGAAGAACCTGGCGGCAGACAGCACTATCGTCCTCCAGCACATCGTCGAGGACAGGACAGTCACCGTCACCTTCGACCTCATGGAGTTCACGGTTAAGACGACCAAGATCAACGACGGTGGTACCATCTATGGTGGAGCCAAGTACAACTACGGTAGCACGGCTGAGATCATAGTCAATCCGGGTCAGGGCTATCAGGTCGACTACGTACTGCTCGACGGTGAGCGTGTAGAGCTCAGCGAGAGCAACACCTTCCTCATCGAGGATATCGATGCAGACCACGAGGTCAAGGCGGCCTTCAAGCATCTGCAGTTCACGATCTTCGCAGAGACGACAGGTGGCGTACATATCGACGGTGCGGGAGTCTACGACTGGGGTACCGACGTGACCCTGAAGGTAAGGGTTGACGAGGGATACGACCTCATCTCGTTCACGATCGACAATGTCACGGCGCAGTTGAACAAGAACAACGAGAGGAAGCTCTCCAAGCTCATGAACGACCACACTGCGATGGCAGTCGCTACGAAGAAGAAGTTCGACGTACATGTCGATGCAGCATTCGGTGGCGAGGTAACAGGCGCAGGCACCTACGAATGGGGTGACGTCGTAACGGTAGCGGTAAGGCCGGATGAATTCCACGAGATCGAGTACTTCGAGGTCGATGGCAAGGAAATCTCTCTCGAGCCGGTAACGGGTGCTGACTATGTCATCGATGGCATCAAGGACAACCACGACATCGTCGTCAGGTTCCGTGACCTCAGAATCTACTGGACAGTCGATGCACGTGCAGTCAATGACGGCGGTTACGTAGATGGAGGTGGCGTCTTCGAGGAGGGAACAGACGTATATGTCGCAGTCAAGCCTATCGAGGGCTTCACGATCGACTACGCTCTCGTCGATGACAGGGAGGTAGAGGTATCTAACGACACCATCTACTTCAATAACCTCTCTGCAAATCACGTTGTCGAGGTAGCCTTCAAGGTCAGGACCTACAACCTCGTCGCTGAGGTCACCGATGGCGGTAGAACTCTGGTCAACGGTGTTGAGTTCGAGACCGACACGACGCTCGAGTTCGGCTACAAGGATATCGTCAACTACGAGGTCGCTGCTAAGCCGGGCTACGTAATGACGAAGATTATCGTCGATGGTAAGGTCGTACTCGACAAGTCTAACGGTCTCAACGAGAAGTCTACGACTGAAGAGGTCAACGGCTTCAACATGGACATCACCGTCAATGAAGACCAGCAGATCGTCAGCGCTAACTGCGACTTCGGCACCATCAGTGATGACCACAAGGTCGAGGCGGTATTCTCTTACATCGGCCTCCATATCGACGAGGGTAAGCTCTCTATTGTCGGTACGCGCGACGCGATGATGTGGGATGTCGCCGGACGACGTGTAAGGCTCGACGACAAGCGTAACGGTCCGTTCATCATCAGGGTCAACGGCGAGACCAAGAAGATGATCTTCAAGGTCCTCTAAGCCGGGCGAGACCATACAAAGAAAGATTTAGGGCGACTACCGCGAGGTGGCCGCCCTAAATCGTTTCTAATCTCTTGATGACGATCGGCTATACAGCTTGCGATTCCTCGAGGAGGAAGCCAGGGATAGCAGACTGCATCTTCCACGTGACGTTCATCGGTCGCTCGTCCTCGTACTTCTCCATGTCTACGAAGCCGAGACAGTAATAGGCATTGGTGTTGCCGTAGACATCCTTCTTGGAGTCTCGGACGAAGAGGAGGAACTTCCATCCGTTGCTCGGCTGGTTTATGATTCTCTGTCCTTCTTTACTGCTCTGACTGACACTGTTCATCGACTGCCAATGGAAGAGGTGCTCGTTGATGACGTAGTCTTTGTATAGTGTCTTCGGGGAATACTGTTTGTCGGACTTGTTTGTCGTCACGAAGACGAGTGCGAGGTCCTTCCCCTCGATGTACTGGGTCCCCTGTATATTCCCTCTGACGATACGCCCCTCGCAGAGGAGGTGTATCTCGTCCGACGAGTAGCAGCCGTGGAGCTCTATGCTGGCTTCGTCTTTGACATCTATCCACGTTGTTGTATGCTCGAGGCTCTTAAGGCGGATGTTGACAAGAGCCTCGAGCTCCTCGACTATATGCGGCAACGACGAGAGACGACGGATGCCATCTTCCTCGCTCTCTAGTTTCGTCCCGTAGTTTTCGTTGTATTTCTCGACTTCGTAGTATAGTATGTCGTAGTAGAGTATTCGGAGGAATATTCTCTCTCGCGCGCTCTCTGCTTTGCAGTCGAATCTTTTCTCTATCTGTTTCTTGATGAAGTTGAGAAAGTCGCACGAGTTGGTGTGGTAGAGACGGACAAGGCCCTTCTCGAGATTCTTTATTTCTGGCGTCCGCTCGTAGTCGTTGACTGTTATCCCTGCGGTTACAAGGAGGTTGGTCCACGAGCCGGCTGTGGTGTTGTATATGGCTCGCCAGTCGATGTTTAGCTCCGCTACGAAGTCCTCGAGGGTGAGAGGTGTTTTGTGGTTGGTGCTGTAGTTCTTGATCTCCCGGACTAACCGTTGCTGGTTGTAGATCGCGGCATTGATATTGGCGAGGATCCGTTCCTGTGCCATCTTCTCGGACTTTATCGAGCACCCCGCTGGTAGAAATGGGATGCCGTCCTCGATGTCTTTCCTGATGCTGCTCCTGCTGCGTCCCGTGAGTGCGCAGAATCGGTCTTCGTAGCTGAACGACTTGTTGGCAGTGGCGACGAAGTCGAGGACTGTCAGTGAGGTCTTGCCGTCCGCAAGGCGCAGCCCGCGCCCCAGCTGCTGTAGGAAGACTGTCAGAGACTCTGTCGGGCGGAGGAAGAGAATCGTGTCAATCTCCGGGATGTCTACGCCCTCGTTGAGGATGTCGGCAACGCAGATATAGTTGATTTCCCCTCTACTTAGTTTCCCTGCCGCTTCCTGGAGTGCCGCGTCGGTGTCTTTGCAGTTCCTCGAATGGACGGCGACCGACTTGTACCCGTTCTCGTTGAGCATCTCGTTGAGAGAGTCTGCGTGCTCGACCGAGCAGCAGAAGCAGACGGCTTTGCAGCTCTTGGGGTCGTTGACGTAGTTGTCGAGTGCACGCTGCATGATGCCGAAACGGGCCGCCTTGTTGTTCTCGTAGAGCTTCGTGAGCTCTTTCGCGTCATATCTTCCACTGCTGTACTTTATGTTGCCGAGGTTGATGCTCTCGTCGTCGGCAACGCAATAGTAGTCGAATGGGCAGAGTAGTCCCTGGTTTAAGGCCTCCGTGAGTCTTATTTCGGATGCTATGCGGTTGTTGAAGTCCGGTAGTAGGGACACGCCGTCCATGCGCTCTGGTGTGGCTGTCAGACCGACAAATATTTTTGGTTTGAACAAGTCGAAGAGGATGCGGTAGCTTCCGGCTGCACTATGGTGAGCCTCGTCGATGACAATATAGTCGTAGTAGTCCTTCCCGAGTCGACTGAATGTCTCTTTGTTGCTGTTTAGTGTCTGTATCGAGACGAAGAGGTGCCGCAACCCATCCTCCCCTGTCGGCTTGTTGTCGCCGACCCATAGCTGACCAAAATTGCCGTCGACGAGGACGGAACGAAATGTGTATCGTGCCTGCTTGAGTATCCTCTCCCGATGGACGACGAAGAGGAGGTTCTGCCGCCTCCCTTGCGCCTTGCAGAAGTCCTTGTAGTCGAAGGCCGAGATGGCAGTCTTGCCTGTCCCCGTCGCAGCGACGACGAGGTTGCGCCAGGAGTTCATGGCATTGCGTTCGAAGGCGAGCTTCTCGAGGATGCGGGCCTGATGAGGCTTGCGAATGAAGCGACAGACGTATTCTGACGCATTGATGTCGGACGACTGTTGGTTGCCATCTGGATACTTGATGCGGTTGATAGCATCCTCGAAACGTTTCAGATCCTCCTTGGTGTCGATGTTCTCGAACTCCTCGCTCGTCCAGTATTGTTCGAAGGTCGCCTTCGTCTTGTCGATTATGTGCGGGTTCTCGAGCTGAGTGACACGGATGTTCCATTCGAGGCCCGTCGTTATCGCCTGCTTGGAGAGGTTGCTGGAGCCGATATAGGCAGTATGCTGCCCGCTGTTGCGATAGAAGGCGTAGACCTTGGCGTGTAGCCTGTCGCTATCACCATTGAAGGAGGCCTTTATCTGCACGTCTCCCGACTTCTTGAGTTTGAAAAGCTCCTCGATAGCTTTCGGATCAGTTGCTCCCATGTAGACAGTAGTCAGTACGCGGAGCTTGCCACCCTTCTCGACGAACTTGCGGAGGGAGTCCTTGATGAGGCAGAGTCCACGGAACTTGATGAACGAGACGAGGAGGTCGATGCGGTTGGCGGTGGCTATATCCAGGGCTATCTCGTTGACTATGCTCGTCTCTTTGCCGCCTCCTGTGAAGAGTGCACTTGCACGGTAGCCAGACAATGGCTGCTTCTCCGCTGTCTGCTCTATCTGCTCGTCTGTATAACCGGCCCTTGTGTATATGCCTTTTAGGAACTCTTTTGTGTCCGAAAGTATGAGAGGGTCGATTTCTCCCTCCCACCGCCCCTTGATGAACTCGAGGATGCTGTTGGCGCATTCGACTTGTTTCTCTATTGTCTCCTCTGTCTTGTTTGTGCTGCATTTCTCCAGGACGCCGCCGATGACTCCACCGAGATAGTCGGCAAGCCATGCGTGAGACGAGGCAGTGTCGACTCTGTCCTTGATTATCTTCTTGCCTTCGAGCTCCTTCAGCTTGCCCTCGATCTCTTTGTTGATGAGGGTCTCGTAGGCTCCGTCTTCGAGTTCCATGGGTTTGGGGGGCTTTAGTTGTCGATGTCGTAGACTATGATTGGCGACTTCTCGCCCGCGTAGGGCAGGGCGCCGATAGTGTTGTAGTCGATGAACTCCATAGCTTCTTCGGGGTCCATGCCGTCGGACTCGACGAGGTGGCGGATCATCTTGTCGTAGGAGTAGACGACGCGACCATCTTCGGAGACGCCGATGACAGCCGAGACGTAGTCGGGCGACTCGAGGACAACAGCGTCATCGAGGTCACGGTCGCAGAGAGCCTGTTTCAGAGAGTCGACAGAGAGGGGGCGGTCGATAGTCTCGGCCTCGTGGAGGAAGTCGGAGAGTGGGAGGGCGAAGCAGTTAGCCAAGCGCTCGAGGACGTCGAGGGAGAGGTTACGTTTCCCGTTCTCGATGTCGCTCATATAACGGCGGTCGATGCCGGCGTCGATAGCGAACTGCTCTTGGGAGATTTTCCTAGATTTGCGCAGTTTGACGACAGTCAGTCCGATACGTTCTTGAAGAGTCATAGATTCCACATTTTATAGATGCAAAAGAAAGGTGTTGTGGAAAGATATTCAACGGCCGATAGGCCGTGAAGGATGTGCTGTTCGGCAAAAGAGAAACTAAGGCGGTGCTGAGGAATAGACAAAAAAAGGCCCTGTAATCAGGACGATTACAGGGCTGGATAGTTAGCTAGATGATATCTTCTAAAGGACCTTGACGCTAAGGGCGACAAGGGTCTGATTGTGCAGCATGTAGCCCATCTCGCCGAAGGTGATAGGGCCGGTAAAGTCTACGATGTTCTTCCCTTCGAGCTCCGAGTAGATGTAGTTGCAGGCGTAGGTAAAATCCCTTTCAACCTTGTACAGTCGGGTTTACGATAAGACGAAAGAAAAGGATATGATTTTTTCACGCTTTTTGACGAAGCGTCATCAACTTGTGACGAATGACATGCTTTCGAGGGGGAGAAAGAAGAGAAAGTTATGCTCTTTTAGGAGGTCTAGATAGTGAAAAGTATCTTCCTAACTTTGTATAGATTATGAAACTAAGAGGTCGAACGGACGCGTTGCTAGAGAAAGTGCGGAACGGAGGAGAGATGACATTGCATAAGGGGAAGAAGATGTTGTTTACTAGGACCCTCTGCTTCCGATCTTGTTGACTCTTTGCGGCACGAAGCAATAAATTCCGAAAGATGACGTTATGTGTGTAAATGACAATCTAAACAAGGAGGTTTTATGGAAAGATTAACTGTTAGAAGGGTAATTATGTGTTTCGTCGCGGTGTTGGCGATGGCCCTCAGTAGTGTTGTAATGTGGGCTCAGGCTCCTGACAAGGTGCGTCCAGGGGATAGTGTATCCCTCATTCTGCAGAAGGCGTACAGTTGGGCATATAATGGATGGTACGACGATGCTCGCGGGGCGTATAAAGAGGCTCTGAAGCGATGCGGCAAGGGTCATGTCGAGTATCGTAAGATAGCGTACAAAGGGCTAATCGATGTGTGTTTCAGCGAAATCAGCAGACGTGAGGGTTCCGAAGATGATGTGGATTACAGCGAAGTGCTGAAATATGCAGACGAGTTGGTGGCGTGCGATCCAAAGGACAATGAGTCGCTTGGCAGACGAGCGGGAGTGCTGTTTAAGGCGTACAAGTATGAAGCTGCGCTTGTAGACATAGAGGAGTTGCTGAAGACTGCGACGGAGGACGTGCAGACCCGCCTGCATGAGCTTGAGTCGTCGTGCTACATGTGCATGGCGTGCGGTAATAAGAAGGTCTGGCCAGATGTGTATGACAACTTCGAGGTCGATAAGGATCTTGCTGAGAAGTGCTATCAGACGGCGAAGAAGTCGATAGAAAAGGAGAATGTGACCAGTCGGCTGTATGTCAATTTCGTATGGGGTGCGATAGAGACAGGCCGATGGGACATCGCACTGCAGAAGCTTGTTGAGGGCATAATCATGTGGACTGGGGAATCGGGCTATTGTGCTGAATCGAGGTTTAGTACTCTATGGAAATACAAGATGGGAGGGCATAGGGCGCAGCTGACGGAGCTGATGCTTGACTATATGGGTCGGTGTGGATACAGTGAGGAGGCGAAGAGAAGTATCATGAAGGAGTGGATTGAGGACTGCGTAAGCCTCGGCAAGAATGAAGATATGGCAACGAAGATGTTAAAGGTCTTAGACGAGTCCTACAAAGAAGAAATGGAATATCTCACGACAAACGCTCCATGTTGTCTTCAGTGTGTTGGAGATTACGAGGGGAGTATAGAAGCGTATAAACATCTAATCGAGGCAGAGCGAAAGTGGGCGGAGGAAAACGGAGACGAATTTTCGCAGGATGGGAAGGTGAGTGATATGTTATTCCCGATGTATCTGGGCGGAATGTATCAACAGGCGATTGACAGCGTGAACAGTCTGTTGAGCCATTGTTCAAAGGAGAGTTACGACTACTGGGTGGGAACTGCCCACTTGTATCGTGCGATGCTGAACTTGGCGCAACGCAAGGGCAACTACGAGGAGATAAGGCAAGATCTTCTTGCGACGAGACAAGGCGACGCCTTTTCTTTGTTTGCCAAGGGGTGGTATTTTCATGAAACAGGGGACACGTGTTTTAACGGGATGATAAGAGTGGGACAATATCATCCGCAGCAGGTCTCGGTGGCTTATGCCATTCTCGGCGAGAGGGAGAAGGCAGTGAAGAAGATGGAAGAGCTGAAGGTGAATGCGGAACTTTTTGAGGAACCAATGGCAGCCCATAGTTTCGTGTTTGCTATGACGTATGCGATTCTTAGGGAAAAGGGGGAAGCGTTGGCATATTTGAGACGGTGTGTTGATGAAGCGCCATCATGTGTAGACTTTTTCGCCATGACGTCATTGTCTGACCTCGTGAAGGACACGGAGGAGTATAGGAGCATCATGGCAGAGGCTGCGGCACGGCGCAAGGAGATGATAGTGGCGGTTAGGAAGAGGTTAGCGGAATACAATTATCTTCCAGAACTGTATGAGAAGGTGAAGTGAAGGGGGGAAACTTCTATCCACGTGGTGGAGGATATTAGGGAGAAGAAAGGTGCGACGTAGGTGTAGAAAGAGGGCTGCCTGGCTGACGGGCAGCCCTTGAACTGTATGGAAAATTATTCTTTTTTAGAGAACATAAGGACTTCAGAAAGAACTATCTTCTCTATCTTTGTATAGATTATGAAACTAAGAGGTCGAACTGACGCGCTGCTAGAGAAAGTGCGAAACGGAGGAGAGATGACATTGCGGGAGCAGGTGCTGCTGACGTTGCTGCTAAGTCTGCCCGCTATGCTGACACAACTCTCGAATATAATTATGGAATATATCGATGCGTCGATGGTCGGCAGTCTTGGAGCCGATGCGTCGGCGTCGATAGGACTAGTCTCCACGTCGACGTGGCTTATCTGGGGAATCTGCGGGGCGGCGGTCTCAGGGTTCTCGGTGCAGGTGGCGCACCTGGTTGGTGCGAAGGACGACAAGGGTGCGCGGTCAGTCTTGCGTCAGTCGATGACGAGCGTGATGGTGCTCAGTGCGATAGTGTCGTTGACGAGCGTGGCAATCAGCGGACCGCTGCCAGAGTGGCTGGGCGGTACGCCGGACATCACAGAAGATGCGACGAGGTATTTCAGATTGTTGTCGTCGGCGTTGCCATTGTTCCAGTTCAGCATGCTATGCAGTGCGATGTTGCGGAGCAGTGGGAACGTGATAGTCCCGAGCGCGTGTGGCGTCGTCTTGTGCTTCCTCGACGTCGTATTCAACTTTCTGCTCATCTTCCCGACGAGGGAGGTAGAGGTGATGGGGCACTCGATGACCATATTTGGTGCGGGGATGGGCGTCACTGGGGCGGCGCTCGGGAGCATCTTGGCGGAGGTGCTGGCATGTGTGTTCCTGTTCTGGTATCTAGTCAGGCGGAGCCAGCACCTGGCGTTGCGAGGGGAGAGCGGGTCGTTCGTGCCGACGAGGGACTGCCTACGGAAGGCGGCGAGCATATCACTCCCGATGGGACTCCAGCACACAGTCATGATGACAGCTCAGGTCGTCAGCACAATCATAGTTGCGCCACTTGGCAAGCTGTCGATAGCAGCCAATTCGTTCGGCATCACGGCTGAGAGCATCTGCTACATGCCCGGGTATGGCATAGCCGATGCGGCGCAGACCCTTGTCGGGCAGAGCATAGGGGCGAAGCGACAGCCGTTGACGAAGAATTTCGCGAAGGTCAGCGTGATACTGGGCATGGCGGTGATGACATTGACAGGCATCATCATGTATGCCTTTGCGCCGCTGATGATGGGACTCCTGACGCCCGTCGAGGAGATACGGGTGCTTGGCATCGAGGCGTTGAGGATAGAGGCATTTGCGGAGCCTATGTTTGCGGCGTCGATAGTCTGCTATGGAGTCTTTGTCGGTGCGGGGGACACGTTGAAGCCAGGCGTGATGAACATCGTCTCCATGTGGGCGGTGCGGTTGACGCTTGCAGCGTGGCTGGCGCCGAAGTACGGGCTTGCGGGCGTCTGGACAGCCATGTGCATAGAGCTCTGTTTCAGGGGCATCATCTTCCTGGTGAGGATGAGGTATGGGAAGTGGATGAATAAGAGTCTTGCAGAATAAAGAACACAGAAACAGATAGAAATATGAAGACAATAATCAAGAATCAGGAGTTCGGAGGCGAGCGTCCGCTGTACATGAGTCATGACTTGCAGCTCGAGAACGTCGTGATAGGCGTCGGGGAGAGTGGCATCAAGGAGAGTCGGAACATAACAGCCATCGGTTGCAGGTTTGAGGGCAAGTATCCGTTCTGGTGCACCGATGGATTCGAGGTCAGGGACTGCGTCTTCACGGAGGGGGCGCGGGCGGCGTTGTGGTACTCCAAGAACCTCGTCATGGCGAACACGACAGTCGATGCACCGAAGATGTTCAGAGAGATGGATGGACTGAGCCTGACCGACGTCACTCTCAATCATGCGGCGGAGACCCTCTGGAAGTGCAGGCACATAAGACTGAAGAATGTCGTCGCAAACGAGGCAGACTACATCTTCATGAACTGCGAGAACATAGAGATAGACAACCTGACGCTCAACGGCAACTATTCGTTCCAGTACTGCAAGAACGTCGTCATCAGGAACTCCATACTCAACACCAAGGACGCCTTCTGGAACACCGACAATGTGACCGTCGAGAACAGCGTCCTAAACGGCGAGTATCTCGCGTGGTACTCCAATAGGCTGACGCTCAGGAACTGCAAGATAGGTGAGACCCAGCCGCTATGCTATGCCGACAACCTCGTCCTCGAGGGCTGCGAGATGGGCGCCGACGCCGACCTCGCCTTCGAGTACTCGCAGGTAAGGGCAGACATCAGGGGGCACGTCGTCAGCATCAAGAATCCGAGGACGGGACGGATAGTCGCGGACAGCATAGGCGAGATCATAATCGACAAGAACATCAAAGGACCGGCGGACTGCATCATCGAGACGCGCGGATAGAAGATGGCAGCAAAGACATTATCGGAGGAGGCGAGGCAGCTACCAGCGTACGAGGTAGCGGAGGAACTCAACGAGAAGCTGAGGAGTGAGCCCATCGTCGTATTGACAGCGCCGCCGGGGGCGGGCAAGTCAACACTGCTGCCGCTGACCATAATGGAGGGAGTCGAGGGCTGCGAGAAGATCTTGATGCTCGAGCCGAGGAGGATAGCCGCGCGGAGCGTCGCCGAGAGACTTGCCGCCAACATCGGGGAGGAAGTCGGGAAGACCGTCGGCTACTCGATGCGATTTGAGCGGAAGACGACGGCGGAGACGAGGATAGAGATCATGACCGAGGGGACCATGACGCGGAGACTGATAGACGATGCCACACTCGACGGAGTGAGCGTCGTAGTCTTCGACGAGTTCCACGAGCGGAACCTACAGTCAGACCTTGCTCTTGCGCTCGTCCGATACGTCCAGCGGGAGCTACGGCCAGAGCTGCGGATACTGATAATGTCGGCGACCATAGATGCCGAGAAACTTTGCACGGAACTTGGCGGAGCGCCACACATAGAATGCCAGGGGCGCATGTACCCCGTCGAGATAGTCAACCTCGAGGAGTGCACGGCACAGGACGTGGCAGTCTCAGTAGCGCATGCCGTCAGGGAGTCGCTAAAGAGAGACGCGGGCAACATACTAGCCTTCCTGCCGGGCGAAGGCGAGATCAAGAAGACAGCCGAGATACTGGGCAACCTAGGGGATGGAGTCCGGCTCTACCCCCTTTACGGGATGCTCCCGCAGTCTCAGCAGCGGCAGGCCATAGCGCCATCGAGGCCTGGGGAGCGGAAAGTCGTCCTCGCGACGCCAATAGCGGAGACCTCGATAACAATCAACGGAATAGGCGTCGTCGTCGACTCAGGATTCTGTAGGCGGCCAGTCTTCAACCCCATGAATGGGCTGAGCGCCCTCCAGACCGAGAGAATATCCATGGACATGGCGATGCAGCGGGCGGGGCGAGCAGGGCGCACAGCCGAGGGCAAGTGCTACAGACTATACAGCAAGGCTACCGAGAGCAGGATGAAAGACATGAGAGACCCCGAGATAGAGACACAGGACCTCACGCAGATGGCGCTCGACCTGCTCGTCTTCGGAGAGAGCGACGCAGACAGCCTCCCGTGGCTCACGAAACCGCCAAAGTCGCACCTCGAAGACGCTCGGGAGCTGCTAAAGATGCTGAAGGCGACAGACCAAGAGGGGCGGCTCACCGAGCACGGGCGGAGGATCGCCAAGATCCCGTGCCATCCGCGAATGGCGCAGATGATAGTCAGCGGGGAGACCGACAGAGAGGTGGCACTCGCGGCAGACGTCGCGGCGCTCATCGAGGAGAAGGACCCCATGAACCAGCGGGCCGATACCGCAGACATCAATGAGAGAATATATGCCCTCAGGAGACAGCGCAAGGCTGGGAAGACGGGCGGGCTGTATGAGAGAATAGAGAGGTCAGCAGAGCAATACAGGAAGATAGCGGGCGTCCGGGAGGACAACGAGACCGTCGACGAGTATAGAGTCGGAGCCATGATAGCCGGGGCGTATCCCGAGAGGATAGCGTCTTGCCAGGACCATCATACGGGGCGGTATCAGCTCTCCAACGGACAGATAGCCATGGTCGACAGGGAGGACATGCTGACGAGGAACGACTGGATAGCCGTCGCGACGCTCAGCAGTTCTGGCAAGACAGGACACATCTTCTATGCGTCGCCGTTGTCGCCGAAGGACCTGAAGCCGATGGTCAGCGAGTATGACAACGTCTCGTGGGACGGGAGGGCAGACGCCGTCGTCTCCGTCAGAGAGTTCAGGATAGGGAGATTGTCGCTCGGGCAGAGGCCCATAAGGGACGTCTCGAAGGAGAGGATAGACACGATAGTCGCCAAGGCCATAGTCACAGAGGGGACAAGGCTACTCGACTTCTCGGAGGCGGCGGAGCAGATGATAAGGCGAGTCCGGTGCGTCAGGGAGTGGCACAGCGAGATAGATCTACCCGAGCTGTCGGAGGAGATAGTCACCGAGAGGGCGGCGGAGTGGGTGCCGGCGTTCAGAGACGGGGCGACCGACATACAGGGCCTCAAGCAGATAGACATGGCGGAAGTCGTCAGGAGCATGATGACATGGGAGCAGATGCAGGCCGTCGATAGGATAGCGCCGAGCCACGTGGAGGTCCCGACGGGCTCGAAGATACGCATAGAGTACAGGACGGCAGAGCTGCCGCCAGTACTGAAGGTAAGGCTACAGGAAGTCTTTGGCATGATAGACACGCCGAGAGTCGATGGTGGGCGGAGGCCACTGCTGATGGAGCTGCTGAGTCCCGGATATAAGCCCGTGCAGACGACGCAGGACCTGCGGTCGTTCTGGGGAGGGACATATTTCGAAGTCAAGAAAGAGCTGAAGAGACGGTATCCCAAACATTCGTGGCCGGACGAGCCGCTGAAGGCTGAGCCGGTGAGGGGAGTGAAAAGGAAATAGGTCTGAGCAAATGAGATAAACAGCGAAAGGGTAGGCGAGGGGAACTCACCTACCCTTTGTCGTAGACAGTAGTGACCTTATTTCTTGCCGAAGTAGCGTTGGAAGAGGCCGTAGAAGCCTCTGCCGTGGCGTGCCTCGTCCTTAGCCATCTCGTGGACAGTGTCGTGGATAGCGTCGAGGCCCAGTTCCTTAGCGCGCTTAGCGATGCGGAACTTGTCCTCGCAGGCGCCCGCCTCGGCGTTCATACGTTTCTCGAGATTAGTCTTAGTATCCCATACGACGTCGCCGAGGAGTTCGGCGAACCTGGAGGCGTGATCGGCCTCCTCGAAGGCGTAGCGACGGAAGGCCTCGGCGATCTCTGGGTAGCCCTCGCGGTCGGCCTGGCGGCTCATAGCTAGGTACATGCCGACCTCGGAGCACTCGCCGTTGAAGTGAGCGTTGAGGTCCTTGATCATCTCGGCGTCGGTTCCCTTGGCGACACCTATCTCGTGCTCGGTCGGGAAGTTGAGAGCCGCGGACTCGTCAAGCTTCTTGAACTTGGAGGCAGGAACTTTACATTGTGGGCATTTCTCTGGAGCCTCGTCGCCTTCGTGGACGTAACCGCAGACCGTGCAAATCCATTTAGTCATGATGGTAGTGTATTATATAGGTTGATAATAAAGGGGGAGTTTGTGGCGGCTTTTCATATCCGTCAATGCAATGTTACAAATATTATTTTGAAGGAGGAAGAGGTGACAGGAATTTGTGTTTGGACTGATTAAGCATAAGCAATTCAATTAGCGATGAGGAATTAGGAATGGTGGAGCGTGGGAGCATAGGAAGTTAACATAAGAGGGAATAAGTCTAATACAAGTCTAACCCATGGGGCGTATATAGCCTAATGGAAGAGCAGGGCGGGAGGTACCTCGCGTAGAATATCGAAGGGATAGACAGGGAGAGGAGTGGACGAAAACAAGCCCCAAGAGGCGGGTAGCATCTTGGGGCTATGACGGAACGGATAATCCGAATATCAGTTAAGATAAGCCTTACGGTCGATCTTGCCGTTGAAGGTGCGCTTGATAGCGTTGACCTGTTCGTAGAGGAGTGGGACCTTGAAAGACTCGAGGCGTTCCTTGAGGAACATAGCGACACGGCGACGGTCGAGGTAGTCGGAGAACTGCGAGACGTAGAGCAGTTTGAGGACAGTGCCTGCGAGAGGGTGAGGTGCAGGGATGCAGACACAGTCGGCAATCTCTTCCATCTGGAGAGCCACGTTCTCGACCTCGGTTGGAGAGACCTTGTAGCCGCCGACGTTGATGACGTCGCCTTCGCGTCCGCGGAGGTGGAGACAGCCATTGACATCGAAGATGCCGAGGTCGTTAGTGAAGATAGAAGTCTTACCGTTGTCGTCGCGGAGGATAGCAGCGGTAGACTCCGGGTCGCCTGCGTAGCCGAGCATGAGCGTCTTGCCGGAGCAAACGATCTTACCCTCGGCAGTGATACGGATCTCGGCGTTCTTCATAGGCTTGCCGAGGCAGCCGGCGACGCAATTACCCTCGTTGAAGTTGTAGGTGGCGATGATGCCAGTCTCGGTAGAGGCGTAGGTGTTGAAGAGACGGGCGTTAGGGAGAATATTGCAGAGAGACTCCATGTCCGACTGGGCGATAGCGGCAGCGCCGGTTTCGATAAACTCAATCTTAGAGGACAGGGAGGCGAACCTCCGCGAGCCGAGCTGGAGAATCATACGGATAGAAGTCGGGACGAGGAAGGTGGCGACGGGTCGGGACTCCTCGGCGATAGCGTCGAAGAAGACATTCATGTCCTTGAGTCCGTCTATAATCTTGACGGTTGCGCCGACCATGAAAGTCGGGTACATCTTGGAGAGACTCCCGATATGGTTGAGAGGTCCGCAGATCAGGAAGGTGAGTTCGGGGTGGAAGCCGTGAGCCAGGACAAGATTCTCGCCATTGGCGACGATAGTCGAGGCCGATATCATCACGCCCTTAGGTCGGCCGGTCGTGCCAGTCGTATAGAGGATGTCGGCAGTCCCGTCGGGGATGTCGACATTAGAAAGCGACTCGGATACCTGAGCGAAGAGGGGTTCTGGGAAGTCCTTCTCAAGAGGTGCGGCGACGAGTCCGGCGTAGTGAACAGCGAGATACTCGATGACGGAGTCGGCGTCTGGGGTGGCACGGAAAGTGACGACACGCTTGCCGGACGCCCTCAGAGCCTCGGCGCGGCTAGAGACAGCCTGCCAGAGCTCGGCGTAGGAGAGGGAGCGCGAAGGCGTTATGACGGCTGTGGTGTCGGGTGACGTGGAGGCGAAGTGCTCGACGTAGGCCTCGAGAGTAGGGAGAGAGATCATGATAGCTTAGATTGAACGAGGTTAGTGATAGAGTCGAGATTGCGAAGGTTCTTAGGAGTCGCGTCGGAGGCGTCGAGAGAGATGTTGAACTCCTCGGAGAGGAGCATCAGCATAGTAGTGACGCCGAGGGAGTCGAGCTGGCTAAAGAGATAATCTTCCTCAATGTCGACCATTGGGAGTGCGGATTCGAGAATAGACTTAATACGTTCCTTCATAATGAAAAGAGATTCAAAACCATGAGACAAGGACTATAAAGAGTGTAAAACATAGTCCTTTGCAGCGTGAAATTAGTAACTTTGCGTCAAATAACGAAAAGAAAACGATGGAGGCGAAGATATTAGGAGTCGGAAACGCGCTGGTGGACGTCCTGGTGAGGATACCGAGCGACGACATGCTAAGCGAGTTTGGCCTGCCGAAGGGCAGCATGCAGTTGACAGACGAGAAGCAGCAGAGCGAAGTTTACGAGAGAGTAAAAGACATGAAGCCGCAGATAGTCTGTGGCGGCAGTGCGGCGAACACCATCTGCGGTCTGAGCAAGCTCGGGATGAACACAGGGTTGATAGGCAAGATAGGGCCTAACGACCTCGGGAAGCTGTACAAGTCGGACCTCGAGGCCAACGGCGTGCACTCACACCTGCTCGGGTCGGAGACTCACACAGGCAGCTGCATATCTCTGATCACGCCGGACAGCGAGAGGACCATGGTGACGTGCCTCGGAGCGGCGGCAGAGCTTGCGGAGTCGGACATAGACGAGAGAGTGTTCGACGGGTACACCCATCTCTACGTCGAGGGTTACCTCGTCCAGAATCCGGGCTTGATAGAGAAGCTGTATGACATAGCGAAGAAGAAGGGCATGAGGACCATGATAGACTTGGCGAGCTACAATGTCGTCGAGGCAAACATCGAGTTCCTGCAGCACCTGATAGGCAAGTATGTCGATGTCGTCTTTGCGAACGAGGAGGAGGCTACGGCGTTCACGGCGGCAGAGGATGTCGATGCGCTGAACATGATGAACGAGTATGCAGACTGTGTCGTCTTGAAGCAGGGACGCAGGGGAAGCCTCGTAAAAGTCGGGGACGAGATAGTAAGAGTCGGCATCGTCAATGCGAACAGCATAGACACGACTGGAGCGGGCGACCTGTATGCAGCAGGGTTCATCTACGGACAGGCTCAGGGATATAGTGCACAGAAGTGTGCAGAGATAGGAGCAGTCACGTCGGGCAACGTCATAGAGATCGTAGGTACCAAGATGGACGCACAGCGGTGGGCGAACATACGCAGTAAGATCAAGCACATAACACAGTAGGCGATGAAGTTTGAGCAGATAGGTCTTGAGCCGCAGGTCGCGCGGAACGTAAGCGATATGGGCTTTCGTCGTGCGACGGACATACAGTATAAGGCTATCCCACACATACTCGACGGCGAGGACATCATGGCGATAGCCCAGACAGGTACGGGCAAGACTGCTGCGTTCGCAATACCGGCGGTCTGCAACCTGATGAGGAGGAGCAGGCCGAGGGACTATAAGGGCGTCCGATGCATCGTCATGGAGCCGACGCATGAGCTTGCGGCACAGGTGGCTGATGTCTTCAGGCAGCTCGTGAAGGGCACGGGAGTGTCAGTCGTCGCGATATATGGAGGAGTAGCACAGGACAATCAGATAGCCCTCTTGAAGGGCGAGGCCGATATCATCGTTGCGACGCCAGGGCGCATGTTTGACCTGTCGGCTCAGGGGCACCTCGAAGTATACAAGGCCGAGATACTGATAGTCGATGAGGCGGACCAGATGTTGGCTCTCGGGTTCTACAACGACATAGAGCAGCTCGTCAGGCGACTCCCGAGGAGGAGGCAGACCTTGTTCTTTTCGGCGACCATAGACGCGAAGATCAAGGAGCTCGCGTACTCTCTCGTGTATAAGGCCGTCAGGATAGAGATGAGCCGGAACAAGGTCGCGAAGAACGTCACGCACCAGATATTGCCAGTCTGCAAGGACGAGAAGAGATTCTATCTCGAGAGGATAGCGACAGAGAATCCCGAGGGGCACATAATGGTCTTTGTCCGCACGAAAGTCAGGGCTGAGCGAGTCAAGGCAGCGATGGACAGAGTCGGTGTCAAGTCAGCATTCCTGCATGGAGGATTGACCCAGAAGGAGAGGACCGCGGCACTTGACAAGTTCAGGAGCGGTGATGTGCAGATGATAATCACGACAGACGTCGCGGCGCGAGGAATAGACATCCCGCAGGTAGACTTCGTCGTCAACTATGACGTCCCCGAGGAGGCCGAGAACTACGTCCACAGAGTCGGAAGAACAGGTCGAGGGATGGCGAAGGGATATGCGCTCACATTGGCGGACGACGAGGAGAAAGAGCTCGTCGATGCGATAGAGAAGTACATGGGAGAGAGCATATCGCTGCTGAAGATGGAGAAGGAGGAGCGGGAGGCGACGGTAGACCTCTCGAAAGACGGGAAGGATGATTGGCGGAGCCTGTTGAAAGACGACGACTAAAGACAGGAACTTCTAGAAGCCCACAGTAATAAAAGGCGGAGAGGAGCGAGGAGCTTCTCTCCGCCTTTTTTAGATGCCATAAGCAGGGGGCGGGGGCAATAGAGGCAATCACCAGGAGGAGCCGCCGCCACCACCGCCGGACCTACCACCACGGAAACCGCCGAAGCCGCCCGACCTGCGGGAAGAGCTACGGGAAGAACTGCGGGAGGAGGAGCGATAGCGGGAGTAGTGGCCCGAGGAGTAGCCGCCAGAGTAGCTGCTGGAGAAAGAGACCTTGCTCGGGTAGCGGTTCCATAGCTGGATCTCCTTAGGGACAATATCGTCGAAGAAGGAAGGAATCCAGAGTGCGATGAGACGCCGATAGCCGTAGACCAGACATACGCCGAGGAGGAGCAGAGAGCCCATCTCCTTCTTACCCATGTCGACACGTTTGTGGACAATGTAGCCCACGAGGAGCGGAATCACGAGGAAGAAAAAGAGGAAGACACACCAGTCGTCGGCGCCCCATTCCCTGTGCACGTTAGAATGGAGGGAGTGGTCGTGGGAGCGTAGGGACTCGTATTCCGGGTAGATGGCACGGATGATACCCTTGACACCGGCGACGATGCCGACGGGGTAGTCGCCCGCCATGAAGAAGGGGAGCATATCGTCTCGGGTGATATGATTGCAGGTGATGTCTGGGAGGAACGGTTCGACGCCGTAGCCCGTCGTGATAAAGACCTGGCCGTTGGACTCGGATGTCTTAGGCTTGACGAGGAGGAGGACGCCGTTGTTGGCGTCAGCGTGGCCGATACCCCACAGTTCGAAGAGGTGGTGAGAGTACTCGGCGGGCTCGTGGCCGAAGAGAGAGGGGAGCGTCACGACGCAGATCTGAAACGTCGTAGAGTCGTCGAAGGCGACGAGACGGCCTTCGAGAGCCTTGACAACACTATCCGGCATAAGAGATGCGAAGTCGTTGACAAGGCGTGGAGGGGAGGGCGTGACCGGGTAGTCGCCGTCGTAGGTAGCATTGCGGAGGACAGGCTCGCCGGGGGCATAGCCACTGTAGTTAACATAGTCGGGACTTAGAGTGACGACCGAGTCCGTCTCGACCTGAGCAAAGGCGAGACAGTGCGAGACGAGGAGAGCCAGCAGTAGCAGAGAGCCAGAGAGCTTCGGGATATATATTCTCATAGCCTTAGGAGATGAGAGCTATTTAAGAGATAGCTTGAGCCAGTGGAAGGAGGGTGTGAACGGCTTGCCGAGCTTAGAGATAGCCGCCTTAGCGTCGGAATCTGAGACAGGCTCGGCGATATCACTTTCGAACTTGTCGGAGAAGTCAGAGCCGAAGCGGGAGAATTTCTCTGGGAGGAGCCTTGAGTTGTCGAAGTCGTAGAGGTTGACGGCGACGATACGATCCGTCGTTCGGCTATCGTGGAGGAAGAAGTAGTCGTGCTCGACGCCCTCGCCCTCTATGCCGCCGAAGCTACAGACGGCGCCGTGGTAGAAAGCAATGTCGCGGTCGAACTGCGACTGATTCGTCGAGAAGCCGATGAGGCTGAAGTAGGCGCGAGACTCAGTCAGTCCGGCAGTATAGACGTTGAGGAACGACTTGTCGGCAGTGCGGACGGCAAACTCAGGACACTTATCCCCGTCAATGTCGATGAGCGAGAGTTCGAGAGGCAAGTCGGAGGGGAAGCCAGACAGTTTGCCAGAGCGCACCAAGTCAGTAGCGAGGTCCTCGATGAAGACGTGACTAAAGACAGGTTTCATGCCGTCCCAGGAGAAGACGTGGTCCATGTAGACATAGCAGCCGCGGAGAAGTTCGTGGACTATGAGGTTCTTGCCATGGCGAGGGAGCTCGAAGTAGAAAGCCTGTGCGAGAGGGGAGGCGGAGAAGAGACCTGCGAGAGACTTCTCTGGGGAGAGAGACTCGGAGGCTGCGTCGTAGTCGTAGAAGGCGCAGAATGACAGCGGGGCCTCGTAGTCTGGGTCTCGGAAGGCGATAGCGAAGAGGCGGTGACCATTGGAGCGGCGCCATACGCAGGCAGAGACAGAGATGCCGTCGCTCTCGGGGCTGTCGAGGTTATAGAAAGCGTAGCCGTTCTTAGCGTCGAGGATGCGGGAGAGACCATTGTCCTCATCCTTTTTAAGCTGGGCAGGGGAGAGAGTCTTAGCGTCGAGGAGACTAGAAACCTCGGCTGTCTGCCAGGCGCCATTGAAGGCGGTGACGAGAGAAGTGATGTCGGCGGCTTTGACGCCGGAGATAGACTTGGAAGTCCAGCTGGACTTGATTGCAGACAGATTGGTCTT
Source organism: Bacteroidales bacterium (assembly GCA_017417385.1). Taxonomy (GTDB): domain Bacteria; phylum Bacteroidota; class Bacteroidia; order Bacteroidales; family Marinilabiliaceae; genus W3P20-009. The sequence continues at coordinate 24,407 of JAFPZF010000028.1, forward strand.
GGCCTGAGCGAGCGAGCACAGGAACGCCATTGCGATTAAAAGAAGATGTTTCATAGCGGTAACTTAATAATATAGTCGTAAAGTTAGTACATTTGTGAAAAATACAATCCAAAAAGAAGAAAGACAACAATTAAAGGCTATGAGAAGAGTGATGGCATTAGTAGTGGCGGCGATAGTATGCGTCGGCATGAGTGGGCAGGACACCAAGGAGGCTCGGGAGAGAGTCTCGGAGATCAGGAAGATGTACAGCGAGGCGAAGACCATGTCTAGCGAGAACGTCAAGCATGACGAGACGCGGGACGACCTCGAGATCAGCGTCAGGCAGAACGTGCCGGGGATCGGGTATCAGAAGATGAGCATAAGGATGTATTATCAACCGGGAGAGTTCGACAACGACAGGTGAGTGGCGGACTACTATCCGTACTTGATAACGGCGAAGTACAACGTCGCGGCTCGGGACTTCTATGAGGAGTACCTATATGACATGACGGAGCACGAGCTCGTCTTCGTATTCAGGAAGTTCACAGACGTGGACGGGACTCCGACAGAGGTCAGATATTACTGGGGGAAAGACGGGAAGATAGTGCACAAGGCGCTCAAGGGGAAGAACGAGGGGCTCGGCGAGGATGACATGCAGAAGCGCGGACAGGGCCTTGTCGGGGTGATGAACGGGATAGTAAACTCCGACATGTAGGGGCAGACGAAAGCAGTAGTTCACGGGACAAAAAAATAACCGCACTCTATGTCGCATAGGGTGCGGTTTTCACGCTTCATCTGTTGTCTATATAGTCTGTGCGTTATGTTCGCAACGTTTTTACATTTGCAAAGTAAATATGATAGCAGAGCAGATGCAAGTCTAAAGTGAGTAAGATGGCATCGTGAGTGGCAAAAGTGCGGGAAACAGGGGTGAAAGTTTCAAATGAGGGGTGAAAAGCCCAGAAAACATCAAAGGTGGGGCGAAAACAATTAGCAATGAGCAATTAGGAATTAGCAATTACGAAATAGGAATGAAGGAAGCAAATGGCGGATTAACGAGAGCCGTGAAGTTAACATAAGAGGTGGTTAGGTCTAATACAAGTCTAACCCAATGAGCAATTAGCAATGAGAAATGGATCTGGGGGACAGGCGGAGTGAGCGGGCCAACACGGGGAGGAAGATAGGGCGTTTTTGAAACAGAGGGAGGGGAGGCATCGTATACATTAGTATATTCTCACGATAAAACCATCTGCGTATGACAGGAACAGAGGGCGAGGCGGACACGCTGCTCATGATGGCAGACACGCCACAGTACGCGAACATGGTATGCACACTCCTCTCGAAGGAGGGCATAGCATACGAGACGAAGATGATGACCGAGCAGCCGATAGGCTCCATCTTCGGGCAGAGTTGTTGTGTCGAGATATACGTCAGGGAGCAAGACTACGACAGGGCGGTCGAGGTGTGCGAAGCCGCCAAGGAGGGGGTTGGAAAGGCTGACGTGGAGGAAGAGGCCAGGGCGGCTGCAGAGTGCACCGGAGTGTGTTGCCCGAAATGCAAGAGCCATAATGTCAAAGCGATACATCTAAATTCCAAGGTCTACTTTGTTGTCCTCTTCTTGGGAGTCATAGCATTCATTGTGAAAAGGATAGTACCTTTCTTCAAAGACATGTCGTTCGGAGTTTTTTTCATATTCATGGTTGTAGCTTTTATCGTAGCGACAGTCATATTCACCAATAAGCGGAGACTGTTTAGTTGCAACGAATGCGGCGAGGAGTTCTATGTCGACGACGAGGAAGAGGGAAAAGAAAGGGAGTGAGATAGTCGGAAGAAATCGTTACCTTTGCAGTGGAAAACACAAACACAGAGAGATGACAAACTTAAGTGTCAACATCAACAAGATAGCAACGCTGAGGAATGCGCGAGGCGGGAACACACCGGACGTGTGCAAGTCGGCGACAGACATACAGAAGTTTGGTGCAGAGGGAATTACAGTACATCCGAGGCCAGACGAGAGACACATCAGGTATCAGGATGTCCTGAACCTCAAGCCGATAGTTTCGACAGAGTTCAACATAGAGGGATATCCGTCGGAGCGGTTCATGGAGCTCGTCTTGACGGTGAAGCCGACTCAGGTGACGTTGGTGCCGGATGCGCCAGACGCGTTGACGAGCAGTGCTGGGTGGAACACCATCAAGCATCAGGCGGAGCTGACGGAGATAGTCGGCCGATTGTCGGAAGCCGGGATAAGGACCTCGATATTCGTAGATCCGGACGTCAACATGGTGGAGGCAGCGGCGAAGACTGGAACAGACAGGGTCGAGTTGTACACCGAGCCATACGCGTCGGGGTATGAGAAAGACAGGGAGGCGGCGGTCGCGCCATACGTGCAGGCGGCATTGGCGGCTAGGAACATAGGACTCTCGGTGAATGCGGGTCATGACCTGAGCCTCGTAAACCTCGAGTACTTCCTCGACAAGATACCGTTCGTCAAAGAAGTGTCGATAGGTCATCAGTTGATATGCGACGCGCTGTATCTCGGCATGGAGGAGACTGTCGGCAGGTACCTGGCCATCTGCAAGAAGGCGAGGTAGAAGGGGAAGGGAAGAGAAGGAAAGGAGAGAAGGAAAGGGGAGAGAAGGGAAGAAGGGGAGAAGGAAGGGAAGGAAGTGTCAAGAGCGTAAGCAGAATGAAGAGCAGGAGCATAAGATACATAATAGCTATGCTGACCGCAATCCTTTCGTTGCTGCCGACAGGCTGCAAGGAAGGGGAGTTAGACCCGTCGCTCGTGAAGGCAGACGAGATGCTGAGGGAGGGTCGTGACCTGGAGGCGTGGCTGCTGCTCGACAATCAGAAGTATGCGAAGGGGAAAGTCTGTGAGTGGGATTATGCGCTGTACTGCGTCTTGCGGCTGCAGGCGGAGGAGAGGAACGGCAAGCTCTTGACAGACGGCCTCGCGGCGGACGCGCTCGAGTATTACAAAGACAAGGATGACGACGGCTATCATGCCGGGCTGGCGTGGTATTTCCAGGGGTGGGAGTCGCTACTCGCGAACAATTATGACGATGCTCTGATGGTGCTGAGAGAGGCGAAGCGACTGATGGATGGGGAGCACTGCCTCCGCTATCAGTACCTGAGCCGGAACTACCTGAGCGCCATATACTCCAAGTACAATGCCGACGAGGATTGCGTCAGGGAATTGAGTGAGGCGCTCGGGTATGCGAAGCAGCTAAAGAACGAGAGGTATATGTCGTCGACGCTGCTGAACCTGGCGAAAAGCCTGAGGCGTGTCGGGAAGGTGGACAGTTCGCTGTTGTGCCTCAGGGAGCTGATAGTCCTCGGGACCATGAAGAACATGAAGGATGTCGTCGTCGACGAGATAGGGCTCGACTACATGTATAAGGGGGACAGGGCTAACATGGAGAGGATCATGGACAGCCTCAGCGTCATGAGGAAGAGACATAGCTTCGTCGTCCCGAACGTCGAGAACATCATCAGGGCTCGGATACAGATAGACGAGGGGGACTATCGGGAGGCGATAAAGAGACTCGACGAGATCAAGAAAGTCGGGTCGTACGACGTCAGGATAGCTAGGGAGAACCTCTACATCGAGGCGTACACGGGGCTCGGGGACATCGACGAGGCCAACAACCACAGGGGCAGCCTGAGGATGATAGAGGGCGACGGTGGGGCGGAGCTAGAGAAGATAAAAGCCGAGGCCGAGAGGAAGTACGGGAAGATACAGGAGTACAGGGATGAGAATCGGAGTGGCATCGTCAGGGAGATGGCGAAGAACGTCGGGATAGGCGTTGGAGTGTTGGCGATAGTGATAGGAGTGTTCTTCGTGCTGTCGCGGAGGGGGAGGGGGAAGAAAAAGAAGTAAGAAAAGAAGGGGGAGAGAAGGGGAGGTCCACGTCGGGAGGGCGTGGGCGTGATGTGCTGTCGGTCGGAGAAAAGAGAAGACAAGAAAAAAACGGAGAAAGTGACCGAGAAAAAAACTTTTCCCTATATTTGCGGATACTATGACAGGAAACAAGGAAATAGCAGGATTCATATCGGAGCTACTCTTCGAGCGCGACTGTGTCATCGTCCCGTCACTTGGGGCGTTTCTGACGCGGCGCATAGCCTCGGTCTATGACAAGAGGCGTGGGGTGATGATGCCACCGAGGAAGGAGCTTGCGTTCAACAGGGAGATACTACATACCGACGGAGTCCTGGCGGACCACGTGTCTCAGAAGTCGGGGATAACATACGAGGAGGCCGTCGATGCGATAGACCACTTCGCGAAGGAGGTCAACGAGCAGGTCGAGAAGAGCGGTCGGTACACGTTGCCGGGGCTCGGAGTCTTGGAGAAGGAGGGTGACGTCGTAGTGTTCACTCCGGAGTCGGAGAACAATTTCCTTGCGGACTCGTATGGACTCGGGACAGTACCTGTGACAGAGGTCGGGACAAACCTGACGGATCTCGTCAGCCATCCGAGTGCTAAGAAAGTCATAGGCACGGCAGCGGCAGTCGGGCTGATGCTGATGATCTCTCCGAAGCTCACGAACGACGAGCGGACGGAGACGGCGAACATATCGTCGATCTTCACGGAGACCCAGAGGACAGCGGCGGTACAGGAGAAGACAGAGGAGCCTGAGTCCGAGGTTGCGGCGCCGATAGAGGACCAGCACATAGCAGTTGAGAAGCGAGACGGGGGAGTGAGTGGCACGAAGGAAGTGTACTACCTCATAGTAGCCTCGTTCAAGACAGTCAGGGAGGCGGACATCTTCATAGAGAAGCAGAGAGTCAAGGGGATCACAGACCTGTCGGTCCTCGAGAATGGAGGGAGGATGAGAGTCGTAGCGGCACGTTTCTCGACACAGGCTGAGGCTGTCGCGGCGAACAGAGACCTGCGGACCATCACAGGATTTGAAAAGTCGTGGGTCCTGCATCTTACGGAATGATTTTTGCGGTAGGCTAACAATAGATCAAAAAACAAGAGTTATGAAGGCTTTGAAGACAAGACACTATATAGCGGCAGCGGTCGTGACAGTAGCGACGTCGTTGGCGCTCTACGGATGTTCGGCGGCGAGCATAGGGAACATAGCAAACGTCGGAGCGGCAGCTAAGGCGCTGAGTCAGGGAGACATAGCGGCGGGGCTGAAGGAGGCGCTCAACATCGGCATCAACGTCGGCATCAGTCAGCTGAGCAAGAACAACGGGTATTACAACGAGCTGGCGACGAGGATCAACCTCCCGAAGGAGGCACTTGTCATCACACAGAACATAGCCAAGCTGCCTGGTGGTCAGGCGATGGTCACCAAGGTTGTCAAGAACATCAATGCGGCGGCGAGCGATGCTGCGACAGAGGCAGTGCCGATATTTGCGTCTGCCCTGACGAGCATGACAATAGACGACGCGACGAACATATTGAAGGGAGGCGGGACGAAGGCCACCGACTACTTCAAGACCAAGACTAAGAGTCCGCTAAAGAACCTCTTCGGGAAGTTCATCCACAAGTCGATAAACAAGAAGCTCATCGGCGACATGAGTGCGCAGTCGTCTTGGAATGCGCTCACGACAGAGTGGAACGGCGTAGCGACGTCGGCAGTAGGCAAGGCGATACGTCTCAGGACAGTGAACACAGACCTCCAGGACCACCTGACCGACAAGGCCGTAGACGGCATATACTACAAGGTCGGCGAGCAGGAGAAGAAGATACGCACGGACGTGAAGGCACGTACGACAGACCTCCTGAAGCGAGTATTTGCAAGGCAGTAGCAGGTGCTGAAGAGACATCTTTCTCAGCTCATAGCACTCACATCACTAATGGCCTCGTCCATTGCATGGGCGCAGGACGTGAGGTTGTCGGCTGACATTGCGAGGGAAGACATAGACGTCCGGCGGGACAGTGCAGAGTACAGCGTCGGAGTCGATGCACAATTCTTCTTCAAGAACGACGAATATTTTGCGCCGGCTGCGGAGGGTTATACACTCCCCGGGTACAGGGTGCGTCCGTCAGTACAGATATACATAGGCAGATTCACGTTGACAGCGGGCGTCGATGCGCTACGCTTTGGTGGGATGAGCAGATTCCACAAGGCGTATCCGTATTTTGCTGGGACGTGGCACGTGACGGACAGCGTACGCCTACGGATAGGCGACCTACAGGGGCCGGCAGTGCATGACCTCCCCGAGATACTCGACGACCCCGAGCATCAGTTGGCGGGACCGCCAGAGACGGGAGCCATGTTCGCCTTTGCCGGCAGGAATACAAAGGGGCACGTCTGGCTAAACTGGCGACAGTTCATATTCATGGGTGACACCATACCCGAGAAGTTCACGGCGGGCATCAAGGTGGACTTCTTGAGGAACAGCGAGAGACTGAGAGTCAAGCTGAGGATGATGTTCAACCACATAGGAGGTCAGATAAGCAACTTCGACGAGCCCATGCAGAGCCTTGCCAACGTATCCGTCGAGCCAGAAGTCAGGCTGACGAGGAGTGTGACGGCTGGCGTGATGATGGCAGGGTTTCACACAATGGTAGGCAAGGTAGCGAGGCCCTTCGAGGACGGCTTTGCAGTACAGCCCAAGATAAAGACAGAAGTAGGAATCGTAAGTGCTGAGGCGTCGTGGCTCAGGACGAGGAACTTCTATGCGCCGCATGGGAACCCGTTGCTCATGTCGGTCTCCAACTATGACCCGGCAGTCTATGAGAAGGACAGGTCGCTCGTCATAGTCCATGCGGATATCAACAAGGCCTTCCCGTCAGTGAGGTTCAACCTCAGAGGCTCGGCATATTACGATACATTTGCTAGTCGGCTCGACTACGCGTATTTCTTAGGACTCTGCTTCTCGCCACGATGGTATGGACGGTTGCCTCGCATGACGGATAGGGACAGACGCTAATACACGGATAAGCTGTCAACTCTGAGAAGGGGGAGAGAAGGAGGAAGAGAGATTCAGAGCATTATTCCAGAAAGGCTTCCATGATTTGAGTAGGGGCGGCGTTGCTATCGAAGGCGCCGAGCTTGTAGCCACCGGGGAGACATTGCGGTTCCCAGTAGAAGACGCCACGGCAATGGCCGTCCGTCCTGCTGCGGGCCTCCTTGATGACACGGGTGAGGAGTCGACGGCCCTCCACCATCTTCTCGGGGTGCTCCTCGTCGACCTCGAAGCCAGTCTCGACGATCATCACGTCGCAGCCATATTTCTCGTTGACGTGGCGGATGTTGGCGATACAATCAGAAATAATGTTATCTGGGATGAGTGTAGAGTCCTCCTGCATAGCCCAGTAGGGGTAGAGCGACATGCCGACCATGTCGAACTTGCCGCCGTACTTGAGGACCGTATCCAGGTTGTAGTCGTAGAGAGACTGGAGATGACCTCTGTCGAGGTGGACGATGACGATAGCGTCTGGGAAGACCTCCTTGACAGCGTCGTAGCCAGCGCCGATAAAGCCGGCGTATTGCTCCGGTTCAGTCTTGATATGTCCCATAGAGTGGGTTATCGTCGTATGGCCGAGGGAGTCCTTGATTTCCCAGCCCCGTTCGTCAGTCTTGACACTCCAGAGCATACCGTTGGCAGTCTCGTTGCCGACCTGGACCCAGCGGGGGTGGATGTCGTTGTCGCGGAGGAGAGACAGGACGTCGACAGTATGTAGGCGGAGGTCCTCCTTCATCTGTTCAAAAGAGTGACCGAGCCAGGCCTTAGGGATAGGCTGCTTGGCGGGGTCTGCCCACCAGTCGCTATAGTGGAAGTCCACCATGAGGTCCATGCCGAGAGCCTTGGCGCGTCTTGCCATAGCAAGAAGTTCGTGCTTGTCGCATGAGCCGCCACGCGGGTCGACCCATACCCTCATGCGGATAGCGCTCATCTGGTAGTCGTTTTTCAGCAGTTCGAGACATTCGCGAGGGTTGCCGTTGCGGTCGTGGAAGACGACGCCGTGCTGTTCCTGAGCGGTCAGGAAGCCCACGTCTGCGCCCTTGACAAAGTCGTTGTTGCCGGAGCAGGAGGAGAGGGTGAGGGTTGCGAGGAGGGGGAGGGTGGATGACAAGATTCTCATAAGGTGAAAGATAAATATAGACAAAGTTAGGAGAAAAAGCGGGAAGGCGGCAGATAGGTGTTGAAGAGCATAGATTAATGGGGAGAGAAGGGGCGGAAGGGGGAGAAGGAAGAGAGGGGGTGATGAAAAAACTATTCTATAGACACGTTATCGCATGTCTATAGAATAGCGTCATTCCTTCATGACAAGACTGACTACGTTGGTTCTACGTAATCAAGGTCGTCTATGATCTCAATAAGTCTCTTGCCTTCAATCTCGAACGTTTCAATGAATACGTTGGCATTGTCAAAACGCTGATACTCTTCTCTGAAATTGCTGTCACATAAGGCTACATGGTCGTACTCAGATAGACAGTAATACGGCTTTCCGTGGTAGGAAAACTCCAAGTCGTAATGTAGAACTGCAAAGTCGTAAAACAATGATTCTCGATAAGGAGAAGAATAACCATTGTAGTTCCGGCCGTACAACTCGACATTTGATGGATATTTCTTGTTGTACGGATAGCCCAGCATGTCATATCCAATCACGTCTGTTTCCACAGGCGTTTCATGCTCTTCATTGTCGGATTCTTTGTTTAGCTCTTCAAAGAAATCGTCCCAATACTTCTTGTCGTCCATACTACAGTAGTTTTAGAATCTTATTATAGATTTCAATCATCTTTGCAGTTAGAGGCTTCGCATCCGTTTTCGAGCCTTTCATCACAGGATGCCCTTCGTGCCAATAGTGGCAATGTAGACCTAGTTCCTCGTGATTGGCAGTGTGGATTTCGTACACTTTGAGACCGTCCTCTCCATACACCGCAATGGATTTTAGCAGTCCTTCCTTTTTCCCCTTTCCATAGATGGACACATAAATCCTATTGGGAGAGTGGCTCTCTTCTGGCAATTTAATGCCTTTATTAGATTCTTTAGGGACTAACACCTTGATGTTGTCTGAGAGAACAGCGATGCACTTGTATTTGCGTCCTTCTTCTGTGTCCGCATCTCCTCTGGCGAAACTTCCATTACTTCCCATTGTGCATTCTGTTTAGATGTTCAACTTCAAAGTACGTACTTATAGACGCATCTTCCCCCATGATAAAATCACCGTAACGGATAATATGCGTTGGCTGTAGACATTCTAATGCTCGAGCATACCCCTGCTTCCACAAATAGATTGAGTAGGGATTGCCTTTTATTCCCATACTACTAATAGCAATCATGCACCCGGTCGGAAGACCTTCGAAACAGTAGGCTAAACTATTCGTGTCAGACCAAGTGGCATTCACCACAACCCTTACACCAGACTTTTGCCACAATTGGCCAATTTCCTTGTTAATCCCGTTGTTGCATATACGCCTGTAGAACGGCATATTTACGTACTGCGAAGCATCTGGGAAAACTACGCTATGATACTGCTTGAGTTCTTCTATGTACAATTCTGGTTGCTTCAATACCTTTGCGAAATTGTAATCGTACATATAGAAGTGTAGCATAGTCTTAGAAGGTTCAGAGACTTTTTTACGCTGGTCGAATCTGACGAAATGATCCGGAACCGTGTACGAATAAGGTTCGATTATAGGGAACCCATTGCGACTTGTAGTACTTGTAGTAATCGTATGCTCCCAAATGTTCCTGCCAATAGCTCGGTCAATGCGAGCTCGATACTTTTGGGGAGTATCCTCTTTGTCTTGGAAATGAGTGTACGTTATTTCATACTCATCCCCGAATAAATCATTGTTTATCATTTTCTTAGATGTAATTAATCTAATTAATGTATTAACTATTCGATTTTAGAGACAAGTCAGGGACACCAAGACTAAAAGTGATTAACTTTGTAGTTCAAGTATCGTGGTTAACCTGACTAATCTCGACCAGTTATTTGCAAGGCTCAAGGCTTTGTAATCGAGTGAAGGTAGCCTTTTATAGCCTCGTGTCATTTGGCGATGGCACGAGGTTTTTCGCCTTTAGAACTTTAACTCTTCATATAGCGGCTATCTTTTGGTTATCAACTCCGTGAACTTCATACATTGGCAATAAGTGTATTTGACTGTCTGTCAAGCAGAATTGTTTTAGTTCAAAACGCTTGCCTATGTCTAGGGTCAATTGATCGCAAGTAGTGAAAAAAGTATTATTATTCTTAGCGAACACCAATGCTCCATATTGAGCTATGCTCACTCTATGAACCACGTCTTGCTGGTATAGCATAAATGTTTCCTCGACTTCGTTCTTTGTCAATGAAACAGTTTTAATCCCATAGTGCAGACAAGTAGACTTTAGGTCGGAACTACGTAGTAACCAATCAATCACTTTGAAGTTGAACCCGCTTTTACTAGCGATAGTCAGAGCATTTATTCCCGACAAATACTCTAGTGATTGAACATCTCCAATGATTGCGCAACTTCCCATTATATAGTCTCCATGTTGTATTCGACATCAGTCATAGGCTTGTTCAGAAGAACAGCCGCACGCTCTTTGGAAATTAGACCTTCTGCCATTGCTTTATATACCATTGCTTCAAGTCTCATTGAGTCTGTTTCCTTGAAACGACTCGTCCTAACAGCCTGCTTAAATAATAGCTTCGTGTTCTTCAAAATCGAAAACATCTTGTATCTGGCGTCGTTTATTATGTCGAGCTCATGTAGCTTGTAAACTATGGCTTCGATCGAGATGCCGTAATTTTGTTGGCAATTCTTCAACTCAGGAAGATGTATTTGTCGTTTCCCTTCAAACCAGTATCTAGCCACACTTTCTGGGAAGAGCATCTCGTTAGCGAAAGCGTTACAGAGTTTTTCTATATCTTTGGGAGTCAACTCTTCTCCAAATGAGTCATTGAATAGTAAATGTCCCAACTCATGCATCGCCGTAAGCCTCCGTCTCTCACACATTTCTATTGACGGATTGAGAACTACAACTGAATAATAAGAATTGTCTTTCTTGATTACACCACTAACACCATCAAATCCAGCAGCTCCTTTCGTGAGAATCACCTTAATTCCCTTACTCTCGAGAAGTTCCTGGACGTTAAGAATAGGATTGTCGCCCAACCCCCATCTATCTCGAAGTAAGCGAGCCATACGTCTCATGTCATCGCTTGTGGACAAAGTTGACGCAGTTAGCGGCTCTAACACTATTGGCTTTAATCCCAAAATGGTTTCTACCTCTAAATACCTTTCGATGTCATCTTGAATTCCAACTTTCAATGACTCCAAATCCTTATTGCCAACCGAAGCTTTTTTGCGAAACGATATGTTTAAATCGTCGATGTTGAAGTCAAAAGGTCTTGCAAAGTAATCTATATCCACTTTTAGAGCCTTTGCAAGAGACATCATTAACAGTCCGCTGGGCATACATTTGCCGGCCTCGTACTTAGAAATAGTCTGCTTGCTAACGTTGGGCTTCATGATACTGCATAGTTCGTCCATAGATAACTTAGCCCTCTTTCGGGCTAACTTAAGGCGCTTAGCGAATATGTCATTTATATTGTCCATATCTGAATTTTATAGGCGCAAATGTAGAATTAATTTTCGAATTACGTACAACAAAATGCGACAAAATTTATATATAGTCCATTTTTGTAACCTTAACAATCGCTTCAAGAGCTGCATTCTTGAATGCAGTCACCACCATCTTTTGTTATGATACGATCAAATGGTTGACTTCATAGACAACCTTTCAGTGGTATGACAGTACGACGAGTCGAAAGAAACGGGTGGAACGAGCATGATTTTTGGGGATGTGGGTCGAAATGAGGCAGATTAGTTGAAATAAAAGGGGGATTGGCAGAAAAGATTTTCGCAGGAGCGGGGGAAGGGGTACATTTGCGTCAGAAACATCAATCTTTCATGTGTGTTTGTAGCCGGGAGGTGAAGCACAGTCGGTCAACGGGCTGGCTCTTTGGTTAAAGGAATAGAGTTTTCTCAGAGTGTTTGTGCTGCCGGTGCAGAGGTACCGGTGGCATTTTTTCGTATATGGGGGGAAATGAGTACCTTTACGAGCGTAAAAGCAAACGACATGAGAGTAAAGATACAGACAACGATGGGCGACGTAGTGGTGCGCCTATATGACGAGACTCCGAAACACAGGGACAACTTCGTGAAGCTCGTGAAGGAAGGGTATTATGACGGGACGTTGTTCCACAGAGTCATAAAGGACTTCATGATACAGGGTGGCGACCCCGAGTCGAGGGGAGCGGCGAAGGGCAAGATGCTCGGGACGGGCGGACCGGGCTACACAGTTGAAGCAGAGATACAGGAGGGGATATACCACAAGAGGGGTGCGCTGGCGGCGGCGCGTCAGGGAGACGAGGTCAATCCCGAGCGCAGGAGCAGTGGGTCGCAGTTCTACATAGTATGGGGGCAGGTGTATAACCAGCAGCAGATGAAGCAGTACGCCAAGCAGATGAGGATGCAGAAGGTGCAGGACGCCTTCAACCAGATGGCGAGTGAGCGCAGGGCGGAGATCATGCAGATGAGGCGGAACAGAGACATGGCGGGACTGCAGGCCTTGCAGGATCAGCTCGTAGCAGAGGCGGAGAAGAGAGTAGGGCCGGAGGGCATGAGCGAGGAGCAGATGAAGATATACACCACGGTAGGTGGGACTCCGCATCTCGACGGGCAGTATACAGTCTTCGGCGAGGTCGAGGAGGGGCTCGACATAGTAGAGAAGATACAGGGGACGACGACCGGAAGGGGTGATAGGCCGGTGGATGATATTGATATGAAGATGGTAGTATTGGAGTAGAATTAAGATAGAAATAAAGATAGGATGGGGCTCGGCAGTGGCGGTAGGTCATTGTCGAGCCCTGATTGTATGTAGATAGGGGGAGGTAGGCTTGAGGAAAGAAGGGAGAGAAGGCTATATCAGTGCTTATACAAGTCTAACCCAATTCAATTAGCAGTTGGGAGGGTGGGAAGGCTGTCCGAAAACTCGTTTTCTAGAAGAATCGACTTTCAAAGAAGGGGGAAAGAAGAAGGAAAATTTGAGGAAGGACAATAAAACTATAGAGTCGGCGTTGATAGGGAAAGACAACAGGGAACTTCTATAAATAGCTTTTTCTTCGTTGGCGATGCCTTCATTCCTCACGCTCGGCAATTTGTGCAAGCACATTGCTCTCGCTTAATCGGAATGTTGCACTCAACTTTGAAATCCTCATGTAGCTTCAGTACACTCCGGTGTTCAAAGTCTCGTGCGCCTTGGCTTCGCCTCATGTGCTCACGCTCGGCAATTAGAGCAAGCTCTATTGCCCTCGCTTAATCGCACAAGTGAAAAATCTAATTTCTAGAACTCCCCTAAAACATAATAATGAAATGACAATGAAGAGAGTAATCTTAGGGGTGGTGGTAGTGGTAGGTTTCATAGTGGGGATGGTCTTCTGGAACGAGAGGAAGGAGCCGGGGTACTACTTGGAGCTTGGGAAGGCAGCGTACGAGGCGGGCAAGTATCAGGAGGCGACAGAGTATCTCTATAAGGAGCTGGACGTCGACTACACGAATGGTGAGGCTCACTATTACTTGACGTTGACATATTACTTTACAGGGGAATACCATAAGGCTATGGTTCAGGCGGGTGAGGTAATCAATTTCAGTGGAAACAGGAAGATGGTTGCGTTGGGCTACGATCTTCGCGGCATGTCATACTACAAGAAAGGAGACTATGAGAAAGCTAAGAGAGACTTTGAGAAAGTGATAGAACTGGACTCGACGAACATAGGAGCACATTGGTGTAAGGCTATGGCGCAATACGATATGGGAGAGGTAGAGGAGGCGCTGACAGAGGTGGAATATACCAAGCAGTATTGGCATGCTTATATAGTAACAAAGTTTCGGGGAGAGTGCCTATGGAAATTAGGGAGACTGGCGGAGGCGATGGACGACGCCATATATTGCATCGGGGGAGAAGAGGATGGCTATGAATACGGAATGGAGTTGATGAAGGCAATAGCGGACACTGACTACAGATTTGTAGTGAGCAAGATACGGGCGAAGCAGGATGAGAATCCGAGCAATCTGACCTGGTTCGCAGTAGAGGCAGAGCTGCAGAAGAGGCTTGGTAGATATGAAGAGAGTGTAGCTAGCTGCGACAAGGCCATAGCGGTGGATTCGACAGATTATCTTGGTTATTTCATTCGTTCGGAGGCCAACACGGCTCTTGGGAGGAAAGAGGCGGCGATAGCAGATGTAGACAAGATAATTCAGATATTTGAGGGATGTAGTGAGGTCTATTGCGTCTATTACCAGAGGGCGGTAATCAAAGTATATAACGGGATGGATGCAGAGGCACTGAAAGATTTGGATATGGTCGTTGACTCGATGCTGTATGAAGAGGAGGTCAGCCTGACGCGCGGGAACATCTATTGGCGGATGGGCGAGACGGAGAAGGCGAAGAAAGACTATCAGCAGGTCGTCGAGGCTTATAAGTCCAACGAACTAATCAAGGGTGAGGGAGACAAGATCAGCCTGATCGTGGCCTATTACAGACTCGGGGAGACAGAGAAGGCGATGAAGACACTGGCAGAGGTAGAGCAAAAGGGGAGTGAGGAGTATAGATTAGCGTGCATATATTCGATGCTCGGGGACGTGGAGAAGTCGATAAAGCACCTGAGGACGAGCATAGAAAGAGGGGGTAAAACTTCTTGGCTCCTACGTAGAGACCCGGAACTCGAGAATGTCAGGAGGTCCCCGGAGTTTGAGAAGATGATGGGGGAGTGCATGGGGAAGGCGGAGAGATGAGGCGGAGAGAATGATGGTGGCTATATCAAGGCTAAACCAAAGGGGCTATTTTGAGGAATAGACAAGCGCATTGACTTCGTCGACCTTTCTCACGTTAGCTTCGCTGACTTTTCTCACGTTGACTTCGTCGACTTTTCTCACGCTCGGCAGAGTGAACAAGTTCCCTCTGCTCTCGCTTAATCGAAAAGTTCGGCAATTGGAGCAAGCTCGTTCTGCTCTCGCTTAATCGAAAAGTTCGGCAATTTGCAAGCGCGCTTGCATTGCACTCGCTTAATCGAAAGGGTGCAAATGCTCATACTCAATGGAGCCGCATTAGCTTCGCTGACCGTTCTCCCGCTCGGCAATAGGAGCAAGCTCCATTGCACTCGCTTAATCGAAAGGGTGCAAATGCAGCTCAACGGTGATAGGGCTGGGGCTCGGCGGTGGCGAAAGGACATTGTCGAGCCTTGGTTGTCGGTAGGTAGGTTAGATAGGCGGGATGGTAAAGTAAATGAGGGAGGAAGGGCAATAAAACAAGAGAATCGACGTTGATAGGGAAAGAAACAGGGAACCTCTATAAATTGCTTTTTCTGCGTTGGCGATGCCTTCATTCCTCACGCTCGGAAATTGGAGCAAGCTCCATTTCTCTCGCTTAATCGGAATGTTACGCTCACTTTTGAAATCCTCATGTAGCTTCAGTACACTCCGGTGTTCAAAAGTTAGCAAGCCTTGAAAAATCTAATTTCTAGAGCTCCCCTAAAATTATTAAGGATATGGAAAGAGAAAAGAGAGGAAGGCGCGGAAGGGCGTTGATGAGCGGAGCGGGCAGGCGGTGTCTGCCTATCGTGGTGGGGTTGGCGTGCTCGGTAGCGAGCGTGGCTCAATACGAGACGTCTTATGAGTTCATGATGGCTCAGGAGGCAGTGGCACAGGGAAATAATAGCGAGGCGTACGACTTGCTGATCAAGGAGCTGGAGAAGCATCCCGACAATGCGGCGGCGCACAATTGGCTCGGCTATCTATATATTCAGGCGGGGCAGTACGAGGATGCGGCTGACGTTTTAGAAAAGAGCCTCAAGATCAAGGCGACAGGACAAACGGCAGTATATGCACATAAAAGTCTTTCGGAGCTGATGCAGCAGATAGGCAAGGAGGACTTGGCGTTGGCGCATCTGGACAAGGCGGTGAAGGCAGAGCCGGGTGCATATAGCTTAGCCTATCGGGCACTTTATTGGCTTGACAAGAAGGAGTATGACAAGGCGGAGAAGGACATACAGGAGGCACTGAAGAAGGACGGAGCGTCCAAGACTGCCTTGTTGAGCAGGCTCAGTGAAATCAAGCGTAGCCGAGGGGACTATGACGGAGCGGTGGTGGCGGCACGAAAAGCCATGGAGAGCCAGACCGAGCCGAGCATAGACCCGTACGTGCAGCTGTTCAAAGCGCAGGTCGGTAAGGCAGACTGGACAGGGGCGGCGGAGACGTTCGTCAAAACAGCAGCGGACGTCAGATCGGAGGCGTGGCGAGTGATTGTTGACGCCCTCACGTCGGTGCCAGTCGGACAGGCTGACCAGGTGCTCGAGGTCCTCGACAGGCGGATAGCAGAGCTCAAGAGAGACGAGAAGAAGAACGAGGACGAGATAGACATCCTCAACTGGGCAGCCAGTGGACTTGCGATGACGGACGGACAGTATGAGCGGCAGATCGAGTATATGGGGCAGACGAGGGAAGCAGATTGGGACACTTACGCAAAAGCGTATCTCGCACTGCATGACGTAGCGAAGGCAGAGGAGAAGCTTCGCGAGGCGATAGCAGAAGAGGCAGACGCCAAGACAGTCAGAGACACCAGAATATTCATAGCGAAGGAGAAGGAAGACTATGAGGAGGCCGTCAGACTGCAGGAGGAGGAGATAGAGGACAACCTCCTCAAAGCAGATAAGTACGTCGAGATGGCGAGGCTGTGCATGATAGTTGACGGAGGGGACTGCAGGCGAGCCAGGGAGTATAACGACAAAGCACTAATGCTGAGTCGTGAAGACCTCTCGGCGAACATGCAGGACGCATTGCTGAAGCACCTCGGTGGCGAGGAGGCGGAGGCGAAGAAGGCGGCGGAGAAAGTCCTTGGACTATTGGGCAATTATGCCAGCATCGATAGAGTCTGCGCATACGCCTTGTTGGGCGACAAGAAGAAAGTCGGGGAGGAGTCGGTGAGGCTCGTCGGGGACTGCGTGTATAAGATTACACTACGCGAGAGCTACGTCAGGATGGCGGAGATGTATGCAATGATGGGAGACAGGAGGAAGATGGAGGAGAGCCTCGGGAAGGCCGTAGAGGAAGGGTATAGCGCTGCGAGGTATCTCGAGACGTCGCCTTACATGAAGGAGTACAGGGGGAGCAAGGAGTTTAAGGAGATAGTAAGGAAGGCCGCAAATAACAAAAAACAATAAGGGAAGTTCTTGAAAGAATCTAATTTCTAGAAGCCCTCTAAAAAGGATATAGATATGAAGAAGACAATCATAGCGATGATAGCGGCGATAGCTCTACCACTGTCGATGGTCGCACAGAGCGATCAGAAAGAGGAGAGCTACTACATGAAGCGCGGGAAGGAGAAGTACAGTGAGTACAACTATCAGGAGGCGGAGGAGCTCTTCCAGAAGGAGGTAGAGAACAACCCCACGAATTGTGAGGCGTACTATTACATGGCCTACATGAACTACGTCAACCAGAATAACGGCAAGGCGCTTGAGAATCTCGAGAAGGGCATCAAGGCGTCTGGGAAAGACAAGAAAGGAGTCGCGATGTGCTACATACTCAGGAGCGAGATAGAGAGAGTGATGGGCAAGGAGAGCGAGCGGAAGGCAGATCTCGACAGGGCAATCAAGACGGCGCCGGACATAGTAAATGCGTATCTCGTAAGGGGCGACTACTATCTAGAGAAGCGGGAGTATGACAAAGCCATGGGAGACTACGAGAAGGCAATCGAGGTGAAGCCGACGAGCGCGAAAGCTCATCAGAGCAAAGCCATGATACACAAGCTGAAAGGCGAGAATGAGGAGGCGGTGAAGGAGCTCGGGTATGCAATCACGTTGAATCCGAACGACTATAAACTCCTGGAGATGCGGAGCGAGTGCCTAAGGAAGGCGGGGAGACTGGCCGAGGCGATGGACGACGCCATATTGTACATCAATGAGAATCAAAACTTTCAGCGGGGGATGGACCTGATAAAAGCCATAGCGGACACGAGCTACTGGATTGCGGACGTCAAGCTACGTGCCGTGCAGAAAACGGAGCCGAGCAATTCGTACTGGTATGCCGTCGAGGCGAAGATGCAGTATAGCATGAATAGATATAGAGAGAGCATAGCCAGCTATGAGAGGTGCGTAGAGTTGGATGAGAATCCGTGGATGCATTACAGGGAGATAGGAGACAACTATAGGAAACTAGGGGACATGGAGATGGCGATAGAGTACCTCAGCAAGGCGGTAGCTGGTGACTCGACAGACTATCGGAGTCGAGTGTGTCGCTATTTAGCCTTCGACGCCCTCGGCAGGAAGGAGGAGGCGATGGCGGACCTCAACAAGTGCATCCAGATGTATGGCGGCTATGCAGTGTGTTATTTCAACAGGGCGTGGTTTGAGCAGTATAACGGCATGGAGACAGAGTCGTTGACGGACTTGACGGCTGCAATAGATATGGCTCCAAGTAGTCAGCTGTATCGACTGATACGAGGAGAGGTGTTCATGAGGATGGGCAACGAGGAGATGGCGAAACTCGACTTCCGGAAAGTCATAGATTTGCATGAGACAAGCAAAGCCTTTGGTGGTAAGCCAGAGTCCAGTGCGATGTTCGCGTATTATAGGCTCGGCGAGGTAGATAAGGCTATGGAGATACAGAGAGAGCTTGAGAGCGAGGGCGGCGAGGAGTATGACGTAGCCTGCATATATTCGATGCTTGGTGACACCGAGAAGGCCATGAAGAATCTGAGGGCGAGCATAGAAGGCGGGTACAGAGAGTTTCATCATATAATGAGGGACTACGACCTCGAGAACGTCAGGAAGTTGCCCGTGTTCAAGCAGATGATGGAGGAGTATATGATGAAGCCGATGGAGGACGCGAAGGGGAAAGAAGGGAGTGATGAGACGGGCGAGGTCAAGATTGTCGAGATACCCTTCGTCAGGGACGGGGGGAACTTGGCGAACGTCAAGTGCGAAGTCAACGGGTTGCCGCTGCACTTCATCTTTGACACGGGAGCCAGCTCGGTCACCATCAGCACCGTCGAGGCGACATTCATGCTGAAGAACGGGTACCTGAAGGACAGCGACATCAGCGGGAAGCAGTATTTCACGACAGCGGACGGGAGCATATCCGAGGGCACGAACATAATACTGCGGAGCATTAACTTTGGTGGGCTGACCCTTGAGAACGTCAGGGCGAGTGTCGTTGCGAGCCAGCGGGCGCCGCTGCTACTTGGTCAGACCGTCATGCAGAGACTTGGGAGGATAGAGATAGACAACGACTCGAAGGTCCTGAGAGTACATTACAGGGGGCCGGCGAGCGGGAAGAAGTAAGACGAGAATGTTGGGGCCAGGAGTTTGGTCCCAACATTTTTTTTAGGGCGAAGCAATAGCAGCAAGAAGTAGACAGGGCTAATACAGGTCTAACCACGGGGGGTAGAAAGTAAAGAAACAGCTGCCCTTCGCAGGGAGGTGGAGAAGTGATAAAGAAGGAGGCGCAAGAGAGTGGAGGATTGGAATATAGAGAGAAAAAGCGTAAATTGCGGGCAGAAAAGGAGAAGAGAGAATGGGAAAGTATCTGGACCCGAAGGCGGACTTGACGTTCAAGAAGGTGTTTGGCGAGCATCCGAACCTCGTCATAAGCCTATTGAATGCGCTATTGCCATTGGAGGAGGGACAGGAGATAAAGGAGGTCGAGTATCTCTCGCCGGAGCGGGTGCCGTGGTTCTCGTCGGGGAAGTACAGCATAGTAGATGTCATGTGCAAGGCGAAGGACGGTCGGCATTTCATAGTCGAGATGCAGATGTACTGGACGACGAACTTCAAGGACAGAGTGCTCTTCAACTCGGCAAAGGTGTATGTCGAGCAGCTCAGGCAGGGAGAGGACTACAGCAAGTTGAAGCCAGTGTACACGCTGAGCCTGGTCAACGACATATTCGAGCCCACGATGACGGAGATGATACACCATTATCAGATGGTGCATGACAAGAAGACCGAGAAGGTGATAGACGGGCTACACCTCGTCTTCGTAGAGTTGCCGAAGTTCAAGCCTCAGAACATGACAGAGAAGAAGATGGCGGCTCTGTGGCTACGGTTCCTGACGGAGATAGACGGGGACACGAGGGAAGCGCCGAAGGAGCTGGCGGACAACGGGGAGATAAGTCAGGCGATGAAGATAGTCGAGGAGACGGCGTACACGAGGGAGCAGTTGGAGGAGTACAACTGGTTCTGGGACAAGGTGAGGCTTGACAGGAACTTGGCAGGAGCGGCAGAGCAGAGGTATGAAGAAGGACTGGAAGAGGGAGCGCGGAATACCAACATAGAGAATGCCAGGAAGATGAAGGAGATAGGGATGACGACAGAGCAGATAAGGATGGTGACGGGACTGACGGAGGAGGAGATAGAGAGGCTATAGGGAACTTCTATAAATAGCTTTTACTGCACTCGCTCAATCGAAGGGAATCACAAAAATCGGCTCAACGGAGTCGGAAATAATAGTCAGAATAAGTTGGAAGAAGGGGAGATTTGATTACATTTGCATGAGGAGCAAACATAAAACACAGGTTATGAGAAACGTATTTACGGCAAGAATAATCAGGAGAGTCGTTGTCATGCTGGGGGTGATTCTCGGAGTGTGTTCCGTAGCGGAGGCACAGAGCCAGGAGACTGCAGCAGTCGGCGTCGGGAGCAGCATAGGACCATGGCCGATGAGGGGGCTGAGGGGCTTCGCAGGAGTGAGTGTTGGAGTAGGTCAGCCGGACTTCTTTAAAAGCAGCGTGACATACGGAGCTTATGCGTCTTTCGGGTATCAGCTCAACAACGTGTTCTACATAGGCGGCGGAGTCCAGTATCAGGGTGTGTCGGCAGAAGAGCGTAGGACGCAGGGAGAAACCGAGGACAAGGATTACAACATATTTACAGTGTTTGCCAATCCACGAATAGAGATACTGAAGAAGAAGGTGACGCCGTTTGTCGACAGCAAGGTAGGTTATAGCGTGACGGGTCTGAGCGGGGTCTACTTGTTGAACCAGACGGGTGTCAGGATAAACAGGGTGAATTTTGCCATAGGTTATGAGTCGCAGTGGGCGAAGGCCACTCGTTATCATTACGGGTATAGCTATGATGAGAGCATAGAGCAGATAAACACATACGTGTTCACATTCGCATTTGACTTTGGGAAGAGGAGGTAAGGAGCGATATTTTTGAGGGGAGGAAGTTGTGCGTTAGAATTTTTTGCTATCTTAGGTAAAACCAATTAAATCGAGACAATATGAGAGACAATGTTGGATTATCCTTTATGAGGAAGATGGTCATGGTCGTTGTGATGACCTTGGCGATGGGAGCTGGCGCACAGGCGCAGGAGCAGAGCAGTGGCGGCATAGTCAAGCAGCTCAGCGACAAGAGCAATGATGCATCCAGGAAGTATAGGGAGTGGGCAAAAGGCCGTTACAAAGGGAAGGTCAAGTTGCAGTCTGGGAGCCTTGGCGTCTTGAGTGAGAATGCCACTGCGAAGTTTGAGATGGACTATAGCACTACGACCTTTGATGATGGAGACGAGGAGTACAAGACGTGGTGTGGCAAGGATTATGAGGAGCGAGTCAGCATCTCGTATGACGCCTTCGTGCATGAGCTGAACGAGACATCGAAGGGGCTGAAGATCTCGGCGGCTGGAGGGGAGAAGTACCTGATGAAGTTCAAGGTCAAAGACATAGAGAAGAAAGTCGCGACGGGCTGGTGGGGTCAGATGGCATTCAGGGTGACCGGCGACATAGAAGTAACTGATGCCTCGACAGGAGCGAGCGTCTGCAAGATGGAAGTCGACGTGCGTGGCGATGCCGACATGGTGCCGTCGGATGCAATAGGCAGCGCGTTCACCGCAATCGTCAAGGCGATGCTGAAGGCAAAGTAGGGGAGAGAAGGGTAAGATAAGAAGCGAGATACAGTGCCGTCGCCCGGAGAGGGGTGGCGGCACTTTAATATTGTATGGAGGGGGGAAGAAGGGAAAGGAGGAAGAGACGGAAGAGGTGAAGGGAGAGGAAGTGGCGTATCTGCTAGGGTAGAAAGTGATTAAGAGAGGTGGAGTGTGCCAAGAGAGTAAAAATATGTTATAAGGCATAAAAAAAAGGGCAACGATGGAGGGATAAATGTCGTAAATTGGCATAGGAAATAAAAACAAGAAAGAACTATGTCAGAATCACTGTTTTGGTTGGTGCCCGTGGCATCAGTCGTAGCTTTATTCTTTGCATGGCTGTTCTACAGACAGATGATGAAGAGCGATGAAGGCAACGACAGGATGCGTGAGATAGCGGGCTATGTGCGCGAGGGCGCGATGGCGTATCTACGGCGTCAGTATGGAGTAGTAATCAAAGTATTTGCGGTATTAGCAGTAATATTGTGCATCCTGGCGTACATGGGAGTTCAGAATCCGTTTGTGCCGGTAGCATTCCTGACGGGCGGATTCTTCTCGGGACTTTGTGGATATCTCGGGATGAAGACGGCGACGAATGCGTCGTCGAGGACGGCACAGGGTGCGACGAAGAGCCTCAACTCGGGGCTCAAGATAGCGTTCAGGAGCGGTGCGGTCATGGGACTTGTCGTCGTAGGCTTCGGCTTGCTAGACATAGCATTGTGGTTCTGCCTATTGGACTACGTCATCTTCACGCCGGAGCACATGGAGAGCGGCCTGAGCTTCTTAGGGCTTGACTTCGTACATCCGGGGACGACGCCACATCAGAAGATGATAGAGATCACGGCGACCATGTTGACATTTGGCATGGGAGCGTCGACTCAGGCGCTGTTTGCGAGAGTCGGTGGTGGCATCTTCACGAAGGCTGCTGACGTCGGTGCGGACCTCGTCGGCAAGGTCGAGGCAGGCATTCCGGAGGACGACCCGAGGAATCCGGCGACGATAGCAGACAACGTCGGTGACAACGTCGGAGACGTTGCGGGCATGGGAGCGGACCTCTATGAGAGCTTCTGCGGGTCGGTGCTCTCGACGGCGGCACTGGGAGCGGCGATCCCGGCGTTGACATCGGAGCAGCAGTTCCAGATGGTGATAGCGCCGATGCTGGTTGCGGCGATAGGCACATTGCTGTCAGTTGCAGGCATATATGCAGTCAGGACGAAGGAGGGAGCGAATCAGAAGAACCTGTTGAACGCCTTGTTGCTCGGAACGGGAGGCTCGTCGGCCTTGATATTGGTAGCAGTAGCCATCATGGCGTGGGCAGGCTGGATAGGCTGGGGCATCTTTGGAGCAGTAGTAGCTGGTCTTGTCTCGGGCGTCATCATAGGTCAGGGGACAGAGTATTACACGAGTGACGAGTATAAGCCAACGAAGGGCATAGCAGGTCAGACGCAGCAGGGATATGCGACGACCATTATCGAGGGCATAGCAGTCGGCATGTATTCGACGTGGCTACCAGTCGTCATCGTGGCTGGTGCCATCATAGCGGCGTTTGGCTTTGCGGGAGGTTTTGACAAGGCGGACCCACATGCCTTTGCACATGGAGTGTATGGAATCGGCTTTGCGGCAGTCGGCATGTTGTCGACCCTCGGCGTCACCCTGGCGACAGATGCGTTTGGACCGATAGCAGACAATGCCGGTGGTAATGCAGAGATGAGTGGACTCGCGCATGAGGTCAGGCAGAGGACGGACGCCCTCGACAGCCTCGGCAACACGACGGCAGCGACGGGCAAGGGCTTTGCGATAGGCAGTGCAGCGTTGACGGCTATGGCGTTGCTGGCGGCTTACATGGAGGAGATCAGGATGTGGATAGGCAGACTTGCGAAGGACAATGGTGGGACGTATCAGGTAGGTCAGACATTGTTCAGCAATGGCGACACAGAGGGAGCTGTGAATGTAGCTACGGCGACGATGAGAGACTTCGTATCGGCGTTTGACCTGTCGCTCTTCAACCCGATGCTCCTTGGTGGGCTGTTCATAGGCGCGATGATGGCGTTCCTCTTCTGTGCGATGAGCATGAAGGCAGTCGGCAGGGCAGCGTCTAAGATGGTCGATGAGGTTCGCAGGCAGTTCAGGGAGATCAAGGGCATCATGGAGGGCAAGGCCACTCCGGAGTATGCGAGGTGCGTAGAGATCTCGACGAAGGGAGCGCAGCACGAGATGGTCGTACCGTCGTTGATAGCGATAATAATCCCGATAGCGGTTGGTCTCGTCATGGGCGTCCCGGGTGTGATAGGGTTGCTTGGCGGAGGACTTACAGCTGGCTTCACGCTTGCAGTGATGCTGAACAACTCGGGCGGAGCGTGGGACAACGCGAAGAAGTATATCGAGAAGGGCAATTACGGAGGCAAGGGCAGTGACTGCCATAAGGCAGCCGTTGTCGGTGACACCGTCGGAGACCCGTTCAAGGACACGTCTGGTCCGAGCCTTAACATACTCATCAAGCTGATGTCGATGGTGAGCGTCGTGATGGCAGGTTTGACGATCGGGTATCATTTATTCGGATAATAGTTTTCTTCATCTACATGATA
Source organism: Bacteroidales bacterium (assembly GCA_017417385.1). Classification (GTDB taxonomy): domain Bacteria; phylum Bacteroidota; class Bacteroidia; order Bacteroidales; family Marinilabiliaceae; genus W3P20-009. Next base: position 48,843 of record JAFPZF010000028.1, read on the forward strand.
GCGAGGCTGGCGCGTGAGGTGACAGCCTCGCTCCTTTCGTTTAGGCGGGGGAAGAGGAGAGAAGGGAGAGAAGGGAGAGAAGGAGAGGAGAGAAGAAGGGGAAGAGGGGAGCGTTTTCTCTTGATTTTCAGGGGATGGTGTTTGTGATATTAAATTAATGACTATTTTTGTGAAAGAACAGGAAAACAAAAAGATGTATAACAAGAGGTATAAGTTATTGTTGACGTTACTGTTTATCAGTGCGTTGTCGTTTGCAGACGTAGGCAACCAGAACAGGTACAGTGATGACGACTTTGATGGAGGTGATGACGGGCTAGGAGTAATCATAGGGTATCTCATCAGGCTCTGTTTTGAGGAGCCGGAGATAGGAATCCCGTTGTTGATAATCGTAGTTATCTATTATTACTACAACAAGAAAAAGAAGCCGAGCAACAGTGCGGTGAACAACCTGGCGAACAATGACGTACGGGCAGACACGACTGCGGCTGTAGCGGCGCAGATACAGGAGATAGACCCGGCGTTCTCTGGGGACAAGTTCATCGGGTATGCGCGAGAAGTGTTCATGAAGATACAGGAGGCGTGGACGCAGAAGGAGTGGAAGACTATAAGGCCATTCGAGAGTGAGACGCTCTTCAACCAGCACAAGCAGCAGCTCGACGAGTACATAAGGCTCGGGAAGACGAACGTCGTCGAGAAGATAGGCATCAAGCAGTGCACGCTTCATTCGTTCACCGTTGACGGGGAGAAGGAGGTACTGGTAGTCTATCTGAGTGCCGTCATGAGGGACTACGTCATAGACGACAAGACGAAGAAGGTACTCGAGAGTGATCCAGAGAGAGACTGGTACATGAAGTACGAGATGGTGTTCAACAGGCATGCAGGCGTGAAGACGACGGAGGCCGGTCCGGGATATTCGATAACGAACTGTCCGAACTGCGGAGCGCCGACAGCCATCACGTCGTCTGGTCAGTGCGAGTACTGCGGTAGTGTCATCACGAACGGCGAGCATGACTGGGTATTGACTGATATACACTCGGTACAGTAAGGAACTTCTATAAATAGCTTTTTCAGCGTGATACGCCGAGAAGCAGAAAGAGGAGAAACAGGATAAACAAAGAAAATTAAATTCAAGGATATGGGACTTATAAAAGCAGTGCTGGGTTCGATAGTCGGGACGCTCGAGGACCAGTGGCTAGACGTCATCAAGTGTGAGGACATGGGGATGGACGTCTTGATGGTGAAGAAGACGACGAAGACCGGTCAGATCTCGAAGGGCAGTAAGATCTTCGTAGCGCCGGGACAGGTAGCCGTCATATATGACAGTGGTGCTGTCGTCGATGCCACGGCGGAGGAGGGCACGTATCAGTTTGACGCGTCGACATCGCCATCGTTCTTTGCCGGGCCTATTGGTGACACGTTCAAGGAGATGTGGCAGAGGTTCACGTTCGGAGGACAGCCGGCGAAGGAGCAGGCAGTATTCTTCTTCAACATCAAGGAGATACTGGACAACAAGTTCGGGACTGCGACGCCTATCATGTTCCAGGACTGGAGCCATCCGATCCCGAATCAGATGACGGGGACGTTGTCGCCGATGGGGTTGAACATCAGGTGCTACGGCAAGTACACGTTCAAGCTGGACGACATGGGCGTCTTCATGCGCAATCATGCGGGGACGGCGGACATAGTGAAGAAGGACAACATCATCGAGCAGATGAGGACGGAGGTCATGGCGTCTCTGCAGAACGTGCTTAACGAGATGGGCAACAGCGTTCACAGGGTGCCGGTGCTGGAGCTCCCGAGCTACACGGACGAGATCAAGAAAGTCATGGACGAGAAGGTCTATGACGAGCAGATCAGGAAGAGGGGTGTCCGTCTCGTAGGTTTTGCGATAGAGTCAGTCTCACTCGAGAAGGAGAGTCAGGACAAGATAGACAGGTATGAGTACAGCTCGAATGCTATGATGCAGCAGGGCAAGATTATCGACGTCATGCAGACAGCGGCTGGCAATGCTAATGGAGCGGCAGGCGGCTTCATGGGTGTCGGGATGATGAACATGGGCAGTGGCGGCATGAGTGGTGGCGTCATGCAGAACGCGTTCAATCAGCAGGGTGGTCAGATGCAGTATGACCCGTATAACAGGGGCGGCAATACAGGAGGAGCAGCTGGAGCGGGTAGCGTCAAGTGCACGAACTGCGGTACGATGTTCACCGGCAAGTTCTGCCCCGAGTGTGGGACGAAGGCTCCGGCGGCGCCTACAGTGTCGAAGTGTCCGAAGTGCGGCACGGAGACGACGGGCAAGTTCTGTCCGGAGTGTGGGACTCCGATACCTCAGGCAGAGGCGCCGAAGAAGTGTCCGAAGTGCGGCATAGAGGTGACGGGCAAGTTCTGTCCGGAGTGCGGGACGCCGATACAGTAGGGGGATAACACAAGTCTAATAATGGGCATCGCTGGCTGAGGCTGGCGGTGCTCTTTTTTTGCTTGTCAGTGGGGAGAAGGGGAGGAGAAGGGGTGTCATTCGGCACAGATAGATGACGGATAGTGTAAAGTGGAAGGGGGAGGAAGGGGCTTGGGAGGGGAAAAGCGTTAAAAAAATGAGGGAATAGGTGGTGGTTTTGGTGTTTTTTAACCAAATAGGTAGATTTGTGGGTGGAAAAAATAAAGTGAAACTAACTAAAATTGAGATATATGATACAGAGGTTAGCAGGTTTGCTGGTTGCGCTGATGGCGCTGGTGGCGGTGTCGGTGGAGGCGTATGGTTACAGCATCACGACAAAGACTTCGGACGTTAGTGTCTCGCCGACGACGGCGAACGCGGGGCAGACGATTACCATCACGTATACTCAGCCGACAGGAACTCAGAGCAGTGTAAGTGGTCAGTCTGTAACATATAAAACTGCTGTGTTTGCACGATATAATCCGCAGACAGTCGGGACAGGAACGAAGTATCAGTATGCGAAACTAACAGAGACGGAGAACACTACCAAGTTTATAACGTACACTTTCACGATGCCGGCGTATGATGTCGAGGTTGCTTACGAACACAGTTTGCCTTCCGACTTGTGGATTAGGGTTAAAGATGCAGAAGGGAATGATATCAGTGCTTGTTTTACTGTAACAGGGCAAGATGCATACGGCGAAGAGACGACAGGGACATGTGTGATATATGGGAATGTCACAGTAAAGTCCAAGACTGGTTGTAACTTAACAGGAGTCAGCAGCATCAAATATAATTCTTCCACGGGAAGTGGTACCCCGAGTTATCAGCAGCTGACGGAGTATACTTGTGATAATGGACAGTGTACGTTCATTATGCCCAAAAACTCTGTCACCATTGTAGCTTCGTATGAAAGGATGTTCACGGTGACGACGGAGGAGCCCGAGGAGGGAGGAACGGTGACGCTTAACGGGGGGAAGGAGTATACAGCAGGGGAGACGGTGACGGTGACGGCTGAGGCTGGGGAATGGTATGAGTTTGATAGGTTGATAGTTAACGGAGAGGAGCAGGCGGAAGGAGTGAAGACGTTCACGATGCCGGCGAAGGACGTGACACTCGGGGCGAGGTTCAAGAGGCAGAAGTTCAACGTAACGGTGGCGAGTGGCATAGAGCATGGAACATTAACCCCTGAGGTAACTTCCAGTGAATGGGGAAAACAGGTGTTGGTAAGGGACGAGGTAGAAGATGGGTATGAGTTAGTTCACCTGATAGTTAATGGGGTGGCATGCGGACAGGGAGTGGCCTCGTTCGAGATGCCGAAGGAGGACGTGGTAGTAGGTGCGCTAATCCAATTGAAAGAGTTCACGGTGACGGCGGATGACAACGTAGAGGAGTTGAGTTCTACGAAGGGTACGAAGGGGCAGACGATCACGTTCAAGGTGAAAGAGAAGGACGGATACAGGCCAAAGGTGGAAGTGAGGGATTTTACGGGAAGAGAATTGGATAAGAGTAATGAAGGCGGCACATATAGCTTCACGATGCCGACGAGACCAGTGACGATAGAAGTAAGCTATGACGCCATACAGATGTTCACGGTGGATGCTAACCAGACGAAGTTCGAGTATAATGGCAAGGAGCAGGGGCCGACGTTGACGGTCAAGGATGCTAACTCGGGCGAGGTGCTTGATAATGAAACGCATTACATCCTAAGTGAGGTGGCGAAGACGGATGCGGGGACATATACGGCGACGGTGACGGGAAAGACAGGGACGGACTATGAGGGGTGCGTGAAGACAGTGACGTGGATGATAGATCAGGCGACGGCGACAGTCACGGTAGGGAGTCCGGAGAACGTCTCGTATAACGGCGAGGAGCAGAAGCAGGAGGACAAGACGACCGTCACAGTGACGGCACTGTCTCGGACCCTCGTAGAGGGCACAGACTATGAGGTCAACAGGATATATGCAGGAGACTACACCAATGCAGGGACGAAGACCGTCTCAATAGAGGTGACGTCAAAGAATCCGAACATCAAGATGGGTACGGAGAGCGTACAAAAGACGTACGTGATAGAGCAGGCGGAGCTGAGCAAGGATAACGATGACTTCGAGTTCTCGCTGAGCGAGACGGAGGTAGAGTATGACACGTATGCGCACACGCCGACAGTGACGGCGAAGTTCAAGAAAAAGGACCTCGACAGGAGTCAGGAGATAATGGTCTCGGGCGACGTGACGAAGTCAGATCCTGGGGAGTATGAGATAACAATTGCGGCGAGAGACAAGAGCGGGAACAACTTCAAGGGGAGTGTAAAGCTGACGTGGGAGATAACGGCGACGGAGTACACAATAGACGAGGCCAACGAGGTGTACATGCTAAACAAAACAACAGCCATATTGGAAGACCGGGTAGAGTTCAGAGTGACGGGCAAGGACGGATACAAGACAATAGTGAAGGTGCTGACGACAAAAGGAGAAGAGGTGTATGTGGAGCTTGAGGACGAAGTATATTCGTTCTACATGCCGGCAAGCAACGTCACGATATATGTCTCGTATGTCAGCTCGCAGTTCACAGTAAAGGCGGACAAGACGAAGTTCGGGTATAACGGCAAGGAGCAGGGGCCGACGTTGACAGTCAGCGACGTTTTTGATGCTGATGATATCCTCACTGAGGTGGAGGATTACACCGTCAGTGACGCAAAGAAGACCGATGCGGGGAAGTACACGGCGACGGTGACGGGCAAGGAAGGCACATACTACGAGGATTGGGAGAAGACGATAGAATGGGAGATAGAGGCGGCGATGGCGACAGTCACGATAGGGAGTCCGGAGAACGTCTCGTATAACGGCGAGGAGCAGAAGCAGGAGGACAAGACGACCGTCACGGTGACGGGCGTAGATGGCAATCTCGTAGAGGGCACAGACTATGAGGTCAACAGAACATACACGGGAGACTACACCAATGCAGGGGAGAAGACCGTCATAGTAGAGGTGGCGGCGAAGAATCAGAACTACACATTGAACATAGAGAGGGAGGCGAAGACATACACGATAGAGCAGGCAGAGCTGAGCACGGAGAGCAGTGACTTCGAGATCTCGCTGAGCGAGGCGGAGGTTAAGTATGACATGGAGGAGCATGAGCAGACAGTCACGGCGAAGTTCAAGGGGAGGGACCTCACGGCGAACGACGTCACGATAGAGGGCGACCTGAAGGCGACAGAGCCAGGAACACATAAGATAACGCTGACCGGCAAGGGCAACTTCACTGGTAGCGTAGAACTAACGTGGGAGATAAAGGCGACGGAGTATACAGTGACGATTCCAGCCGCGACAGAGTGCGGAAGCGTCTCGGCAAACAAGGAGAAGGCGATACTCGGCGAAGAGGTGACGCTGACAGTCGCGGAAGAGACAGGGTATAGACTGACGACGCTTGCGGCAAGCTATGGCGACGGGATAGAGATAGACATCACGGAAGACGGGAAGTTCCTGATGCCGGAGGGCGACGTCACGGTGAGGGTCGAGTTCGAGAAGGAGACATATCCTATCACAGTCACATACGACGAGGAGTTCGGAGACGTCTCGTGTCCGACAGAGAAGATGTGGGGCGAGACGGTAGAAGTCAGTGCCGAGGCGAAGGAAGGGTATGAGATAGCGCATATCTACATAAGCATCGACGGGAAGATGATAGAGGAGGGAGTGACCAGCTTCGAGATGCCGATGGACAAGCAGGTCGTCGTCATGGTTGTCTTCAGGAAGGAGCTGAAGGCGGCAGTGCCAGTCGAGGACAAGGAGACCGGCGAGGTCAGCGTCGTAGCGGAGACTACGGAGGCCTTGGCAGAAATCATAGGGGCCGTCAACGACAGGGAGAACGACTATTATGAAGGGGCGAGCATAGTCCTCACGAGCGACATTGATGGTGGCGAGGAGGGCAAGCAGGAGATAGACCTCGAGGAGCAGAACCACGAGACCATGACCGAGAAGGCCATAGAGCTCCCGACAATCGAGACCTTGAAGGGCTCGATAGAGGGACAGGGCAACGTCATCAAGAACGTCATAGCGCAGATGACGGGACTCGTCAACACCGTCGAGGAGAAGGCGGAGGTCAACACCCTCGTCATGGACTCGACGACCATCTACATAGACCCGACCGACGAGGCGTGGACAGTCAAGGATGACACAATCTTCGTACATATAGTAGCGAAGAGCAACAAGGGAAGCATCAGCAACTTTGCATTTGCGGGTAAGGTAGTCGTCGATGAGGTCAAGGTGCCGGAGGGCAAGACCGTCGTCATCTGTGTAGTCGGAGAGAACGAGGGAAGCGTCAACGGCTTCTACTACGACTTTGACCTGCTGGCTGGAAATGTCGATGGCAACAAGAGGTGCATAACCATCAAGCAGAACATAGGTTGCGCAAAGAACGGCGGAAGGGCCAAGGTTGCGACGAGCAAGGCTGCGGACAACAAGACGCTGAATGTCGGAACGTATGACGAGGCGGAGGTCAACAAGATGGAGAGGGCGTTCACGGCGCGGGAGTTTGCGAGCGGCGAGGTAGCGTACTGGCTGAACTGGAGCGAGCAGGGCTATACAGGAGAGTACAGGCCTATATGGAGGCAGGGCAAGAACTATCCGGAGCTGGCGATAGACATAGACGGAGAGATGAATGCACTGTATAAGATAGACTACGTCGTCAATGAGCCGGAGAAGATAACGGAGAACCCAGTCTTCGCGAACAATGGCGACAAGGTGACGATAAGGTACTCGGAGAAGCCAGTATCCATCAAGAATGGCGATGAGGAGGTCGAGGTAGGCGACGAGAGCACGACGATAGTCTTCCACGCGAACAAGAGCATCGAGATAGAGTTTGCGGAGACGACGGGGAAGAAGGAGAAAGTTGTGACGGAGGAAGTAGACACATGGCATGACTTGGCGGGCAGGAAGTTGACGGGCAAGCCGGGACGGAATGGGGTGTATGTGCATAATGGGAAGATAGAGATGGTGAAGTAAAGGGAACTTCTATAAATTGCAAAATGGGGGGCATTGGTGACGGTGCCCCCCTTTTTAATTAGGAATTAGGAATTAGGAGGAGTTGTCAGAGTCGTCGGAGGGAGATGGAAGAGCGACACATGAGAGAAAAGCCTCACACAGAGGGCACAGAGGCACAGAGGCGTTTAGGACACAGAGGCGAGCAGACGCTCGCGGGGAGGACACAGAGATGGCGTTGAGAGGGGTCGGAATGGTCGGAAGTTGGTGGACGCCTCACACGGAGGGCACAGAGGCACAGAGTTTTTCAGGACACAGAGGCGAGCTGACGCTCGCGAGGAGAGCACAGAGAGGGCGGAAGAATGGGCAATTAGGAATGCATCGGATGAAGGAATAGCATTGAGAGTTTTTAGGCCTCACACAGAGGGCACGGAGGGGTCGCCTAAAGGCGAGGGGGAGCACGGAGGGCGAGCTACGCTCGATAGAAAGGGCGCAGGGGCGCGGGGGCGACGGAGCGGGTGTGTCGTTCGTCACAGATGGGAGAGCGTTCGTGTAAAGTGAGATGGGAAAGGAGGGGGGAAGGAGGGTGTTTTGGGATGATTAGGCGTCAAAAAAGAGAGGGAGAGATGTGGAGAGTTGAGTTTATTTAACAAAAGAGGTAGATTTGTGGGAAGAAAAAATAAAGAAATAGAAATATGAAAACAAAGCTAATCAGTTTGCTGGCACTAGTCATTGCGTTCTTGGCCGGGGGGAGAGCCGAGGCAGAGATAGCGAGTGGAGAAGGATGGACACTTAGTGACGAGGGAGTGCTGACGGTTAATAAGGATTTTGAGTATAGTTCGGCAGACGGATATCCGTGGTATAGCAACAAGGAGAGCATCAAGAGAGTAGTGATAGCGGAAGGAGTGACGAGCATAGGGGAGGAAGCATTCAATGATTATGGTGGACTAAAAGGCGTGGAGATGGCCGAAAGCCTGAAGAGCATAGGCAGAGAGGCATTTGCCTTTACAGGGTTATCAGGAGAGTTGACGATGCCGGGGAGCTTGGCGAGCATAGGGCCGGCGGCGTTCATCTATTGCGCTGGGCTGACGGGCAAGTTGACGATACCGGGCGGGGTGACGAGGATAGGGGTCACTGCATTCACTGGATGCACGGGGTTGACGGCTGTGGAAATTCAGTATGGCGTGACAGAAATAGCGTTTAGGGCTTTTTACCTTTGCAGAGGGTTGAAAGAAGTGGAGATACCGGAAAGCGTGAAAAGCATAGGGGAAGAAGCTTTCGATGGATGCAGCGAGTTGAAGAGAGTTGTGTCATTGTCAGCGGAGCCGCAGGAATTGACGGCTAATGTATTTCCAGCACAATTGTTGAGTGGAATGACGCTGTATGTGCAGGGAGAGGTCATAGAAGCATATAAGGGAGCAGAAGTTTGGAAGAATTTTGGGAATATAGAGAAGTACGTAGAGACCATAGTGGCGAGCGGCGAGGGATGGAGATTGAATGACAAGGGAGTGCTGACGGTTAATAAGGATTTTGAGTATAGTTCGGGAGACGGATATCCGTGGTATAGCAACAAGGAGAGCATCAAGAGAGTAGTGATAGCGAAAGGAGTGGCGAGCATAGGGAAGGAAGCATTCATCGGGTTCGGTGGAATAGAGCATGTCGTGATAGCCGAGGGCGTCGAGAGCATAGGAGTAGATGCTTTCTATGCTTGCAGCGGATTGAAGAGTGTTGAGATCCCGGCGAGTGTCGAGAGGATAGAGGAGTCGGCATTCTGTAATTGCAGTGGGCTGCAGAGCATTGAGGTAGCTGAGGGTAACGCCAAGTATGACAGCAGGGGAGGTTGCAACGCGATAATAGAGAAAGAGAGAAGTATGCTGTTGGCAGGCTGCAAGAACACGGTGATACCGGAGGATGTTACGACAATAGGAGAGTATGCATTCACCGGATGCAGTGAAATGGCGAGCGTGACGATCCCGGCGAGCGTGACGGGCATAGGTGGATTCTCGTTCTTTGGTTGCAGCGGGCTGAAGGAAGTGACGTCGCTATCGGTGACGCCGCAGGAATTGGAAGAGGGGCGTATTTGGACGTTTAATGAAGTAGAGGTGAGTTCGGCGACGCTGTACGTGCCTGCGGAGGCAGTGGAGGAGTATAAGAAGGCTCCGGTATGGAATAGATTCGGGACGATA
>JAFPZF010000029.1 GCA_017417385.1 Bacteroidales bacterium
CTACAAATACAACAGAAGATACTTCTACAATGACAGTCCCACAAACCTGAAAGAAAGGTTGGAAGTGGCATGCGTTGAGCGAGTGTCTACGTTTAAGCACAGAACTTACAGATAGTATTCACTTGGTTGCGGATATGCATTATCCCTTTTGAGATAAAGGCAAGCGACAAAGGCGACAAAGAAAAGAAACTAGATAGGATATATGCAGAGATTGACTCGATACGAGATAAGGCGGAAAAAGGGCTGTTGCCAGAACTCACCGAGGAAGAGATAGAGGAGGAGATAAGGCTATACAGAGAGGGGAAATGAAGAAAATATATGCGGTGATAGACACGAACGTCCTTGTTTCCGCTCTTCTGTTGTCTCATGACGGTGCATTCTTAGTGACAGGCAATTGCAAACATTTTCCCAAGAAGCCAATAGTTGTGACGCCAGCAGAAATGTTGAGGATTATGGAAGAAACTTTTCTCTGCAATTAATCAAGGCAAGAATATCCGTTTGTATAGTGATACTTGTCAAGAGTCTATGATTTCTGCCTTTCTGTCTTTGACTGTTTGCTGAATGAAACGAATCTCAGCTTCAGTAAAACTAAAGGCGCGATATATTTGGTCGTCGATAGGGCGACGGTCGTCAACCTTAAGTTTAGGTAATGGTATCTCCTAGACATACTGTTGCCTCATTTGAAAGCCTCGTTTGTTGTCAGCTGTTTTCAATGAAAGTATGGTAGTACTTACGCACGGTTTCTTTGTTTACATGAAGAATAAGAGCGATTTTTCTGAAAGAATGTCCTTCGGACAGCAGTTTTCGGATCAAATAGTCCTTTTTGTACAGTTTATAGGTTGACTGTCTTGATTTACTGCCTACGGGTCTGCCCAACCGCACACCTTCAGTCTTCTTTCGTGCCAGCGCCTCTTTGGTGCGTTGGCTGATGAGGTTGCGCTCAATCTCGGCGGAGAGGCCGAAGGCGAAGGCGAGGACCTTGGACTGTATGTCGTCGCCGAGGCGGTAGTTGTCTTTAATAGTCCAGACTCGGCACTCGCGGGACATGCAGAGGTTGAGGATCTCCATAATCATGAAGAGGCTGCGGCCGAGGCGAGAGAGCTCGGTACAGATGATGATATCGTCCTTGTGGACCTTGCGAAGCAGGCGACCGAGCAGACGTTTTGTGTAGTTCTTGGAGCCGCTGATAGTCTCCTCGATCCAGTCGTCGACATGGATGGCGTTTTTCTCGCAGAAGCGGTTGATCTCGAAGCGCTGGTTCTCGACGGTCTGATGGTCTGTCGAGACGCGGATGTAGCCGTAAATCATAGGTGTTTTTTTGCGGGGAAGATAGGGAAAGGGATGGGAAAGTGAGAGGGTGAGGGGGGAAGGGGGGCGGGAAGAGAATGGAAGAAGAGGGAAGAAAGGAGGAGGGAAGAAGAAGCGGACGTGTAAGAGAAGAGTTAGGAGGGGCGTGAAGATGGTGAAGGTTAAAGTGTGTGGATATTGGAGAAAAAAGACTATTTTTGCAGTAAGAACAAGGGAATTTCTATAAATCCCCCTTAAAACAGAGAGATGAAAAACATATACACGATAGCATTGGCGTCGTTGCTGATGGTGGCGACGGGTTGTGGCTCGCATAAAGGATCGAGCAGTCTTGGAAGCGGGAAGAGAGTCTCGACGACGGCATCGTCGCCGAGGGTAAAGAGTGGCGATAGTCAGTCGGCATCGAGTGCGACGAGCATGAGCGCGGCGAAGGAAGCGGAGCGGGCTGCGAAGGCGGAAGCGGAGAAGGCGAAGAAGGCGGCGAAAGATGCTGAGGCCAAGGCTGCGAAGGAGGCAGAGAAGGCGGCGAAGAAGGCGCAGAAGGATGCGGAGCATGCGGCGGCGAAGGCCAAGGCGGAGGCAGAGAAGCGAGCGAAGGACCTGGAGAAGGAGTCGATAGTCGTCAAGGAGGAGAAGGTGACGGTCGTCGAGAAGGGCGGGTCGTATGAAGACAATTCGAGGTATCATATCATCATAGGGTCGTTCAAGGTGCTCGACAATGCGCGTCAGCTATGTCAGGAGGCGATGAGGAACAACTTTCTCCCGAGCATAATGGAGAACGAGGACGGGCTGTACAGGGTGTCGGTCTATTCGTCGAGCGTAGAGAAGACAGTCCGGAATAAGGTAGCGGAGATCAGGCAGAAGTATCCCGAGTACGTAGGGACGTGGCTCTTAATAGAGAAGAAATGAGGGGTATAGTAGTTGCGCTACTCTTCATATTGGCGAGCGTCCAGACGTCCTACTGCCAGTGGCAGATGGGTGGTGGAGCTCGTGGCATGGAGGCTGATGAGCCGGAGGAGGTCGTCGGGGTGAAGGCAGACTTCAAGCAGACCGGTGAGGGGGCTGGGGAGCTGACGTTCACGATGACGATAGCCGAGGGGTGGCACATATACAGCCAGACTCAGACAGGGGGACCGATACCGACGACGGTGACCATAGAGTCGAGCGAGGGATGTGAGAAAGACGGTGGACTGATGACGCCGAAGCAGATGGCGAGGGCTTATGACGAGATGTTCGGAGTGGAAGTCGGGACATACGAGGGAACGGTAGTATTCACTCAGAGGTTGAAGTTGACGGGGGAGAAGTATCGTTTCTCGGGCTACCTAGAATATGGGGCATGCAACAGTACGCAGTGTCTGCCGCCTACGGCAGTGGAGTTCAGTTACAGCGGGGAGGTCGAGAAGAAGAAGGCCGAGCCGACGCCAGTCGTAAAGCCTGAGTCGAAGCCAGAGGTGAAGACGGGGGCGGAGACTGGCGCAAAGACAGAGGCGCCGAAGGTAGAGACGCCAGAGGCAGGTGAGGGGGATAAGGAGACCACACTGGAAGGGGAAGAAGGGGAAGCAGGGAAAGCCGGAAGCGAAGGTGTAGCGCGAGACACAGTGGAGACAGTCGTGAAAGATGGAGCAACTATGCCGGGAAACGAAGCAGAGCAGGCGGAGACAGGGACGATGTCGATGTGGAGCGTGTTCTGGCTGAGCTTTGTCGGAGGGCTCGTGGCGCTGCTGACGCCGTGCGTATGGCCGATGATACCATTGACAGTAGGATTTTTCCTGAGGAGGAACAAGTCGAGGAAGAAGGCCGTCGTCGAGAGTGCATTTTACGGGCTGAGCATAGTATTGATATTCGTCGTCGTCGGGCTTGTCGCGTCGATAGTATTTGGGGCGAACGCGTTGAACAGCCTATCGACAAATGCAGTAGTCAACGTATGCTTCTTCGTGTTCCTGTCAGCCTTCGGGTTGAGCCTGATGGCAGGGCGGGACATAGTATTGCCGAGCAGCTGGGCGAGCAGGATAGACCAGCGGGCGAACACGACCGGGGGGTATATAGGGATCTTCTTGATGGCGTTGACGCTAGTTGTCGTCTCGTTCTCGTGCACGGCGCCGGTCGTCGGGCTGTTGCTGGCGGAGGTGTCGCAGACGGGCGTTGGGGCGAGTGCGATAGTCGGGATGGTCGGGTTCTCGATGGCGCTAGCGATACCGTTTGCGTTGTTTGCGATGTTCCCGGACTTCATGAAGCACCTGCCGAAGAGTGGGAGCTGGATGCACACGATAAAGGTAGTACTGGGGACGTTGGAGCTGGCGTTGGCGTTCAAGTTCCTGTCGATAGCGGACATGGCGTACGGATGGCACCTGATGAGCAGGGAGCTGTTCATCTCGTTCTGGATAGCGATATTCGTGGTGAGCGGGTTGATGTTGCTCGGGGTGATAGCCTCGGTGGAGTACAGCAAGGAAGAAGGTCCGAGCGTCGGGCGGTTGACGCTTGGGCTCTCGTCGATAGCATTTGGAGTCAGCCTGATACCTGGACTGATAGGGGCGCCGCTTGACAGCCTGAGCGCGTTCATACCCCCGATGAGCACGCAGGAGTACGTAGTCGGCGGGACGGCAGGAGAAGAGAGGACCGAGACAGTCGTCGGAGCCAAGACCATAGAGGAGGCCGACAGGAAGGCGCAGGCTGAGGGCAAGAGAGTGCTGGCGTTTTTCACCGGTTACGGGTGCGTGAACTGCAGGAAGATGGAGCAGACATTGTTGAAAGACTCGGAGGTGGCGAAGTTGATAAGGGAGCGATATGTCATGGTCGAGTTATTCGTCGATGACAGGACGAGCCTCGGGGAGACGGAGGAAGTCGAGGAGAACGGGAAGGTACGTCGGCTGAGGACAGTCGGCGACAGGCACAGCCATGACGAGCTCGTCTTGTACGGGCAGGCGGCACAGCCACTGTTCGTCATCACGGAGCCTGGTGAGCGGAAGTCCGTCGGGAAGACCATAGGCTTCACGGACAGCAAGGAAGAGTTTATACAGTTTCTAAAGCAATAGAACATGGAAATATTGAAGAAAATCTCAGCAATCACACTATCGTTGATAGCGGCATTGACAGACGTTGCAGCGGGGCCGAATGCGCCCGACATCGTAGTCTCGAAAGACGGGAAGGGGCAGTTCACGACGATACAGGAGGCGGTGCTCTCCGTCAGGGACTACAAGCCGACACGGACGACAATATACGTCAAGAACGGGACGTATGAGGAGAAGTTGCTGATACCGGCGAACAAGTGTGACATCACCATAATCGGGGAGAGCCAGGAGGGAGTCAGGATAGTACACGGGGACTATGCGAGCCTGAACAAGATGGGGACGTTCAACACATGGACAGTCCGCATCGACGGGGACGGAATCAGGATGGAGAACATGACGATAGAGAACAATGCTGGGAAGGTCGGTCAGGCGGTCGCGCTACACGTCGAGGGGGACAGGTGTGAGTTTGCGAAGTGCAGGTTGCTGGGCAATCAGGACACCGTCTTCAACGGAGGCAATGGGAGCAGGCAGTACTTCTCGGAGTGCTACGTAGAGGGGACGACAGACTTCCTGTTTGGTCCGGCGACGGTCGTCATGGACGACTGCGAGATACACTGCAAGGCGGACAGCTACATCACGGCAGCGTCGACGCCGAAGGAGAGCAAGTGGGGATACGTATTGCGTCGTTGCAAGGTGACGGCGGAGGCAGGGGTCAAGAAGCTCTATCTCGGGAGGCCGTGGCGCGAGTATGCGTCGGTCACGTGGATAGAGTGTGAGCTGCCGGGCTGCATAGTGCCGGAGGGGTGGCACAACTGGGGAAGGACAGAGAACGAGGCGACGTCGAGGTATGCGGAGTATGGATGCACGGGAGCAGGGGCAGAGACCGGGAAGAGAGTCAAGTGGTCGAGGCAGATGACTAAGAACGAGGCGGAGCTCGTGACGGCGGAGCGGATATACAAAGTCAAGAGCAGCTGGGAACCAGGGTATAACATAAACGAGTAGGAAGTATGCGACTGAGAGAGATATTGCCGATAGCGGGTCTGATGGTGGGAACGCTGCTGGTCGGGTGCGTGAAGGACAACAGGACGATATGCAACAATATCGGGCTCGAGATAGCGCACTCGGAGATGAAGAGGATGCCGAACCCGTTGAACCTCGACTTCCAGACCCTACCGAAGTGGGACTACAGTGCGAGTGTCGAGCTGCTCGGCTTGATGACGATAGCCAATGACAACAGGGACAAGGAGTTGCGGAAGTACGTATATCAGTGGACCGACACGATGGTCAGCAGTGAGGGAGTGATAAGAGGGTATAAGCCGACGAAGCATAACATAGACCACTTGTGCCCGGGGAAGCTGCTCCTGAAGCAGTATCGGGAGACCAAGGAAGCGAAGTATATGAAGGCGGCGGAGAGCCTGATGGAGCAATTGAAGACGCATCCGCGGACGACGGAGGGCGGATTGTGGCACAAGGAAGTGTATCCGCATCAGATGTGGCTTGACGGGCTGTATATGGGGGCGCCATTCGTGGCCGAGTATGGTGCGCTGAACAAGATAGACGTCGCGGAGGACATGGTCAGGCAGTACCTGATAGTCGCACGGCACACGTATGACAGCGACACGAAGCTGTATCGTCATGGGTGGGACGAGAAGAAGGAGCAGTTCTGGGCGGACAGCATCACCGGGCGGAGCCAGCATGCGTGGGGACGAGCAAACGGGTGGTTCATGATGGGGATGGTGGACGTCCTCGACTACATACCGGAGGGGACAGTCGGTAGGGACAGCGTCCTCATGATATTGAATAATCTCGTCGAGGCCATACAGGAATATAGGGACCCGGAGACGCGGATGTGGTTTCAGGTGCTTGACAGCCCATGTCGAGAAGGGAACTACGTCGAGTCGTCGTGCAGTGCGATGTTTATCTACTCGATGCTGAAGGCAGTGCGGAAGGGGTATATACCAGAGAAGTATGAAGAGATAGCTCAGCAGGACCTGATGGACTACATCAAGACGTTCGTCTCGAACGAGTCGGACGGCATGTATTCGATCACCCAGTGCTGTGCGGTAGCGGGTCTTGGAGGGAAGGACATGAGGAACGGGACGTATGACTACTACCTCTCGGAGCAAGTGCGGGATAATGATCCCAAGGCCATAGGACCGTTTCTCATGGCGTGTCATGAGATGAACTTAAGGAAATAGGAAAAAACAGAAAAACAGAGGATATATGGATGAATTTGGAATAGGTGCGGTGATAGTCGCATGTGTAGTTGGCATAGCCATCTTTTTCTACTATGTGCCGTTGTTGCTATGGTTCTCGGCGTTAGTCTCCGGGGTGCACGTATCGCTGGTGCAGCTAGTCCTGATGAGGATCAGGAAGGTGCCGCCGACGACGATAGTACAGGCTCTCATCGAGGCACACAAGGCGGGGCTGCATGACGTCCGGAGAGACGACCTGGAAGCGCACTTCCTGGCAGGCGGAAACGTCCAGAGGGTAGTGCATGCGCTAGTCTCGGCGAACAAGGCCAACATAGACCTCAGTTTTCAGATGGCGACGGCGATAGACTTGGCAGGTCGAGACGTCTTTGAGGCCGTCCAGATGTCGGTCAATCCCAAGGTCATCGACACCCCGCCAGTGACGGCAGTCGCGAAGAACGGCATACAGCTGATAGCGAAGGCGAGGGTCACCGTCAGGGCGAACATCAAGCAGCTCGTCGGTGGAGCAGGAGAGGAGACAGTCTTGGCGCGAGTCGGCGAGGGAATCGTCTCGTCGATAGGATCGGCAGAGAGCCACGAGAGCGTCTTGGAGAATCCGGACAGCATCTCGAAGGTCGTCTTGTCGAAGGGTTTGGACTCTGGAACAGCGTTCGAGATACTCTCCATCGACATAGCGGACATCGACGTCGGCAAGAACATCGGCGCGGCACTCCAGATAGACCAGGCCAATGCAGACAAGAACATAGCACAGGCTAAGGCCGAGGAGAGGAGGGCGATGGCAGTAGCCGTCGAGCAGGAGATGAAGGCCAAGGCGCAGGAGGCGAGGGCACGAGTCATCGAGGCAGAGGCGGAAGTCCCGAAGGCGATGGCTGAGGCGTTCAGGAATGGGAACATGGGCATCATGGACTACCAGCGGTATCGCAACATCGAGGCGGACACGCAGATGCGTCAGTCGATAGCAGGACCGTCGTCGGCCTTGAAGAAGAAGGAGTAGGAGCCTTCGGAGGCGGACTCTAAAAATATGAGCGAGATGGAGATAGCAAGGTTCACATTCAATCCGATAGCCGTCAACACGTACGTAATCGAGTCGGCGGGGGAGTGTGTCGTCGTCGACCCAGGGTGCATCAATGACATGGAGCGGGGGATGCTTGCGAAGCACATAGAGGAGCGGCAGTTGAAAGTCGTCGGGATATGGCTCACGCATCTTCATTTCGACCATGTATGGAGCGTCTCGAAGCTACAGAAGAAGTGGGGCGTAGAAGTGTATGCGTCGGAGCAGGATGAGTTCCTGATAGAGGGCAACGAGCAGTTCACCATCGAGTGGTCTTTGCCGGGAGTCGAGAAGTTCCGGATAGGCAGGGCGATTGAGGACGGAGAGGAGTTGACAGTCGGTGGAACGAAGTGGCGAGTCATCTCGACGCCGGGACATACGCCTGGTGGCGTGACGTTCTACAATTCCGAGGAGAAGGTGTGCCTGACGGGTGACACCTTGTTCTGTGGGGGCGTAGGGCGGACCGACTTTCCGATGGGTGATTCGGCAGCGTTGGCAGACTCCGTCAGGAATCGGCTGTTGACATTGGCAGAGGACATCAGGGTGTTGCCGGGGCATGGGCCTGAGACTACCATAGGCAAGGAGCGGCTCATGGTCGGGTGCTGGTTTCCAGAATGATTAAGGGACGTTCTGGAAATACAATATAAGACGGCACGGACTGCAGTAGTAGCGAACAGAGACAGGAGTGAAGCCCTGCGTAAGAGGGAGAGATAAAGAGACAGAGAGCCTGAAAAAACAAGGAAGTAGAAATGACAGAGAGACCACTAATACTAATAACGAACGATGACGGCGTCAGTTCGCGAGGCATAGCGGCGCTTGCGGAGGTGGCGGCGGAGCGTGCCGACGTGATAGTCGTAGCGCCGGACGGGGCGTATTCTGGCAAGAGCCATTCGATAACAGTCATGGACGAGCTCCGGACCCGTCGGGCAGAGTGTGGAGGCGTGAGCGAGTGCTATGCAGTCAAGGGGACACCGGTAGACTGCGTCAAGTTAGGATATTACGGGCTTGCGAAGCGAAGGCCGACACTCTTGCTGAGCGGCATCAACCACGGGTCGAACACGTCGGTCAGTGTCCACTATTCCGGGACGGCTGGAGCGGCGCGCGAGGGGGCGCTATTAGGATTGACAAGTTGCGCCATAAGCCTGGCGGACTACAGTCCGGAGGCCGACATGGAGGCAGCCAAGCGGGTGGCAGGGGCGATAATAGACAAGCTGCTTGACCCGTCGGTGCGGCTGAAGGCGGGGCTGATGCTCAACGTCAACATACCGGCTGGAGAAGTCAAGGGAATACGGTGTGCGGCGATGGCGATGGGCAGGTGGGTGGAGACGCCATACCACCATACGACAGTCTTCGGTGAGGAGCTGTATTGGCTTGACGGCAAGTTCGAGGAGATAGCGTCTGGGGACACGATGACAGACGAGAAGCTCATACAGAGAGGCTATGCAGCGTTGACGCCGATACTAGTCGACGTGACAGACCGCGGGGCGATGGAGGAATGCAAGATATTTGAACAATGAACAAAACGTGGATAGGGCTATTGATTGGGTTGATACTGCCAGTGCTGACGTCGATAGCATTTTATAAGTTGGCGTATCATGGGGAGCTCGAGTTCTTCGACTTTCTGAAGGCGATGGTCGGCATAAGGGGAGCGGCGTTGCTCGTTGCGATCAGTTGTCTGCCGAACCTGGCAGCCTTTTCAATATTCGTGAACACAGAGAAGATAGTCATAGGGCGAGGCGTCTTTCTGGCGACCATCTTCTATGGCCTCGTGATATTAGTCTTAAAGTTCATAATCTGATGCGATATTATCTGATAGTCGGGGAGCCGTCTGGCGATCTACATGCCTCTAACCTCATGAGGGCGTTGAAGGAGGAGGACGAGGAGGCCACGTTCAGATATTGGGGTGGTGACCTCATGGCGGCAGTCGGTGGCACGTTGGTCAAGCACTACAAGGAGACCGCCGTCATGGGAGTATGGGACGTCCTGACGCATCTGGGCAAGATAGGTCGGAACTTTGCAGCGTGCAAGAAAGACATATTAGCCAATCGTCCTGACGCTTTGATACTCGTCGACTATCCGGGTTTCAACCTCAAGATGGCGGAGTGGGCTCACGAGCAGGGCATCAAGACACTCTATTATATCTCGCCGAAGGTGTGGGCATCTAAGGAGTATCGGATCAAGACCATGCGGATAGCGATAGACAGACTGTACTCCATCATGCCGTTTGAGCCCGAGTATTTTCGTAGTCGGGACTATGACAAAGTCTTCTATTGTGGAAATCCCGTTGTCGATGCCATAGGTCAGCGCAAGCATGTCGGCGAGACGACGGCAGAGTTCGTCGAGAGGAACAGCCTCGACAGTCGTCCGATAGTAGCGTTGCTGCCGGGCAGCAGGAATGCGGAGCTGAAGTACAACCTTCCCGAGATGCTACGGTTGGCGGCGGAGATGCCAGAGTATCAGTTCGTCATAGGAGGTGCGCCGTCGTTTGGCGAGAGCGACTATGAGAAGTACATAGCAGGGACGACGGTCAAGGTACTCTTCGGGGAGACGTATAGCCTCGTATCTCATGCCGTCGCGGCGGTCGTCACATCTGGGACGGCGACACTCGAGACTGGTCTGCTGGGCTGTCCGCAGATCGTCATGTACCTCATGTGGGGAGGGCGGTTCAGCGACTGGGTGGCGCATCTATTCATAAAAGTCCCGTACATCAGCCTAGTAAACCTCATACTTGGACGGGAGTCAGTCTCGGAACTATTTCAGAACAAGTATTCGTATGAGCGCCTGAGGACAGAGTTGAGAGAGCTATGCGATCACACGTCGGAGCGTCGGACGAAGATGATAGAGGACTATAAAGAGTTGAGAGAGAGAGTCGGAGAGGGGGCGCCGTCGAAGACAGCGGCAGCCGACATGGTCTCGTATCTAAAGAAGACGATATGATAGAGTTGTATAAAAAAGAGATAGCGACCTTTTTCTGTTCTCCGATAGGCTATCTAGTCGTCGGGGTGTTTCTCGTGCTGGTCTGGTTGCTGTTGTGGGTCGTCCCATCAGAGCTAAACATCCTCTATGGAGGGTATGCGACATTGTCGTCGCTCTTTGACGTTGCGCCGTGGATATACCTCTTTCTCGTCCCGGCGATAGCCATGAGACTTATAGCCGACGAGCGGAAGACAGGGACAATCGAGTTGCTCCTGATACGTCCGATAGGAGTCTGGCGGATAGTCCTGGCGAAGTATCTTGCGGGGCTCACGCTCGTCCTCGTCTCGATAGCGCCTACGATAGTATATGCCATTGTAGTTGACGGGCTCAGCGTGTCGGAGACAGGGATAGACGTCGGGGGAACGATAGGGTCTTACATCGCGCTAGTCTTTCTGGCGGCGACGTACATGTCAGTCGGACTCTTTGCATCGTCGCTGACTGACAATCAGATAGTAGCCTTTGTAGTGGCGGCGGCACTGTGTGCGCTGCTGTATATAGGGTTTGACATGTTCACGGCGTTGTCTCCACAATCAGACTGGGCGGCGGCGTTGACCGAGATAGGGATCGCCAGCCACTATTCGTCTCTGAGTCGAGGTGTCATAGACAGTCGTGACGTCGTGTATTTCGTATCGGTGGCGTTGCTGATGTTAGCGGCGACCGCCCGTTTCGTCTATAGCAAGCAGCGCAGCTTAGCCTGAGCAAATAAAAAACCGTATCTGAGATGAGCAACAAGAAGCTACTATGGGTCGTTGCAGTTGTCGTCCTGCTCAACCTGCTCACATATTTCTGGCATTTCAGGATAGACCTGACGAAGGAGGGACGCTATACCCTGTCTGACGTGACCAAGTCTTATGCCGACAGCGTCACGCAGCCAGTCGTCGTCACCATGTATCTCGACGGGGAGCTCAATTCAGGCTTTCGGCGGCTACGCCGGCAGGTCGTCGAGACGTTGACAGAGATTTCGTATGAGATAGACAAGACAGACTTCAGGGTCGTCACCGTCAATCCTGGGGACTTGTCGAAGGAGGTCGGAGTCAAGCTGCAGCGGGAACTCTCTGAGGCGGGATTGGCGGCGATACCAGTCTTTGAGACCAAGGAGGACGGGCAGAAGACGCGCTCCATCGTCTATCCATTTGCGAAGATATCGACAGAGGGCAAGCACGTATGGGTGAACCTGCTGGACAACGTCCCGGGGCTATCGGGGGAGGAGAACCTCAACCGCTCGATGGAGACCATAGAGTACAAGGTGACAGAGGCGTTGATGAGGCTGACGCGGACGGCGGTGCCTAAGGTGGCGTTTCTGGAGGGGCACGGTGAGCTGGACGAGTATGACGTCGTCAGTGCGACGGAGCAGTTGGCGGAGCATTTCTATGTAGACAGGGGAGCCATCGGAGACGACCCGACAGTCCTGTCGCCATATAAAGTCGTCATCATAGCGAAGCCGTCGGCGCAGTTCAGCGAGAAGGACAAGTTCGTACTCGACCAGTACCTCATGAGGGGTGGGAGACTGCTATGGCTTGTCGATGCCGTCAACATGACGACCGACACACTCCGGAACATGCCACACACCATAGGCCTATTAGCAGACCACAACCTATCCGACCAGCTATTCGTATATGGAGTCAGGCTGAAGCCGGCGATAGTCGAGGATCTCAACTGCGGAATGATAGCAGTCAGTGTCCCCTCGAACGACGGGCGGACGCAGCTATTGCCGATGCCGTGGGTCTATTCGCCGCTATTGTCGACCAACATGACGCACACCGTGACGCGGAATGTCAGCCTCGTGCGGGCAGATTTTTGCAGTTCGGTGGACACAGTCGGCGAGGACCTAGGCCTAATACGGACGCCACTACTCCGCACGTCGTCTCACTCAAAGCTGACGGCGGCGCCAGTCATGGCATCGCTCTCCACCATACATCAGCAGCCGGACCCCAATGCGTATGGGCTCAGCCACTTGACAGTCGCCATAGCGGAGGAGGGAAGTTTCAAGTCGGCGTTTGTGCATCGGAAGGCGCCGAAGGGACTAAAGACCGAGCAGAAAGTCATAGAGAAGTCAGTCCCGACCAAGATGATAGTCGTCGCAGACGGGGACATAATCAGGAATGGAGTACGATTCAAGCACACGGCGAATCCGTCGATCGTCCCACTCGGGTATGACGAGCTCAGCAGGCAGACGTATGGCAATTCGGACTTCATAGTCAATGCCGTCCAGTATCTGGCGGACGACGGGGGGCTGATGGAGTTGAGAAATCGGACATTTGACCTACAGCTACTTGACCGTCAGATGATCAGTGCGGGGACAGTCTCGTATAAAGTCGTGACGATAGCAGTCCCGTTGCTCATCATCACCATAGTCGGGTTCGCGATATACATAATGCGTCGGCGTCGGTATGCTCGTCGGGTAGGGGAGTAGGAGTCGTCTCACCATAAAGGAGTTGGAGAATGTTCAAGAGAGTCAAGCGACTAGTAGAGGAGTTTGGGAAGCTGAGGAGCCTGCTACTTGCAGCGGCTGCGGTGTTGTCCGTCGCGCTCAACATCGTCGTCTTTCTCAGTCTTGCGGAGCAGTTTCGAGTCCTCTCCATCGTCGTCTCGAACACGTTGACGGCGCTCATCATCATCATAGCGTACAAGCCCATACAGGCCGTGCTCGAGCGGAACATAGAGGATCGTCGTCGGCAGATAGAGAGTCAGGAGGCGCTCTGCAACCGGATGAAGGAGCGCATAGAGGCGCTCGAGACGGAGAACAAGGAGCTACACAGCAAGATAGACTCTCGGCAGCAGGCCGACACGATGGCGTCGGACCTCAGTTTTGCGTTCAAGCTCGAGACCATGAGCCTCACTAAGACAGGGTACATCGTCAAGGAGACGGGGCTTGACAATCTTGCGTTCCAGTTGCCGGACAGCCCGATGCGTGACACATTTCGCTCGTTGCTCGGGCTCGGGAAGGCAGAGAAGCGGATCCTCTACATACACAAGCACTACTGCAAGATAGCGATAGGGATAGATTTCAGCCAGATACGATATGCGACAGTCGGGGACAAGACCATATTCTACGGAGTAGAGTTCCAGCAGCTGCATGACATCAGCAGCGAGCTCGTCAGGGGGGCGGACGACGTCGACAGGTGTGAGATACTGACAGTCTCGGGTCGGAAGACCAACATCGACAATGACGAGGCGTATAGTGAACTCAAGGAGTGGTATGTAGCTCAGCGGGATACAGAGGTGAGGGACCTCATAACGACCGACGTCAGGCTATTGTGCAGCCAGTATACAAAGTTGTTGAGGGGCAGCGTCTTGCGTAGGTATCCCAACATAGTCTTTGCGGAGGGGATCTCGACAGAGAAGTATCAGTCGTTGGCGAGTGCGACGAATCCGATGGTCAGGGAAGTCGGAGCGACCATGTTGCTGCTGACGTCCGTCATGACCGAGACGCAGGCGATAGAGGGGCGAATCATCGAGCAGCCCAAGCAGGGGTATGACCTACCGAAGTTGGCGGAGTAGGTAGGGCGCGGGACACAGAAAATCGCAAGTCGCTGGAGGGACGGCGAAGGGAAGGAGCCTCGGGGAGAGGGCGAGCAAGGGGCAAATAGTCGCCAACAGAAATCGAATCAGAAATGCTTGTACGCATAGTGGCGGGATAGCTGATCCCGCTCGATGGAGGTTTACATAATATAGGTCAAGGCTAACCAAGGTCTAACTTAGGGTTAACATGAGGAGGCGAGATGGGGGCACGAACAGAAGCAGTTATTTTCCGACTGTCGCAATTTTTTCTTAACTTTGCGGAGCAATAATGTCTTATGCCAGAGATACAAAAAGCCCCTTCGATAAGACGAGGGATAAAACGGAGAAGTTTCACGTCAGATCGTCTGAAGGTAATACTGATCAACGATGACGTGACGACGTTCGATTTTGTCATTCGTATGCTCATAGAGATATTCTTCTGCGACGAGTCGACAGCGATGGCTCTTGCCGTCGAGACAGACACGAACGGACAGGCGGAGGTCGGCACATATCCTGCCGACATAGCCAAGTCGAAGGTCAGTGCAGCCATTGCGATGGCCCGCAGCGAGAATTTCCCACTACAAATCATCACTCAAAATGCCTAATAACAAGAGTCATTCAACCAAGTCCATACCGCCATCGGAGCAGGTAGCGCTGCTATTTGGTCGTACCGTGTCGCTCACGCAGACGCGGAGGTATCAGTTCATCATGCCGGAGATGGTGTTGTACTGTCTACTGGAGGACGAGGAGTTGCAGACACTCTTTCGTAACAAGGGATTGGACCCACAGGAGGCGATAACCAGCGTCAACAAATATTTTGAGGGCATCGAGCGGGTGCCGAAGGGTAAGCAGTACAATCCGATACCATCTGATGCTTTTCAGGACCTCTTTGACAGGGTCGAGCAGATAGGTCAGGTGAACAAAGTACACGAGACGTTGCCATCACATTTTCTGCTTGCGCTCTCGACGCTTGAGGGGACGATAGGGCAGAAGATCTTGATACACACGTCGAACGGCAGTGCGGCGACCTTGAAGAAGATCGTCGAGGAGTTCGACAAGATATGCCAGGAGCGGAGCAATAACAAGTTCGTCTCGGGGAGCAGCGGGAATGCGGATGAGGAGCCGATGGAGGATCCTCAGAACAAGTATTCGAACGTCATGAACGAGATAGAGTTCAACGGCGACGAGCAGGAGTTCAAGTTCAGGGAGGCCGAGCTACTACGGGCGTTTGTCGCGCTCTTCTCAGTCGAGCATCATCACGTAGTCTTCGTCGGGGACAGGGGCGTCGGCAAGTCGTATATGCTATACGGACTGGCGCAGTACTGCAGGAACCGGTTCAAGAGAAATTCGCCATTTGGGCAGGCGTCCTTTTACGATATCAACGTGGCGAGCCTGGCGGCGGGGTCAGTCTTTGGAGACGAGCTCGAGCAGGCGCTACTGAAGACCGTCAAGGACCTGGAGGGCAGGGTAGGGGTCCTCTTCATAGATAATGTAGCCGACCTCATGCCACAGGCGCCGAACGACAACACGCCGGACCTCATGCGTGTCATCCTCGGGCTCATCGACTGCACCAATCTCCACATAGTCACGACGGCTACATTCGACCAATATAAGCGACTCTCGTCTCATAGCTCAATCTTCGACCGTTACTTCACGCGCATAGACCTTGAGGAGATGTCGTTGGAGCCGGAGGTGAAGGAGATCGTCACGGGTTATGCACGACATAGGTCGGAGTTGTCGCAGGTCAGCTGGGACGACGAGTGCGTTTATAACCTCGTCGACAGCATCAAGGCGACGGGGAACATCGAGACCCTCATGCCGGGAGCGGCAATAGACGCCATAGACAGGATCGAGTCGTTGTATCTCGTAGCGTCGTCGCTGAAGAAGAACTACCAGATAGACGTCTCGGAGAAAGTCCCGTGCAAGATAGACTCCATGGAGAAAATCGACAAGGCGTTCAAGCACCTCGGATATTCAGCGCTCGAGTCGAAGAACAGCACAGAGGAGCGGCTGAAGAACCTAGAGAGTGACCTGCTCTCGAAGATATTCGGACAGGACGAGGCCGTCAAGAGCGTAGCGCAGACCATGCTGCTTGCGAAGGCGGGGCTCACGGACGACACGAAGCCATTAGCGGCGTATCTCTTTGTCGGTCCGACAGGTGTCGGCAAGACAGAGTTGGCTAAGGAGCTGGCGAACCAGCTCGGGGTCAAGCTCGTCCGGTTTGACATGAGTGAATATTCCGAGCAGCATACAGTCTCAAAGCTCGTCGGGTCGCCGGCCGGGTATATCGGCTATGATGATGGCGGACTCTTGACCGACGCAGTCAGGAAGTCGCCGAACTGCGTGCTGTTGCTTGACGAGATAGAGAAGGCGCATACGGCAGTCTTCAACATACTGCTGCAGGTCCTCGACTATGCACAGTTGACCGACAACAAGGGGCAGAAAGCCTCGTTCAACAATGCCGTCATCATCATGACGAGCAATGCAGGTGCGAGGTTTGCGACGGGGAACGGTCTCGGATATGGGGCTAAGACCCAGAAGAGTGAGGTCATGTCGTCGGAGCTCAAGAGAGTCTTTGCGCCGGAGTTCCTGAACCGACTGACGAAGATAGTGCCGTTTGCAGACATGGACAAGACCATGGCGGAGCGGATACTCGACAGGAAGCTGTCGGAGCTTGCGGCGATGCTGCTGAAGCGGAAGAAGATCTCGTTCGAGCTCACGGCGGAGGCGAGGAAAGTCCTGCTACGCGAAGGGTTCTCGACGCGATATGGAGCGAGAGAGATGGACAGGGCGATAGGCAGCCTGCTGAAGCCAGTCCTGATGAATGCGATACTCTTTGAGAAGGTCAAGCAGGGGACGACGTTGACCATCACGGCGGCGTCGGACGTGGCGCTTATGGTCAAGAAAGACTAAAGGGAACTTCTATAAATTGCTAGAGATTCCCTGAAGAGACAGACAATTAAGACTGGGAGTCGAAGAGACCGAAGAACCAAGACCAGGCGAGGCCGAGGAGGTTGACGGTCAGTACGATCAGGAATATGAGCAATGCGATGAGGAGTAGAGACTTCTTCGCATTGCTTTTTACGTTAGCGACGACAGCCTCGTCGTTTCTTATGAAGCCGGAGAGCAGTTGCCAGTTCTTCTTGTAGCTCTTGTTGAAGAAGTCGAAGGCGTCTCCGAGGACAGGGATGAGACCGATAAGGAAGTCGCGGAGGGAGTTGTAGAGGATAGCGAGGGCGAGGGAGGCGGAGCGGACCTTGAAGATAGCCACGTAGAGGATAGGGAGAGTCAGGACTTGCGAGACTGCGTCGCCGATGCCGCCAGGGAGGAGACTCAGGAGCGGGTCGATGTAGTAGTCGTCCATCCACTTGGCGAACTTGGCGATAGAGCCGTATTTATCTGGGGTTGTCGGCGGGAGTTGAACAGAGTCGTCCTGTTTCGTCGGCAGCGTAGAGTTGAGCGAATCCATAGTTGAGTATAGTTGTGTCATGGGGTAGGGGGGAATACTTCATTGATAGAGAGGGATTTTTAACTCACCGCTCTTGTTCCTGATCTATTTTCCAGTTGCTTTTTCTTTTGCTTCTTCCAGCATCTTCACCTGCTTCTTTGCTTCTTCTAACGTAGCTCGCGACGACTGACGCCCCGAAGAGAGACGCACCTCCCTTGCAGAGTCCAGCATGCTCTGCTCTATTAAATCTATGAAAACTTGCTTTTCCATATTGGTAGGTAATATCCATATCGTTCGACTAATCGTATAGTTTATAGGTCGATGAAGGTAGGTCTTGTCGACACGCTTACGGTTTAGGGAGGTTGAGCATAAGCGTCCTGCCGCATTTCTTGCCGTCGTAGAAGGCGTTCAGGACGTCGGCGAAGACGTCGTCGGGGGAGACGATATCGAAGAGCGTCATGGAGGAGCGGACTTTCAGGGCGTCGATGTCGCCGAGGATGTCGACAGCCGACTTGTCCTTGTGCTGAAGGAGTGCGGAGCAAATCATTCTGAGACGAGAGGCGAGCGTCTCGTTGTTGAGGTATTCCTTAGCCTCCTGGAGGTCGGCGATGCCATAGAACTTAGACATAGAGCTATGTCCCAGAGACTTCAGCTGTGGGAAGATGTACCATATCCAGTGGCCAGTCTTTCTGCCGTCGGATATTTGGCGGAAGGCGTCGTCGAAGCCAGAGTAGGGGTTGTTTTGAGCATCGAGGAAGCGGGTGATGTTGTAGTCCATTGTTAAGTGATTATTCAGTATGTGAGTATTTTACGTAGAAGACGTGTAATAGTTTGAAGTTTAACGAAGAAAAACACCGAAAACGGAGGTGGATAGGGTGAAGAAAAAGCGATATAAGGCTGGGAGAAAAAAGAAAATATTATAACTTTGTCATAGATTATGAAAGATTACCAACACGATCGATGAAAATTCAGAATTTATTGCTCATGGTCGCAACGACAGGATTTTGTTGCTCATGTGGCACAGAGAAGGCGGGCGAGGATGGCGTAGCACATTACACGTCGGCCGACCGGGACGAGACAGTATCCCTCACGGAGGACTTCTATCAGCACACCAATGGCGGATGGATCAAGGCGCATCCGATGCCATCGGACAGGTCGAGGTATGGAGCGTTTGACATGCTCCAGGAGCAGAGCATCGAGAGGCTGAGGGAACTCGTCGAGGAGGCGCAGAAGTCGAATGCAGCGAAGGGCACGCCAGCACAGAAGATCGGTGACCTGTATGCACTCAGCATGGATACGGCTAGGCGTAATGCAGAAGGATTGAAGGCAATCGAGAGCTACATCGAGATGAGCAAGGCGGTAGATCCGGCGAACAAGAAGGAGTTTGCAAAGACAGTAGCAAAGTTCCAGAAAGTCGTCTTCAACCCATTCTTCAACTATGGCAAGACTCCGGACTTCGATGACAGCTCGGTCAACATCGCAGATGTATGGCAGGCAGGCATAGGTCTTCCGGACCGCGAGTACTACTTCAAGGACGGGGAGAAGGACAAGGAGATCATCGCAGGCTACAAGCAGATGATATCAAAGTTTCTCGCATACGCTGGAGCCGAGGACACAGAGAATAAGGCAGAGGCCGTCTTTGAGTTCGAGAAGAAGATGGCAGGGCAGATGAACAAGAGGGAGGAGAACAGGAATCCGTTGAACATCACCAACAAGGTGCCTGACGTAGCGGCACTCGCGAAGATGTCTCAGGGATTTGACTGGGAGGCATTCCTCGAGGAGATGGGCGGCAAGAGGGTCGTCATCAACGTCGGTCAGCCGAAGTACATGGGAGCAATCTGGGGCATAGTAAACTCGACGCCGAAGGAAGTCGTCCAGGACTACTTCTTGTTCCACACCATGAGCAGTTTCGCGACCGACTTGACGAGCGACCTGTATGCAATCTCGTTCGACTTCTACTCGAAGCAGTTGAGCGGAGTGGACGAGATGAAGCCGATGTGGAAGCGTTCGCTCGGAGCCGTCGAGAGTTGTCTCGGCGAGGAGCTCGGCAAGTTGTTCGTAGCGAAGTATTTCCCGGAGAGCTCTAAGAAGCGCATGACGGAGCTCATCGAGCAGTTGAGAGTAGCATTTGGCGAGAGGATAGACAACCTCACATGGATGGGTGACAGCACGAAGGCAGCAGCGAAGGCGAAGCTCGCAGCCATCAAGCTCAAGATCGGCTATCCGGACAAGTGGAAGGACTATTCGTCAATCAACATCGACACTACGCTCACATACGCCGAGAACCTCATCAACGTAGCTCTTTACGAGTCGAACAAGGATATCAGCGAGATCGGCGAGCCGGTTGACAAGGAGGAGTGGCACATGACGCCACAGACAATCAACGCATACTACTCTCCACTGAACAACGAGATAGTATTCCCGGCGGGTATACTGCAGCCACCATTCTTCTATGCGAACGGTGATGATGCAGTCAACTATGGAGCAATCGGTGTCGTCATCGGACACGAGATGACCCACGGATTTGACGATCAGGGCAGCCATTTCGACGCAAAGGGCAACATGGTCGAGTGGTGGACAGCAGAGGACAGGGAGCAGTTCACGAAGATCACCGACAGGCTCGTAGACCACTTCTCGTCGTTGACAGTCATCGACGACATCAAGAGTAACGGCAGGTTGACGCTCGGCGAGAACATCGCAGACCTTGGTGGACTGAACATAGCACATCAGGCATTCAGGAACACGTTGAAGGGCAAGGCGGAGCCGGCGCTAATCGACGGACAGACAGCAGAGCAGAGATTCTTCTACGCATACAGCCGCGTATGGGCAGGCTGCATCAAGGACGAGGCAGCGCGTCAGCAGGTCATGACAGATCCGCACTCGACGGGCAAGCTGAGAGTCAATGGACAGTTGCCGTTGCTGGACTTCTTCTATGACGCGTTTGACGTGAAGGAGGGCAGTGCGATGTACATGCCGAAAGAGGAGAGGATAGTCATCTGGTAGGGATGAAGAACTTCAAGGAACTATTACCAAAAGTCCGAGGGTTTGCCTTCGACGTGGATGGGGTACTGTCTCAGACAGTAGTCCCCATGTCCGTCGAGGGCATACCAATGCGGACAGCGAACATAAAGGATGGCTACGTCTTGCAGCTTGCTGTAAAGTTGGACTATCACATAGCGATAATAACGGGCGGCACCTCTGATGCTGTCCGTCATCGTTTTTCCACCCTGGGCATACAGGACATCTTCATGGGGCAGGCCACGAAGATAGAGACCTACAGGGCGTGGAGGGACCGGTGTGGGCTGACGGACGAGGAAGTCCTATACATGGGAGACGACATGCCGGACATACCCGTATTGAAGGAAGTCGGAGTCCCGACATGTCCGTCCGACGCGTGCATCGACGTCAAGGAAGTGTGCAGGTATATCTCTCCGTTCGAGGGAGGCTGCCAGTGCGTCCGGGACGTGATGGAGCAGGTCTTGCGGAGCCAGGGCAAGTGGGGATACGACCATACATGGTGAGGCCATAAGGAGGGGCGAAAGAATGGGAGACTATTTCAGGTTGACACGAGTCGGGAATCTACTATTTCTCGTAGTGTTCGGGTGTTTGCTACGCTACGCCTACATAATACCGTCGTTGGAGCAGGCTGGGGTAGAGGTAGCGCTATCCCACATAGATTTCGCACTCATCATGTTGGCGGAGGTGCTGCTTGCGGCAGGTGGCAATGCGCTGAACGACTATTTTGACGTCCAGACAGACATGATAAACAGGCCGGAGACCGTCGTTGTCGGACGGAGTGTCGATAGGCGTTCGGCGTTGTTGTGCCATGTTCTCTTGACAATAGTCGGGCTATTTGCAGGGTTCTACGTGTCGTTTGTGCTGCGGAAAGGTTCTCTTGCGATGATGTTCCTGGGCGTAGCGTTGGCGTTGTGGTTCTACTCGACACATTTCAAGCGGCAGATGCTAGTAGGCAATGTCGTCGTGGCGTTGCTAGTTGGGCTTTCGGGCTATGTCGTCGTCTGTGTAGACTTTGCGGCGATAGACCTGGCGGCGGGGTCGTTCGTGACAGGGTGTTCACCGTATTCGCACGTCTGGTATGTAGTATGTACGTTTTGCGCTTTTGCGTTTATCAGCAACCTCGGGAGGGAGATCATCAAGGACATGGAAGATGTCGAGGGCGACTCTCGGACGAACTGCAGGACAGTAGCTGTCGAGCTCGGGCTACAGTACAGCAAGGTCGTCGTCTTGACAGTCGAGGCGTTCATGCTAGTGATACTGGCAGTCAGCCTCTACATTACCGGGGTTATGGTCATGACCATATATGGGGTTGTAGCCGTCGCGTTGCCGACCTTGCTACTGATGTGGTGGGTCTGGAGAGGAGAGAGCAAGAAGGACTTCCATAGGGCGTCGGTCCTCAGCAAATTCATAATGCTATTCGGAATACTCTCGTTAGTACTAAATTATTTCATAACAAAAGGATAAGAATATGACACTCAATTCACTATATACACACAGGACAATCAGGAAATATAAGAAAGAGAAGATAGGTCGGGAGACGCTGAACAAGATATTAGATGCCGGGATAAGGGCGTCGAACACAGGGAATCTGCAGCTCTACAGCATAGTCGTCAGTGAGAGCGAGGAGGAGAAGGCAGCGTTGTCTCCGTGCCATTTTGGCCAGCCGATGGTCAAAGATGCGGCGGTCGTCCTGACAATATGTGCAGACCTCAACAGAGTCACGCAGTGGTGCAGGGCTCGGAAGGCGACCGAGGCCTTTTATAATTTCGAGAGTTTCCTGACGTCGGTCATAGACGCATCGCTTGCGGCGCAGAGCATGGCACTTGCGGCGGAGGAGGAGGGGCTCGGAATCTGCTACCTCGGTACCACCACATATAATCCCGAGGAGATCGGTGCAGTCCTCAACCTCCCGAAGGGAGTCGTACCAGTGACGACACTGACCGTCGGAGTTCCAGCGGGCGAGACGGAGCTCACGGAGAGACTGCCGAGAGAGGCCGTCGTCCATTACGGCAAGTATCGGGACTATGAGGCCGCCGACATCGACAAGTATTATCGAGAGAAGGAGAGCCTGGCGTCGAACCAAGCGTTTGTCAGGGAGAATTCCAAGGAAACGCTGGCGCAGGTGTTTTCGGAGGTGAGGTATCCGAAAGAGACAGCGGAGGCGTTCAGCAAAAAAGTCGTCGAGATGCTAAAAAAACAAGGGTTGATTTAGAGTCCGTATTGTTTTTTTTGTTACTTTCGGCGTTCAGTAGAAGAAGCACTAAGAGTTGCAATGCCTGATAGACGGGAAGTCGGGAGGGCGTGCGAGTCGGGAGATGCGAAAGATAGGCAAGAATATCAATAGAATAGCAGATAGATGATAGTATTTTTCAGGAGCAGCGAAGACAAGAGCAGGGTTCTGGCTGTCGAGAAGGAAGGGACACTTTCGGCGGAGGACAGCAAGAAGCTGAATTGGCTGTTTGGAGGTGCAAAGGAGGTGGCTGACAACGCGATAAAAGGTTGGTTTGTCGGTACACGTCGGGAGACCATAACTCCGTGGAGCACCAATGCCGTGGAGATTACTCAGAACATGGCGATAGAGGGGATAGGCCGCATCGAGGAGTACTTCGAAGTAGGGGGCAAGGATGCCACATACGATCCGATGCTCCAGACACTATATGAGGGGCTAGATCAGGGGCTATTCACGATAGACAGGAAGCCTGAGCCGATTGTGCACATAACAGATTTCAAGGCATATAACGAGAAGGAGGGACTTGCGCTGAGCGAGGCCGAGATAGCATATCTCGAGCAGTTGAGCAAGCGGATGGGTCGTCCGTTGACAGACTCGGAGGTGTTTGGCTTCTCGCAGGTCAACTCGGAGCATTGTCGGCATAAGATATTCAATGGGACATTCGTAATAGACGGAGTCGAGAAGGAGCTGTCGCTCTTCAAGTTGATACGAAAGACGTCGGAAGCAAATCCGAACTACCTCGTGTCGGCGTATAAGGACAACGTAGCCTTCATAGAGGGTCCTGTTGCCATGCAGTTTGCGCCAGAGAGGGCAGACGTCCCGAGTGACTTTGAGACAAAGGATATAGATACCGTCTTGTCTTTGAAGGCAGAGACACATAATTTCCCGACGACAGTCGAGCCGTTTAACGGAGCTGCGACGGGAAGTGGCGGCGAGATACGCGACAGGATGGGAGGCGGAACAGGTTCGTTGCCAATGGCGGGAACGGCAGTATACATGACCTCTTATTCAAGACTGACAGAGGACAAGCCGTGGGAGAAGGGCGTGTCAGTCAGGGACTGGCTATATCAGACGCCGTCTCAGATCCTCATCAAGGCGTCGAACGGAGCGAGTGACTTCGGCAACAAGTTTGGTCAGCCGATGATCTGCGGTTCGCTCCTGACGTATGAGCATGAGGAGGAAGGCAGGACATACGCATACGACAAGGTCATCATGATGGCTGGCGGAGTCGGGTATGCGAAGAAGAGCGACGCGCTGAAGAAGACCCCGGAGGCTGGTCAGGATGTCGTCCTGCTCGGAGGAGACAACTACCGCATCGGAATGGGTGGTGGAGCAGTCTCGAGCGTGAACACAGGAGAGTATGGACACAAGATAGAGTTGAACGCAGTCCAGAGGTCGAACCCCGAGATGCAGAAGCGAGTCTTGAATGCAATCAGGGGACTCGTCGAAGGCGAGGACAATCCGATAGTCTCGATACACGACCATGGCGCAGGCGGACATCTCAACTGCCTCTCGGAGCTCGTCGAGGAGACAGGAGGCGACATAGACATGGATGCGTTGCCAATAGGCGACAAGACGCTGAGCGACAGGGAGATAGTCGGTAATGAGAGTCAGGAGAGGATGGGACTTGTCTTGAGGCACAAGGACGTCGACAGGCTCGAGAAGATAGCCGAGAGAGAGCGTGCGCCGATGTATGTAGTCGGAAGGACGACAGGCAACATGAACTTCACGTTCAGCCACAAGAATGGAGTGAAGCCGATAGACTGGAAGCTCTCGGACATGTTCGGCAATCCGCCGAAGACAGTGATGAAGGATGAGACAGTCAGCCATAAGTATTCGGCTGTGGCATACGACGTAAATAAGATAGCAGAGTATGTCAGGGCAGTGATGCAGCTAGAGAGCGTTGGATGCAAGGACTGGTTGACGAACAAGGTAGATAGGTCGGTGACGGGCAAGGTAGCCAAGCAGCAGTGTGCAGGAAAACTTCAGTTGCCGTTGAACGACCTCGGAGCTGTGGCGCTCGACTACAATGGTGTCAAGGGAATGGCGACGAGTATCGGTCATGCTCCGGCAGTTGGACTGATAGATGCGTCGGCAGGCTCCGTGATGTCGGCAGCTGAGGCGCTGACGAATCTCGTGTTTGCGCCGCTGACGTATGGACTGAAGGGCGTGTCGCTGAGTGCAAACTGGATGTGGCCGTGTCGTCAGAAGGGCGAGGATGCGAGACTTTACGCTGCAGTCAAGGCGATGAGCGACTGGGTCACGAGCCTCGGAATCAACATACCGACGGGCAAGGACTCGCTCTCCATGACACAGAAGTATTCAGACGGCAGAACAGTGCTGAGCCCTGGAACCGTCATCATATCGGCGATGGGCGAGGTATCTGACATACGCAAGATCGTCGAGCCGGTAATAAAGAATGACGAGTCGACGTCGCTCATACATATCGACATGAGCGGCATGGAGCCAGAGATAGGCGGCAGTGCGTTGGCACAGGTCCTCGGGAAGTTGGGGGACAAGGCACCTACGGTAGCCGACACGGAACTATTCGTGAGGGCCTTTGAGGCAATACAGAAGCTCATCAACGAGGGGCTTGTCGTTGCGGGACATGACGTCTCGGCGGGCGGAATCGTGACGACGTTGCTCGAGATGACATATTCGAACACAGAAGGCGGAATCGTAGCGGACTTCTCGACGGCTGGTCGAGATGCAGTATTGAACCTCTTTGCCGAGAATCCGGGAGTCGTCTTGCAGGTCCGAGACCTGAACAAGGTCAAGAGCGTGCTTGACAAGGCGAATGTCGGATTCACATACGTCGGCAGGCCTCAGAAGGAGCGCAAGCTGAGCATATCGGCGGGAGGTGATGCGACAGTCGAGATAGACATCGACGAGATGCGTGACGTATGGTTTGAGACGTCGGCAAACCTCGATGCTTTGCAGAGCGGAAAGACAAAGGCGGCAGAGAGGAAGGCAAACTACAAGAAGCAGCCACTCGACCTCAAGTTGCCGGCGAATTGGACAGGGAAGCTGAAAGACCTCGGTCTACAGTTGAGCAGGCAGGGCAAGACAGGAGTCCGAGCTGCCATCATAAGAGAGAAGGGCGTCAATGGAGACAGGGAGATGGCATATTCGCTGTACCTTGCCGGCTTTGACGTGAAGGACGTACACATGACCGACCTTGTGTCGGGTCGTGAGACGCTGGAGGACGTGAACATGATAGTCTTCTGTGGCGGATTCTCGAATTCCGATGTCCTGGGGTCGGCGAAAGGCTGGGCAGGAGCATTCCTGTACAACGAGAGGGCTCGCAAGGCTCTTGACAACTTCTATGCAAGGCCTGACACATTGAGTCTGGGAGTCTGCAACGGTTGTCAGCTCGTGATAGAGCTTGGACTGCTCCACAGGTCGGCTGAGGAAGTCAGTCTGAGGCCCAAGATGCTGCACAACGACAGTCATAAGTTCGAGAGCTCGTACTTGAGTGTCGAGATACCGGAGAACAACTCCGTAATGTTTGGCAGTCTGGCAGGCAGCAGACTTGGAATATGGGTTGCTCATGGAGAGGGCAAGTTCAGTTTGCCGGCTGGTGCTGACAAGTACAATGTAGTTGCTAAGTATGCGTATAGTGGCTATCCGGCCAACCCGAATGGTAGTGCGGCAGACATAGCTGGTATGGCAAGTGCGGATGGTAGGCACGTGGCAATCATGCCACACCTTGAGAGGGCAATCTTCCCATGGCAGTGTGCGTATTATCCAGACGAGAATAAGGCAGACGAGCTTACACCATGGATAGTGTCGCTTGTCAATGCAAGAAAATGGATCCAACAAAACAAGAAATAACAGTTAGTTAATGGAGAACGAAGAAAAGTACAGGCGCAACGACGACGAGAGGCGTCAGAGCGAAGATAGTCCGCGCCGTGATGGCGAGGGGCGCAGGTTCGGTAGCCGTGAGGCTGACGGACAGGATGGTGGCTATCGCCCACGAGTGAACAGGAATTCGGACGGGGAACGTCGTCCGTTCCGTCCACGTTACAACAATGATGGCGATCAGCAGGAGCGCAGGCCGAGTTTCCGTCCTCGTTACAACGAAGATGGTGACCAGCAGGAGCGCAGGCCGAACTTCCGTCCTCGCTACAATGATGGCGACGATCAGCAGGAGCGTAGGCCGAGTTTCCGTCCTCGTTACAACGATGGTGGCGACCAGCAGGAGCGCAGACCGAGTTTCCGTCCTCGCTACAACGATGGTGGCGACCAGCAGGAGCGCAGGCCGAGTTTCAGACCGAGATATAACAATGACGACCAGCAGCAGGAGCGCAGGCCGAGTTTCCGTCCACGTTACAACGATGGCGGTGAGCAGCAAGAGCGTAGACCATTCCGTCCGAGATATAACGACGAGGACGGCGGTGAGCGCAGGCCGAGTTTCCGTCCGAGGAACAACGGTGGAGACTATGGCAATCGTCAGCAGGGAGGTCGTAGCAATGGCGGACGTTTTGACAACCGTCAGCAGGGCAATGGCAGAAGACCACAGCGTGGCAGGCAGGAAGGCGGTAACAAGCAGTGGGAGCGTAAGCCGTGGCACCAGAAGGCTGAGAATGTCAAGGGACCGCGCTACAAGGTGGACTACAGCCTCTTCGACAGGGAGGAGGATGATGAGCTTTCGGGACAGAACCCACAGATGCAGGGTATGCCGGAGCAGCTGCGTTTGAATCGTTTCATTGCGATGAGTGGGGTATGCAGCCGTCGTGAGGCAGACGACCTCATTAAGGCTGGCAGAATAACGGTCAATGGTGATGTCGTTACAGAGATGGGTGTCATCGTATCGCCCGAAGATAAGGTGACTTTCGACGGCAAGGAGCTTAAGGCTGAGAAGAAGGTCTACGTTCTCCTCAACAAGCCGAAGGACTGCGTGACGACAACCGATGACCCTGAGGAGAGGAGGACTGTGATGGATCTCGTTGAGGATGCTGCAACAGAGAGAATATTCCCTGTCGGCAGGCTCGATAGGAATACCACCGGTGTCCTGCTTCTGACCAACGATGGAGACATGGCTGAGAAGCTGATGCATCCGCGTTACGAGGTCAGGAAGATTTACCATGTCTTCCTCGACAAGAATGTCAGCCAGGAAGACCTTGAGATGATGCTCAGAGGCATAGAACTCGAGGATGGACCTGTCGCAGTCGACGAGGTCAGCTATGTAGATAACCGTGACAAGAGTCAGGTCGGTGTCGTACTCCACTCAGGACGTAACCGTATCGTCCGCCGTATCTTCGAGCACTTTGGCTACAATGTCGAGAGGCTCGACAGAGTCTACTATGGTGGCTTGACTAAGAAGAACGTCCCAAGAGGACACTGGCGTTACCTGACAGACGAGGAGGTCAATCGTCTCAAGGCAGGCTTCGTAAGATAGTTGATAGAAAAAGACAGAGGTGTGGATATGTGAATTATTCACACCTCTTATTGATTATTTCTCATAGAACTCGGATTGTTTTATTATTTGTTATGAATAGTATTTTAAAGGTATGTCTGGCAGCACTGATGACTACAACGGTAGTCTCTGTCGACGCTCAGGACAAGAAGAACCTTGGAATGGAGGATGTCAACAAGGTCATAGACAACACGCTTGACAGTCTCGACAAGGTAAGACAGAGTAGAATTGCCCCCGGTCTTAGCCGTAAGGAGGGCAGACCTGTGCTGTTCCTTATCGGCAACTCGACAATGAGGAACGGGACTAAGGGCAATGGTAATAATGGTCAGTGGGGTTGGGGCTATTTTGCTGAGGACTACTTCAACAAGAACATGATAAGTGTTGAGAATCAGGCGCTCGGTGGAATGAGCAGCAGAACTTTCTACACCCGCCTCTGGCCCGACATTCAGAAGGCTATTAAGCCTGGAGACTGGGTGATAATCAGTATCGGTCACAATGATAACGGTCCTTTTGACGAGGGACGTGCGAGGGCGACGATTAAGGGAATTGGCGACGACTCTTTGATGGTCACTATCAAGGAGACGGGTGTCAAGGAGACTGTATATACCCACGGCGAGTACCTCCGTCGCTACATACGCGAGACTCGCGCTAAGGGCGGTAACCCTGTCCTGATGTCGCTCACCCCACGCAACGCCTGGGAGGATGGTAGGGTTCAAAGGGTCGACAAGACCTTCGGCCTCTGGGCAAAGCAGGTCGCTGAGCAGATGAATGTCCCATTCATCGACCTCAATGATATCACTGCTACGAAGTTCGAGAAGTTCGGTGAGCACAAGATGAGCTATCACTTCTTTGGCGACAAGATTCACACAAGCAAGTTCGGAGCTGTCGTCAATGCTCAGTCCGCAGCTGAGGGTATCGCAGCTTGCAAGGACCCTCAGATTCAGTTCCTCCAGTCTTGCCTCGTCAATGTCAAGCCTCGGACTGTCGACGTCAAACGTAAGAAGGGCAAGCCTGTCGTCTTTATCACTGGCGACAGCACTGTCAAGAATAATGATAATGATAAGGACGGTATGTGGGGCTGGGGTAGTCAGGCTGCAATCGCTTTCGATACGACTAAGATCACTCCAGCTAACTGCGCAAAAGCCGGCAGGTCTTGCAGGACATACATGAACGAGGGTCGTTGGGACGAGGTCTACAACAGTATTCAGCCCGGCGACTACGTCCTCATCCAGTTCGGTCACAACGACATCGGTCCTATCGACTCTCAGAAGGAGAGAGGCGAGATTGCAACGGCTAAGGATACCTGCCACGTCTATCAAAGACAGTCTGATGGTAAGTACGAGGTCGTCTATTCCTTCGGCTGGTATCTCAAGAAGTTCATTGAGGATACGAGGGAGAAGGGTGGCACACCAATTCTCGTGTCGCTGACCCCGAGAAACGAATGGACAGACGGAAAAATCGAGCGCAGGAAGGAGTATATGGACTGGTACGCCGAGGTGGCCAAGGAGACTGGCGTCACCCTGATTGACGTTCACAACATCTCTGCAGACTTCCTCGACAAGAAGGGTCAGAAGAAGGCTAAGGCTTACTATTGCAAAGACCATACTCACACCTCGCTCCTCGGTGCTAAGATGAATGCCGAGAGCATCAAGAAGGGTCTGAAGAACAGCGATTCTGACTTGAAGAAATATCTTAAGAAATGAGAAACGCTTTTTTTGCTCTGATAGCGACGGCAGTCCTCGGTGCTTGTACTTCCGAGAATATCAACCGCGAAGCTCTTGTCGAACGTAATAATCCGGTAATCTCTGGATTCGATAGTCTGGCGTCTCTGACTGTTGGCAACGGCGGCTTTGCTATGACGGTGGATTTTACCGGTCTTCAGACTTTCCCAGAGTTGTACTCCAATGGTGTGCCTCTCGGGACTCAGAGCGACTGGGGCTGGCACAAGAATGCCAATCCAGATGACTTGAAGTTCGAGGAGACTCTTTGCGAGGAGGATATGGGTCATGGTCATGCTGAGTTCTACAGCCGTCAGTTGAAGGATAGCGCCCGTGGCACGGCTGCTAGCAACTGGTACCGCGTCAACCCTCATAGGCTGCATCTCGGTTGTGTTGGCTTAGGATTTGCTGACGCTAGTTTGTCGGACTTCTCTGAGGTCAAGAGCAAGCTCGATATGATGGTCGGCAAGATTGAGAGCAGTTTCCGTTATGCCAACGAGCAGTTTCTCGTCAAGACTGTATGCCACCCAGACAGAGACTTGATCTCTACCGAAGTGACAAGCGACGGCACCACTCCTCTGACGCTCCGTTTCCCTTACCCGACTAGCGCTCACTGCGACGACGCCTGCAACTGGCAAAACACTGATGCTCACTCGACTGAGATTGTCTCGACTACTGAGTCTTCTGCCTTGCTCAAGCGTACGATTGACGAGACTGTTTACTTTGTTCATGTATCTTGGGAGGGCAAGGCTGTCTTTTCGGCTGCCGAGAAGCCTCACCTCTTTTTGCTGACTCCAGCTGAGCCTGGTCAGTCTCTCGCTATGACTGTCTTGTTCTCGGAAAACGAAAAGGCGGACAAACTGCCTTCTTTCGCAGAGACTGCTGCCGCTAGCGAACTTTCTTGGCGTAAGTTCTGGAACGATGGCGCAGCTGTCGACTTTAGTCATTGTAAGGACCCACGAGCTAAGGAACTGGAGAGGCGTGTTGTTCTGAGCCAGTATCTCCTTGCTGCTCAGTGCGCTGGCAAGACACCACCTCAGGAGACTGGTCTGACCTACAACTCCTGGTTCGGCAAGTTCCACCTCGAGATGATCTATTGGCATCAGGCCTGGCTTCCCCTCTGGAAGCATTCCGATAAGCTGAAGAGGACGCTCGCCTGGTACCACAAGGCTGAACCTAATGCTCGTAAGATTGCTGAGAGGCAAGGCTTCAAGGGCGTCCGTTGGATGAAGATGACCGACCCGAGTTCTATCGAGGCTCCTTCTAATGTCGGCAGCTACTTGATTTGGCAGCAACCGCACATAATTCTGCTCTCTGAGTATGTCTATAGGCAGTCTGCCGACAAGAAGTTCCTTCAGGATATGGCGCCTCTCATCGAGGAGACGGCTGAGTTTATGGCGGATTTCGCAACTTGGAACTCTGACAAGCAGAGGTACGATATCCGTGGCTTCATTCCTGCTCAGGAGACTCTCCGCGCCAAGGAGGTTGTCAATGCTCCTTTCGAGCTCTCTTATTGGCATTTCGGTCTCTCCGTTGCTCAGAAATGGAGGGAGAGACAGGGCCTACCAAGAGATGCTAAGTGGGACAAGATTATCGAGTCTCTCGCGCCTCTGGCTTTCAACGAGGATAGTCTCTATCTCGCCGCCGAGACGGCTGTCGATACCTACAAGGATATCCGTTTCACAAGCGACCACCCTGCTGTCCTCGGCGCTGTGGGTATTCTCCCTCTGACCCCGCAGACTCAGATGCCTGTCATGCGCAAGACTCTTGAATGGGTTCGCGACAATTGGAACTGGAACAAGACTTGGGGCTGGGACTACCCTATGACGGCTATGTGCGCGACTCGCCTCGGTATGCCCGAGATGGCTGTCGAGACGATACTGCTCGACAAGAGGACGAATACCTACTTGCCGAATGGTCACAACTTCCAGGACCAGCGTCTCCGTTGCTACCTCCCTGGCAATGGCGGCCTACTGACGGCTGTGGCACTCATGTGCGCCGGTTGGGACGGCTGCCAGGTCAAGAACCCTGGCTTCCCGAAAGACGGCAACTGGGATGTCCGTTGGGAAGGTTTGCAACCGCAACCATAGTCAACGACTTTCTGATTGATAATGAGGAGGCGTCGGATGTGTTTCCGGCGCCTCCTCATTTTGCTCTATGTCTCCCCTCTATCGCACTGTGGGTTAGCCTTGGTATAGTCTTGGGTTAGTCTTGGTATAGTCTTGGGTTAGCCTTGGGTTAGCCTTGGTATAGCCTTGGTATAGTCTTGGGTTAGCCTTGGTATAGACTTCCCCTCGACTCGTCTATTCTGTTTTTCAGTGTCAAGCAGCCCCCTCCTTCCCCTCGTCTTCAGGGCCTCTCTCTATTCTCGGTCCTTTCTTTTATTCTCCTTTTTCCTCGTTCTTCCACCCTTCGTCACTCATTATCGCTCTGATGTTCACGTCTCCCCTCAACTCCATGAAGGCTTCCCTCATCTTGACGACGTTACTTATCATGTTGTCTATCTCATCTAAAAGATGGTTGTGTCTTATGTTGACGGTCATCTCTTTCTTGTCCGTCAGCTTGAACGTGATTGTCGTCAGAATCTTCTTATGCTCTGTCTTATACGTCAATCCATGCTCCTCCGCTTTCTCCGCAATGAGAGCCTCGGCCGTCGCGATATTCATCTGACGTATCTTCTCCTTTTTCCCCTTTTCGAGTATGATGCTATCGTATACGTCTTTGTATTCGCTCGCTGTCTCTCCCAGCGTTTTTATTGTCTCTGTCAGGTATGGCAGTCGACTACGTCCTATGCGTGTCGGCTCGGTCTCATAATTCTTGCCTCCAAGAAACGATATCAGGACCTTGTCCTTCCTTAGCTCTTCACAGACATAGCACTTCATCGCTATCCCGTTTGGCATGTCGAAGTGGATGCTCCCATAATAGTCTGCGCCCTTAAGGGTTGCACCATAGCCATGTATGACGCCTCCTATCTCTCCTATCCATTCTTTTATCATGTTCCTCCGGCGTTCTTTTACCTTCGCTCTTTCTTCCCTCATCTCTCCGACTATTTTGGGGACTTTCGCCCCCTCTATATGGGTGTCCTCTATCTTCTTGATCTTTTCATTGACTATGCTTGCGCATTCGTATGCCCTTACTATGTCTTCCGCTACTCTTTCCTTGTCGGTCCCGTTGTGCTCTTCTATGTATTGTAGCACGTCTTTCTCTGCGGCTTTTTTCCATCCTGTCTCTCTTTTCGCCATGCTCTTTTGGTCTTTTGGGTTAAAGAAAATGGAGAGACCCGTCTTGTGTCTCTCCACTTTATCTGTTCTTTTGGTTTGGGGCTTTCCCCTTATTTCCTTATCAGCTCGACTTTCGAGTTCAGTCCGCTCTCGACTGGCGCCCATCCTGCGTATGTCGTCTTCTTATAGTTGATGTCGACGACGTTGATCTCCTTCATCTTCCTCCACTTGACTCCCTCTCTGTCGAGTTTCGCTATCCTGTTCGCCGGCAGGTTCGTCACCTCTATCCGTATCTCGTTCTCCCCCTTCTTTAGCATCCCTGTGATGTCGAGAGAGAATGGGACTGCCCACGCACATCCTGCATATTTCCCGTTTATATACACTCTTGCGCTCTCCCTGACGTCTCCGAGTTCTATTGTCCACTTGCCTTTCTTCCACATCTTGCCACACAGCTCGTCGATGTTCACCTTCGCCGTGTACACTCCAGTCCCTACGAAGTCTCTTGCCGTCTCGTCAAGCCCTTCCCACGTGCGTATCTTGTCGAGCTCATAGTGCTTATTCGTCTCATATCCCTTCTCCTCGCTCTTTAGGTCAAGAGCCCACTTCTGCTCGCTGATGTCGAAACGCGCCTCGACTGTCTTCACTTCGCTCTTCTTGTTTCCGCCTACGCTGATGCTCTTCTCCTTGGTGTACTGCCATAGCTGCGGCATCTTCGATGTATAGCCGTTGTTGTACGTTCTTAGTATCATGCTCTCTCCCGAGCGTAGCGATACAAGCAGTCCCTCGTTGTTTATGTCCGCTGCATAGATTTTTCCTGTCATCGGGTCATACCATTCCGCTGTCTTGTCCCCGACGCTCAGCTTGACTCTCTCCATCTTTATGTCGTTCGGCGTCAGGTTGGCGACGAAATAGTGGTGTCCGGTCTCGTTGCTCCTCCTGATTATCCTGAGTCCCAGTTCCGCCTTCATCTTCTCTGGCTCTGTAGCCGCCTTCATTTTTCCCTCGTCGACTCCCTCTATTATCTTGGCTCCCTTCGCCTTCAGGCTTTCGAGATGGCTCTTCAACTCCTTTGGCATGTTCTTCCCGCTCGGGATTATTAGCGCTTTGTACTTCGTGCCGCCCGCCGTTACGAGCATTCCTCCCTCATACTTCGTGCTCATCAGGAGTCTGTCACTGACGTAGTCGCAGTCATATCCGAGCTTGTCTATCTTGATTATGCTCTGGATGAAGTCTGGCGCCTTCTTCGCCATCGAGTGTATGTCGAACTGCATCAGCAGTCCCTCCGTACCCTCTTTTAGCCTTTGTCTCCACATGTCCCTGACTGGCAGGTATACGAGGAAGTCGTTGTCCGGTTGCCCCATCTGCAGGAAGCTCTGGCTGCGCTCTATGTACTTCATCAGCTCTGGCGCATCTCTCCAGATGCTGTTAGTTGGCGACATGTCGACCGACGCATAGAACTTCCATCCTGGCCATGTGTCTTCCTTCGGCGAATACGCCGTCCCATGGAAGAATACGTGGTTCACTCCGCACGTGAACATCAGGTCGAGGTCCGGCTTCATCTGCGAGAGCGATGTCCTGAAGTGCTCTGTCAGCCACGTGAACGTCTCGCTCGATACGAGGTTCTTCCCTGTCACGTGTGCTGCCGATGCCGCATATTTCAACATCGAGACGTCACTGTCGTTCTTCCTCGTATAGCCTTTGTCGGTCCTGAGCCCCTTGATGCCAAATTCCGACAGTCCGAAGCCTTCTATTTCTGGCACGTCGACTGATGCGTAGACGTCTATCAAGTTTGCTGGCGATCCATGCGCCTGATTCCTCGTCAAGACTCCATGGCTGTGTGCCCACTCCGTCCACTGCTGCGAGAAATTCTCGAGTAGCATGTCGCTCAGAGTCTCCCTGTAGTCGCTGAGCACCTGATTTCCGTCGTCTACCATGCCCAGCAGCTCCCTCAGCTTGTCCTC
The DNA here is from genome assembly GCA_017417385.1 of Bacteroidales bacterium. GTDB lineage: Bacteria > Bacteroidota > Bacteroidia > Bacteroidales > Marinilabiliaceae > W3P20-009. Next base: position 35,070 of record JAFPZF010000029.1, read on the forward strand.
CAGCTTATATCCTCGTCTGCTCTCGAACTCTTTTAGCAACGTCGGTGTCCAGTTCGCATGATACACCTCATAGCTGTCGTTGAAAAAGTTGTGTGGATATGCGACTCCGCTCTCTGCAAACGCCTTGTCGAACTTCTCGAGGTAATGCTTCACTGCTGTCTTGTCGAAGTGGTCGATCACGTAGCCCTCACCGCCTGGCGCTGCTCGCTTGACCTGCTGACGCGTCCTCCCTTCATACAGGCGGATCACCTGCTCCCTTCCGTTGCCTATGTCATACCTCTTCTCCAGCTTCTGGACCGAGAACTTCTCGTCCCTCGGATTCAGCGGCTTTGTCGATGGCGCCCCTTTCTTCACTGTGTCGACGACGAACACTACTCTGCATGCTGCCTCTTCTATTGGCGTCTCTGGTCCTCCGAATGGCCACCCTGTGCCATTGTTCATGTCTATCAGGATCCCGTTATTCTTGCCTGCCTCCTCCGTCACTTTTAGCATCTCCATCCATTTCGGTGTCAGATACTTGATGTCGTTCGCCTCGTTCCCTTCGACTCCATATATCGGCGTGATCTCGACCGAGCCTATCCCAGCCTTCGAGTACTGCTCTAGGTTATATTTTAGGTCGCTCTCCGTCACTGCCGACCCGAGCCACCACCACCTTGTGCCAGCCTTGGCCTCTGGCTTCACCTCTGGCCACGTCTGAGCCTTCACGCCAGTAGACGTTGTCATCCCGATCCCTGCCGTCAGGATTGTTGTCAGTATGAGTGTTTTTGTCGTTTCCATCTGTTCTTGTTTTTCTTTCCCCTGTCCTATATGTTGATTTCGAGCCCTACCGGACAATGATCCGACCCGAGTACGTCGTCATATATTTCTGCTTTCTCTATCCGCTCCGCTAGTCTTTCTGACGTCAGGAAGAAGTCGATTCTCCACCCGATTCCCTTCTCCCTAGCCTTGAATCTGTACGACCACCACGAGTATTTGACTTCCTCCTGATGCAACTTCCTGAACGTGTCAACGAATCCCGCCTCCTTCAACTCCTTGAACTTGGTGCGCTCCTCTATTGTGAAGCCTGGATTCCTCGTGTTTGTCTTCGGGTTCTTCAGGTCTATCTCCTCTGGTGCTACGTTCATATCTCCACAGACTATGACTGGCTTACGCTCGTCCAGTTTCTTTAGGTACTCTCTGAAGTCCTCCTCCCATCTCATCCTGTAGTCGAGTCTCTTCAGCTCGTCCTGCGAGTTTGGCGTATATACGCAGACCAGATAGAAGTCCTCCATCTCGAGCGTCACTATCCTCCCCTCATGGTCATGCTCCTCGATGCCCATCCCTCTCGAGACGTTCAGCGGCTTCTTCCGCGTGTATATCGCCGTGCCGGAATACCCTTTCTTCTCTGCTGAGTTCCAATACGATTCGTATCCCTCAAATCTTAGGTCGAGCTGCCCCTCCTGCATCTTCGTCTCCTGGAGGCAGAAGAAGTCTGCGTCCATCTTCTTGAAGATGTCTTGAAATCCTTTTTCGTTGCAGGCGCGTAGCCCGTTCACGTTCCATGATACGAATTTCATCTCCCTGTTTTGTTATATCTCAATATTTCTGCCGCAGCTTCGCTGTTCTGCTCCGCTACTGTCCCTATCACTGCTATGTCCGCTCCGGCTTCCATCACTCGACTGACTTCCTCGACTGTCCTCAGCCCTCCCCCTACGATCAGTAGCATGTCGCCAATGCTCTCCCTGACTGCCTTTATCATCTCACTACTGACGGCCTGCTTCGCTCCGCTCCCAGCCTCGAGGTATATTGCTTTCATTCCTAACAGCCTCCCCGCCAATGCCGTAGCTGCTGCTATGTCGACCTTGTCAGCCGGTATTGGCGTCGTCCCGCTTATGTATTCGACCGATGTCCGCTTCCCTCCGTCTATCAGCATGTAGCCCGTCGAGATGACCTCTATGTCCATCTTCGCTATCCTGTGCGCCGCCCTGACGTGCTGACTTATGAGGTACTCTGCGTTCCTCCCCGATATCAGGCTTAGCAGCAGCAGTCCGTCTGCCTCCTCGGTCAACTGCTGATTGTCGCCCGGAAAGAGGACCACAGGCGTCGTGCTCTGTCTCTTGATGTCTCTGACGACTTCCCGAGTGTCTCCCAGGACTATGCTACCCCCGACGAGAAACACTGTCGGCAGCAGTCCGCTACCAACCAGCCGGCTGACCAGCCCCGAGTCGTATTTGTCGGGGTCTATCAGCATCGCGACGCCTCTCTTCTCTTTCATCGTCGCCAGCACTCTCTCTGTCTCTCTCATCTGCCTCCTCAGCAATAGACTAATATTAGGTCGTCTGTTATCCTATAACGCAGCTTCACTTCAGCCCGGAATCCCCCTTTGTCTATTGTCCCGGTGAACGTCCCAGACTCTTTCGTCGGGTCGAAGTTGCTTACTTTGAGGTGTTTGTCGAACTCTATCTCCTGTATGTCGTGTAGCTTGTACAACGTCTCCTTGGCACTCCATATTACGAGTGCTGTCGCTACCTTGTCCCCCCTGTCGAGGTATCCCATCTCGCTCTCCGATACGAATTTGGATATGATCCTCAAGACTCTGTCGGACTTGTATTCCATGTCCAGCGCCACCGGATGGTCTGCCACCCGGACTCCGACGTATCCTATTGTGTGCGTTATGCTTATATGCTTGCTGCTCCCTTTCAGGTACGGCTTCCCGCTATCTTTATATGCTATCTCTACTTCCTTGCCCATCATCTCCTCCAGCATCAGCCTCACACATAGCCACTCCCTCCGACGCTTGTCGTTCTTGAATGCCATGTATGTCGCCCGCTCGCTTTCTTTCAGTTCATATCTGGTCTCGAGGTCTGCTATCCCTTCCTCGATTCTCCAGACTCCCATGCTCGTCCCACCTTCGCTCTTATGATATATGACTCCCATGTCTTACTTCCCCTCCTTCCACTCGAATGTCTCTATTATGTGGTCGATGTCCTCCTCGAGATAACTGACGACTGGCGCAAGGCTGTCTTTGTTCGGGTGACAGTTGAAGTATAGCGAACCTCTGAAAAATCTCCCGAGGCTGTCTGTTATCGCCATCTGTAGCGGCGTAGCTGCATTGCCCTTTATCTCGTATTTAGTCGCATATACCTTCTTCGTCTCGTCGTCATAGTAGCTCTCACCGATTGCATCTGCCATTATCGTGTGCTTGTACGCGAGTCTATGGCTGTCCTCGTATGCGTCCTCCTCGAGCTCTTTGCTCCCGAGCTGCTTATACGTGACGTGTATCTCGCACTTTAGCCTCGGATATACTATGTTGACCCATCCCTCTTCGGCATTCCAGCTCTTGTCCTTCCTGACCTCGGCGTCGTCCGCCACCTCAAAACTGTACGGCAGTCCCTCCTTCTCTATGCTCCTATACTTGTGCTCAGGCAATGTGATACGGAAATAGCCGTATGGCTTCGGCTGTACCACCTCGCCACACGACACCATCAGCGATGCTACCATTATCGCCGACACTATCTGTCTCTTGAACGCCATCTTATGCCTTCTGCGTCATTTTCACTTTGTTTATCTTCCGATTGTCCGCCGACAGTATCTCGAACTTATATCCCGCTATCTCTACTATGTCTTTCTTTTTCGGGATGACTCCCGTCTTCTCTAGCAACAACCCTGCCAAAGTTTCTGCGTCACCCCTCACCTTCTCGAACGTCTCGCTCTCTATGTCTGTCGCCTTGAAGAAGTCGTTGAGCGACACTTTCGCCTCGAAGACCCACGAGCCGTCTGCCTGCCTGTACCATTCTCTCTCCTCCTCGTCCTGCTCGTCAGTGATGTCGCCGACTATCTCCTCCATTATGTCCTCCAGTGTTATGACGCCCTGCATGCAACCATACTCGTCCATGATGATCGCCATGTGTGTCTTCGTCGACTGAAACTCGGTCAGCAGGTCGTTGACTTTCTTCGTCTCCGGGACGAAGAATCCATGCCTTATCCTCGGATGCCAGTCATAGCTGTCCCCGTTACCGAGGTCCCTCATGATGTCCTTGACGTATATTATGCCCTTGACGTCGTCCTGCGTCTCCCCTGTCACCGGCAGTCTCGAGTAGCCGGACTCTACTATCGTCGACAGCACCTTGCTGAAGCTGTCCCCGTAGTTTATCGTGACGACGTCTATTCTCGGCGTCATCAGGTCGCTCACGTCGAGATCCATGAACTTCACTATTCCCTCTAGCATGTCCCTCTCGTCCTTCATGCTCCCGCTTGTCAGCTCTAGCGCCTGCTCCAGGTCGTCCTGAGACACCTGCCCCTCGCTGATCTTCGAGAGTCTGGAGTTTACTAGATTCGTCGACTTCATCAGAAGCGAACTGGCTGGCTTGAATACTTTTACCGCCACCTTCAGCGGCGACGCCATTATGCTCGCAAACGCTATGTGATGCGAGTTCGCATATATCTTCGGGGCTATCTCGCCCAGCAGCAATATCAGTCCCGTGATTACTATCGTCTCAAATATGAACTTCATCAAGTTCTGCGTCCCAAAGTCAAATGTCATCGTCGTGAAATACGCTGACAACATGACTATCGAGACGTTTACTAGATTGTTGGCTATCAGTATCGTCGCCAGCAACCTCTGCTCGTCTCCCTTCAACCTTAGTATCAGCCTCCCTTTCTTGCCCTTCTTCGTCTCCTCTTCCCCGTCCTTCTTCAGCTTGTCTATCTCCTGTGGCGACAACGCAAAATATGCCGCCTCACTCCCTGATATCAGACCACTCATCACCAGTAGGCATGCCAATACTATGCCTACCACTATCGTTTCAAAGCAGACCGGACGTAGCGATATCTCGCTAAGCCCGGTCCAAATACTATCGTAAGTATCCAATCAACTCTTCTTTCTAATTCCTACTCCGCATCTCTTAGAATGGTGTGTTGAAAGAAGATGCCAATGCGTCCTTCTCCTCGTCGTCGTCCGGCTCACCGAGCGATCCGTCATACTCCATGTCCGACTGACCTCCGTATCCACCATCCTGACGGACGTCACGCCTGCTTAGTATCTCGAGCACGTCCACTGCTATCTCCGTCACGAATCGAGTCTGATTCTCCCTGTCTACGTACGTCCTGCTGCGTATCTTGCCCTCGATGTATAGACGAGTGCTCTTGTGAACGTACTTCTCGACAACCTGTACCAGTCCTCCTCGTACGACTATGTTGTGCCATTCCGTGCGCTCTGGAACCTGATGGTCGTTGCCCACCTTGTGTGCACGCTCCGTCGTGGCCAGTGTGAAGTTCGCCACGCCCTTGTTAGCCTCGAAGTACCTGATGTCCGGCTCCTTGCCAACGTTCCCTATCAAAATCACTTTGTTAACTGACATATCGTCTCTCTTTACTGTTTTTTGATTGCTCCAAAATTATGTAAAAAAGAAGCATCTACCAAATTTTTTTGCTTCTCTCTCGCGTTGTCCTATACTAAGCTCTTTATCTCCTCCTTGACGCGTGCCGCCAGCTTCTCCGCCTCGCCCTCGCTGTGCGCCTCGGCATATATTCTGATGATCGGCTCCGTGTTAGATTTCCTGAGGTGTACCCAGCTGTCCGCAAAGTCTATCTTGACTCCGTCGATGTCCGTGATGCGCTCGCCCTTGTAGCTCTCCTTGATCCTGCTCAGCAGCGCGTCGACATTCGTGTCTGGCGTCAGGTCTATCCTGTTCTTCGAGATGACATACTGCGGATAGCCCGCCTTCAGCTCTGTCGGCTTCTTACCGCTCTTCGCCATCAACGTTAGGAATAGTGCTATCCCGACGATCGCATCGCGACCATAGTGTAGTGCCGGATATATGACGCCTCCGTTGCCCTCGCCTCCGATGACGGCACCCGTCCGCCTCATCTCCGTGACGACGTTGACCTCTCCGACAGCCGCCGCCGTGTAGCTGCAGCCATGCTTCTCGGTGACGTCCCTCAATGCCCTCGACGATGATAGGTTGCTGACTGTCGAACCCTTCGTGTGGCTCAAGACGTAGTCCGCGACGCTTACTATGGTGTACTCCTCGCCCATCAGCTCTCCGTCCTCACAGACTATCGCCAGCCTGTCGACGTCAGGGTCTACGACGAACGCTACGTCTGTCTTGCTCTCCTTGACTGCCTTGCAGATGTCTCCGAGGTTCTGTGGTATCGGCTCCGGATTGTGAGCAAACCGCCCGTTGGCCTCGGTGTTCAGCCCGAACTTCATCTCGACGCCCATCTTCTCGAATAGCCGCGGGAGGATTATCCCTCCGACGGAGTTGACGGTGTCTATACCGACTGTCAGCTTCGCCTTCCTGACGGCTTCTACGTCCACCAGCTCCAGCTTGAGAGCCTTCTCTATATGTATGTCTGTGTAGTCTCTCTCTACTACTGTCCCGAGCTCCTCGACTGTCGCAGCCTCAAATGCCTCCTCCGCTGCTATCCTGAGTACTTCCTTGCCGACCTTGTCCGTCAGGAACTCTCCCTTCGAGTCGAGCATCTTCAGCGCATTCCACTGCATCGGGTTGTGGCTCGCCGTGATGATGATGCCGCCGTCCGCCTTCTCCTCTGTGACGGCTATCTCTGTCGTCGGCGTCGTCGCTAGCCCTATGTCTGTGACGTCTATGCCCATCCCGACCAGAGTCCCGCATACTATGTCACGAACCATCTGTCCAGATACCCTGGCGTCTCGTCCGACGACGACTCTCGTCCTTCTTCCCTCTGCTTTCTGCTTGATTATCGTGGCGTACGCCGAGACAAATCTTACTAGGTCTATCGGCGTCAGATTGTCCCCTGCCTTCCCGCCTATCGTTCCTCTTATCCCCGAGATCGATTTTATCAGTGACATCGCTTTCTTATTCTATTCTTGTTTCTTGTAATCTTGTTTCTATTTCCTTGAACAACTTGTCCCCGACGAGGTCCTTCTGTACTATCACCCCGTTTGCGTCTATTATGTATGTGAATGGTATGTACCTGACGCAGTATGTGTCCGCTACTCCCCTGTCGTCCCTTAGCTGGATGCCCGGCAGCTTGTCGTCTTCGACGGCTTTCTTCCATTCTGCCTCGTCCTCGTCGACCGAGACTCCCAGTATCTCACAGCCTAGTTTGCCGAACTTCTTGCCCAGCTCTACGACGGTCTTGTTGTTCGCCCTGCATGGCTTGCACCACGACGCCCAGAAGTCCAGTATCACTATCTTCCCCCTCAGGTCGCTCAGCTGTACCGGCTTCCCGTTGATGTCGCTTAGCGTGAAGTCTGGCGCTATCTGCCCTATCTCGACGAGATGCTGCGCGTTGTTCTGCGCACGCCTGCTCTCCAGTACTTTCCTCAGGAACTGTACGTATTTGTGGCTCGCTATCTTCTTCTCGAAGATTGTGCATAGTGTGTCAGACTCCCCGAACCCGAACTGGCTCAGGTTGTTCAGGAGGATGAACGGCCCCAGCGGGTTGTCCCCGTTCTCTATTATGCTCTTCTTGATGTAGTCGAGCTGCTCCGCTGCCAGCACGGACATGTCCTGCTTCAGCTCCTCCCGCCTGTCGTCGTCCTGACCGACTATCTTGAGGCTCGCCTGCAGTTCCGCCATCTTCTCCTTGTTCGGGATGTTCGCAACGAAAGAGGTTAGCCGCTCGTTTATCTCCGAGCCGCTAACCTTCATGTTCTCTATTTTCGAAAGACTGCCTGTGACTGTTACTGTGCCGTTCTCCGCGAAAAAGTGCTTGTGCTGATTGCCTATCGTCAAGGTCACATACTCTGCACCGTCCAGCGTGACACTGTTGCTCATCTCGAACTTGCCTCCGTGTATCACCGCAGAGTCTACTATGCTCTGGCATAGTCCCGTGTCTAGTACTGATAGATAGACTACCCCCTCCGGCATGTCTTCTATCGTACCCTCGATGCTTAGCGAGTTCCCCGTGCACCCTCCCAGTACCCCGAGCGACGCTATTCCAGCTAACAGTCTTCTCATGTTCTTCTACTTCATTACGTTTGCCCCTGGTGTCAGGACATTGCACGAGATCTTCAAGATGATGTTCGTGCTCTTCGGGTCGTTGGAGATCACCGTGATGGTCTTCGACTGACGTCCGTTCTTTCCGTGCGGGTCAAATGCGACGTGTATGTTCGTCGACTCTCCCTTCTCCAGGACTGTCTTCTGTGGTGTCACCGCTGTGCAGCCACAAGACGCCTTCACCTTCCTGATGATCAACTGCTCGTTGCCCTCGTTCGTGACGACGAAGTCCGTCTCGACCTTGTTCGTCTGAGGAATGTCCCCGAAGTTGTGGCTCTTCTCGTTGAACGTGATGACTGGCGCATTCGCCATCTGCTCCTCCGTCATCTTCGAGAAGTCCTCCTCTATCGACGCACTCAGCGTGATCCTGTTCTTATACTCCCTCTTTCCGTCAAATATGACGTATAGGTAGTCCGAGACAAATCCCCAGTCCTGCTTCTTCGTCGCGTCAAACTTAGCTACGACGAGTCCCTTCTCGTTCGGCTTCAATGTCGCTGGCTGGCACTCTACCGTGATATGACTCGGGACGTTGATGAACTCCGGCGTCAAGTCCTTGTCGGACGTGTTCACTACTTTCAGCTCTACCTGCTTCGACTCCTCCGGCGCTATCCTCGTGAACGCCATGTGGTTGTTCTCCAGTCGTAGCCCGTCCATCAATACTGGATAGTCATCCTCTATCGTCCTCGGCTTCTGCAATACGTTTCCTGTGATCCTCAGCGTCTTCACCGGCTGCTGAGCATTGCTCTGGACTGTTATCGTCTTCGAAAACTTTCCTGGTCTTCCCGTCGGGTCAAAGGTCACCTTTATGGTTCCCTTCTCCTGCGGACGGACCGGAGTCCTCGTCCACTCCGGTGTCGTGCACCCGCACGACGCCTGTACCTGACTGAGAACGAGTGGGCTGCCGCCTGTATTCGTGTAGTTGAATATGTAGGTCACTTTGCCCTCTTTCTCCTGTACGTCTCCAAAGTCGTGGCTGTCTGTCTCGAAAGTCATGACCGGCTTCTGTGCCATCGCTATCGCACTTACTAGCACTACCCCTAACAATGATAGCAATCTTTTCATGTCAGTCGTTATTGTTGTCGTTATTCTTTTGTCTCTCTGTATTTTTTTCTACTGATTTGCAAAGATAGACAATTTCCATCTTATCAACCAATCTTTTCAGTGTTAAATGGCGACCCTGCTTCCTCTTTTTCGCCATTTTTCCACACTTATTTCCCTCCTCTGCAATTTCTGAGCCAAACTGCTCTCCGCTCGCCGTCTCCTCTCTCCTCGCCTCCTCGATAGTCCCCGCTCTTGTCTATTTCCTTCACTCCCTCCTTTCTCCCCCCTCCTACGCCTTCTTCCTCTATCTCCACTTCTCTTTTCTTTTCCCCGTCTTCGTTTGACCTTCGGTTAGCCTTGGGTTAGCCTTGGGTTAGACCTGAATTAGACTTTGTACCTCTTTTCATGACGCTTCAGAGATGTCTCCTGACCCCTTTTTCTTCTGTGGGTATAGACGTAAAAAGCCCCATAGCCGTCTCTGTGGCTATGGGGCATCTCCTATTGTGTTTTCCCTCTCCTATTCCTGCTCCTCCGGGTTGATAACATAAAACCCCGCCTTCGTCGGATGGTCGAGGACGAGAAACTTCGGGTTGATGCTGTTTATCAAGTGCACGACCCAAATGTCTCCAACTGCCGAACTGATGAATATGATGCCGTAGAACAGCGTCGGCAGACTGCCTATCGCAAGTGCGACGATAGACGGTATTATCCCCTGTACGATGAGCGGCATCAATGCTCCTATCCTGTATTTCGCTACCCTCATCGGCTCCGTGCAGTGGCAGTATAGCGCCAGCCCCTTCCAGATGACGCCGAAACTGATGGTCTTCCACCCGCCCTTCACTTGACTCGCCCATGTTGCTCCGTGTATCAGTTCGTGTATCCCGAGGCTGACTATCATCAGCAGCATGTATAGCGCCATCCCCATCCCGAATCTGACCGACTGTATGTCCTCGACTATCTTCTCTTGCCATATCAGGGCATACAAGCCCCCCAGGACTACAAAGGTCCCTATCATCAGCACCACCCCGAACTTGTTCGCCCTCATCAGGTCTATCGTTACTTCATATTTGCCTTTTTCTCCTGTCTGATTCATCGCTTTCCTTTATTTTGTTTCCTCAAATGTAATGCTTTTCTTTCAATTTTGTTATTCTTTCTATATCTCCTTTCGTCCCTCGTTCGACACGCTTTTTGTGCCTCCTGAGTTCGTCTTTCCCCTTAAATGGTAAATATTCCTTACGTCGTGTAACATTTTTTTAGCTTGTGCGTAGACACGCAAAATGAGAGTAGGTCTCGAATGAGTCTTGGCTCTCTGAAGGGAAGTTCTATTAGAAGCTTCCATAACAGCATTTGACAACATTATGAAGAAATACTTCGCACTACTAGTCATAGCAGTTCTCATGACGATGCCTGCCTGGGTCGTCTCCTCCTGCGAGGAGGATATCGACGGGTCGGTCGTCTCCTCCGATACTACCACAGTCCGCAAGAAGGTCTCCACTGACGACGTCAACGACAACGACGCTAAGGATGACGCTAAGGATGACGACGCTAAGAAGGATGAGGACAATAATGGCGGCAATGACGCCGAACAGAAGGATATTGAGCATGAGTTCTTCGACCTTATGAACCTCGCACGTACGCAGCCTAAGATCTTCTCCGAGAGGCATATCAAGCCGCTCCTCAATTCTATGGAGGCTAAGCTCTACGGCTCCGACGATATCCTCGAGTGTATCGCCGAGCTCGATACTATCACGCCTGTCGAACCTCTTAAATGGTCCGACGGTCTCCACCGTGCTGCTGCCGAATGGGTCGACGAGCAGGGCGCAACAACTGAGATCGGTCATGCCTCCAACTGGAGCGCTCGTATCAAGAAATACGGCTCTGTCAAGAGCTGGATGGGAGAGAATATCAGCTACGGCGGCTCTTCTGCTGCCGATATGGTCAGCAACCTTATGGTCGACAGGGGAACGTCTGGTCGTGGGCACCGTCGCAACATTATGAGCCCCCTCGCCTCTGTCGTCGGTGTCGCCGTCGGCCCTCACAAGTCCTATGGCTATATGAGCGTCACGGAGTTCACCGATGGCTTTACGGAGAAAGAGTAGGGGAGGACAGCAACCATCTCCCTGCTATCCTCTACGACGCTCGTTTTCAGCGCCTATTTTTCCCCGAACACTTTTTTCCAATATTTTTTGACACGCAATTAAACACTTTTTAGTAACTTCGTACTTAAATTCAAGAACTGAACTATGGCGAAGACGATAATCTACCAGTTGCTCCCGAGGCTTTTCTCAAACACTACGACGGGACGTGTCAAAAATGGTACACTTGCTGAAAATGGTAGCGGCAAACTTAACGACATCAACGAGGCTGCCTTGAAGGGCATCGCCGATCTCGGCGTCTCTCACGTCTGGTACACAGGCGTCATTCGCCATGCCTCCGTCACCGACTACCCTTTCATCTCCGTCAAGTCTAATCCTAACGTCGTCAAGGGTAAGGCCGGTAGCCCCTACGCTATCTGCGATTACTATGATATCGACCCTGACCTCGCTACCGACGTCGATAGGCGCCTCGACGAATGGATGGAGCTTGTCAACCGTACTCACAAGGCTGGCTTGAAGGTTATCATGGACTTTGTCCCGAACCACGTAGCTAGGCAATACCACTCCGACGCACGCACCGACGTGCCTCAGTTTGGCGACGGCGATGAGCCAGACAAGGCTTTCAGTCCGGGTAACAACTTCTACTATATGCCCGGCGCAGACTTCCACGCACCAGTCTCCGACCTCGGCGAGCCTTACCACGAGAACCCCGCCAAGGCTTCTGGCAACGACGCTTTCACCCCCTCTCCTTCTGTCTACGACTGGTACGAGACTGTCAAGCTCAACTACGGTCGCGACTACACCAACGGCATCATGCACACCGACCCTCGCCCCGATACGTGGTCCAAGATGAGGGACATCCTTCTCTACTGGATAGAGACTGGCATCGACGGCTTTAGGGTCGATATGGCTGAAATGGTCCCTGTGGAGTTCTGGCAGTGGGTAATCCGCCAGATCAGGGTCCGCAACCCGCAGGTTGTCTTCATCGCCGAGACTTACAATATCGCTCAGTATAAGTGCTATTCCGAGGCGGGCTTCAACCTGCTCTACGACAAGGTCAACTACTACGATACGGTCCGCGACGTCGTCTGCGGCAACAAGCCGGCTAGCGACATCACGCACATCTGGCATACTAACGAGTCCGTCGAGCGTAGCATGCTCTACTTCCTCGAGAATCACGACGAGCAGAGGGTTGCTAGCGACTTCTTCGCTGGCGACGCCCTCAAGGGAAGGCCCGCCTACATACTCACAGCTACGATGGGCCACGGCGGCGTCATGCTCTATGCCGGTCAGGAACTTGGCGAGAAGGGTATGGACGAGGAAGGCTTCAGCGGTCGTGACGGCCGGACGACTATCTTCGACTACTGGAATGTCGATACTCTCACGCGCTACGTCAATGGTCTTAAGTATGACGGCGGTCAGCTTACCGACGACGAGAAGGCTCTCAGAAAATGGTACGAGCAGGTCGGTCAGGTCGTCCAGCGCTACGAGGCTCTCGCGACGGGAGACTTCTACGACTTGATGTGGATAAACCAGCATATCTGGGTCGACGCTTCGAAACTCTACGCCTTCCTCCGCTACGACCGCAACAACCGTTTCCTCATCGCTGTCAACTTCGCCAACTCGCCCCGTCGCGCTATCCTGAGAATCCCCGCCGACGCTTGGCGACTCATGGGCAGCACGTGGAACGAGTGTATTCAGCCTAGCGACATGCTCGGCAATGCTGTCTACATCGGCCGCGAGAGTGTCAACAATATCAAGGAGCGTGGTCTCGAGATCGTCATCCCTGCCCACGACGGCGTCATCCTTAGCTTCTAGCCTTTGGCGTACTATGACATTCAGAAGATGCTGACTGATAAAAATCCTTCATACTAGCGACTGGCATCCTGAGAAGGGCGGACGAAGAGAAGAAGAGAAGAAAATTAACTAGGAGAACTGACGGACATTCACTATTGTGGGTGTCCGTTTTTCCATTGGAAGGAGTTGATGATCTGGGTCATGTGGTGGGCGTTATGGTCTCCCTGGCGGTAGTTGATGACGATGGTCACCATCTCCGAGTCTCGCTGGACGAAGTAGACCGTCGCGCAGCAAGTCGGTTTTGAATCTCTGCTATAAGGGGCAAATATGTATGCTGCAACGGTGGCACCGCTCTCGACAGTCGTCATCTCTGGTTTATGTGGCAACATCTGAGGGAAATGTTCTACCTCGACAGTGCGTCCTAATTTTCTTGCGACGTCCTTCACCGTCTTGTCGTAGAAGTCGGGACTCAGGCTGGAATGGATAGAGCGATAGACGGTCATGTTGCAACTGCCGTAGGAGGCGGCGTCCTTGCCGAAGCCGCTACCGATAAACACGGCGGTGTCGCTCCGGACAGTCATAGTGTCGCCTGCGATTGTCTTCTTGAGGATGTCTCCACGGAGGGACAGTTCGACGGGGACGGCAAGGGTGAAGCTGTTGTTTATCGAGTAGGTAGTCGTTTTGCTTTCGGTCATCTCGATGGTGGAGTCGTCTGTGACGTCTTTGGAGTTGCTGAATCTATTGGAGAAGACCTGATAACTGCCGATGATGGCGGCTATGGCGATGATGACAATACGACATCTCCTGAAGAACTTGTTGACAGTCTCCTTAGCCTCTTCTGAAGGACCGTCGTATTCCTCGTAATCCTTAGATTCTTCGGTATCATTTTTACGTTGTCGATAGCTGCGGCCGGACTGCCTGTATTTCTGTCCCGACCTGCTGTGAGAATGGTCGGTCTGTTGCGGGCGTGGAGTTGGGGTGGGCTGAGGTTGTGGCTGGGACTCTCGTTTGATAAGGAGCCAGTCGTAGGTGCTGCGGGAGGAAGGGTTGCCGAGGACGTCGTAGGCCTCGTTGATCTGCTGCATCATACGTGTGGCATCGGGATCGGGGTTGGCGTCCGGATGCCACTTCTTGCATAGCTCGATGTAGGCATGCTTTATCTCGCGTGAGGAGGCGAAGCGCGAGACACCGAGTATTTCGTAGTAGTTCATCTGTAGAAGACGTGATGTAGCGTTGCAAAGGTAGGTTTTTAGACGTGAATGGCAAAATTACAAACTTTGTGTTTGTGCGCAGGCTGACCCAGTTCTTTTGATTCTCGCAAAAACGTACTAAATTCGTTTCGACATACATAGATTGTTCATTTACACAGAAAGAGATATGAGGAAAGAAGTCTTTGCAATAGCATTGTCAGTGGTGGCGTTCGGCATGGTATCTTGTCAGCAGGCGCAAGGTGACAGAAAGCAGGAAGCGACAGAGAGCGAGCAGGCAGCAGCCACGGAGCGGACTGAGGAAGTGAAAGCACAGGTCGCATCGACTGATGAAGCCAGTGGGCTGAAGGTTGAGACGTTGAAGTACAAGAATCCCGATCAGAGTCATGTGAGGATTGAGAAGTCAATCGACGTGCCGACGGGTGGCGATGTCAGGCTGGTCAGGAAGATAGGCAAATGGATGGGTGAGCTGATGGAGGTAGAAGATGTTGACATGACGACGTCGAAGGGACGGGAAGAGTTTGTCAGAAGGGCAGGGGAAGCTCAACTCAAATCTTTCACAAAGGAGTATGAGTCGGCACTGGGGGACGCAGAATACGAGATTCCGCAGTTCAGTTGTGAGGAGAGTTTGGACATGGCGTATCAGACGGATAGTTACATAGTTTACGTGAGATACTACTATGCATATCTTGGCGGGGCACACGGTATGTACTCCACGAGCGCATACACATTCAAGACGAGCGACGGAGTGCTGATGGAGAGTTTCTTCGACAAGGGGAAGGCGGCAGCGATGCAACAAGTATTATCTGAGGGACTGATAGAATACCTGAAGGACAGGGTTGAAGACCCGGAGGATGACCTTATGGGATACTATTCTCTGGATGACGGTCTGATACCTCTTCCGGAGGCTCAGCAGGTCGAGCCGACGGACAGCGGGCTTGTAGTCAGATATGACGTGTATCAGTTAGGCCCGTACGCATTGGGAGAGCCTACGTTCTGCATCCCGTATAAAAAGGCGTGGCCGCTCTTGACGGAGGAGGCAA
This sequence comes from Bacteroidales bacterium, assembly GCA_017417385.1. Taxonomy (GTDB): domain Bacteria; phylum Bacteroidota; class Bacteroidia; order Bacteroidales; family Marinilabiliaceae; genus W3P20-009. Next base: position 50,219 of record JAFPZF010000029.1, read on the forward strand.
AGGGGGTGTTGAGGTAGAAAGGGTAGGAGAAGAGGAGAAGAGAAGAGAAGGAGGGCTATCATTAATTGTCTTTTAAAACATACAGTACAATGGATATTTTGTCAATACTTTTAGATAGTGTTCTTGGGCTGAACTTATCGCCAAGAATGATGGTGTTTGCTGTCGTATTGTTCATTGCGATATATTACATCATAAAGGCGATATTATGGTTTAGTAATCGGTTGCGTGATATGTATGAGCGTTGTGAAGCGGTAAATAAGAAACCCAGCTTAAAGAACTTTTTTACTTTGCCTGAGTTTTATGATGTTGTAACTACAAGCCAAAGGGGGACAGAAGGTGAACGTGAATTGATATCTGTCATGATAGAGAGCGGTATAAAATCTACAGCGATATACCATGATTTGCTGGTTCCCCAGCCAAACGGGGCGACTTCCCAAGTAGACATAGTCGTCATGACAAAAGTAGGATTAGTTGTTGTCGAGGTGAAAGACCATGGAGGGCTGATATATGGTAATGGTAAACAATCGAGATGGACGTCTGTATATAATCCTTCAGCAAAGTATCAGTTCTACAATCCGTTCATGCAGAATGAGACTCATATAAGGGTGTTGAAGCAGCAATTGGGCTCGACAATACCGATGTATTCGCTTGTGGTATTCACAAGAGCGAAAATAAAGGACGTCAGTTTAATACCTTCGGAATCATATCTTGCTACAAAAGACGGTTTTATGCAGGCACTCAAGACAATAGAACAAAGTCATCAGGTGTATAACTATGGGGACGCATGGAGTATTGCAACGAAGTTGAAGCAGATGTCTGATAATGGAGGGAAACAAGACCTACAAAGTCGGCACGTGGAGAGGGTTATTGATTATACTGGGGAAAATAGGGTTTTCAGATAGGGAATTGAATAACACACAATGTAACAGGATTGCTCTTCCTTGCGGCTAATAAACCGCAGAATTTGCGGATTATTAGCCGCAAATATGTATTCCAATCTTGGGGAACGTCGGTAAGGGAGAGTGTCTGACGAAAAGGCAGAGGGAGGGGAATACTCAGTAAGCTACGCTCTCGCTTCTTGACGCTAAAGAGAGAAAAGGGGAGCAGAGGATATATCTTTTCACAATTTTCTTTATCTTCGCATGTCGGTTTTGCTGAAACCTGCGCATTTAGTGGGTCGGGGGCAGCCGACAAACAGTTTTTGGGAAGCGTTTGCTACACGCTCTGTTTTGGCTCTTCGGAACGTAGGAAATTTCGACATAGTTAGTCAACAACTTTGCGACAGCAGACGCCGGGGTATGGTATGAAAGCCATTCCCACAAGCGTGCGGAGGGCAAAATTAGGGTGTCATGACAAAACACGGAGCATGGATCCCAACGTATCGACCATATAACAATGAGATTTGCAGACCAGTATCTCGATGTAATTTAGGCAAATGACTGAGAAGATAAATATACGCAAACTCGAGGCGGACCTTTGGGAGTCGGCAGACTTGCTTCGGGCAGGAAGTAAACTGACATCGAGCCAATACTGTATGCCGGTACTGGCATTATTGTTTCTAAGATACGCATACAGTCGCTTCAAGATGGTTGAAGCTGAATTGCTGAAGAATCGTCCAAGCCGTGGCGGTCGCGTGATGCCTGTTGAAGTAAGTGACTTTGCAGCTAAGAGTGCGCTCTACCTACCTCGAGAGGCTCAGTTTGACTATCTGGTGAATCTATCGGATGACCAACCTTTGGGGGAAGCTGTCAATCGCGCTATGACATTGGTCGAAGAACAAAGCGAACAGTTGACAGGTATTCTGCCTAAGTCATACACGATGTTCAGCGATGAGCTATTGCGCGAGTTGCTCCGAATCTTTAACAACAAGACACTTGACGAAATCGGTGGTGATGTCATAGGTCGTATTTATGAGTACTTTCTCAGTAAGTTTGCCAAGGCAGTAGCATCAGACGATGGTGTGTTCTTCACCCCCAAGTCATTGGTAAAGATGCTCGTCAATGTACTAGAGCCAGAGCAAGGCGTAATGCTTGATCCTGCTTGTGGTTCAGGAGGTATGTTCGTTCAAACTGGCGACTTTGTGAACCAGTCGGGTCTCAATGCCAATACACAGATGACCTTCTACGGTCAGGAGAAGGTGGAGTATAATGCCCAGCTCTGTCTGATGAACATGGCAGTTCATGGATTGAATGGTCGCATCATCAGTGGTGACGAAGCCAACTCCTTCTATCATGACGCACACAACCTTGCGGGGAAGTGCGACTACGTGATGGCGAATCCCCCATTCAATGTAGATAAAGTGAAGTCGGAATCAGCATCTGCTGCCGGTCGTTTGCCATTCGGCTTGCCAGGTGTTAATGCTAAGACAAAAGAGATTGGTAATGCCAACTATCTCTGGATTTCATACTTCTATGCCTACCTCAACGACCATGGTCGTGCGGGATTCGTCATGGCATCATCGGCAACAGATAGCGCCAACAAAGATCGTGACATCCGCGAAAAGCTTGTTCTTACAGGTGATGTAGATGTCATGGTTAGTGTAGGCAACAACTTCTTCTACACACTCTCGCTCCCTTGCTCGCTATGGTTCTTTGACAAGGCAAAGCGTCTGGAGAATAAGAATCGAGTACTGTTCATTGATGCCCGCAACTATTATACCGTTGTTGACCGTACTCTTAATGAATGGTCAGAATGGCAGTTGAAAAACTTGCAAGCTATAGTCCATCTGTATCGTGGCGAGAAAGAGAAATACCAGCAACTGATTTCCGAATATAAGACCGTCCTTGGTGCTACAACTGTTGCTTCGGCACAGGAAGCACTTGACAAGCAAAAGGTAACAGCTAAAGAAACACTAGCTGCTGCCCAACGCAAAGATAAGAAACGCATTGAGGCAGAACAGGATGCCCTAATTGACGAACTTGAAGACCTTCTTGAAACGGCTCGCCAGTTTGAATGGCTCACCTCCAAGTTTGGTCTTGAAGGTGAATATCAGGACATTCTTGGCCTCTGTAAGATTGCCACCATTGACGAAATTAGTGAGAAGAACTATAGTCTTACCCCCGGTGCATACGTCGGTGTTGCTGAAGTCGAGGATGATGGCGTTGACTTCCGTGAGCGTATGAATGAAATCCATAGCGAACTCGCCTCACTCAACAAAGAAGCCAATGTGCTAATGAGTGAGATAATGAAGGAATGGGAAGGCCTAAATATGAAGTAAGTTATGGCAGACGTAAAACCAATTGTGTCAACTGATATTTCAGCAATGGGTGCAGTAGTTGGAGATTTGATGACTGACCTCCGCCAAATCATTGACGAAGCGCGGAGCCATGTGGCATCTACAGCCAACTATGAGCTTACCATGATGTACTGGCATATTGGCGAGCGAATCAACCGTGACGTGCTTGGAAATGAACGTGCTACATACGGAAAACAAATTGTCGCAACAGTGGCGCGACAATTACAAACATGGTATGGCAGCAAGGGCTTTGAGGAGAGAACAATTAGGAGAATGGTACAATTTGCGCAAGAATTCCCTGATTGGCAAATTGTGTCACCGCTGGTGTCAAAATTGTCATGGTCTCATTTCCTGACTATTATGACACTGAAAGACCCTCTTCAACGAGAGTTTTATCTCACAATGGCTGCAAACGAGAGATGGAGTAAACGCCAAGGGCTAAAAGGCTTGTATAGCGAGAAGGACTTGTTGCAAAAGCTAAATGGGAAAATGAAAGAAAGGAGGATGAGGTATGAGTGAAATGACAGATAAGTTTAAGAAGGCTGACGAGAACAACCGTTTGCTGTCAGCATACAGACCTTTACCGCCCGAAACACTAAAATCGTTAAGAGAGTACTACCGCGTAGGGCTCACTTATACGAGTAATGCCCTTGAAGGCAATAGCCTGACAGAGTCAGAAACCAAAGTAGTCATTGAGGACGGATTGACGATTGAGGGTAAGCCCCTGCGCGACCATTACGAGGCAGTAGGTCATGCCAAGGCCTACGACTATATCTACCAGATTACCGAAAAGGAAGGTCTTGAAGAAGAGGACATTCTGGCTCTTCATCGCCTGTTCTATCAGCAGATAGATGCCGAAAAGGCAGGAAAATATCGTGACGTAAAGGTTTATATCAGCGGCAGCCGTTATGCGGTATCGGCAGTATCTAAGATTCCTGCTGAGATGCAGAAACTTGTTAAATGGTACAATGACAACGAGAAGAAGTTGCACCCAATAGAGTTGGCGGCTACGTTGCATCAGCGTTTTGTCTTCATTCATCCCTTTGTGGATGGCAACGGGCGTGTGGCGCGTCTGCTGATGAATCTCGCTTTGTTGCGCAACGGCTTTACCATTGCCATTATTCCTGCTGTTCTGCGTCATGAATACATCTATTCGTTAGAGGCAGCCCATACTCGTCCAGAGGTCTTTGTTGACTTTATTGCCGACCGTGTGATAGCCACCCAACTTGACCTGCTCAGGCTGATGCGGGAAGACGATGATACTGTAAGTGATACTGTAAATGATACTGTAAAAGCAGTTGCGCCCCTGCTTTCAAAGACCGAACAGACCGTCTTGAATGCGATAAGTACGTACCCCAATTATTCTTACGAGAAGCTTGCCACATACAGTCAGCTTTCTCGTCCTACTATCGCCCGTACCATCAAAGCCCTCCAAAGCCGCAAGTTCATCCGTCGCATAGGCTCTGATAAAACTGGCCATTGGGAAGTTATCGGAAAGGAGGATGAGGCATGAGCGAGTTTTTGTTGAGTGAAGTCTGTGAACTCATTGTTGATTGTCCTCATACAACAGCTAACGATGAAGGTAAAGGGTTCCCATTAGTACGTACTCCCAACATTGGTAAGGGAAGACTGGTCTATGATGGAATGCATCGTGTTTGTGAGGATGTTTACAACAAGAGGAATGCCCGTGCCATTCCGCAAGAGAATGATTTAATCTTTGCCCGTGAGGCTACGGCTGGCAATGTCGCATTGATTCAAAAAGGAGAAAAGGTTTGTCTTGGGCAAAGGACTGTACTTATTAGGCCTAATCAAGAAATGGTTAATCCAGCATTCCTGACCTATTTCCTTTTAGCGCCTAAACAGCAATATAATCTCTTGAGTACTGCAAATGGTGCAACAGTAGCTCATGTCAACCTTCCAACCATAAGAAACTTGAAGATTGACTTGCCAGAACTACCTACTCAGCACCGCATTGCCACTATCCTCTCTCGCTACGACTCTTTGATAGAGAACTATCAAAAGCAGATAAAGCTATTGGAGGAAGCAGCACAGCGACTCTATAAGGAATGGTTCGTTGACCTCCACTTCCCCGGCCACGAAAACACCAAGATTGTCGATGGTGTGCCTGAGGGGTGGGAGAAGAAGAGCGTAACAGATGTTCTCGAAATAAAATACGGCAAAGACCATAAACTATTGAAAGATGGAACAAATCCCGTATATGGAACAGGAGGTGTTATGCGCTATGTAGAAAAGAGCCTATGCACAGGTGAATCAGTACTGATACCTCGTAAGGGTTCCCTAAATAATATTTTGCTGGTTGACGGGACATTCTGGACAATAGACACAATGTTCTATTCCATACCGAAGAAAGATAATGTTGCAAAGATTGTATATTTCTATCTCAAAGGAGTTGATATGTATTCTTTCAATATTGGAGCCGCAGTACCAAGTATGACGGTTAATATCTTATCAGGTATGAAACTCCTTATTCCCAAAGATGATATAAGAAAAGAATTTGAGAAGATTGTTTCTATATATTTTATACGTGTGCAATCTCTCCAATCTCAAATCCGTCTCCTCACCGAAGCTCGTGACCGCTTGCTTCCGAAGCTGATGAGCGGCGAGATAGAGGTATAATAACGAAATAATAAACATAAAAGGCAAAGATATGCGTAGAATTTCTATTAACAATTTTCGCTGCTACAAGAATAAATCGATGGATTTCCGTCGTGGTATAAATTTGCTGATAGGCGATAACTCAGTCGGTAAAACATCGCTGTTACGAGCTTGTAATCTTGTCATGAATGCTTTCTTTTGCGGATACAGTGACGAGAATACAAAATGGAAAAGTGCAGAGGACGATGATTTCCGAGAAATTAAGAATGATGATGTTGCAACTGATGAATTGCCTATCAATATAGCATTTGAACTAGATGAGACTGATTGCCCTGATATTACATTGGCAGATGGTTCTGTAAGAGCTCTTCATGAAAGCAAGCCACTTACGGGAGAACATGGGTACCCAGAATTAAGCATTGAAAAGAAATCAAAGAAGAATGCACGTAATCTTATTACAGGGCTTATGCCCTTGAGAACTTACGCATCATTACTTCAAAGGAATTCTCATGTCATTATAGATGGTACTGCTTTGCAGCGTAATGCTTTGCCTCTTTTTGCTTGCTTTACTACAGAGGACATTCATACAGTCAGGAAGTTTGATAAAACTCAGTTTAAGAAGTATCCCCAGAAGTCTTCTTTTGGATACTTTGAGAACTTCGACTGTAAGGGATTGCTGGATTGCTGGCTAAAACGTCTGCTCGTGCTGAAAGAAGCTAAAAAGGGCGAACAGGAAATAGAATGTGTAAGGAAGGCTGTTGTTAGTGCATTGGGACCTGATGGATGCAATATCATAGTGGATATGGAGGTTAGAGACAACGACAATGAAGTTTTCTTTATTTACTGTGATGGTAGAGAGGTTCGCTCAGACTTTCTGTCTGATGGTTATCGCCGCATCGTCAGCATTGTCATCGACCTTGCCTTTCGCTGTGCATTACTGAATAAAGTGATGTATGGTGACGAGGCTTACAAACTGACTCACGGTACTGCTGTCATTGACGAGATTGACGAGCATCTGCACCCTGCACTACAAGTGCGTATATTAAAAGCCTTGCATCAGACATTTCCAAAGATTCAGTTTATTGTTAGTACTCATGCGCCATTGGTGATGTCTTCTGTAGAAAACACACCTGAGAACGTGGTGTATAAACTGGAATACAAGGATGGCATATATAGTCACAAAGAGCTTAATACTTATGGATTGGATGCGTCGACTATTATGCAGGTCTATATGGACCAGACACCTCGTGATTTAGCTGTTGACGAAGAGATTAAGTATATTGAATCGTTGATCGATGTTGAAAAATACTCTGAGGCTAGAGTTGCATTAGAAAAAATGCAGGAGCGACCAGGAAGTGATGCAAATCCAGAGCTGTCCAGAATAGAGGCTACTCTATCTTTCTACGAAGATTGATAATGATACTTATTCAAAAGAAATCAGAGCCAAAAGAGTGGCTGAAATATAGAAGTACTCCTGGTGTTGATTATCATTCAATCCCAGAGCTTGTTGATTCCCTCTTAGAAGAGCAGGGCTACATTTGTGCTTATTGTATGCGTCGTATTCCTTGCAAGGACAGACTATACAAGAAAGATGGTACGACCTATGTCCTTACAGATGAAGATCATCGCGTTGAGCATATTCAGAGTCGCGAAAAACATGAGGATAAGAAATTGGATTATTCTAACATGGTGATTTGTTGCCCTGGTCATATAGGGAGTGAGGAACATTGTGATCGATTAAAGGGTAGTAAGGATATTTCTTTTTCTCCACTTGATCCTGCTTTTATAAAAACTATTTCTTATAAAACAGATGGTGAAATTGTATCTTCAAATGTACAATACAATAAAGAAATCAATGAGGTACTGAATCTCAACACTCCAATTCTTAAAGAGAATAGGAGAAATACTTGGGAGGCTGTAAAAAAAGAATTGATCGCTAGTGAAGGAAAGAAGCCTTGGAACAAGACTGTTCTTTCAAAATATATAGACAAATACAGTTCAAAACATAAAAAAGAAGAGAAGTTAAGCTTGATTCCGTATTGCGGTGTGGTATTGTTCTTTCTTCAAAAGAAGCTAAAACAGATGTTATAAATCAATATCCTGGATTATTATGGCGAAGGACTATAGCGAAGACCTGCTGATACAGAAATCGACAGCCGAACTCTTGGAAAAAGAGCTTGGCTGGAAGTCTGTGTATGCTTTCGACAATGAGGTACTGGGAGAACAAGGTACGCTTGGACGCAAGACACAGAGCGAGGTCGTATTAACGCGTCATCTTCGCATAGTCCTAAAACGTCTGAATCCATGGATGACAGACAAGCAAATGACAGAAGCCATCGAGCGCATGACAGGCTATATGAGCTCGCAGACGTTGATGCAGATCAACGAGGAGAAGTATGGTTACATTCGTGATGGCGTGCCTGTCACTCGTCTGAAACCTAATGGCGAGACGGAGCAGGTACGCGCCAAGGTTGTGGACTTTGCCAATGTCGATAACAACGAGTTTATTGCAGTCAGAGAACTTTGGATAAAGGGGGCAATCCACAAGCGAAGGGCAGATGTGGTTGGTTTTGTGAATGGACTTCCGCTCATCTTCATCGAACTGAAGAATCACGACCAGGACATACGGAATGCCTATACCGACAATTATCGCGACTATCTTGATACCATACCTCATTTGTTCCACCACAATGCCATGATCATGTTGAGCAATGGCATGGAGAGCCGTGTGGGTACTGTGGGCTCTAAGTGGGAGTTCTTCCACGAATGGAAACGACTGACGGAGCAAGAGGCAGGCAATATCGAACTGCCAACGATGTTGCGAGGCATCTGCAAGAAAAAGAACTTTTTGGATTTGCTCGAAAACTTCATTCTCTACGACCATAGTGGAGGACATACGGCAAAGATATTAGCTCGCAATCATCAGTATCTGGGGGTGAATCAAGCTATAGAGATGTACCGAAATCGTCAGTATCTAAACGGTAAGTTGGGCGTGTTCTGGCATACGCAGGGGAGCGGCAAAAGCTACTCCATGCTGTTTCTCTCACAGAAGATTCGCCGTAAGTTTGAGGGTTCGCCCACATTCCTTGTGCTGACCGATCGCGATGAACTGAACAAGCAAATAAGCGACACGTTTGAGAACTGCGGACTGTTGGGCAATGTAAAGGCAAAGAAGTTCATCGCCAGTAGTGGCGAGGACTTGAAATCTAAGTTGAAAGGCAATCCGTCATTCATCTTCTCGCTCATTCAGAAATTCAACGATCCGAAGGCTGAACCTATTTATCCGGATCATGACATCATCGTGATGAGCGACGAGGCTCACCGCACTCAAAACGGCATATTTGCTGATAACCTAATGCACTTGCTGCCGACGGCCCATCGCATTGGTTTTACAGGTACACCATTGCTTTCTAACGATAACATCACAGCCCGCACATTCGGTGGCTACGTGAGTATCTACGACTTCAAACGGGCTGTGGAAGATAAGGCAACGGTGCCCCTTTACTATGAGAATCGGGGTGAGAAACTGCAAGACCTGAAGAATCCAGAAATTAACGATGAGATTGCAGCAGCGCTGGAACAAGCAGGCGAACTAGATGCCTCGCAACTAGCAAAACTGGAACGGGAGTTTGCCAAGGAGGTGCATCTGCTGACGGCCGAGAAAAGATTGCGAGTAGTGGCACAGGACTTCGTGCGTCACTATAGCGATTTGTGGACTGCGGGCAAGGCGATGTTCGTGTGTTATAACAAGGTGACATGCGTCCGTATGTTCAACTATGTGCAGGAGTACTGGCAGAAGGAGATCAAGGCGTTGGAAGAATCCATTGCCAAGAGCACTTCGCAACAGGAGGCGCAGGAGAAGCGGCGTAAGCTGGAATGGATGCGTGAGACTGACATGGCGGTAGTCGTTTCGCAAGAGCAGAATGAGATACAGACGTTTCAGAAGTGGGGACTCGACATCAGGCCACATCGTGAGCGGATGGAGAATGAGGAACTGGACAAGGCTTTCAAGGCTGACGACTCACGATTGCGAGTGGTGTTTGTCTGTGCCATGTGGCTGACTGGTTTCGATGTAAAGACACTCTCCTGCCTCTACATCGACAAGCCCATGAAGGCGCACACGCTGATGCAGACCATTGCCCGTGCTAACCGAGTGTCGGAAGGAAAGACAAACGGCTTGATTATCGACTACATAGGCATCGTGAAAGCCCTTCGCCAGGCGTTGGCCGACTATACAGCTAACTCGGAAGATGGCATAGCAGGCAATGATCCGACCATTGATAAGAAGGAACTCATCAACCATGTGCTGGAGGCGATAGCTGGTACAACAGTTTTCCTGAAAGACCACAGTATAGAACTTAATGACCTGATTAAAGCAGAGAGCTTCGGGAAACTGTCGCTGCTGAAGGCGGCGGCGAATGCGATGTGCGAGACGGCAGAAGTCAGGAAATCATACTGCACGTTTGCCACTACACTGTTGAAGCTATGGAAATACCTCGACCGTGAGGATATAAAACCCGAGATGAAACAGCAGAAGGATGCCATTGAAGCCATATACAAGGAGTTGCAGCAGAAGCGCAGACATGCTGACATCTCAGATTTGAGTGTGGCGATCAATGACATTGTCAATGAGCATGTCGAGTTGGATCCCGAAGCAACTATGATGGTAGCAGAGTCACGACGTTTCGACATTAGTGGCATCGATTTCGATTTGCTCCGTCGTGAGTTCGCCAAGAGTAAAGAAAAGAATCTTGTCTTGAAAGACATACAGGAACTGCTTCAAGAGCGTATAGCCCAGATGTTGGCGCAGAATCCATCGCGTATCAACTTTTACGAGAAGTACCGGGAAATCATTCACGATTACAATTAGGAACAGAATCGTGCCACAATTGAAAAGACCTTCGAGGATTTGATGCATCTGTCTCAATCTCTCAGCGAAGAAGAGAAACGTTATGTACGAGAAGGATTCAAGAGTGATGAAGAACTCTCGCTCTATGACCTCCTATTGAAAGACAGTCTATCAAGGGCAGAAGTCAAGAAGCTGAAGGATGTAGCCATAGAGTTGCTTGCCAAAATTAAGGGACAGTTGGCAGGTATGGATCATCCATTTGACAAGCCAACGACTCGTGCTACTCTTAGCAATACCATCCGTGATGTTTTGTGGCAGGAACTTCCAGCGAGTTATAGTGAAGAAAGCATAAACTACTATCGCGACACCATCTACAATTATGTTAGTCAAAGATATGGTGGTGTTGCATAACTTTCTTCATAGTTCAGCATTGGAGTGAATCGTAGGTATATCCTATCGTAGTCCCCCTTAAGGGACACGGACTGTAAGGGGGGGTGTCTGACGAAAAGGCAGAGGGATGAGAGAAATATGACATGAAAGAAGAGGAAGAAAAGGAGAGTAGAGTGACAAGATGGCAGACGTGAGGGGGTGGCACGGGATTTGACAAGAGGAGAGTCAAAGTAAAAAATATAATACTATGGCATCAGGCAAGATAGGTGTATCCACCAAAGACCTTTTCCCGATTATCAAGAAGTTCTTGTACTCGGATCATGACATTTTCCTACGTGAGATAGTCTCGAACGCTGTCGACGCATGTCAGAAGCTGAAGGTAGTCTCGACGAGCAGCGACTTTAATGGCGAGCTGGGCGACCTGAAGGTAGAGGTCAAGCTAGACCCGAAGGAGAAGACACTGACCGTCAGTGATAATGGTATCGGTATGACGGGCGACGAGGTCGAGAAGTATATCAACCAGATAGCATTCTCGGGTGCAGAGGAGTTCCTCGAGAAGCACAAGAATGACGGAGCGACGATAATCGGTCACTTCGGTATGGGTTTCTACTCGGCGTTCATGGTATCTGACAAGGTCGAGATAGTCACCAAGTCTTACAAGGAGGGAGCTCAGGCAGTGCACTGGAGCTGCACGGGCGACCCGGAGTACACACTCGAGGAAGCCAAGAAGGAGACGAGGGGCACGGACATCATCATGCACATCAGCGAGGAGGAGAAGGAGTTCCTGGAGAAGAACAGGATCGAGACGCTGCTCCAGAAGTACTGCAAGTTCCTGCCTATACCTGTCATCTTCGGTAAGAAGACCGAGTGGAAGGACGGTAAGGAGCAGGACACTGACGAGGACAACCAGATCAACGACACGACGCCAGCATGGGTGAAGAAGCCTGCGGACCTGAAGGATGAGGACTACGAGGCGTTCTACAACAAGCTGTATCCGGGGGCTGACAAGCCACTCTTCAACATACACCTGAACGTCGACTATCCGTTCACCTTGACGGGTATACTCTATTTCCCGAAGATCAAGAACAACATCGACGTCAACAGGAACAAGATACAGCTCTACTGCAACCAGGTCTTCGTGACCGACTCGGTAGAGGGCATTGTGCCGGACTTCCTGACGCTCCTGCATGGCGTCATCGACTCGCCGGACATCCCGCTGAACGTCTCGAGGTCTTACCTCCAGAGTGACAGCAACGTCAAGAAGATATCGAGCCACATCACGAAGAAGGTAGCAGACAGGCTGGAGGAGATATTCAAGAACGAGAGGCCCACATTCGAGGAGAAGTGGGACGACCTGAAGATCTTCATCGAGTATGGTATCTTGACGGATGAGAAGTTTGCGGAGAGGAGTGATAAGTTCGCACTCTTGAAGAACGTCGACGGGAAGTACTTCACATTCGAGGAGTACAAGAAGCTGATAGAGAAGGAGCAGACGGACAAGGACGGCAACCTCATCTATCTATATGCTACGGACAAGGCGACGCAGTACACGTTCATCGAGGCTGCGAAGGCGAAGGGCTATGACGTCTTGATGATGGACGGACAGCTCGACACGCCATTCATGAACCAGAAGGAGCAGAAGTGGGAGAAGAGCAGGTTCACGAGGGTTGACGCCGACGTCATCGACAAGCTGATAGTCAAGGACAACGCGCCGGAGCTGACATTGACGACGAACGAGAAGAGCGACCTCGAGGAGGTATTCCGCAGCCAGACGCCGACGACGGACAGCAAGAAGACGTACACCGTCTCTGTCGAGGCGCTGGGCGAGGATGCGCTGCCAGTCATCGTCACGCAGAACGAGTGGATGAGGCGAATGAAGGAGATGAGCAACCTGCAGGCAGGCATGTCGTTCTACGGCGAGATGCCGGACTCGTACAATATCGTCGTCAACGGCAACCATCCGCTGGTCAACAAGGTCCTCGGCGGTCTGCAGCCGGTCATCAAGGAAAAGATAGAACCGATACGCGAGGAGATCTCGAAGCTGGAGAGCAGGAGGGACGAGCTGAACAAGGAGAAGAGCGGGAAGAAGGATGAGGACGTGCCGCAGAGCGTCAAGGACGAGCTGGAGAGCGTCAACAGCAGCCTGAACGAGAAGAGGAGCGAGAGGACATCGGCCCTCACGGCGTTCGGCAAGGACAACGAGCTTGTCTCTCAGCTGATAGACCTGGCACTGCTCTCGAACAACATGCTGACGGGTGCTGACCTGACGAAGTTCATCAAGAGGAGCATCTCGATGATGAAGTAGAGCGACAGCATTTTTAAGATTGACAGATAAGATGCAGCCGTGGCGAGAGTCGCGGCTGCATTCTGCGTTTTTTGAAGGCGTGTTTGAATGGAGTTTGAAGGACGTTTGAAGGACGTTTGAAGGGCGTTTGAAGGGTGGTAATGGTCGGAAGGATCGGTGGGGGCGGAAGGGTCGGATTGGTCAGTATTGTTGGAGTTGTCCGGAAGGGTCGGAAGGGGGAGAGATGTCGGTAAAGAGAATGAAAAATGAGGTGGAGAGGAAAAAACGGGGAGGAAAGTGTATGAGAAAGGGTTGAGTTTTGTAAATTTGCGGTGTTAAATGGGGTGGAGTCGTCGCGGGGACGTGGCGGAGCCATCAGGACGAACAAGAAGAGTAACACAAAACACAAGATGGGAGAAGAGAAGAGATATAAGCGGACGCTTGTGACGACGGCGCTGCCGTATGCCAACGGGCCAGTTCACATCGGTCATCTTGCCGGTGTATACATACCGGCGGACATATACGTCCGCTACCTGCGTCATAAGGGCGAGGATGTGCTGATGATAGGCGGCTCGGACGAGCACGGAGTGCCTATCACGATAAGGGCGAGGAAGGAAGGCGTGACGCCGCAGGACATCGTCGACCGTTATCACAACATCATCAAGAAGTCGTTTGAGGACTTCGGGATAACGATGGACATCTACAGCAGGACGACGAGCGAGACCCATCGTCAGGTAGCCTCGGACTTCTTCAAGACTCTCAACGAGAAGGGCGAGTTCATCCAGAAGACGACGGAGCAGTATTATGACGAGGAGGCCAAGCAGTTTCTAGCAGACAGATATATCACGGGCAAGTGTCCTCATTGTGGCAACGAGAGGGCATACGGAGACCAGTGCGAGGCGTGCGGCACGTCGTTGTCTGCGCTGGACCTGATAGACCCGAAGAGTGCAATCAGCGGATCGAAGCCAGTATTGAAGGAGACTACACACTGGTATCTGCCACTGGACAAGCATGAGCCGTGGCTCAGGAAGTGGATACTCGAGGACCACAAGGAGTGGAGGAGCAACGTGTATGGTCAGTGCAAGAGCTGGCTTGACATGGGCCTCCAGCCGAGGGCCGTCAGCCGTGACCTGGACTGGGGAATCCCGGTACCGGCAAAGGGAGCCGAGGGCAAGGTCCTCTACGTCTGGTTTGACGCACCAATAGGTTACATCTCGAACACCAAGGAGCTACGTCCGGACGACTGGGAGAAGTGGTGGAAGGACCCGGAGACTCGACTGATACACTTCATCGGCAAGGACAACATAGTATTCCACTGCATAGTATTCCCGGCGATGCTGAAGGCACACGGCGGTTACAACCTGCCGGACAACGTCCCGGCCAACGAGTTCATGAACCTCGAGGGTGACAAGATATCGACGTCGAGGAACTGGGCAGTATGGCTTCACGAGTATCTCGAGGACATGCCTGGCAAGCAGGACGTCTTGCGATATGTCTTGACTGCGAATGCGCCGGAGACTAAGGATAACGACTTCACGTGGAAGGACTATCAGGCGAGGAACAACAATGAGCTCGTCGCGATACTCGGCAACTTCGTCAACAGGGTCATGGTCTTGACGCATAAGTACTTCGGCGGCAAGGTGCCGGAGGTCGCAGCGATGGAGGCCATAGACAACGAGGCGATAGAGGAGCTCAGAGGATACAAGAGGGAGGTCGACAACCTGCTCGACAACTTCAGGTTCAGGGATGCGCAGAAGGAGGCCATGAACATGGCTAGAGTCGGCAACAAGTATCTGGCAGACACGGAGCCATGGAAGGTAGCTAAGACAGACATGGCGAGGGTCGGGACGATACTTAACGTCAGCCTACAGATCACGGCAAGCCTTGCGACAGTCTTTGAGCCGTTCCTCCCATTCACGTCGGCTAAGATACTGAAGCAGCTGCAGAAGGAGCAGATGGAGTGGGGTAGCATCGGAAGGCTTGACCTGATAGAGGCGGGTCATCAGCTGGGTGCGCCGGAGCTACTCTTCGAGAAGATCGAGGACAGCGTCGTCGATGCGCAGATAGCGAAGCTCGAGGCTACGAAGGCGGCGAACGAGAAGGCCAACTACACGCCGAAGCCTATAGGTGAGACGATAGACTTCGAGGCGTTCGAGAAGCTCGACATCAGGGTAGGTCTCGTCAAGGAGTGCACGAAAGTACCGAAGGCGGACAAGCTGTTGTGCTTCAAGATAGACGATGGGCTTGGCGGCAGGACGATAGTATCTGGCATAGCGAAGCACTATGAGCCGGAGCAGCTTGTCGGCAAGAGAGTCTGCTTCATAGCAAATCTGGCGCCGAGGAAGCTGAAGGGCATTGAGAGCCAGGGAATGATACTGTCGGCCGAGGGTGCTGACGGTCATCTCAGCGTAGTCATGCCGGACAGCGACGTCGAGCCTGGAAGTCAGGTGAAATAATCATGTATACCTATATGATAGAGGGAAGAGGGAGGGGGCACGTTTCGCATGTCCCCTTTCTTGTTTTCACACTTGTCATGTTGTTCGTGGCGGGAGTCGAGGACATTGTCGGCGAGGAGATAGTCCAGCAGAACGTCGTAATAGATGAGTTGCGCGAGATGGAGGGTCATCATATGACCCAGATGCTCCAGGAGGCAGACGGGACGTTGTGGGTGTCGACATGGGACGGGCTTTATAGTTACGATGGGTATGACTTCGAGTGTCATAAGAGCCAGCCTGGCAATGGGGTACCGATGCATAGTGACAGGGCGCGGAACATGCGTCCTGGTCAGGACTGCATATACGTTCTGCTAGACTCTACGGTGTTCAGTTTTGACCCAGTGACATATAGGTTCAGCGAGCCGACAGACGAGGTCCAGGACTCAGTCAAGCATCAGTTTGCGACGACACGAGGAGCGACACGGATGTATCATGGAGAGGTTGACGGGATAGCCTTGCCGAGGGAGAAGATGAGGGTGCTGAGGGACATAGACGGGGATCTATATGCGCTGAGTAACGACCTCCTCATAAGGATAATAAAGGAGAACGTCCCGTGGGAGATAGAGCTACCGAGTGCGCCAGTCAGAAGCATCGTAGAACTGACGGACGGGAAAGTCGCCGTCGGCACACAGGAAGGAATGACGATAGGCGGCGAGAGGGTGAAGGCCGTCGGAAATCGTAGTGTCTATTCCATAGCTGAGATGCCGGACGGGAGTCTATGGGTCGGAGGCAAGCCGGAGGGGCTGATGCACATCGGGACAGACGGAAAGGTATTGGACGAGATAGAAGTTGACGGCGGGATATACGAGATAATACTAGTTGGCGAAGACAGTGCGCTCGTGTCGACAGGGCAGTACGGACTACTGTTATTGAGGAGAGAAGGAGGGAAGTGGGCCTTAGGGCCTGTGGAAGGATATCCGACGGAAACGAACCAGAGGTCGCGGGGGCTGATGGTCGAGGGAGACACGATAGTCGTCTCGACGACAGAAGGTATAGTCTGTGGAAAGTTGCGAGGCGACAGGATAGAGGGAGTCGTCGTACACAGGCGGGAGGCCGACAGGGAGTCGAGCCTGAGTGCAGATGCGACGATGAACACGATGGTCGATGGTGACAGCATAATCGTATGTACGGAGAGCCACGGATTTGACAGGATAAGCAGAACAGACCTATTGAGAGCCGGAAGCGATTTTGCGCATTACAGCACGGAGGATGGACTGACGAGCGACATACTCCTCTCGGGTGCAGTGATACGAGGAAGCAAGCTGATAGTCGGGAAGACGCAACTAATGCTCCTGAGTAGAGGTGAGCAGATGAGGACATATTGGGTTGACAGCTACTACTTTACAGATGCTCGGCCCATAGTCTGCAAAGATGGGACGTGTCTGATAGGGACGAGCGTAGGGCTCGCGCGGTTGGACTGGTCTAAGATGAAGGTCGAGGCGAGGATGCCGCGGCTGAAATGGAAGAAGATAGTCGTCTCGGACGGTCGGAAGTTCCAGGTCCCGGACACCATAGAGAGACTCGTCCTCGGTCCGGAGGGGAGGACCGTGAGGATAGACTTTGCGGCGATAAACCTGAAGTCGTCGCGACGGACGAGGTATGAGTATGCGATAGAGCGCGACGGAGACAAGCGAGGATGGACCGAGGTCTGCGGTCGGAGCGTCATGATAGCAGACATGGAGCCAGGGGAGTACAGCCTAAAGGTGCGCTCGACCGACAGTCAGGGGCGATGGAGGGACAACGTCAGGACGATGCACATATCCGTGCCACCGGTCTTCATGGAGACGACGTTGGCGAAGGCGTTGATAATGATGGCAGTCCTCGCCTTGATACTAGTGGCGCTCGGGACGATACGGCACGTCCTAAGGATGAACAGGCAGCACAAGGAGCTGCTCGACGCATACCTCTCTATGCTTGACAGGGCGAAGGGAGAGGAGAATAAGGAAGGAGACAGCAGCGAGGGGAACGACAAGACTACTGGGAATGCGGAGACAGAGGAGACCGCTGAGCCGCAGAAGAGAGTGACAGACGACCCGACGATGAGGAGGATAATGGCGTTCATAGAGCAGCACATAGGAGACTCAGAGGTCAGGATGAGCGACATGGCGGAGGCGGCTGCGACGAGCCTGAGTGGGCTGAGCCGGAAGACGCGTAGCATGGTCGGACTGACGCCGGCGGAGTTGTTGAAGTCGGCGAGGCTGAAGAGAGCAGGGGACATGCTGCGGGAGAGCAGTGCGCCGGTCGCGGACATAGCCTTAGACTGTGGATTTACCGATGCGAAGTATTTCAGCAAGTGCTTCAAGCAGAGTTTTGGCAAGACACCGACGGAATGGAGGGAGGAAGACCGTTAATAGACTTTGAAAAGTCAGAATAAAGGCAGAAATAATGATATTTAATTATTTTTTGCATTGTATTAAAACGGTGATAATGTGGGAGTTGTGAGTGTGGGAGGGAGAAAAGTAAAGTAGTGCGGAAGAAATTGTCGGGTAAGGAGTTTTCGCAAATAAAACAGTTACTATATTTGCTTTCAAAATGAGGCGAAAGAGGAAGCGACGGGATAGTCTGCGGGTTCCCCGAACGCTGAATCGAAGATAATAATACGAAGATTTATGGTTAAACAGAAACCAAGAGTAATCAAGAGCTACGAAAAGATAGACGAGAAGCTTCGTGAGGCCATTGCGGAGCGTTATCCGTTGGGTTATACGTCTGAGATACAGATGTATGATGTAGGTGGTGGAAAGTTCATGGCGGCTCTACCGTTTGAGACCGACGACTACTATTACCTGATCAAGTTCCCGATATCGGAGGACCACATGGAGGATCTTGAGGATTCAGTTGGAGGGGAAGACGATCTTGACCTTGAGGGAGGAGAGGACGTAGAAGAGGAAGAGGAAGCAGATGAGGTCGAGAAGCCGACGGACAATTTTGACGACATCGACATAGCAGATGAGCCATAGGCGAGAAGAGAACATAGGGGTAGGCTTGCGGAGCGCGACCTACCCTTTTCTTTTAGGGTGTTTGTTCGTTCTGAGCATCCTGATGGCTGGATGCACAGGTACGGGATTTAAGCATCCGGACATCGCTGGCTGCAGGCAGGAGCTGAAGGTGCGGCCGTTCTACAAAGACTTCATGGAGAGTGGTGAGGGAGACATGACGAAGCTCTCGGCGCAGTTGACAGAGAAGTATGGGGAGTATTTCAGGGATTATTGTCGGTACGAGATAAAAGTCGGGGAGCCTGGGACCCCGGAGTTCGTGGCAAATGCTCAACGTTTCCTTTCGTATGACGAGAATGGGGAGGTCCTGGCGGCGTGTGACAGCGTCTGGGGGAAGCTAGACATAGACGACGAGTTGAGTGATGCTTTCTCTTGTTTTGCATCTTTGTTTCCGAGTCAGCCGGTGCCGAAGGAGGTAAACTGCCACTTCTCGGGGTTCAACAGCAAGATGTTTGTAGACTCTGCATATATATCGTTCAGCATCGAGCATTTTCTGGGTCAGGATTGTCGGTTTTACGACTGGCTCGAGCTGCCGAGGTATGCGAGGGTGACGAGGACTCCGGAGTTCATCGTCCCGAACCTTGTCGAGGCGTGGGTGGTGTCGACGATGCCACAGGTCAGTGAGAAGGACGACGTGTTCTCCGCCCTGATGTATAGGGGAAAAGTATTGTATGCCACACATGCGTGTCTGCCGGACATAGAGTTGACGCGACTCTTCGGGTATAGCGAAGCACAGGTCGAGTGGTGTGAGCGGAATGAAGGTCGGATGTGGGCTTATATGGCGGAGCACAAGCTATTGTTCAGTACGAACCAGATGGACAAGTCGAAACTAGTCAATGAGACGCCGTTCACAGTGTTCTTTGGGAATGAGTCTCCTGGCAGGGCTGCGACATACGTAGCATATCGGATAGTATGCTCCTACATGCAAAATGCAGAGGGAGTCAGCGTCGAAGAGCTCATGAAAGAGCGCGACGACCAGAAAATTTTACGGTTGGCGAAATATAACCCGTAAACTTTATTACTTTTGCAAAAGATAAAAGGCGAAATATAGCATGCAACCTCAATCATCTGTCAAAATCTTCGCAGGCACAGCTACAAAGTATCTTGCCGAGAAGATAGCCGCGGCCTATGGACAGGATCTCGGCAAAGTCAACAAGTTGTTATTCTCTGACGGGGAGTATACGACGATGTATAATGAGACCATCCGCGGGTCGCACGTATTCTTGATACAGAGCACGTTCCAGCCAGCGGACAACCTGTTTGAGCTGCTGATGATGATCGATGCGGCGAAGCGCGCATCGGCGGCGAGTATCAATGCGGTCATACCATACTTCGGATATGCCCGTCAGGATCGCAAGGATCAGCCACGTGTCGCAATAGGCGCGAAGCTCGTAGCCGACTTGTTGGCAGCGGTAGGAGTAGATCGTGTCATCACGATGGACTTGCATGCCGACCAGATACAGGGATTCTTCAACATACCGGTCGACCACCTGTATAGTTCGACAATCTTCGTCCCGTACATTCAGGCGTTGGGCTTGGAGGACATGGTTATGGCATCGCCTGATGCAGGAGGAGCCAAGCGAGCAAACAGCTATGCGAAGTTCTTTGACGTCCCGATGGTCATCTGCCACAAGCATCGTCCGCGTCCTAACGTCGTAGGCGAGATGAGGATCATAGGCGACGTGAAGGACAAGAACGTCATCTTGCTTGACGACATGATAGACACGGCAGGTACACTGTCAGCGGCAGCGGACAAGATGATGGAGCAGGGAGCAAAGAGCGTCAGGGCGTTTGCATCACACGGCGTCCTTTCAGGACCGGCGTTCGACAACATCGAGAAATCGTCAATCGAGGAGGTCGTCATAACGGACTCCATACCGCTCAAGCAGCAGAGTCACAAGATCAAGGTTCTCTCGATAGCGGAGATGTTTGCAGAGACCATTGCTTGTGTCTACAACAACGAGACGATAGCAAAGCACTTCCTGTTCAGGAAGTAGGTCTGACAAGAGCTATAGACAACGAGGGGGCGAAACGCACGACGTTTCGCCCCCTCGACTATTATTCAGTTCTCGTTCAAAAGGCGTTCAAAAGGCGTTTAGGAACGTATTCAGAAAGCCGTTCAGAGGAAAATCATTTCTTGATGACAGTCAGAGCCACGGCAAAGAGGACGAGGAGGATGCCCAGCCAGTTCGACAGGTTGAGATGACCGTCGAAGAAGAGGAGAGAGATGCCGAGGGCCGTGAGAGGCTCGAGGGCGCCAATGATGCTGGCGGGAGTAGATCCGATAGTGTGGATGCTGCGGGTCACCATGACGAGGGAGAGTATAGTCGGGAAAATAGCGAGGCCGGCGGCGTTGAGGTAGTCGCTGGGGACGCGAAGAGGGGACAGACCACCCTCGATAGCGAGGACGGCGGAGAAGAGGATAGTCCCGCTGATGAGAGTATAGAAAGTCAGCGTCATAGTGTGCATACTCTTGAGGCTGCTCCTGTTGACCCCGACGATGTAGATAGCGTAGGTCAGGGAGCTGAGGAGGACCAGCACGACGCCAATAGGGTCGAGGGTCTTGCCATCAGTCTCGTAGAGAAGGACGATGCCGATAGTCGCGAGGAGCAGAGCCGTCCAGGTGGCGGCACTCGCTTTCTCGCCGAAGAATTTCCACTGCATCAGGGCGACAAAGAGAGGGTAGGTGAAGAGAATTGTCGAGGCGATGCCGGCGTCGATGTAGACGAAGCTGGCGAAGAGCAGGAGAGAGGAGAGCGCGAAGAAGATGCCCATCAGTGCAGCCTGCCAAGTCTCGCGACGGCTCATTATAAGTCTCTCGCCTTTCAGCCACACGATGAAGCTCATGATGACGGCAGCCATGATATAGCGGTAGAAGACCACCTCAGTCGGCGAGTAGTTGTGGGCGTAGAGAGGAAGGGCGAAAAGCGGGTTGAGACCATAGGAGACAGAGCCGAGAATGGCGAGGACGTAGCCGCCTGTGTTTGAATTGTAGTTTATTTTAGTGTTCATTGTTTGAATACCCGCATCACGCAGGCTTTGCAATCAGTCTTAATTAAGAATGTGTTATTGTCAGAAGTGATGTGTAGGGGGAGCAGAGATGCGTTCTTAGGATTGGTCTTGATACAGCGACCCAGCGAGTGAAGGATGCAGTGCCTTGTGGTCATGACGACAGCCCCGCTCGGCACTTTCTTCTTGCTCTCGAAAGCCATTTGAGAGACCTCGGCGCCATGACTTTCGTAGAATGCCTTGGCCTCGGCGTTGAGAATGTTGGCTTCTTGAACGAGTACGCCTTCTGCGGGAAAACGTACGTCGCCTTCAACCATTCGGGTGTAGGGTAGGGGGCGATGAGCTTCGATTCTTTTTGCAAGATGCTCGGCGAGAGCGGTTCGTCGTATCCCGTTGCATACAGACTGAGGGATGAACAGTTCGCCGACCTCGTCAGCTACGCTCATGTCTCGGAGGCGGAAGATAGTGTCGCCAGTCTTGTTCATTGCGTTGCGCAATGCTTGTTCGCCTGCGCCTGCGTTACGAGCCTTCTCACATTCAATGTGCGTCGTGGTCTGCGAAGATATGCCCTCGATGTCTTTGATGCTGACAGTCAAGTCGTTGCCTACTATCGTTGCGCAGATGTCGATATCGACAAGTCGTCGAGTTGAGTCGTTTTTCAGCAGAGCCTCGAACTTAGTGTCGAGATTTCGGAATATCATGTCGCCGACGTGCAGGCCTGCGATGCTCTGGCAGGAGACGTGCTGGACCTTACCCTTGTCAGTCGCAGTGTTGACCCTCATGCCGCCCGTGCGTCCGTCAGTAGATATATAGACGAGGCCGTCGCCATTGGCAATCTTGACAGACGTGGCAATGTCAGCCTCGTTACCCTTGCAGGATGTTGCCTTGCCTATCGGCTCGCCAATCGACTTGGGAGTCAGCGGCTGCCAGATGTCATTCTGCCTCCCGTGGGCGAAGTAGTCAGTGAACCCACGGTTGAAACTCTTGCGGACGTCTGGAGAAAACGACGGTATCACCTCGCCGACAGACAGCCTTCGTAGTTCAGGTTTCCTTGCTATTATCTGGTCCAGAAGTTGCCTATAGTGCATCGTGACGTTGGAAACGTAGGCAGCGTCCTTGAGTCGACCCTCAATCTTGAAAGATGACACACCGACATCAATCAGAGCCTCAATGTTCTGCGTCTGGTTGTTGTCCTTAAGCGACAGGACATGACGCCTCTTGCATAGGGACGAGCCGTCCGCCGCCGTCACGTCGTAGGCCATTCTGCACGGCTGAGCACATTCGCCTCTGTTGGCAGAACGGCCGCCAATGGCGTAGCTCATGTAGCATTGACCGCTGAAGCTGACGCAGAGGGCGCCGTGGATGAATGCCTCAAGCCTGACGTTGCTCTGCTTAGCAATCTCAGCTATCTCGCTTATCGACAGTTCTCTCGCCAAGACCACCTGTGCGAGCCCCATCTTCTCCCAGAAGAGTACCTTCTCAGCCGTCCTGTTGTCGCACTGAGTGCTGGCGTGAAGTTCGATAGGAGGCATATCGCCGCACATAAGTGCAGTATCCTGAACAATCAAGGCATCAGCCCCAGCCTCATAGAGTTGCCAAGCCATGTGCCTAGCCTCCTCGACTTCGCTGTCCCTCAGTATCGTGTTGAGAGCGACGTGGAGGCGGCAGCCATAGGCGTGGGCATAGTCGGCGACGCCCTTGATGTCGTCGAGGCTGCAAGATGCCGCTTTGCGAGCTCCGAACTGAGGAGCTCCCATGTATATCGCGTCAGCGCCGTGGTCTATGGCAGCCCTGGCACATTCCGCATCTCGTGCAGGGGCCAGAAGCTCGAGCACAGTTCGTGGTTTCGTATGACTCTTCTTTTCGTCCACTATGGTATTATCTCCTCATGTTTTACTCTCAGACGTCTCCAAGTGTAGACGACGTGAATATGACCGTCTTTCGTCTGAATAATCGATGGATACGAATACTGACTTATTGGGCTGTCCTCGAGCGTAAGCCAATGCGTCCATTTCAGTCCGTCGGTGCTTCTCATCAGTGAGATAGGCGTCCTAGCTCCCTTCGTCTTGTCCTTTTCTATAGGCCAGTCGTTGCAGATGAGAGCGTAGGAGCCGTCCTTCAGGTTGACAGCGTCGATTCCGCTGTTGTTGTTGGGTGTCTCAATGAGTTCCAGCTTGCTCCATGTCTCGCCGTTGTCGTTGCTGAACGTCACACCTATGAAGCGGCTGCGAGTGCGGCAGAGAGCTTCGAGGCGGCCGTCTGGGAGGACGAGGATAGTAGGCTGGATAGCGAGGACGCCGCTGTCCGCCTTGACAAAGTCAGTCTTGCGCCATGTCTTACCATTGTCGTCGCTCAGTTCGAAGTACAGCCTCCAACCGTTGGTCTCGATGCTTGTCGGGGCGATCATGCGAACCTTGTTCGTCACAATCTTGTTCTTAACTGGGCCGAGGAAGCCCTCTTGCAGAGGTTCCCTGTCCTGCCAAGTCTTGCCACCGTCCTTAGAGCGTACGCACCATCCAGTCCAGTCAGCCACCTTGAGGCCAATCTTGTAGTATATCACGAGTTCACCGTTTGGCAATTCGTGAATGACAGGATTCCAGCAAGCCTTGCGCTTTAGCTTACTATTCTCCGTCTTGTTGAAGACCTTGTCCTTGAGCCTCTTCTTGATAGGGCCTGCCGAAGCCTCGGTCGTAGTGTCGACGATGCCAGCTAGCTGAGCGTCTGGACTGCCGAGGACGAAGACGCCGTCGGCAGCCAATATCGGCTCACTCCACTTGTCGCTGCCCTTCTTTTTGATGTTGACATAGATACAGACGTCAGGGTTGCGCTCGTGCTTGCCGCCGAAGTACGTTGCCACGAGGTCGCCCTTGCTAGTCTCGACGATGCTTGCACTGTGGCACTGCGGGAATGATGCTTCAGTGTAGAGAAACTCGTCCTTGACGATAGCCTTGTCGGCAGTCGGGAGTTTTACCTCTATATCGTGTCTGCCGCTCACGAGCTTCTTAGTCGTCCCGTCTGGCAAGGTGATAGTAGCAGTAGTGTTAGCAGGAATCTCTATGTGCCATTTCAGCATGCCGTTCACCTTTTTCCACTTGCTGACGATCAGTCCGTAGATACTCTTGTAGGAGCAGTCGATGTCGTCAATCTCGTCGACAGAGAAGTCAGGCTTCAGCTCAATCTCTTGAGTCCCGACGTTTTGCAGGCCGCCAATCTTCTCGTACATCCATGTGATGAGGTCACCGAGGAGCATCACGTGGTTGCCGCTGTTCATCTTAGGGCTCGCCGTGTTGCCGTTCCACAGCTCCCATGTCGTCGTAGCGCCGTTCTCCGCCATGTAGCCCCAGCTCGGGTAGGTCTTCTGAGTGGCGAGGTTCCATGCGACATCGTTGCGCCCCATGTCGGCGAGGGCCCTCATGAGCCAAGAGATGCCGATGACGCCGGAGGAGATGTGGTCCTTGTTGTCTGTGACAATCTTGCGGACGATATTGTTGGCAGCCATCTTGCGGACATACGGGTCGTCGGTCACGAGCAGGCCGAGAAGGTTTGCCGTCACAGTGTTGTTGCCGAAGAAGGTGCTATCCGGGTAGAGGATGTGGTCAGGGACAGTAGCAGTCCCCTCCTTGCGAGTGAGGAAAGTGCGCATGAAAGCCTCCTTCGTCCGCTCAGCCACCTTCTCGAAGAACTCCCTCTCCTCTGGAGTCATTGCCCTTGTAGCCATGATGTTCTTGCAGATATAGTAGTAGTAGGCTGTCGAGATCAAGGTCCCGTCAGTCTGACGTGCAGGGTCTTGACTGTGGATCATCTTGATGTCCTCGGGCGGTACGCACCAGTCGCCATACTTGTCCTTCGTGACAAGCCCATCTTTCCAGTATCTTTCCTTGATATGCTCCATCCAGTCTACCAATGCCTGGTAGTGTATCCAGAATTGGTCCCAGTCGCCGTACCTCTCGCCGAGCATCATGAGAGTGAAAGGCATAGCAGCGGGCCACGTGACATTGTCGGAATAGTAGTTCCAGAAGGCAGGTGCAACGTCTGGGATGCAGCCGTCCTCGCGTTGTGCCTCCTCGATGTCGCGCATCCATTTCTTGTACAGTGCGTAGTTGTCGAAGACGTAGGACTCACCAGAGCTCCCGACAGTCCTGTCGCCGAGCCAAGGCTGACGTTCGTCACGCTGAGGGCAGTCGACGGGCATACCCTTGTAGTTAGCCTCGATGCCACGTACCGCATTTTCGTAAACCTTGTTGAGAGTCTCGTTGTTAGTCTTGAAGTGGCCAGTCATCTCCATCTCGTCGGAGACCTTCTCGGCGATGATGTCTTTCGCCGTAAAAGACTTAAGACCGCTTATCTCGACATGGCGGAAGCCGTGGTAGACGAAAGTCGGTCGCCACCAAGTCCCGTTCTCCTTGCCGTTGGCGATGTAGGTGTCGGTGCTCTCGGCGTGTCGGAGGTTTTCAGTGTATAGTTCACCGTCCTTCAGCGTCTCGGCGTAGCGTATCTTGACAGTGTCGCCAGCAGCGAGGCCGTTAAGTCGGATCTTTACCCAGCCAGCCATGTTCTGTTCGAAGCTGACAATGTGGCGAGACCCCGTTGTTATCACAGACTCGCACTTGACAGTCCCGACGACCTTCATGCCGGGCATCTCCTCAGGTCTGAGGCTGCCGTATGGGCCACCGACCCTTTCCGCCTCTTGCCAACTCTTGTCGTCGTAGCCAGCCTTAGTCCATTCGCCCAGCTCCTTTTGTGCGTCGTAAATCTCGCCGTCGTACTCATTGTTCGAGCGAATAGGGCCATCGGCGTTCAGTCGCCATTTGTTCGTAGTGGCGACGACCTGCTTTTTGCCGTCGGCGAACTCGATGACGAGGTTGGCACGAAGTTTAGGGTAGCCGAAGTTCGTGATCTTGTACGTCTTCTTGTGCTGCTGCATCGTGTAGAACCTGCCGTTGCCGAGGACGACGCCGATAGCGTTGTCGCCGTTCTGGAGGGCCGACGTCACGTCGTAGGTATTATAGAGAGTCGTGCGGCGGTAGTCAGTCGGGGACGGTGCGAGTTCGCGGTCGCCAACCTTGTTGCCGTTGATGAAAGCCTGGTAGAGACCCAGGCCGGAGATGTAGAGCGTTGCCTTCTTGATCTCCTTGTCGATGTTGAACTCCGTTCGGAGGTAGCGAGAGGAGAGGCGGCTGTGCTCGTTTTCAACGTCCCAGGGGTTTGCAGAGTCGAGGCCGATCCATTGTCCGCTCCAGTCGCCCTCGGTCAACTTGCCAATGCTCCAAGTCGCAATGTCGCTCCAGACCGTAGTACCCTTGTTCGTCTTCACCTCGACACGCCAATAGTACTGCTGTTCTGCCTTGAGCCTTTTGCCTTTATATTCAATCCATTGGGAATAACCTCTATCGTAGCCGTTGTCCCATAGGTCGCCTTCCTTTGCGGCAGCCTTCTCACGGCTACTGCAGACGATGATCCTGTAACTAGTCTGACGGACGTCGTTCTCGTCGCTTTCAATCCTCCAGCCGAAACGTGGTTCGCATGTCCCGATGCCGAGAGGGTTCGTCAGGTGCTCCGTCCGCAGGTCAGTCACAGTGATGGTGCCCATCATCTCAATGCCCCAGCAAGTCATCAGAATGCCGGCGGCAATCCTTCGTACTATATGTTGTATCATGTCTCTTTTGTCTCGTTGATTATTATTTCTCAATATTTTCACTCTTTTTGAAAGCGGCCTTCACTCTCTTCAAGCCTTCGGCACCGAGGATAGTAAGACCTCCATATTGGAACGTCTTTGCCAGACCGAAGAACACAGTGAACCGCACACCCTTCTCGGCTATCGACGTGTCTTCGTCCCAGAAGCCCCATAACGCTATGACATAGCACGGGATACACAGGAGGAGGACAATCAGTCCCGTCCTGAAAGAGAGTCGGCGTAGACGCTCCTTGATAGTCTCGATAATTTTCATCTGTATTGTCGTCTGTTGTCTCTAAAGTCTCTTGAGCCACGTAATCCTCTCACTCAGCTTATGGTCTCCGCTGAGATTTTGCTTCTTAGCCTTTTGGCGGACAGCGCCAGTCGTCTCGTCAATCGTCATGACGTCGTACTTACCGGCGGGGACTTGGCACTTTGCACCGTCGCCAGTCTTGTATGCCAAGATGCCGTCTTTGCACTCCAGAATCCAGCATCCGTCGCCTTCAGCAGGCGTCATAGACTTCAGTGCGGTCCGCAGTTCACGGCTGTCAATCTTGACGTTGGCGAGCGAGCCGCCTCCCATCAGAATCGCCCATCCGTAGCTCGGATATTGCTGAGAGAAGAAAGTGACAGCCTTGTCCGGGTAAGCCTTTCGGTATTCGCTGACCGCCTTGTAGGCCTCAGCGTTAGAAGTCTTACCGACCTTCATCTTGCGCATCCACTGACGAGGAGCCATGTTCTTGCCAGCCTCTGGAGCCCAGAGTCCAGCTGTGTTGTAGTGCCAGTAGCGGATGTCGATGATGTCTATCGTCTTGCTCAGATTCTCGTCTTTTAGGATAGCATCCTGCGCGTCCTTCGTGCAGCTCAGGGCGACGAGGACATTGCGACCCGTCTCCTTCTCCCACTCAGCTATCGTCTCCAGCCAGAAGCGGACGAAATGCTCCGGGCCAGTGTATTCGTCGCTCAGAACGTGGATAGCGTTCGGGTTGTCCTTCATCTCCTCGAGACACATGCGGATGTATCCCTTGTGAAGAGCCACAAGCCTCTCGTTCTTTGTGTCGTAGAACTGTTCAGCATAGAAAATACGCTTGTCGCCGGCGAAGTGAACAGGCTCTGGGAAGGCGTGATACGTATCGTTGATGTTGTTCTCCGGTCTCCATGGGCAGTCCACCCAGTGAGCGCCAGCCTCGAGGATGTTGTGCTGGAAGTAGTGCTCGCAGTAGAGGACCTTGCCGTGGTTTGCTGCCGAGGAGGCGAACTGGCGTAGTCGCTGCCAATACCATTCGTTAGGCTTCGTCAGGTCGTATTTAGACAGACCGTCCCAAGCCGTCCCGACGCCCGAGCGGGCAAATGGCTGCTCATAGAAAGGCGGGCAGACCTCGCCGTCGGAACGTCTGACCCTCTCGTGGTCAATCCTCCGAAGGTCGTACCAGAGGCCATAGTGGTGGTCGAGCATACCGAAGTTACGGGCCTCCATCATAGTGACGACGCTGTCGATGTGGTCAGTCCAGCCAATACCCTCGCGACCAGGTACGAAACGGGTGACGGCAGCCGATGCGCCATTCTTGGTGAAGTTGTCTTTCGTCCTCCCGTTCCACCAGGGGATAGCATAACGCGTCCCGACTACGTATTCACCCCCGACAGTCAGGTTGCCGTTTTCTACGTTGCACCCAATAGCCGTTACTTTGTTTTCCTTTCTTTTATTATCCTTCTTCTCCTTGACAGTCAGTTCGCTACTCTTCTTGACGCCATCAGCAGACGTCGATGCAGAGAACTTCTGCTGGCCGATCCACTCTTCGAGGGTGAGCCTCCTCGTCGTCAGCGACTCCATAGCACGTTCGGCGGCCTGCTCGACAGTCGGACTGCTCGTCGCATTGTCGTCTCTCGGGAGGATCCTCCCATCTCTCTTGTCCTTCCCGATTCTCTTTTCGAGCTGAGCATAGAAGAGACTGCGGGGCGAGACGTGGTCGTTGCTGCTCGTCCAGTGACCGTTGCCAGTCAGGGTGCCCCAGCAACCGTGTCCCGAGCTGACGTTGACAGTGTCTGGCGAGTAAATCAGGATGTTGGCGGCCGTGCACTGCCAGGCCATAGAGTTGGCGGTGTTCCAGCCAGTCCCCATCTGATACTGTTCGAGGTTAGCCATCTTGATGTCGCCACCGTCGATGTCCACAATGTCCATCAGGATACCTGGAGCCCAGGAGCCCACGGAGCCGCTGAAGCCCTTGCTCCTCAGACCTTCACACTGGACGAAGGCGTTAGGACCGGCGGCGCAAAAGTCAGTCACGAAGTCGTTGATACCGTCTTTCGATACGCAGCGTTGGAAGAGACACTGCTGACCACGAGTCAGGAAGGTGCGTCGACGCCAACCGCCGATCTCGCTGACAGGCTCAGAAGCTATGCAGTCCTCGACAGTTATGCGGCTGCCGCCCTTCTGAATGTTGACAGCCGAGCCGGCAGTGTGGCAGAACCATATCTTGCGGACCCAGCAGTCGCGAGCGTAGTCAATGTGAATACCGTCCCACGTGTGGTCCTCGTCTTTCGGGTTCCAGTCGTTGACAGCCATCACTATACGAAGGTTTTCGACACCGCACTCCCTTATCTCGCCTTTGTTCTCAGACTTCCTTATCTCTGCACCGCCTGACTGCTCGTCTATCGAGCAAGTTATCGGCGAGTCGAGGAATATCGAGTCACCCTTGACGGCAGTGACTTCTCGAGTCCATGACAAGTCGATGTCGGATTCCTTCCAGCCCGTGTAGTCGAGGCCGCCGCCGAAGTCGTTCATAGCGAGGCTTGCGATCCACTCCTTGGTGCATGGGCGGAAGACCTCCACTCTGTCACCGTTCTTAAGAAAGTCAGTATTCTCAGCTCTTAAAGCCGTAGCGCCTGCTCTGACGTTCCCTTTTATCGTCGTCTTGTCGCCAATTATCGTCTCTTGACTACCGCGGACATATATTGCAGCCCCCCTGTCGAAACCCGTCTTCTTCAAGACAGTCTTCTCTCCGGAGCCTCTCAGGACGACGCCGCTTTGACTTATCGTTATCGCCTTGTCTATCAGGTATGTCCCATCGGTCAGGAGGACAGCACCACGGTGTCCGTCCTTGTCGGCTGGCAAGGCAGAGACGTAGTCTATCGCCTTTTGAATCTCCTTGCTATCGTCTTTTCCTGTCGGCGGGACACACACAGCAATGCCGACGTCTGGTATGTCAGTCTCGGACGCCATGTAGCCTGCCGTACTGTAGTCCATCGGGATGTAGACCCTTTTGGGTGCAGGTCCAGCCATGACGCCTGTCGCTATTGCGAGGCCGACGAGGAGTGGGAGTAAATGCTTCATCGATTGTGGGTGATAATGTTCCTTAACTTCACTCTTGATGCTATGCCTCTGCGAGAGGCACTATTTGTATAGGCCATTTTGAGCGATGTACTCTGCTACACCGTTTGCCACGAAGTATCGGGTCTCTATACTGTTTTTTGTCCATTCGCGAATCATCGTCGACGATATGTCGACTTGAGGAGCGTCGAGCATCTCGACCGTGGCTCCCATTTTCGTCACCTGCTCAGTATTCGGGGAGTAGCCGGGGCGAGGATATATCAGGAATCGCTGACCGCTGAGCAGACGATTGGCCTCTCTCCATCTCGGGAGACCTTCGACGTTGTCGCCGCCCATGATGATGCTGAAACGCCTGTCTGGGTAGTCCTCTTTCAGGCGAGTCATCGTCTGAATCGTGTAGGAAGGCAGAGGCAGATGCAACTCGACGTCGCAGACCTTGATGTTGTCACTGTCCTTCGTAGCAATCCGAGCCATCTCGCACCTGTGCTCAGCGTCGGCGAGGTCGCGTTGCTGCTTGAAAGGGTTGTGGGGGCTGACGACAATCCACACCTCGTCTACGCCACCGAAGTTGAGCGCATATTGCGCCAGCATCAGGTGTCCGACGTGGATCGGGTTGAAGGAGCCGAAGAGAAGGCCAGTCTCAATCATCACTTCTCGGTCGAGATGAAGCCTCTCACAACCTCTTCTGCGTCTTTCAACGCCTTCTGCAGGTCGTCGTTGACGACGATGCGGTCAAAGTCCTTGCTCTTCTCGAGCTCTATTGCCGCCTTTGCGACACGCTGCTCGATCTTCTCCATAGAGTCAGTTCCTCGGCCGATGAGCCTACGGCGAAGCTCCTCGATGCTAGGTGGCTGAATGAAGATAGTCAGAGCGTCGTCCTTGAAAATCTTCTTGAGGTTGAGACCGCCGACGACGTCGACGTCGAAGACGATCACGTTACCCTTGTTCTTGATTCTCTCGACCTCGCTCCAGAGCGTCCCGTAGTAGCATCCCGAGTAGACTTCCTCGTACTCGACGAACTTATCCTCGTCGATTCTCTTGCGGAACTCCTCAGTCGTCAGGAAATAGTACTCCTTGCCGTCCTGCTCTTCGCCTCGCGGCTTCCTGCTCGTCGCCGAGATAGAGAACTCGAGAGGCAGACCGAGTTCAAGCAGATGGTTGATGATAGTCGACTTTCCCGACCCTGACGGGGCCGAGAATATCAGGATGCTTCCCGTGGTGCTCATAATACGTTCAGTACTTGTTCCTTAATCTTTTCCAGTTCGTCCTTCATCTGGACGACGAGCCTCTGCATCTCAGCCTGATTGGCCTTAGAGCCGAGGGTGTTGATCTCACGGCCCATCTCCTGAGCGATGAAGCCCAGTTTCTTACCGGCCTCGTCCTCCTTGTCCATAGTGGAGAGGAAGTACTCGAGGTGGTTGGCGAGGCGGACCTTCTCCTCGTTGATGTCCAGTTTCTCGATGTAGTATATCAGTTCCTGCTCGAGGCGATTCTGGTCGATACGGTCCTTTGCGACGACCTCCTCTATGTTGGACGTTATGCGGGCCTTGATCTTCTCGACGCGCTCAGTCTCGTACTTAGGTACTTCGAGGGAGTATGACTTGATAAGGTCGATACGCTGACGGAGATCCTTGTCGAGGGCAGCACCTTCCTGACGGCGGAAGTCGACGAAGTGGTCGATAGCCTCCTCGACGCCGGCGCGGACATGCTTCCACTCGTCCTCGTCGAGCTCCTGCTGCTCGCTGTGTACAACGTCTGGGAGAGACAGGAGAGCCTTCACCGTCTGAGTCTCGTAGGTTGCGAGAGCCTCCCTCTCGCCTTCCCAAAGGATCTGATCGTGAAACCCGAGACGCTTGTTGAGCTCCTTTATCTGCTCGTAGTACTTAGCGGCGAGCTCGATGTCGATGTTCGCCATGTCGTCAGTCTGATGGCGTTCGAGATATATGTTGAAGTCGATCTTGCCGCGCTTGATACGCTGAGCGATGAGACCCCTCATCTCCATCTCCTTTTCGCGATAGAGAGTCGGTACCTTAGCTGCTATGTCCAGCTGCTTGCTGTTGAGTCCCTTCACCTCGATGATGACTCGCTTGCTCGGTAGCTCTACGGTAGCCTTTCCGTAGCCTGTCATTGAGTATATCATGCTCTTCCCTCTGTTGTATTTATTTCTAACTACAAAGATATAAATAATTCGGGATATATCCCTCTTTCCATTCACCTACCTCTTTTAATCTCAGCCAATATGTTCGTTGTCGGAAGTCAAAAGGGGATGAAAAAGAAGAGAGGGAAAGAGCCGAAGCCCGTTCCCCCTCTCATGGAAATTCAAATGACAGTGCGACTACGCCTTGAGCGTCTCGGCGCCCTTGGTGAGTTCGTCGGTATCCATAGCGATCATGAGCTCCTCGTCGGTCGGGATGACGCAGACCGTCACCTTAGAAGACGGCTTGGAGATGATAGCCTCCTCGCCCATGATAGTCTTGTTCTTCTCGACATCGAGCTCGACGCCCATGAACTCGAGGCCACGGCAAGCCGTCTCACGGCAATCGACCTTGTTCTCGCCGACGCCGCCGGTGAAGAGTATGATGTCGACGCCACCCATAGCGGCAGCGTAGGTCCCGATGTACTTACGGACGCGGTAGTAGTACATATCCTGAGCGAGGGCGGCGCGCTTGTCGCCCTTGTCGCGAGCAGCCTGGATCTCGCGCATATCGGACGTCGTCCCTGATACGCCGAGGAGGCCAGACTTCTTGTTCATGATAGTGTCGATCTGGTCTGCGGTGAGGCCCTCGTGCTTCATGAGGTAAGGAATGATAGCCGGGTCGATGTCGCCGCAGCGGGTACCCATCATGAGGCCCTCGAGCGGGGTGAGACCCATGCTCGTATCGACGCACTTGCCGTCGACGACAGCGGAGATAGAGCCGCCGTTGCCGATGTGGCAGGTGATGATCTTCTTGCCTATCGGGCTGACGCCGAGGAACTCGCAAACGCGGCGAGAGACGTACTTGTGGCTCGTTCCGTGGAAGCCGTAGCGACGGATGCCGTACTTCTCGTAGTACTCGTAAGGGAGTGCGTACATGTAGGCGTAGTCAGGCATCGTCTGGTGGAAGGCCGTATCGAAGACGCCTACCTGCGGGAGGTTAGGGAGGAGTGCCTTGACGGCGTTGACGCCCTTGAGGTTAGCCGGGTTGTGGAGCGGGCCCATGTCTGAGCAAGCCTCGAAGATGTCGAGGACCTCCTTGGTGAGGATCGAGCTCTTGGTGAGCTTAGCGCCGCCATGGAGCATACGATGGCCGACAGCGTCGAGCTCGTCGAGAGACTTGAGGACGCCCTCGTTCGGGTCGGTCAGCTTGCTGAAGATGATCTCGACACCCTTAGTATGCTCGGGGATGCTTGTCTCCTCGATTTTCTTCTCGCCGTTGCGGAGGGAGTACTTGATGAAAGAGCCCGGCATGCCGATTTTCTCGATGCCGCCGTTAGCAACAACCTTACGGCTCTCCATCTCAAAAAGCTTGTACTTGATAGATGAGCTGCCGCAGTTGAGCACCAAAATATTTTTCATTACTTGTATTACTATTATTTGTTGTTGATAGAGGCGGACGGTGGAGGAAGTTGCCTCAAAAAAAAGAAGGTCTGGGAGCGCCACGCTTCACGATGAGTGTGTCGACACTCCCAGACCCTTTATGTGAACCCTCGGGGCTGGCTGCCCTTAGATGGGTCTTAGATAGCCTGGTTGGCCGTGATAGCGATCATCTTGACGATGTCGCTTACGGAGCAGCCGCGGCTGAGGTCGTTGACAGGCCTTGCGATACCCTGGAGGACCGGGCCGATAGCCTCAGCGTCAGCGAGACGCTGAACGAGCTTGTAGGCGATATTGCCGACCTCGAGAGACGGGAAGATGAGGGTGTTGGCGTGGCCAGCGATCGTGCTACCTGGGGCCTTCTTGGCGCCGACGCTTGCAACGAGAGCTGCGTCAGCCTGGAGCTCACCGTCGATCTGCATGTCTGGAGCGAGTTCCTTAGCCTTAGCCGTAGCCTCCTGCACCTTGGTGACGACGTCGTGCTTAGCGCTGCCCTTGGTTGAGAAGCTGAGCATGGCGATACGAGGCTCGAAGCCGCCGAGGACGCGAGCCGTCTTGCCGGTCTCGACAGCAATCTCAGCGAGCTGAGCGGCGTTGACCTCTGGGTTGACTGCGCAGTCGGCGAATACCATGACGCCATTCTCTCCGTAGTCCTTGTTCTTGAGGAACATGAGGAAAGCGCCGCTGACGACGCTGCATCCTGGCTTCGTCTTGATGATCTGGAAGGCAGGGCGGAGCACGTTGCCCGTCGAGTTGTCAGCACCGCTGACCTCGCCGTCGGCATCGCCGGCCTTGATCATGAGGCAGCCGAGGTAGAGAGGGTCCTCAGTGAGCTTCTCAGCCTGCTCGAGGGTCATGCCCTTGCTCTTGCGGAGCTCGAAGAGGATGTTGGCGTACTTAGCCTTGTCGGGGTTGTTCTTAGGGTCTACGACCTTAGCCTTAGCGAGGTTCTTGAGGCCCCACTTTTCGGCGTTGGCCTTGACATTGGCCTCGCTGTCGAGGATGATGATGTCGACCCAGCCTTCGCCGAGGACCTCGTCGGCAGCCTTCAGAGTTCTCTCCTCGTAGCCTTCAGGCAGGACAATACGACGCTTGTCAGCCGCGGCCTTCTTCTTAAGTTCTTCAACAAAACCCATTTCTGTCTGTTTATATTTCGATTACTTGTTACTTTTTCCGTGAAATCCGTCAGTATTTTACGGACAGCGATTCGATTTGTTTCGTTTCGGGCTGCTAAATTACAGATTTTTCGTGGAAAGTGTGACGGCAGTCGGGCATAGACTATAAAAAACTATCTAGAGAGGAGTTGGGAGGGGGAAAGAAGGTGGGGCGTTTAGGTTGAGGTATGGGAGGAGATAGCATGAGGATAGCATGGAGATAGCATAGAGGTAGCATGAAGATACGAGAAAGTGGGCTGAGGGCGCATGGAGCAAGGGATTGCTGGGTGTGAGATGGCGGGGAGAGGGCTAATACAGGGCTAATCCAATTAGGAATGAGGAATTAGGGGGTCGGAGTCGTCGGAGGGGGTCGGAGGGAGTCGTCGGAAGGGTCGGAGTCGTCGGAGGGGGAGAGGGCTAATACAGGGATAACCCGATTATCAATGAGGAATTGGGAGTTGCCGGAGGGGTCGGAGTCGTCGGAGGGGTCGGAGTCGTCAGAGTCGTCGGAGTTGCCGGAGGGGTCGGAGTTGTCGGAGGGGTCGGAGTCGTCGGAGGGGGAGAAAAGAGATTGCGTAACAATATTGTACATAGTGGATATACACAAACCGTCTCAATATAAATTCGGCAATAAGTTTGTTTTACTGCCGAATTTATATACTTTTGTGCGTAAACATATACAGTGATCATGAATACAGGTAAGACTCAAATACTAGAATATGCTCATGCGAATAGATTGGTTAGCGCAGATTTGTTGACAACTATTTTCGGCATGAAGCCTATTACAGCGAGGCAATACCTTAGCTCATTGGCAAAGGATAACGAGTTGGTGCGCGTTGGACATGGCGTATACGTCATAACGCAAAAACAGCAATTCGCTTACTCGCCATCTGATTTCGTGCGAAAGATTCATACAGAGCTTGCCAACGAACTACCATTCACTGACTTCTGCATTTACGATGGAAGTATTCTTGCGCCTATCCAGCACCACCTGTCAACCAATCGTGCAGTCTACGTTGAGACCAATCGCGATGCAGTGGATTCTGTTTTTGCACGACTTAGAGAGCAGTACAAGAACGTCTACAAACAGCCAAGCGTCGCTTTTAT
This sequence comes from Bacteroidales bacterium, assembly GCA_017417385.1. GTDB lineage: Bacteria > Bacteroidota > Bacteroidia > Bacteroidales > Marinilabiliaceae > W3P20-009. The sequence goes on from JAFPZF010000029.1 coordinate 86,927, forward strand.
GTCCGACTACGTTGACCTTCGTGAAGAGTGTATCATCGTGAAAGCATTGGTCACAGAGTCGCCAGTAATGAAAGTGGATGGTATAAAAGTTCCATCATTGGAAAAGTTGCTAGTTGACACTCAGAAGGATGCCGACTTCGACTATCTGCGAGGTTCGGAGTCGTTTAATATGTTTCAACAGGCATTCGACCTCTTTGTAATAAACACGGGAAAAATGATGCGCTATGCCAAACGCCGTGGCATCGACAAAGAGATCGAGAAACTCATAAGCCAAGCGCGATGATTAGCAAAGAGTCATTTGAAGCGAGTTGGATTGAGCAGAAATCAAAGGAGTTTCAGTACAACGACAAGAACATAATCGAGAAGGTTATCAGAGCCTTTTCTCTGTTGGAGATGCTTGTACAATCGGGCTGTCCGTTTCATTTCAAGGGAGGCAGTTGCTTGATGTTGCTCCTGAAGAATGGGCATCACAGACTATCTATTGACATCGACATCATCTGTCCGCCTGGCACTGATATAGAACAATACCTCAATGCCTACAAGGATTATGGTTTCATCGACTACAAGTCTGTGGAGCGCGTACAACGAGGGACAGGCATTCCTAAGACGCATTCAAAGTTCTTCTATCAAGTGGCGTTTCTCGATGACTGCAATCGACAAGAGAGCATTCTGCTGGACGTTCTAAACGAAGATTGTCACTACGAGAAACTTGAAGAGCTGCCAATAGAGAGTCCATTTCTGAAAATCGAAGGGACTCCAAGTCTTGTGAAAGTACCTTCAATCGGAGACATTCTCGGTGACAAGTTGACTGCATTCGCACCTAATACGACGGGAATACCATACTTCAAGAAGACAAAGGATGGGCTTGAGCGAGATTGTAGCATGGAGATAATCAAACAACTATATGATGTGGCACGTCTGTTTGAGGAAATTGACAGCCTTGAGATTACCGCCAAGTCATTCGAACCAATAGCCGAAGTAGAACTATCGTATAGGGAAATGCCTAACGATCCCAAACTGATATTTGAGGATATTCGCCAGACTTCACTATGTCTTGCAACCCGAGGGATAGAGGGCAATGGCAATTTTGCCATGCTTCAGCAGGGTGTCAGTCGGATCAAATCATTCATGTTTCGAGGCAACTATTTCATAGATAACGCCATTGCTGATGCCGCCAAAGCAGCATACGTCGCTACTCTGCTTGAAAAGGGGCAGACTGCTATTGAACGCTATGATGGCAATCCATTGTCCATTTCCAATCTCGATATAGAACTAGTCCTCACATCTAAATTGAACAAGCTCAAGCGAATATCGCCAGAAGCTTATTTCTACTGGGCTAAGATAAGCCAGCTATTGAGCTAAAAAGATAATAGTTTATATAAAATCGGCAGTAGATGTGTTCTATTGCCGATTTTACATTGCGTGTTTGACATCAAGAACGTCTGCTCTTAACAACAATCAACTGAAGGGGCGGAGTCGTCGGAGGGGGCGAAGTTGTCGGAGTTGTCGGAGGGGTCGGAGTCGTCGGGGTTGTCGGAGGGTGTCGTCGGAAGGGTCGGAGGGAAGCTGACGAAAGAGAAAAAGACATGCGGAGGTGAAACAAAGAGATGGGAAAAACGTAAATTTAACGTTGGTTAGAAAGCCTTTTCATTTGCGAGAAGCAGGACGCAGAGCGTTTTAAAACATATTCAAATAGGATCATGATGACTATCAACGACATACTCGAGATATACAGGACGGCAGCGACAGAGAGGCAGAAAGGGACACTTTTTGAGAACCTGATGATGCGTTGGCTCAGCACAGATCCACGCTATGCGTCACTTTTCAAGCAAGTCTGGACGTGGGGCGAGTCGCCGATAGCAGTAGAGCTCGGGACAAAGGACCTCGGCATAGACCTTGTCGCACTCGACAATGATGGGGATTGGTGGGCGATACAGTGCAAGTGCTACGCAGAGGGCACGACAATAGACAAGAAAGACGTTGACAGTTTCATAGCGAATAGTGGCAAAAAGTTTCAAGACCCGTACACAAGCGCGGAGGTGAACTACGGTCATCGCATGTGGATATCTACGAGCGAGCATTGGGGAGTGAATGCACTCGAGAGCTTCGAGGGTCAGGCAATCCCGACGATCCGCATACATCTGCACGACCTCGAGATTAGTAGTGTCGACTGGCAAAAGTTATACGACGGGCATGACGGGGAAACGGCGCTACAGCCAGGCAAGCAACCTCGGCGAGACCAGCTACGAGTAATCAGCAATGCCCTCGCGCATTATGCCACGGGCGAGACAAGGGGAAAGCTTATCATGGCATGCGGGACGGGCAAGACGTACACAAGCCTACGCATAGCGGAGGAGATGCTAGGGGAGAAGAGCATCACACTCTTCCTCTGCCCGAGCATAGCCCTCCTCTCGCAGACCCTCAACGCATGGATGGCGGACAAGCGGCAACCGATTCACGCAGTCTGCATCTGCTCGGACGCCAGCGCGAGCATGCTCAACACAGAGGACGACCACATAGCCGACAGCCTCTCGGAGCTGCCGTATCCAGCGACAACCAATGTAAGATCTGTATGTAGGCAGATAAACAAGTATAGGGGAGAAGGCGGGCGCATCGTCATCTTCTCGACATACCAGAGCATCGGCGTTGTCCACGACGTCCAGAAGGAGGCGGATTTCAACATAGACCTCGTCATCTGCGACGAGGCGCACAGGACGGCCTCAGTCGCAGCGAGCACAGGTGACGAGAAGTGTTTCACCCTCGTGCATGACGAAAACTATATCCGAGCCACGCGCAGGCTATACATGACAGCGACGCCGAAGATATATGCGCCGAAAGCCAAGGCGAAGGCGGCGAGCGACAGTGCATTGCTCTACTCGATGGACGACGAGCGAGTCTTCGGCAAGACCATAGACGAGATAAGCTTCAGCTATGCCGTGCAGAACGGACTACTGACCGATTACAAAGTCCTCGTCTTGACGATGACAGAGAACGACATTCCGAAGAGCCTCCGTGAGAAGGTCCAGACCGACGAGCTACAGTTGAGGTATGACGATACGGCGAAGCTCATCGGGTGCATCAACGGACTCTCCAAGCGCATAGCCCTCGAAGACGGCGTCTCCTTCACGGCGGAGGAGTTAAAGAACAGGATGCAGCGGGCGATAGCCTTCTGCAGTCGGATCAGCAGGACGCGCAAGACTCCGGTAGATGCCGTAGTCTCGACAGAGGTGGCAGAGAACATGCCGAAAGTCAGCGAGCTATACAGAGAGCAGCTATCGGACGAGGAGGCTGAGAAGGTCGTAAGCGTCAAGGCGTGGCATGTCGACGGGTCGATGCCAGCCGACGAGAGGCAGCGGATACTAGACCATCTCAGGGAGGACATACCCGAGGGCGAGTGTCACGTCGTCTGCAACGTCCAGTGCTTGAGCGAGGGGGTGGACGTGCCAGCTCTCGACGCCGTCCTCTTTCTCGCATCGAAGAAGAGCCAAGTCGACATAGTCCAGAGCGTCGGGCGCGTCATGAGGAATTTCCGACGAGGAGAAGGAGGAAAAGGGGATAAGGGAGAGAAGATGTTCGGCTACATCATAATCCCCGTCGTCGTCCCGATGCACATGAGCGCCGAGGATGCGCTCGACAATAGCGACGCATTCAGACCCGTCTGGGAGATACTGAACGCGCTCAGGAGCAACGATGCGAGTTTCGAGGCGAAGGTAAACACCATCAACCTCAACAAGAAGAAGCCAGTCATAGTGGCACCCGGAACGGGTACGGCATTTGGGGGAGGCTTCGGGATAGGCGCGGGAGATGATGGTGCGGGAGCCGATGCACAAAGCAGTTTCACATTCGACTGGCCAGAGCCGGCGGAGTGGCGCGAGATGCTATATGCGCGGATGGTCAAGAAAGTCGGGAACCGAATATACTGGCAGAACTGGAGTCGGAAGGTCGGCGACATGGCTCGGACATTCCAGGACCGCATATATCACACCGTCGTCGAGGAGGGGCAGTACACAGCCGAGTTCAACGACTTTATAGAGGGACTGCGGGCGGACCTCAACCCGGCAGTCAGCGAGCGGCAGGCCATAGAGATGCTGGCGCAGCACATGATAGCACAGCCTATATTTGATGCTCTCTTTGAGAACTACGGATTCAGCAGCAACAATTCGGTCAGCAAGTCGATGCAGAGGATGCTTGAGGTTCTGGCGGACGAGGCGTTTCGCAAGGACCTAGACCAGCTGGACGACTTCTACACCAATGTCCGGGCGACAGTCAGTGAGACCGACAACTTGGCGGCTAAGCAGCGCATCATAAAAGACCTATATCAGGGATTCTTTGCGGAGGCCTTCTCGGCAGCCGTCCCACAGACGACGAACACCACGGCCGTCAAGGACAAGGTCATCATCTATACGCCGGTCGAATGCGTCGACTTCATGCTCAGGAGTGCCGACGACCTGATGAGGGCCGAGTTTGGAGTTGGGCTGACGGACGAGGGAGTCGGGATACTCGACCCGTTCACAGGCACTGGCACATTCCTCACGCGCCTCCTACAGATAGACGGTCTAATACGACCGGAGGACAGGGAGCGGAAGTACAGGAGCGAGATACACGCCAACGAGCTTTTGCTACTGGCCTATTACGTAGCCGATGCGAACATAGAGACGACATTTCAGGAGGTCGACCACAGGACGGCGGACAACTACCTGACATACGACAATATCTGCCTGACGGACACATTCCAGACGGCGGAGCCGAAGCAGAGGACGTTCGAACTCGATGATTTCTTTGCTGGGAACACGGAGCTAGTTCAGCAGCAGAAGAAGGCCAATATACGCGTCATAATAGGCAATCCGCCATACGACGTTGCAGACAAAGGGATAGACTATACAGTCATCACAGACCGAATCAAACAGACGTATCTCAGTCAGAAAACGACGGTACTCAGCAAAGGATCTTACAACAGCTACATTATGGCTTTCCGTTGGGCGTCGGATCGTCTTGCACAATCGCCAGAGGGGGGAGTCGTGGCGTTTATCACGCCGGCAAATTGGCTTACGGGAGGAACAGAGACGGGAATCAGGAGGTGCTTCGAGAACGAGTTCACAAGCATATACGTCTTTAACCTTAGGGGGCGGCAGATAGGAGTCAAGGGCGAAGAGAGCCGGCGAGAGGGCGCAAAGATTTTTGAAAGTGGATGTCGTCAGCCCATAGCCATGACATTCCTCGTCCGGAATCCACGAAAGGCAGGACAGAAAGCGGAGATACACTATTTCGAAGTCGAGGACTATATCAAGACAGCGGCCGAGAAATTACAGATAGTCTCTTCGGCGAAGAGTGTATTGAGCGGAAATATAGCATGGCGGGACATCACTCCGAATGCGCTACATGATTGGTTTGACCAGAGGCCGGATAATGATCCGTTCGAAGCGTTGATACCGGTTGCACCGACAGCCAAGAACTTCGAGAAAGAGCAGCGTAGCTTCTTCACAGCGAACATCATCGGGGTATCAAGTAACCGCGACGTATGGGTGAGCGGATACAATCGGAAAGAGATAGAGGACAATGTACGTGCTATGCTGACGGAATATGAAAAGATCCGAGAGGACTTTGAGACACGGAAGCAGGTAGATCCAAACGCCCAGCCAAGCATAGACAAGAGTGACGCCGCAAAGAAACGGATAGCATGGACTGTAGGTTTGGAAGGAAAAGTAAGGCAGAACACAGTCATTACATTTCAGCCTGACAGATTTGTCAGTGAGACATACAGACCGTTTGTCACGCAAGAGCTATACTATGACCCCAATGTCATAGAACGTCCAGGGCTTTGGAGGAAGGTATTGCCAACCACAAGACACAGTAATCGGGTGATTGCAGTAAGTGGGGATTATACTCTTATGTCATCAAGTATAGTTGACCTCCATTTTATCGGTGATACACATTTCTTTCCTCTTTACACGTACAGTCATATATCGGAGACGGGGAAGGTGGCGGAGAAGAATCTATTTGGGGAGCTATCGGTAGAGGGGTATGAGACAGACGGGTACAAACGGGAGGACGGGATAAGCGACTGGATATTGAAAGAGGTGAGGGAGAGGTATGGACTGCGGGATGAGATAACGAAGGAGGGCATATTCTACTACGTCTATGGCATATTGCACTCTGAGGAGTATCGCAAGCGGTATGCGGCGAACCTGAAGAGGGGGCTTCCACGGCTGCCGATAGTCTCGAGATATGAGGATTTCCATGCGTATGCAGAAGCTGGGCGACAGCTTGCGGACCTGCATATCAACTATGTCGGTCGGCGGGCGCCGGCGGGTGTCACGGTCACGGGCGAGGAGAGTGGGAATTTTCACGTCGAGAAGATGCGTTACGCATCGAAGGACGACCACACGACGATAGTATACAACGATAACATAGTTATATCCGGGATACCGCGCGAGGCGGAGGAGTACGTCCTGAACGGGAGGACGGCGATAGGGTGGGTAATTGAGTTCTACCGCATCAAGGAGGACAAGCAGACGGGCATAGTTTGCGACCCGAACACGGCGGAGGAGGTCAAGGCTAATCCGCGATATATACTCGACCTGCTGCTCTCGGTCATAGGAGTCTCCGTGGAGACAGTAAGGATAGTGAGAGGGTTGCCGAAGACGATAGAGTAGAAAAGTGGAGCAATGGAACTAATTGTTACATAATGTGTTTACAGTAATTCTGTACTATTTTCAGTTGGAATGAAAATAGTACAAAATGCACGTGGAAGGGGATAGGGTATTCCGAAAGAAGGGGAAGGAAATATGTATTACTTAGACGAGTTGTTGCGGAGGTCGGCGCCCCACATGAGTTTGTCTCGGATAGTCTCGAAGAAGGAGTAGCTATTGAGCTGGATACGGCAGACCGTCATGCGGCTACGGGCGATGCGGAGCCAGGTGCCAGTCTTCATGACGAAAGTCTGTCCGTCCACGGCAGCCATGAAGTGACCGCCACGGCCGTCAACACGAAGCGTCACGACGACGCTATCGGGGAGCAGCAGAGGGCGAATCGTCAGGTTGTGAGGGGCGACGGGGGAGAGAATAAGACTGCCGAGGGAGGGGGAGACGATAGGGCCGCCGACGCTCAGCGAGTAAGCCGTCGAGCCAGTGGCAGTCGCGAGAATGAGACCATCAGCCCAGTAGGACGTCAGGAAGTCGCCGTCGACATCAGCATCTATGTTGAGCATCGAGAGGCCGTCGCACTTAGATACAGCAATCTCGTTGATGGCGAAGCCAATAGGTTCGCGACCCTCTTTGTCGTAGAGGCTGAGGACGGGCAGTTCGATGATACGGTAGTTGCCAGCGAGGACGTCGTGCATAGCCTCTTGCAGGTGCTCTGGGGCGACATCCGAGAGGAAGCCCAGGCGGCCACGGTTGATGCCGAGGACAGGGATCTGAGTCCCCATGACGAGCTTGCCGGCAGCGAGGAACGTCCCATCTCCGCCGACGCTCAGTACGACGTCAGCATCGACAGAGTCTGACTCGAAGCGCTCGGTACGCTCGACCTCGGGGAAGCCAGCGGCGAGCATGCCGTCGTAGAGCTGACCCCAGACGAGCGGCGTGATGCCCTCCTGACCGAGGATCTGCACGAGGCGACTGTAGGTCTGTGCAGACTGAGCGTCGTACTGACGGCTGAAGATAAGATACTTAGCGTTGCTCATCGGGACAAGTCAGTTACAAGAGCCTTGATGTCGATGCCGCCGAAGTCGCCTGAGGACATCAGGAGGAGGACACAGCCTGGGGTAGCCTCACGGCGGACAGCAGCCTCTACGTCGGCAGAGGACTGGAGAACCACGAGACCATCCTGCGCGAAGGCGGCGGACACGTCGGTGGGAGTAAACTCGGCTAGGTGCTTAGCGTGGAGGACGTCGGGATTGTAGTAGACAATAGCGACGTCGGCCTTCTCCATAGCCCCGTTGTATTGAGGGAGGAAATCCTTAGTCAGGCTGCTGAAGGTGTGAAGCTCCATGGCGGCGACGATCTTACGGTCCGGATAACGCTCACGGACTGCAGAGACAGTAGCGCGCAGCTTAGAAGGCGAGTGAGCGAAGTCGAGGTAGGCCGTCAGGCGGGGAGAGTCAGCGAGGAGCTGGAGACGGCGGGCAGCGCCAGTGAAGTCGCTGATAGCCTCGGCGAACTGGGCAGGGGAGATGCCGACCTGAGCGCAGGCGAGCATAGCAGCCTGCATATTCTGCATATTGTGCTGACCGAAGACCGAGACGCGAACGTCGTGACCGTCGATAGAAGCGACAGTGTGGCCGTCGGCATCCGTGTGCCATTCAAAACCAGAATAGGGGTGGAGGGTGACGTCGCTACGGACCGCAGAGGAGGCAATATCAGCAAGATTCTTGTCGGTCGCACAGTAAATGAACGAGCCGCCGGGCTGGATACTCTCGGCGAACTTGCGGAACTGACCGACGTAGGAGTCGAACGTCGGGAAGACGTTGACATGGTCCCAAGCGATGCCTGTCAGGATAGCAATATCCGGGTGATAGTGAAGGAATTTCGAGCGGCGGTCAGTCGGGGAGGTCAAGTATTCGTCGCCTTCGAAGACAGCCACCTTGGCGGACTGGCTAAGGCGGACCATAGTCTCGAAGCCCTCGACCTGAGCGCCGACCATATAGTCGAAGTCCACGCCGCACTTGCGGAGGACGTACATAATCATAGCCGTTGTCGTCGTCTTGCCGTGGCTACCGCCTACGACGATACGCTTCTCGTGGGCCGTCTGTTCGTAGAGGTATTCAGGGAAGGAGTATATCTTCAGACCGAGCTCTTGAGCGCGGAGGAGTTCCGGATTGTCTGGGAGGGCGTGCATGCCGAGGATGACGGCGTCGAGGTCAGGGGTAATCCTCTCGGCGTGCCAGCCAGTGGCGTCAGGGAGCAGCCCCTTAGCTGCGAGGCGGCTACGGCTAGGCTCGAAGAACTCGTCGTCTGAGCCAGAGACAGAGTAGCCCTTAGAATGGAGAGCGAGGGCGAGGTTGTGCATAACGGCACCGCCGATGGCGATGAAATGAACTTTCTTCATAGGAGAAAAGAATTACTGTTGTTCGTTCGCCTTTTCGAAAGCGTCTGCGAGGTCTGGGGTGACTTCGGGAGGGGAAACATGCTTACCGTCAATAAGATCCGTACGGACGGCGAATACAATGCCGGGGAGCGAGGACACGAGACTCGTCAGGTAGAATAGAAGGCTAAGGGTGACGGCCGTCGCTGAGTGTACGCCAACGTACTCAGAGCCATACAAGAATGTCAACTCGCGGGAGCCGGCGCCACCGAAAGCAATAGGCACGGCAGAGGCAATGCTGCTGAGGAGGAAGAGGAAGAGATAGTCTGGCATCTGGGCCATATCTTCGCCGAGGGCGAGGAGGATAGAGAGGGCGGTAGCCATCTGGAGACCCTGGATGACGACAGACTTGAGGAGGGCCATTTGACCAGCGAGGACAAGGTTCTTGTCGATGAACCATACGGCGAGGGCGTAGAGACCGATGCCGACGGGAATACAGAGGAGGAGCCAATGCTGGAGAGACTCGTCGATGCCGAAACCAGTCAGGATGCCAGAGCGGAGCGCCATATAGGCGACAGTGTAGACGCAGATAGCCACGAGGCCGCTTATACGGTCAGTCAGAAGAGCAGCGACCAGTTTCTTGTAGCTCGTCTGGTGACGCTTGTGGATCCAGTAGACCTTGTAGCCGTCTCCGCCGACGCCGCCGGGGAGGAAGAAGTTGTAGAACATCCCGAGCCAGTAGAGGCGGAGGTTGACGAGCTGTGATATTTCGACAGGGACATTACGGAGGACGCCCCAGACCCTCTCGGAGCTAAAGAGCTGAGAGATGACATAGAGGAAGAGGCCGACGAGGAGGTAGGAGTATTCGGCGTTGCGGACGAGGGAGATAGTCTCGTTGAAGTCGATACGGCTGAATACAAGCCAGAGAGCGACGATAGACACTGCTATTTTCGCTGTAGTCTTGAGGGCTTTTTTCAGACGTTCGTTAGCCATACAAGTATTATTCTTTGAGCCTTTCGACGACAGAGTCGGCGAGGTCGACACAGAGAGGGCAAGGAACACGACCTTCGCCCTTGAGAGCCTTGCAAGTCAGGTATCCATCAGTCTTGTCGGCGAAAGCCTTTGTGACCTCGTCGGCCTTAGAAGGGAGGATCTGCTGGGCGGCGAAGAGGGCGCCACAGAGGCCGCCTGGAGCGCGTCCGGCAGCGAGGTCGGCGAACTTCTCGAGGGCCTGTTCTGGAGACAGACCGAGGTCGGCGTGATATTTAAAAGCCAGAGCCTGCGCGCAGTTGTGGCGGTAGGCGGGATGGCGGAAAGTGTCAGTTGCTTTCATAGGTGAACTTCTATAAATTGCTTTTTCTGCGTTGCATTCAACTTTGAAATCCTCATTTACTCCAGTAAACTCCGGTGTTCAAAGTTTCATGCGCCTTGAAAAATCTAATTTCTAGAACCTCCATATTATATGATAGAAGGTATACGGAAGAGACGATCCATCTCTTCGAAACGTTCGCGGGACTCGTCGCCATATTTAGAGACGCTACGGAGCGCCCTCTCGAACGACTTCTGCTCGGTCAGGTCGCGGCTCTTGCTAAAGAACTTGTCGGCGTAGCACACAATTTTCTCCTCGATAGAGATGGGGAGGTAGTCCATAGGAGGCAGGGGGAGGTTGTTTGCGACGACGTAGTCCTTAGTCATCCCCGAACCAGTGTGGCGAAGGCAGACGAGAGCCAGGTCGTGGAGACCGAGGGCTTCGAGAGCCTCGTAGCCAGCGTGGCCGTGACAGATGTAGGGGAGAGAGCCGTGGCACTCGATGTCTGGGGCGTTGGTGAACACCACGCCAACATCGTGGATCATAGCAGCCTGGAAGACGAACTCGCGGTCGGCGTGGAGCTCAGGGTGAGCGTCGACGATAGCGAGGGCGAGGTCAGCCACGGCGCGGCTATGCGTCGTGACGATATGCCACAGCTTAGACTCCGGAGAGATGAATCTCTGGAGAATCTCCTCCCAGTTCATGGTGGACGCAGTTTTAGTGGTGTCGAGACTTGAGTTCACGAGCGACGTCCTCGATGCGGTAGCCCTTGTGAGTAAGCATTACGATGAGGTGGTAGAGGAGGTCGGCGCTCTCGTAGATAAAGTTCTCGTCGTCGCCTGAGGTAGCGCCGATGACACATTCGACAGCCTCTTCGCCGAGCTTCTTAGCAATCTTGTTAGTACCCTTGTTGAAGAGAGACGTCGTATAGGAGCCGTCTGGCATTTCCTTCTTGCGTCGGTCTATAAAGTCCTGGAGTTCCTTGAGGAAGAGGACGTCGTCGGCCTCGTTGACCTCGTTCCAGCAGGTGTCGGCGCCAGTATGGCAGACAGGGCCGTCAGGTATGACCTTGATAAGGAGCGTGTCCTGGTCGCAGTCCTCGGCGATGCTGACGACGTTGAGGAAGTTGCCGCTTGTCTCGCCCTTAGTCCAGAGTTTCTGCCTAGAGCGGCTGAAGAAAGTGACACGCCCTTCGTTGCGAGTCTTTTCGAGAGCCTCCTCGTTCATATAGCCAAGCATGAGGACCTTGCCGGTCACGGAGTCCTGGATGATAGCAGGCACGAGGCCTCTTGTATCTTTAGAGAAATCCATATTAGAATTATTGAATTAAGCCAGCCTGACAGGGATGCCCTGTCGGTGGAGGTAACGTTTCAAGTCTTGAATATCAATCTCGTGGAAGTGGAAGATGCTGGCGGCGAGTCCGGCGTCGGCCTTGCCGGCGGTGAAGACGTCGGCGAAGTGCTCCATCTTGCCAGCGCCGCCGCTTGCGATAATAGGGATGGAGAGATTCTCGCTAAGCTGAGCGAGGGCGTCGCAGGCGAAGCCGTTCTTGACGCCGTCGTGGTTCATGCTAGTGAAGAGGATTTCGCCGGCGCCACGGTCTTGAGCCTCGGCAGCCCATGAGAAGAGCCTTTTCTCGGTAGGCACACGTCCGCCGTTGACAGTCACGACCCACTCGTTGTCGACTAGACGGGCGTCTATAGCGACAGTCACGAACTGGGAGCCGAAGTTGGAAGACAGTTCGTTGATAAGCTCAGGTCTTTTGACGGCGGCGGAGTTGATGCTCACCTTGTCGGCGCCAGCAGTGAGGAGCCTATCGGCGTCGGCGAGAGTAGAGATGCCGCCACCGACAGTGAAGGGGATATTGATTTTAGCTGCAATACGTTCGACGAGTTCGGCGAAAGTCTTACGTCCCTCGTGCGTCGCAGTGATGTCTAGGAACACGAGTTCGTCAGCGCCCATCCGGGCATATTCGGCGCCCAGTTCGACTGGGTCTCCGGCATCACGCAGTCCGACGAAGTTGACTCCCTTGACAGTTCTCCCGTCCTTGATATCGAGACAGGGAATAATTCTCTTTGCAATCATAGCGGCAAAGATACTACATATTTCGGAGTGTAGAGAAAAAGGGGGGTAAAAAATGGAGCGAGTGTGGTAGAGGGCGTCGGTGGAGATGTTCAAAAGGCATTTAAAGATGTCTGAAATGCATTTTGAGGGGAGATGGTCAGTCCTCGGGAGTCGTCATTGAAGGAGGAGGGAGGGGGAGGAGATGACGTCGTGGTAGTCTTGCCAAATAGAGAGGGCGAGACTGCCGGAGCAGTGGCAAATCATCCAGTGAGTGACGTCGAAGTCGCGGGCAGTGCGGGCAGTCTCCTCAATCTCCTTCGCGGAACGTCCCATCAGGTGGAGGCCGCCGACGAAGGCGTCGATATGAGAGATGCCGAGAGAGTCTCGGACGAAGGAGAGGATGTTGATGACGCCATGGTGAGTGCAGCCGCCGTAGAGGGCGACGCGTGAGCCATCCGAGACGATAGCGAAAAGCTCGTCGGTGAAGGTGTCTGGGGAGCCGTCGGCGTTGAGCAGTCGGCGGTTGGGCGGGGCGACGTCGGGGAGGGAGAAGAGCGTGAGGGCGGGGCAGACTTTGTGGAGCCCGGAGACCGTCTGAACGTGGAGAGAGGAGACGAGGTCGGGGTCGGGCATGCCGTTACGTTTTTTCATCTTGAAGTCGGTCGCGGAGACCGAGAAGCGGATGCGCTCGACATCAGGGCCGGCGAAGACAGGTCCGTGGTAAAGTTGAGCGAGGTGGCGGAACATCTTTAGTATGGAAGCTGATGCTATCAAGTTTATCGACAGGAACGGCGAAGACTTGTTCGCCGTTGTACCAACCGCGGACAGTCTGAGCGTTGGCAGAAAGGGAGAGGAGGAGGAAAGCAACGAAGGCGAAAAGGGAAAGTAAATTCTTCATATACTTCTGATGTTTACTTGACTAGCATTTTAGTCACAAACAGTTACAAGCAACTCATTTCTTGGGACGGGAGATGCGCCAGTCCTTGAGGGTGTTGGTATCGGGAGAGAAGGCGATGCCGACGAGGATGAGTTGTTTAGGGGAGGTGGCGTAGGGGGCGGCGTAGTTCTTGGACTTTATCTGACGGAGGGCGGAGAGGGAGGACTTGTCGAACTTTAGCTCCATGACGTAAATGAAGCGCTCGGTGTGGACGACGATGTCGATGCGGCCTTGGGATGTGCGTACCTCTGTGTCTACAGCGACGCCTATCATCTTGAATATGCAGAAGAGGATAGTCTGATAGTAGTTCTCGCGATTCTGAACGAGGTCGTAGGGGACGGAAGCGAGGAAGGACTGGAGCTCACGGAGGGCGGACTCAATATCGCCGTTGTTGAGGTAGTCAACAAGGGAGCCCTTAAGGGCTGTTTTTTCGTTGTTGCTTTCTGGAAGAATGGTGTCGTAGATGACGTTGCTCATACCGACACGGACCTCATCGTTGGGGAAGCCGAGAGTGTAGACGCCAGATTGGAAATACTTGATGGTGAGGTAACCCGACTGGTAGAGGATAGGGAGAACGTCTGTCACGTGCTCGATAGCGACATCGAAAGCATCTGACAGAAGTTTTTTGCCATCGAGCTGTTCGATGGAGAGAGTTCTGCCACGGAGGACTTTGAGGAGGAAAGTAGGTGTGGCGGAACCGAACCAGTAGTTGTCGAACTTTTGTTTTGCGAGGCTGTTGATGATGCTGAAAGGGTTGTAGATGCGAGTCGGGGAATCGAGGAAGTGGTAGCCGTCGTACTTGAAGCGGAGACGGTCGAGAGCACCTTCGAATGTAAGCCCATGCTTCTCGGCAAGAGCAGTGATGCCGGAGGTGAAGTTGGCGAGAAGTTCCTCCTCGGTGATGCCACAGATAGCCTCGAAATCCTCAAGCATGCTGATATTGCTGAGGTTGTTGAGCTTGCTGAATATACTGAGCTGGCTGAACTTTGTGATGCCGGTGATGAAGACGAGGCGGAAGTAGGGGGTGAGGCCTTTGATGGGGCTGTAGAAGCCGTTCATGACAGCGCGGAAGCGGTCTATTTCCTCCTGTGGGCGGTCGATGACGTTGAGGATGGGGGCGTCGTACTCGTCGATGAGGAGGACGACTTTCTGACCAGTCTTCTCGAAGGCAGCCTTGACGAGACGATCAAAAAGAATAGTTGTCAGAGTGCTATTATCGTATGGCACGTCATATTGTGCTGCATAAGTAGCAAGTTGTTCTTTGATTACCTGGTCGACTTCCTCAGGAGAATCTTGGTTTGCCTTGCTGAAGTCAAATTTGAGGACGGGATGCTTGGTCCAAGTGGTAGTGTACTTGGCGATGTCGAGGCCGTCGAAGAGTTCACGCTTGCCGCTATAGTAGGCGTCGAGGGTGGAGAGGAAGAGGCTCTTGCCGAAGCGACGGGGGCGAGAGAGAAAATAGAACGTGTCCCGCATCCTGCGGATGTAGGGTGTCTTATCGACGTAGGCGTAACCCATCTGGCGAAGGGTCTCGAAGTCCTGCATGTCGACGGGGTAGCGTGTCTCGTCCATAGTAGTCGCTATTAATTCTTGTTGAGTGCGAAGATAGTGAATTTTTTGTGGAAACGAGGAGGAAGAGCAGCAAAGAAGGAGAAAGAGACCGGTCTAACCCAGGTCTAACCGAGTGGAGGGGAAAGAAAGGGATTATACACGGGAAAGCAAGCCCATAGTGCTCGCAGAGACGAAAGGGCGCAGACCAGGCAGAGCAGAGCCTCAGATGGAGAAAGATGGGGAGGAGATGACGTCGTGGTAGTCTTGCCAAATAGAGAGGGCGAGACTGCCGGAGCAGTGGCAAATCATCCAGTGAGTGACGTCGAAGTCGCGGACAGCGCGGGCAGTCTCCTCAATCTCCTTCGCGGAACGTCCCATCAGGTGGAGGCCGCCGACGAAGGCGTCGATATGAGAGATGCCGAGAGAGTCTCGGACGAAGGAGAGGAGGTTGATGACGCCATGGTGAGTGCAGCCGCCGTAGAGGGCGACGCGTGAGCCATCCGAGACGATAGCGAAAAGTTCGTCGGTGAAGGTGTCTGGGGAGCCGTCGGCGTTGAGCAGTCGGTGGTTGGGCGGGGCGACGTCGGGGAGGGTGAAGAGCGTGAGGGCGGGGCAGACTTTGTGGAGCCCGGAGACCGTCTGGACGTGGAGAGAGGAGACGAGGTCGGGGTCGGGCATGCCGTTACGTTTTTTCATCTTGAAGTCGGTCGCGGAGACCGAGAAGCGGATGCGCTCGACATCAGGGCCGGCGAAGACAGGTCCGTGGTAAAGCTGAGCGAGGTGGCGGAGACCGCCGGAGTGGTCGTAGTGGCCGTGGCTCAGGAACACGTAGTCGAGAGAAGAGAGGTCGATAGAGAGCCGACGGGCGTTGGCGAGGAGGAGGTCCGACTGCCCAGTGTCAGCAAGGACGGAGACCACACCTCCGGACACGTCAGTACACTCGAAGAGAGCGGACAGACCGTGTTCGGCAGCGAGCGGGGGGAGGAGGTTGTTCTCAACTAGGAGGCGGACGGAGAGCATCAGAGGAGGTCTTTGCGACGGAAGAAGAGGGAGAGCATAAGGCTGACGAAGACACTCATGCCGATAACGATGAAGAAGGCGTAGGGGTTGTCCTCGAGATAGTTCTTGACGTTCATGCCATAGAGACTGGCGAAGAAAGTCGGGAGCAGGAGGATGATGTTGATGCTCGTGAGCGTCTTCATCGTCGCGTTGATATTGTTGGAGATGACCGAGGAGTAGGAGTTGGACATCGAGTGGATAATGTTGCGGTAGATGCTCGTCGTCTCCTCAGCCTGCTTGAGCTCGATCTCGACATCCTCTGTCAGTTCCTCGTCGCAGGAGTCCTTGAAGATCTTAGAGTGGACGAGGCGATAGAAGAGCACGTCGTTGCCCTTGAGGGAGGTGACGAAGTAGACGAGGCTGTTCTCGATGCGCTGGAGGCGGAGGATCTCGTCGTTGTGGACAGAGCCTTGCAGTTCAGCCTCGAAGCTCATCATCTGGACGTTGATATTCTTCAGATATTTCAGAAACCAGACCGAGGCGGAGAGCATAAGACGCATTGCCAGCTCGTAGTGGTTGGCGACATTTATCTTCTTGCGGATAGTGTAGACGACAAAGTCGTCGAGCATATCAGTCTTGTAGTTGCAGATAGTGACGCAGACATCGTCCTTGATGATGATGCCGAGGGGGACAGTAGTGAAGTCGATACGGGACTCGTTGCGCCGGATAGGGACACGGAGTACGATAAGTTGCCAGCCGTCGTCCTCGTCGCGACGTGGTCTCTCGTCGGCGTCCTCGATATCGGAGAGGAAAGATTCTGGGACCTCGAGACCGCTGACGAGGAAGTTCCATTCCTCGGAAGTAGGGACTTCGAGGCTAGTCCAGCAGTTAGCCTCCCACTTGTCAGTTACCTCGTAACCCTTGTCGCAGGTGTAGAAAGTCATCATAGCTTGTGCGTAGTTTTGTTTTCGCTGCCATGACGAAGGGAGGGAGCTGGAGATTTATCAACTCGCAGTGGAGAGAATAGACGTCCGTCCTCCGCCAAGGGTGGCGAAAAAGAAGTTTATGTCTGGAGGGTAGTCGTCCATTCAGTTAATGAATTAAGTTAATACGAGGCGGTGTCACGAGGAGTGGCGGTCGCCTTTACGGAATGCGAAGTTAAGTAAAATACAGATAAGGTGTACACTTAAGGGGAGAAAAGAGGCGACAAGGGCAGGGGGGGAAGTTAACATAAGACGGGTCAGGTCTAACCCAAGGCTAACCCAATTAGCAATTAGGAGCGGGGCGGAGGTGACGGAGGAGGATGAGAGAGGTAGGTTTGAGATAGGTTCAAGGTAGGTTTGAGGTAGGTTCGAGGTAGGTTTGAGGACTGTTTGGGTGGGTGGGGTTGTGAAATGGGAAACAGGGCAAGTCGGAAGAGGGGGAGAATGAGAGAGAAAGGGGAAGGGATGGAGAAGGGGGAAAGAAGGGAAGAAGGGAAGAAGAATGGGAATAGACGTGGATGGAGACGGGAAAGAAGGACTGTGTGTTGGTTGGCATAAGCAAATAGAGTGGAAAAGACGACAGAAATTACTAAATTTGCGGATTAAAGAGGGAGGAGAACGTGGCGACAGGGACAAACATAGATAAGGCGCGATGAGTATAGAGCTGATATTATTAGGTGCGTCTATACTATTCTTCATGAGCATCCTGGCCTGCAAGGCTGGGTACAGGTTTGGTGTGCCGATACTGTTGTTGTTCTTGTTTGTCGGGATGTTGTGCGGATCGGACGGACTAGGGCTGATAAGGTTGGGAGATTCGCCGACATCTTATGGGCTTGCGCAGACGATAGGAACGATAGCGCTATGTGTCATCTTGTTTTCAGGCGGAATGGACACGAAGATAGAGGACATCAAGCCCGTGATAGGGAGTGGGATAATGCTTGCGACCGTCGGCGTCATATTGACGGCGTTCATCACGGGACTCTTGATATTGCTAACATTCAGCGTGATAGACATCAGCGGCGTACACTTGTCGTTCATGATGGCGTTGTTGATAGGTTCGATGATGTCTTCGACGGACTCGGCGTCAGTCTTTTCGATATTGAGGAGCAAGGGGCTACACTTGAGGGGACGGTTGCGACCGTTGCTGGAGCTCGAGAGTGGAAGTAACGACCCAATGGCGTTCATGATGACGACGATGCTGATAGGCCTACTCAGTCAGGGATCGTCGCCGAGCTATGGGGTAGCGATAATCGGACTTTTCAAGCAGTTTCTGGTCGGAGGGATAGTAGGAGTCTTGTTTGGAAAGTTCTTCGTATGGCTGATAAACAACATCAAGATAGACAATGCGTCGCTCTATCCCATCATGGTGTTGACGTGTTGCATCTTCATGTTCTCGGCGTCGTACTTTCTTGGTGGCAATTCCTATCTGGCAGTATATCTCGGCGGGCTGATAGTCGGGAACAGCAAGTTCGTGCATAGGCGGTCGTCGATGAACTTCTTCGACGGACTGGCGTGGCTGAGTCAGATAGTGATGTTCTTGACGTTGGGACTACTAGTCAATCCGCACGACCTGATACCAGTGATATGGCCAG
This sequence comes from Bacteroidales bacterium, assembly GCA_017417385.1. Taxonomy (GTDB): domain Bacteria; phylum Bacteroidota; class Bacteroidia; order Bacteroidales; family Marinilabiliaceae; genus W3P20-009. The sequence continues at coordinate 105,383 of JAFPZF010000029.1, forward strand.
GTGTCGTGATAAGCATACTCATGATAGGGTTGGCGCGCCCGATATCAGTGTTCGTCAGCCTGTTGCCGTTCAAGGGGTATGACAGGCGCGACAAGATGTTTGTCTCATGGGTAGGCCTGAGGGGGGCCGTCCCGATAATATTTGCGATATTAGCGTTGTCGAACGGAGTCCCGCAGGCACGGCTACTGTTCAACACCGTCTTTGTCTGCACGCTGGTCAGCCTGATAGTACAGGGCACGTCGTTGTCGTTCATGGCGAAGAAGCTAAAGCTCTCGGAGGACCCGACGGAGCTCGGGAAAGTCAAGGACTTCGACATGGAGATAGCCGACGAGCTGAAGACAATATTGGCGGAGCTAACAATATCGGAGCGAGTGCTGACATTCGGGGACAGACTGTTGAACCTGCCGTTGCCAGAGAACACACTAGCCGTGCTCGTAAAGCGCGACGACAACTATTTCGTCCCGAACGGGAAGACAGAGCTGTTCCTGAACGACAAAGTCCTGCTGCTGAGTGACGACAGGGAGAGCTTGATGGGGGCGTTGTCTCAGATGGGGGTGAAGCCGGAGGTCAACGAGGACAAGATGGGATTCAAAGGAATACTCGGGGACCTGCAGGACCTCGCGGGTGACATCAAGAGCGGGAAATTCCTAAAGATATAGAAAAGCAAAACTACAATCGAAACAGGAGAAAGATGACAGAGGGAAAGAGCAAGACTATCATAGAGCCGTCGGAGAAGGCAGAGGGACTCATATTTGACATGGACGGGACTCTGATAGACAGTCTTGAGATAAACTGGTTAGCGATAGATACGGCGCTGAGGCGGCATGACATAGTCATCAGTCGTCAGCACTTCATAGACATGACCGGCAGGTCGCTGGAGGAGATAGTCAGGATACTAGTCTCGGAGGCGGGGCGGGAGGACGACATAGTCCCGGTGATAGTAAAAGAGAAGCGCGAGATAGCGAATCAGAGCATAGACACCGTCAAGCCGATAGAGATAGTTGCGGACGTCGCGCGGCGCTATAAAGGGCGGATCCCGATGAGCGTCGGGACCGGCTCGGACGGACACAGGGCGGTGAGCATGCTACGTTCGACGGGGCTGCTAGACCTCTTTGACCACGTAGTCTCGGCGGATGACGTCGTCCGACACAAGCCAGATCCCGAAACATTCCTGAAGTGTGCGGAGCTGATGGGCGTCGCGCCGGAGAAGTGCCAAGTCTTCGAGGACGGGGATACCGGGCTAGAGGCGGCGCGGGCTGCGGGGATGATGACGTGTGACGTCAGGGAGTATTTGTAAATCGAAGAGAGCAGTGAGAGCAGTCGTAGCCATATTGATATTGCTAATGACAGTCGTCGGGGTGACAGCCCAGACGATAGGGGGGCGAGTCAGTGACGAGAGCCGTCAGCCCATAGTCGGTGCGACCGTCGTCGATGTCGAGACAGGACTGGGGACCGTGACCGACGGCGAGGGACTTTTCAGACTGAACACGGGCGGGAAGCATCCGAAGCAGATAGTAGTCCGTTGTCTCGGATTTGAGACAGACACAGTCGAAGTCGCGGGGCGTCGGCAGGGCATAGAGGTGACACTGCGAACCATATCCGTCGAGGGGCGACAGGTCGATGTCGTCGGGCGGAGGAAGGGGGAGGACTTCCAGCGGCTCGACCCGAGCATAGCGACATCGACAGTCGGAGCTGACGGAGGAGTCGAGGGCGTCATAAAGACCCAGATGGGCGTCAGCAGCAACAGCGAGCTGAGCAGCCAGTATAGAGTCAGGGGTGGCAACTTCGACGAGAACATAGTGTATGTAGGCGGAGTCGAGATATACAGGCCGTTCCTAATCAGGGCTGGCGAGCAGGAGGGACTCAGCTTCGTCAATCCCGACATGGTGCAGGAGCTGTCGTTCTCGGCGGGAGGCTTTGACGCAAGCTATGGGGACAAGATGTCGTCGGTCCTTGACGTCTCGTATAAGCGACCCGAGCGGGGCGGGGGAGGATTCCGGTTGAGCCTGCTCGGAGCTTCGGCGCATGCAGAGGGGGCAGTAGGCGGCGGGAGACTGACACACATAACAGGAGTCCGATATAAGACAAACCAGTACCTCTTTGGCAGCCTCGACACCAAGGGAGACTATTCGCCGACATTCTTTGACGTCCAGACATATTGGACAGTCAGGGCGAGCGAGAGACTAAGCATAGGCGTACTGGCTTACTATGCGTCGAACAGCTATAAGTTCGTCCCGACAGACAGAGAGACCACATTCGGGACCATATCCGACGCGAAGAAGCTCACCATATATTTCGAGGGGAAGGAGCGGGACAAGTATCAGACGGCGGTGACGGCGGCCAATGCGCAGATGGACCTGAGCGAGAGTCAGAGCATAGGGGTGAGGGCGTCCATGTTCAGGACGTCGGAGCAGGAGAACTATGACATACTCGGGGAGTACTGGCTACAGGAGGCAGTGGCGGCGCAGGCAGCGGAGCCGACAGACCTGAGCGACAACATAGGAGTCGGCGGGTACATGCAGCATGCGAGGAACGACCTATTTGGCGAAGTCTATTCAGTCTCGGGATACAGCAAGACAGAGACGGCAGCCGGGACAATACGCGGGGAGATCAGGCAGACCTTCGAGCACTATAAGGACGTCACCGACGAGTGGGAGTATACAGACTCGGCGGGCTACATAACGTCGCCGAGTGCGGGACGACTGAGAATGGTCGAGAGTCGGAGGGCGGACAACCAGTTGAGGGAGAAGCGGACGGAGGGTTACGTCGTGATGAGGAGCAGGCAGATAGGCGTCGGTAGCGGGCAGATGTGGATCACGGCGGGAGTCAGAGCGGCGTATCAGACAGACGTTGGGGAGACGTATGTCAGTCCGAGGGCGTCGGTGAGCGTCATGATGGACAAGTGGAGACTAAGACTGTCTGGGGGACGGTATTGCCAGATACCGACGCTACGCGAGATGAAGCGTGACGATGCGAGCCTGAACAGAGGAGTCAAGCCACAGGACAGTTGGCAGGCAGTATTCGGCGCCGACTTCTACCCCAAGACCAGCAGGCCGATGAAGCTGACGTTCGAGGCATATTATAAAGGCCTTCGGGACCTGAATCCGTATAGCATAGACAACGTCAGGCTCCGGTATATGGCCGAGAACAATGCCAAGGGGTATGCAGCAGGAATGGACGTAAAGATAAACGGGGAGCTCGTCGAGGGGGTGGAGAGCTGGGCGACACTCTCCGTCATGAAGACCGCGGAGAAGATAGACGGCGACACACATGGATACATCCCGAGGCCGAGCGACCAGAGAGTACAGGGGTCGATGATGGTGCAGGATCAGATGCCGAACAACAGGAGCATATCGGCGATGCTGAACCTCTATTTCGCGTCGGGGCTGCCGTTTGGACCACAGGGCAGTGCACGGTGGCAGCAGACGAGCAGGATGCCGGGATATAAGAGAGTAGACCTAGGACTCTATAAAGACTTTGCGAAGGACAACGATGGAAATCAGAAGCGTGAGCGGCTGAAGATGGCGCAGTTCGGGATCGAAGTGTTCAACCTCATGGACTTTGCGAACACCATATCACATTTCTGGGTGCGCGACACAGAGGGGCATCGATATGGAGTCCCGAATTACCTGACGTCGAGGAGGATAAACGTCAAGGTTCGCATAGAGTTTTAGAGCTGAGGCGGAGACAGGGACTAATATATGACTAGGGAGGGGTGAGAGTTGCGAGCTGAGTGTCTGGTTGTCAGACTTGTGGATTTGGCTTGATTTTGGCATAACATTTGCACAGCATAGATAATTGGGTCAAAAAACAGGCTTAATGGGAAATGAACGAGTGGTGCAATGTGAAGGACGTATGGCGTACCAATAATTGTGCCATTAGTTGATAGACAATGAGTTGAAAGAAAACGAAAAATTTTATCTAAATAATATTTGGTAGATATAAATATTTGCCATAAATTTGAAGTTCAAACAATCAATCAATCAGTAGGCTTATGAAGCATTAGTACTCAAATTTACAAAGAAGTTTAACCAATAAAACTTAAGTAAAATGAGTGCTACAATGAAGAAGATGGCTGATGAGCAGCTCGTAGAGTTGTTCAGCAATGGCAACGATGCGGCTTTTGCAGAGCTCGACAGGAGGTATAGCGAGCCGATGTTGCGTGCGGCAATCCGCAAGGTGAATGATGCAGACTTGGCGAATGATGTCCTTCAGGACTCGTGGATCAAGGTATGCCAGACAATCAAGGATCACAAGTACGAGAATCGAGGCAAGTTCGGGGCTTTCATGTCTACGGTCGTCAACAACAAGGCGTTGGACGAGATAGACAAGAGGACTCGGAAGACTAAGTATGTCAGTGACTGTGAGATCAACGATGATTTAGCTGGAGACAATGGTGCAGACGAGTTGGAGGAGAAACTCGAGAGGGAAGAGAAACTCGACAAGATCCTGAATGCAGTGAATAACCTGCCGGAAAATCAGAGGAGGGTAGTTGAGTTGCGACTTCAGGAAGTGAAGTTCAAGGAGATAGCCGAGATAGTGGGATGTCCGCAGAACACGGCCTTGAGTAGGTATCGTGATGCGCGGAAGAACATCGAGAAGGAGCTAGGTCTGCAGTAGGTTCTGAGTTACGACGTGCGGAAGTTTAGCCAGAAAGAGACTTGAAAGACTGGGGAAGATAGAAGCACGGCGGTGTGGGTGAGAAAGAGTAGCGGAGCAAGCGCCTCCCCCTATATAAACTGTAGCGAGTGCTACTGGGGCGGTTGCAAAACTACGAACACTCGGAAGAGGAAAAGGAGAGCAAATATTAGGTATAGAGAAAAAGGACGAGAGACAAGTAGCAGAGCAGGCGCCTCCCCCTATATAAATAATTGTAGCGAGTGCTACTGGGGCAGTTGCAAAACTACGAATGCTCGGGAGAAGAAAAGGAAAAAAAGAATATAGGTAGAGAGAACAGAGCGAGAGCGAAATCGAGAAACAGCGAGAAGAAAAATCAAGATAACAAACAGACCAGAGAGGGTTGAGAAAAGAGGCGGGAAATAGATTGCGAAAGGGAAAGATCAAAGAGACGGAAAGACAGCAGAGAGAAGAGAAGTGAGGACCCTCGAAGGGGAAAGACAGGAGGACAAGAAAGATGTTCAGCATAGAATATATAGACGAAGTCAGTGGCGGAGACGCCCAGATACGGGCGGAGCTGATAGGAGTACTGCGGTCTCAGCTGAAGGAGATGCCGGAGGAGATAGAGCGGCTGGCGGAAGGCGGCGAGTACCTGAAGGCGTCTCGAGCGGCGCATACATTCAAGTCGACAGCGTTGTCGATAGGGGATGAGGAGCTTGCGGTAGCGATGAAGAGGCTAGAAATAGTATGCAAAAAAATATTATTGCGCGAGTGGGCTGGTGATAAGGAAGATTTTGAGTATCAGAGGATTAAGAAGCAGATGGAGACGTTGCCTACGGAACTTGACGAGTGGACAGAAAAAAATCAGTGCGAAGAAAGTGTCCGAAATCTAATAAAAATATGTAAATTGCAGAGTCAAAAGATAATTGAGGGCATAGGAGAGGAAGAATAGGCCCGAGAGAGGCTTGAGACAAGAAACGGGAAATAAAGAATAAAGACAATGATAGACGTAAAGAAGAACCTTGCAGGGATAGTTATAACGCCTGTAGATGTCGACAGGTTGACAGTGACGAATGCCGGGATACTGAAGAAGACATTGGCTCAGCAGTTCTCATCGGGGTCTTGCAACATATACCTAGACCTTCAGAACATACGTTACATGGACTCGACGGGAGTCAGTGTCTTGATCAGTGGAGTCAAGTCGTCGAGGGAGCAGAGTCGGAATTTCATCTTGAAGAACGTACAGCCGGACGTGATGAAGTTGTTGTCTCTGATGAAGATAGACAAGATCATCGACATTGAGTAGGTCGAAGACGGAAGGAATTGAGGCTCCCTGGCGGAAACGTCGGGGAGCTGTTTTTGATATGTAGACAGATGGCGGACAACTATTTAGAGAAGAAGTTTGAGGAGCATTTGCGGGCGACGGTGCGACCGGCGGCTAAGCATCAGCCGCGGCATACGGGGCATGTCGTCGTCATAGCAGACGGGTCGGAATGGTGTTCGACAGTCGTCAGGAGCATGAGAGTGGCTGGGAACAGGGTGACATTGATAAGCGAAGGGAGCGAAGATGTCAGAAGGATAGCGATGAGCAATGGGGCGGACTATGAGGAGGTGAGGGAGGAGAGTTTTCTGGAACTGATGGACAAGATAGAGGAAGTCGGTGAGAGGCGTGGCAAGGTGGAGGTCGTAATCGGGATGTGGAAGTCGGACGTGATAGACGTAGGCGTCAGTCATTTCAAGGGAAGCAGGGTCGAGGGAAGGGCGGCGCGACTCGTCGTGTGTCTCAGAGATGATGATAAGGACAGTGAGGACAAGATAAGAGAGAAGGGGTGTTTAGAGGGGATAGCAGTATATGGAATAAAGCTGCGGGAAGAGACCGAGAAGCAGGCGCTTGGTCGGATGGTAAGGTTTCTGACCGAGGGGGAGGTCGTCGTCAGGAGTGGCGAGACGTTAAGGTTGTAGGGAAGAGGCGGTTATTGTTGTTCGGGGTGGTAGTGGCAGACGCCATTCTCGTCGATATTTAGTTCAAACATATCTCTCATATCTCGGACGACGAGAGACACGTCGGCTCTGTCGCAGCCAGAGAGGCGGACCAGTTGTTCGTAGTGGAGGTCACCTTCAGAGAGAATCTTTCTCACTTCGGAGTCAACAATTTTCAGTTGAGCCTTTTTTTCGCGCTTGATATCGTCGGCGCGGCAGACGTCGCATTGACCACATTCTGAGGAAGATTTTTCGCCGAAGTAGCGAAGGAGGAGGATACTTCGACATTCGTCGTTGCGAGTAGCGTAGGCGATGATACTATTTACTCTCGAGCGTTGGTCGCGTTGTCTATCCTCGTATACATCCTTAGGGATGACGAAGTAACGCTCATGGACCCTGTCTTGAAGCCAGGAGACGAGGCTTGAATGCTTTTTAGGGTTGTAGGAGACGACGCCGAGGCGTGAGAGTTCGAGGAGACATTCATACACATCTTGTCGGCTCTTGTTGCAAAGTCTGCCGATAAACTCCTCGTCGATCTGCTGATAGTCAGTAAACAGACCTGTTGTCGAGCGGAGTAGGGCGTTGATAACGGGAGCCAGTTTAGGGTAGGTATTCAGGACGGGGTAGAGTTTTTCGCTGTCGAGGAGGATTTTCACACGGGAGGGGAACTCCATGTTCGGCTCGTAGGACATATACTCAGCACGGGCGAGAATCTGCATAGCGTTGTAGGCGAGCGTCAGACTCTTGTGGGTGTTGAAGCACCAGTTTTCGAGGTTGAATTCCTCGGAGTGACCTTCGCCGCAGCCGACGCCAATTTCGCAGGCGTTGGAGACGCCGTTGTAAATGTCGATGATAGAGTCCTTAGGGGGGAATGAGTTGGTCAGATGACGGAGGAGCATAGTCTTGTCGTTGGTGCTCCAGAGGAGGATAGCGTCGGCTCTGAGGCCATCTCTGCCTGCTCGTCCGGCTTCCTGGAAGTAAGCCTCGATAGAAGCTGGGGCGTCGATATGGACGACGAGACGGACGTCGGGCTTGTCGATGCCCATTCCGAAAGCGTTAGTGCAGACGATAATCCGGATATCGCCATTGCTCCAGTCCTCTTGCCGCTTGTTCTTATCCTGAACAGAGAGTCCGGCATGGAAGAAGCTGGCGGAGAAGCCGTTACGCTGCAATTCCTCGGCGACATCTTTAGTCTTCCGTCTGTTTCTAGCGTAGACGATAGCTGAGCCCTGAGAGTTTTTCAGGATATTGATAAGTTTGCCGAGCTTATCTTCAATTTCGAATACAGAGTAGATAAGATTCTCCCTTCGGAAGCTCATCTTGATGACGTTGGACTTCTTGAATTGAAGTTGCGTCATAATATCCTTGACGACCTTGGGTGTTGCGGTTGCGGTCAGTGCCAGGATAGGGATGCCTGGCAGGAGCGACCTGATGTCGGCGATATTGCGGTAGGAAGGTCTGAAGTCGTGCCCCCATTGCGATATGCAGTGGGCCTCGTCGACGACAATCATGCCCACGGGAATCTGGCAGACCTTGCTTTGGAACAGTTCCGTTTTCAGCCTTTCAGGGGAGACGTAGAGGAACTTTGCTGCACCGAAGATACAGTTGTCGTAGGCGGCAATCATATCATCGTGGTGCATTTCAGAAGTTATGGCATGAGCGAGGATGCCTCTTTTTCTGAGGCCAGCGACCTGGTCCTTCATGAGGGCGATAAGAGGAGTTATGACGATAGTCACCTTGTCGGAGGCCATAGTAGGCACTTGGAAAGTCAGAGACTTGCCACCGCCGGTAGGCATGAGACCGAGAGTGTCCTCCCCGCGTAAGACAGAGTGAATAATATCAATCTGAATAGAACGGAATTCGTCGTAGCCCCAGTATTTCTTCAGGGTCTCGTATAGCGCCTCGTCACTTATCATTGTAGGCGTCAGCAATTCTTTCAGCGCAAAGTTCACCATCGATAGCTGAGGAGACAATACCGCCGGCGTATCCAGCGCCTTCACCGCATGGGTACAGGCCATCAAGAGATGGGCTCACTAAAGTAGTCTCGTCTCTGCAGATTCTTACTGGGGATGAGGTACGGCTCTCGACGCCGACTACGAGGGCCTCGTTGGTCAGGAAGCCATGCGCCTGACGGTCGAAGTCCTTGAAGCCTTCACGGAGCCTGTTGCCGATATTGTCTGGGAGCCAGAAGTGCATAGGAGATGAGACGATGCCGGGGATGTAGGAGCAGTCTGGGAGGTCGAAAGACAGTCTGCCACTGACGAAATCTGCGAGTCCCTGAGCTGGGGCAATGAAGCCCCGTCCGCCGTTGATGAAAGCCAGCCTCTCCAGTTCCCTTTGATACTTAATGCCACCGAGGACACCATCATTGGCGAACTCGCCGATGTCCTCTGGGCGGACCTCGACTACGATGCCACTATTGGCGAAGGGCGAGCCACGGTGAGAAGGTGACATGCCGTTGACGACCATCTCGCCTTCGGCCGTCATAGCTGGGACGATGAAGCCGCCTGGGCACATACAGAAAGAATAGACGCCTCTGCCCTGAACTTGAGTGACGAGCGAGTATGTTGCTGGGGGAAGGTATTGACCACGGCCGTCTGGACTATGGTATTGAATCTCGTCGATAAGTTCTTGAGGGTGTTCGACTCTCACGCCCATTGCCCAGGTCTTTTGTTGGAGGGCGATGCCTTGTCTATCAAGCATCTCGTAGACGTCTCTTGCCGAGTGACCGGTAGCGAGAATGACGGCTATGCCATCGACAGTCTGGCCGTCGGCAAGCCTTACGCCTGTTGCCTTCTTGCCGTTGGTCAGGATTTCCGTCACCTTGCTTTGAAAACGGACTTCGCCGCCATATTGGACGATAGTCTCGCGCATAGCCTTGATGACCTGAGGCAGTTTGTCGGTACCGATATGCGGGTGTGCGTCTATGAGGATATCCTCTTGAGCGCCGTGGAAGTGGAATACTTCGAGGATTTTCCTTACGTCTCCGCGTTTCGTGCTACGGGTAAAGAGTTTACCGTCTGAGAAAGTGCCAGCGCCACCTTCACCGAAGGCGTAGTTGGATTCCGGGTCCAGTCGTTCGTTTCTGTTGAGGAGGGCGAGGTCAAGTTTTCTTGCGCTCACGTCCTTACCTCTTTCGAGGACGACAGGTCTAAAGCCGAGTTCGATAAGGCGTAGAGCAGCGAAGAGTCCACCAGGTCCTGCGCCGACGACAACGACTTGTCTTGCTGAGGAGACTTGCTTGTAGCCGGGGAGGGTGAGTTCTGTCTTTTTAGGTTCTTCGCCTGCGTAGACGTCGTATGTTAGGCTGACGCTGACAGACTTGTGTCTGGCGTCGATAGAGCGTCGTTGCAGCCTGAAGGAAGATATTTCAGAGACTGATACTTCAGCCTGTTTAGCGAGATTCTGTCTGACTACGTTCTCGTCAGCAGCTTCCTCTGGGCTGAGGGTAAGGGCTATTCTCTTGTACAATTGGAAACGATCGTTATAAGTTCGTCAATTCTATTTCTGCGTTCTTCGGAGAAAGTGTCGGAAGACAGCTCAACACGTTGGTAGAGGCTGAGCGCTCTTTCGGCGATATTCTTCAAGACATTAGGGTTCAGTCCGCCAATCTTATAGTCGGCATACATGAGGGCTGCGAGGAGCTCGATTCTCTTGATCATCTCGTCGCTGTCGACGTCCATCTTGTCGCAGCCGTTGGCGTCTGCGGCGGTCTCTGCTATCCTGATGATAACCTCGGTCTCGGTTGCAATGCGGAAGAAGTCCTTGTCGCCTCCGAAGACTGAATACATAGCTTCAATCTCCTTTCGACGTTCAGTCTCAGGACCGTCCTTGCTCATGAGTCGCGCTATGGCGTTCATGAGGTCGTTGAGCATTCGCAGGAAGTAGTCTCTTCGGAGCATAGGGCGAATATATTACTCTTTGATAGTAATTCTACGAGACAGTGGGTGGAAGACCCTGAACTTGTCTACGGCAGCGATTCTATAGACGTAGCGTTGACGACCTCTGATAGAAGGCGTGTTGAGCTGTATTCTATTCTTGTCTGTAATGCAGTATATACTCTCGTTGGAGCCAATCTTGTCAGCTTCGCTACGGAGCGTCCTATACACGACGTAGAAGCGTATGGCAGCGGTGTCACCTTCGGTCTCCCAGTTGAGGAAGCCGCCATTTCTTTCTACGTGTTGGATTTCGATTTCGCCAGCAGAGCCTTTGTTGACCGCTGGCTGAATGGTCTTGAGGGAGTAGAAGGAGTCGGCAAGGAAGCTGTCGAAATTGAAGATGTCGGCTCTCTTGAACTGCTTGTAGCTAAAGAAGACGCTACCGTCGCTACGAGGGTTGTTTCTGACCTTCCTTACTTGGTTTGGCATCTCGTCTTTGCTGTTCCATCCAGGATTCTTCTTGCCGCCGTCGTTGATTCTATAGACAGCATGTCCGACGAATACACGGGTCTCAGAGGTGCTCAGTTTAGACCACCATTGCTCGAGTTCGTCGAAGTCGGCATATTTGTTGCCGCTCTCCCAATAAATCTGAGGAATCACATAGTCGACGATTTTCTCGTCGATCCATCTAAGGACGTCAGCATACAGCACGTCGTAGTTGGTGCATCCAGCTTGGGTCTTGCTACCTCTTGGGTCGTCTTTTTTGTTCCTCCAGACTCCGAAGGGGCTTATGCCGAACTGCACCCATGGTTTTACGCTTCTTATCGAGTCGCTGACAGACCTTATGACTAGCGTCACGTTGTTCCTTCTCCAATTGTCAAGAGACAGCCCTTTGGGGTTGTAGTTCCTAAACGACTCATCGTCTGCGAAGACCTCGCCCTTGACGGGGTAGGGGTAGAAATAGTCATCGAAGTGGATGCCGTCGACGTCATATCTGTTGACGATGTCCATCACGATGTCTCTGACGTACATTTGAGCCTCCGGCTGTCCCGGATTGAGGAAGGTCTTCTCGCCGTACTTGATGAGCCATTCTGGGTGTGTCTGTAGCAGATGCCCTTCGCCGCATGTGAAATCTTTGCTTTGGGAGACCCTGAAAGGATTGACCCAGGCATGGAGCTCGATACCTTTTTCGTGCGCTATGTCGATCCAGAACTTGAGTGCATCGAAGGATAGCTTGCGCTCAAAATCATCACCTACAAGGTACATCGACAGAGGCTCTGTCGAAGGGTATATGGCGTCGCTTGCAGGTCTGACTTGCAGGAATATGGCGTTCATCCCCATCCATTCCGCCTTGTTCACAATGGTTCTCGCCTCGGCCATGAGTGTCTCGTCACTCAGTCCAGGCTCCGAGGGCCAGTCGATATTAGCCACAGAAGCCACCCAGATGCCTCGCATCTCCCTCAGCTGTGGTTCCGTCACTTCGTTGTTGGCAGTCGTCCTCGTCACGAGGCTAAGGACTGCAATGCACGCTGCTATGATACGCCTCATCTTCTCGACATCTCGTCCTTAGGCCTTCTTCACTTGCTGGTTGACACTCTCGATGTAGGAGAGTATCAAGTCTTTGCCTTGATGCTTGTGAGAGGACGTCAGGAATACTGGCGGCAGTGTCTGCCAAGACTTGAGCATCTCCTGCTTGTATCTGGCCATGTTGGTCTCGACCTCGTGAGGTTTGAGCTTGTCGCTCTTCGTGAATATGATTGCGAACGGGATCTTGTTGAGCCCGAGGAACTCCATGAAGTTCTTGTCGACTGTCTGCATCGAATGCCTGACGTCGATGAGTACGAAGAACATTGTCAACTGCTTGCGCTTCAGAGCGTAGTCAGTGATGATCGACTGGAATTTCGCCTTTTCGCCGAGTGGCACCTTGGCATAGCCGTAGCCGGGAAGGTCTACGAGATACCATTCGTCGTTGATATTGAAGTGGTTGATCAGTTGCGTTTTGCCAGGTGTGGCTGAAACCTTCGCCAAGCCCTTGTGGTCGCAGAGCATGTTGATGAGCGAAGACTTGCCGACGTTCGACCTTCCGATGAATGCATACTCTGGAAAGTCTGAATCAGGACACTGGTTAACCTTTGCGCTGCTGCCTACAAACTGCGCCTTTTTGATTATCATGATTTAATATGTGGTAGTCTTGTTTCTATAATGTTAGTTGAGTGCGATGTGAAGCCTGTCGCAGCCGTCATCGTCTGTCTCCATGGATAGCGAGACACCATTCTGTGTCTTGCGGTCTGTGTCATACGAGTATCCGAAGTCGAAGGTAAAGAGGACATCGCTTACTTCGGCTGAAAATTTGGATGGGACTTTTTGAAGGCGTACCTCTATGTCGGTTATGCCTTCCAATGATTCGTTGGCCACTTTGATCTGGACTCGATTGTCGAATGTCTCCATATAGAAGTCGCCCATCGGGGCGAGGACCGCGCCAAGGCTTGCATGTCCTCCATTTTGTTCAGCCGCCGCAATTATGCTATCTATTACTTCTTCCATATAACTTGTACTAGTTCTGAACTTCAAATATTGCACTTTTTGTTGGAATAATCATTCACTTTGGTCAAATAATTTTTGCCATTCTTATTCCGACAATGAGGACATCGTCCGTCTGCTCTTGCTTTCCGCGCCATTTGTCAAAGCGTTTGCCGAGCTCCATGGACTGTATCTCCATCGGCTGCTCGTGTAGCTCTGTCAGGTATTCGAACAGGCGTCTCCTGTTCAGTTTTCTGTCTTCCGCACCTCCGAATTGGCTCTCGTAGCCGTCAGACATCATGTAGAGGCAGTCGTCCTCCTCACATTCGATGGTCATCTCCTCGTATTCCTTGTTCTTGGCGACGGTGAGGTCTGTCTCGCAGATGCTCCTCTTGACGCCATTCAGTCTGACCGTCGTGCCGTCGGCCTTGACGAGGAGCGCGGTGTGACGTGCGAGCGACAGGCTGATCCGTTTCTTGTTGCGGTCTATGCACATAAGGGAGAAATCGACGCTGTCCTTGTTGATGATGTCGCTATTGTTCCTGATGACGGCGCTCAGGCTGTTGTCGAAGTCTCTCATCAGCTGGAGTGCCGAGCAGTAGTCCTCAGACGAGACAAGGTCGTTGAGGATTGTCGACGCCACCATGGCGATAAACGCACCCGGTATGCCGTGCCCGGTCGCGTCACCAACACCGACGAATAGCTGTTCGCCCTTGTCAAAGAACCAGTAGAAGTCCCCGCTGACTAGGTTGCTCGGTCGATAGAAGACGAAGAAGTCTTTGAATTCGACGACATCGAGAATAGCGTTCGGGGGCAGGATGTTGGACTGTATGTGGTGTGCGTATTCGAGCTCTTTCAGTAGGACGTCGCTCTTCTCTGTCAGCAGTCTCTTCTGTTCCCTGAGCGTCTTGTTCCTTAGTCTGACCTCCTCGGCGAGCTCCTGTTTCTCGTTCTCGATGTCGAGCCAGCGCTTCTTTATTCTCTTGTACGAGGCGTAGAAATAGGCGAGGATGCCGACAGCTGCGACCAGCATGATGGCGCCAAGCCCGAGGAGCCTGATGAGGAGGAGGCGTTCCTTGACTCCTCTTTGTTGCTCTATCTTGACTTTTTGGGCGACGATAGTGGTGTCTCTCCTGAGCGCAAGAGACCTATATGCGATGTCGTGGCTGACCGACTCCCGTTTGAGCGAGTCCATCAGGGCTGTCATCTCTTTGAGAAAGCTGTATGCGTGCTCGTCATCGCCTATCTTGACGTAGTAGTCCGAGAGGATGCCTGTGTATTTCTCGTAGGCGTCGACGTCGTGTATCTTTAGTGCCCATCTGTTGATTTTGTCAAGTTCACTTTTTGCAGCCTCGGTCTTGCCCTGTGCCAGTTTCAGCTGTGCCTCGAATAAGCTCAGCTTGACTCTGTTCTCCGCGTCGAGGACGATTCTGTCCCTGACGCGCCCCATTCTGTGGATTATGACGTTGGCGGAGTCGAGTCGGCGTGAGAAGATGTAGTAGTCGGCGAGCCGGCAGTCTATCTCGAATCTCGCTCTGTCGTCGAGGTCGGGGATTGTGTACATCTTTTTTAGTTTAGCGATGCACCGCCCGAGACCGAAGGTGTCTGTCTTCTCCATGAAGAGTCTCGACGTCGCAAGTTCCTGGCATAGCTTTGACATCATGCTGCCATCGGCTATGACCTCGATCTCGTCGAGATACATTTGGGCTCTTGGCAAGTCGCCAATCGTCAGGAAGGCATTCTCGAGTGTATAGAGGATCCTGAACGCATGGTGTGGCATGTCATAGTTCATGCAGTATTCGAGGAGCTCACGGTATCCGAGAATGGCTTCTACATATTTTCCTCTGTGAAGCTCGTCGCTGAGTAGCGCTTTCTTGAGGGCGACGTACTGCTCGTTGTAACCGAGATAGTTGGCCATCGAGGCTGCCGAGTCGGTGAACGAGTCCAACATGTCTAGGTCGCTGGTTTCGGATGCAAGTTCGATACCGCACATGGCTGCGCGGTATTTCATCTTGGCGTCATATCTGCTGCAGACTGTCAGCGTGTCGTAGAGCCTGACGGCTTTTTTTATCTCGTCGTAGGCTGCCGGGATCTTCATCTCGTTTGCCTGCAGTGTCACGTCTGCTATCTCGCGCGGATAGGCTGCCAGCTCTGTCAGGTCCTCGAGTTCCTTGCTGGCCTCTTCGGTCATCCCGACGCTGTAGAGGCTGTCGATGCGAGTGACTCTCTGCCTGAATGTCCCATAGTAGTCGTTATTCTGCTGACGGCAGCTGACGATTGCAATCGCTATGATGAGCGTGAGTGCCGACAAGACGAAGTAGCTTGTCGCCCTTTTCTGCTTATGTGTGTTGATTGCCGTCATCATAGCGCCACTCCAATAATTAGAAGGTCATCGTTGAGAGGCCTGCCGTTCTTCCATAGCTGGAGCTCGGTGAGCACGGCCTCTTTGCGGAGTGAGGCAGGCAGATGGCAGACTCTCTCCATGACATTTGCTACGCCCTCGACGCCAAGCTCCCTGCCGGTCCCGACGCCTCTCATCCTCAGGAGCCCCGACGTGAAGAGGTAGAAGGAGTCTCCGTCGTTGTAGTTGTACTGGTAGTCCTCGAACGGACATAGTTTCTCGTCGGTACGCTTGTCGCCGATCATTCTGTCTGTTGGCAAGACGACCTGTGCTTTCTCGTCTATTACGACCATGGCATACTGGGCTCCAGATGAGATGTTTATCGTATGCTTCCCCGGGTCGACGAGCGCGACAGCCATCTCAAATCCTTTGCGCCATTTGTCGTCCGGCAATAGGCCTACAAGACGGTTGTCCAGGTCTTCGAGGACGTCCGACGCCGGGCAGTTCTGCATGAGTAGGTTGGCTGTATCGTTCATGAGGGTGATGCAGACCATGGAGAGCATGGCGCCCGGGACGCCTTCGCTGATGCTGTTCGCACAGCAGACCATCACCCTGTCGCCCATCTTGCGGAACCAGTAGAAGCTGCCACTCGTCGCTCCGACGGCATGCCTTATGACGAACGCGTCGGCCATGCCCAGCTCCTTTAGCTTCCGGCTCTCTGGCAAGATGCCCTGCTGTAGTCTTGTCGCATACGCCTGGCTGGACATGATGTCCTCGTTCTTCTGCATGATCAGCTGGTTCTGACGTCGATTCTGCTCCGTTTGGCTTTTCACCTTGTCCTGGAGGAGCTTGTTGCGCTCCATTGCTTCCGCCTGCTTCCTGTCTTTCCTGTATCGCCATCTCCAGACGACGAACAATGCGAGACCCGTGAGGATTAGGAGACAGTAGAAGGCCCACCACATGAGCTGGCTCTCTATGTCGAAGATGTCTTGCTCGTCTGTCGCCAGCGTCTGTCGCTGCCTGACGATGGTCGTGTCCTCCCTATACGCGATCTCCATGTCCTTGGTCCTCATGCGGGCATGCTCTGCGCGGACGTACTTGCGCAGGTCGATATTGCTTTGGAGCATGTATCGCGCTCCTGTGTAGTCGCCCTTCTTCGCATAGACGTTCTCGAATATCTTGTTGTATTGGTCCGCAAATCTTGCCCTCGTGAGCATGATGTAGGGGATGGCAGCATTGTCGAGGATGCTTTCTGCTTCTGCATATTTCTGCTCACCGACGGCGACTCTCGCCTCGATGAGGTCGACATGGTATCTTGAGTACGCTCCGTCGCACTGCCTCGGGTCTATTATCGAGATGTTGTGCCTGCAGAACTCTATATGTTTCTTGGCCTCTGCATATCTCCCGAGGACTACAAGGATTGTCGCTCGTTGGAGGTTGAGACACCATTCTTGGACTCTGGAGACTTCGCAGTCAACGGTCAGTGCCAATGCCTTGTCGGAAATCTCTAGCGCTTCCTCCGGATGCCCGTTGTTGAGCCTGTCTTCGGCCTTGACTTGATAGTAGTCCATGGATAGCGTAGGATACTTCAAGTAGTAGCCCTCCCTCTCGATTGTTTCGGAGTAATCTCTGACCGCGGCTGACGCATTTATGCGCGAGTAGGTCTTCATGAGGAGCATCTGCGCGAGCATGCGTTCTTTCGACTGGTGATCGCTGAGGCTCAGCATCCTTCTTGCCGTATGGGCAGCCTCGACATACCGCTCGTTGCGGAGGTAGAGGTTGCATCGCATGAGGAGGCACAGCTCTTCAAACTCTACGTCGCCCAGTTGTCTCGCGACTCTTTCTGCCTTTTTGAAACTTCGGTCCTGTGGCTCTGTCTCGGTCTCATATTCGTAGTACCCGAGCGCACTGTAGGCTGTCGCAAGTCCCATGAGCGACTCGTTGTCTCTTCGGCTCGCAAAGTAGTTGATGGCTTGCTCCATGATGGGGCGGGTGCCTGCTCTTTTCCCGTCGAGCAGATCTACACAGATGATCATGCACTGGCACGAGTAGTACATCGTGCTGTCGACGACGTACGTCATGGCTCTCCGTGCCCATTCCCGCGTCTTCTTCAGCTTGTTGTCGAGCGCTGCCTTCTTGGCCGAGTCTATGCACGCTGCGTATTGCTGTTTCTGGTAGAGTATGCCTTTGTTCTGGACGCTTATTTCGTTCTTCGGCTTTGCTGTGACAGACAACACTAGCAGTGCCATAGGTACTGCCGCTAATAGTATTTTGCCTATCAGTCTCTTCATGGTCCTACAGTCTGCCGCGCCAGGTGAATAGCTCTCCAAATACGTTTTGTGGCACTTCGTGCTTCTCATCGAATATGCCGTATATCGCCGAGCCACTGCCAGACATCTGCGCATAGAGTGCGCCCATGTCATACATCCTCTCTTTCAACTCTCTCAGTTCCGGGTGTTTCTCGAATACGCCCTCTTCAAAGTCGTTCCTTAGCAGTTTCCGCCATTCGACGATGTCTCTCTTGACGACTTCACTGACGTTGAGCTCCGGACGCCGTGGGGTGATGGCGGCGTAGGCCTCGGCTGTCGAGACGCTCACGTCTGGCTTGACGATGAGTATTTTCTTGTTTGCGATGTGGGGAAGTGATATGCCGGTCAGTTGCTCCCCGACCCCCTCTGCGTATGCTGGCTGGTCGTCGATGAAGAATGGACAGTCTGCTCCGACTCTCACTGCTATTTCCTTCATCTCGTCGACCGTGAGCCCGAGTTCGAGTAGCTTGTTGAGTTCCTTGATGACGAACGATGCGTCCGCCGACCCAGCTCCGAGACCTGCACCGTCGGGGACGACTTTGTGGAGGTGTAGCCCGACGAGCGGCAGCTGCTTCTTTTCTCCGAGAAGTCGCAGCGCCTTGATGCACGTGTTCTTCTCGATAGGACAGTTGAGTTGTCGTCCCGTTGTCCGCCATACATAGCCGTTCTTCCTTTCCTCCTCTGTCGCACTCGTCGGGAAGACGACTTCCAGTATGTCGGCGAGACCTGCGACGGGATACATGACGGTCTCGATGTTATGGTATCCGTCCTCACGCTTCTCGACGACGTTGAGTCCGATGTTTATTTTGATATGTGGGAAAACGATCATAACCTACTCCAATGCTTCGCAAAATTAATAAATTCTCTGCAGTCAATTTGTTTTGTTGGTTAAAACAAAGTCGTTTTTGTAGTCTTCTACAGATATTTATCTACTCCCTATCCTGCTGAGTATCTCGTCCATCTTGTCTGTCATGTAGAAGAGTCTGGTTTCCGTCGTCTTGTCTATGTCCTTGCTCCGCATTTCGAGGATGGCAGATATGGTCCCTGATAGTTCTGTCTCTGACATCTGTGTCGCAGTGGCGAGAGACGAGATGTTGGCGTCAAAGCTGTCCTCGTTGTCGAATGTCAGTCCGAGCTGCCGTCGTATCTTGCTGAAAAACACGCTGGTTTTCTTCGCGAGAAGCTGTCCGTAGTCTTTGTGGTAGAGGTAGAGATGGGCTGCCTTGTCGATAAAGTGGGCCGTCAGGTTCTCCCGGTCACGGACGACGGGCATCTCCTTCTGCCTGCGCTTGAAGAGGAGGAGAGTCACGAAGAAGAACGAGCCTACAAGGATAAGCCATAGGAGTCCGGAGAGGCCCCGACCACTGTCATCGCTCTCTGTGTCTTGACTCTGGTACTTGTTGGCTTCGAGTGGTTTGAATCTTGTTTTGTAAAAACGTGGTTCGTAGGTTATGCCGTGTCGATACCATTCGCACTGCTCGTCGACTCCCGTCTTTCGGAACACTTCTTTGATGATTGCAGCGTCCCGCCCCTCGTCATAGTTGAGGGTGAAGTTGGTCAATATGAGCGGGGCGGAGATAAACGTGACGCGTCCCCTCTGCTTCTTGTGCTCGAGGAGGGCGCTTTTGACGTGTCCCTCTCTGTCTGTCAAGAGTATTCGCGTTCTGACTCCCGGTATCTTGGCGGCGATCTTGTTGAGTTGGCTCATGTCGATGTCATAGCCCATCATCATCTTCGGGAACGGATAGACGCCGTATGTCTCCTTCAGATACAGTGTGTCGTCGATGAGTTTCTCGTGCTCGTTGACCTCCTCTACCATCGCCTCGACGCTGAACTTGCTACCTTCGGTGCTGAGCTGTGTGTCGCCGACGTATAGCTGAAGTCCTGAGTACACTGCTCTTTTGCCGCCGAGGAGTGTGTTCTTGATTTCGTCAAACGATGGGTTGTTGATCGTGTCGTCCGTGCTGACGACGATCGTCTGTTTCCGCCATTTGGCGACATCCTCCATCTCGTTAGCGAGTAGACGGTTCATGTAGGCGGAGCCGAATGGGCTGCTACTATTGTAGTTGTAGGTCGGGTTCCAATCGTAGATCCTCTCTTCTTTCTCACAAGACAGTAATGACAACGATATCAGTAGCGTGGCTATCACTTTTGTGCCTGTGGCAGCGAGGGACTGTAAGAGGCTCGACTGCATTGTCTGCACGTTGTCGGCCATGTCCATGTCGGTCGGATGCTCGCTGAACGAGACTGACTGGTATTTGTTGGCGATGTCTCGGAGGACTCTCCTCTCGTCCCTGCTGATCTTCGCCTCGCGGACGTAGTCCCCCGCGGTCTTGCTGTCGTTTGGTGCGATGAGCCCCTTTTCTGCGAGGAGCATGATCGTCTGTCGGTAGAGGAGGATGACGACTGTCGTCCAGTCGCCTCTGTTGCGCGCCTCGGTGATGTATTCCCCGAAGTCTTCCGAACTGTTGACGGCAATCTTTTCTGGGGCAACTTCTGTGAGTGTATTCTCCTTCTTCTTTCTGCTGAGGAATGCGAAGAGTCTCTTGAAAAAGTCAGATAGTCCAGATTTTTTTCGCGAGCCTAGCCACTCGTCGAGAATGGGGGTGAACTGCCAGATGAGGTAGAAGATGGCTATGATGGCCGCTGTTATGGCAACCATCTTGAAAAGCACGGTCAGAAACTCTGGAAAGGCGGAACCTTCTAATTCCGGTTCGAAGGACTTCATGTAGTCTTCAGGACCGTATGTCGGCATCCCTCCTCTCCACGCTGGGTTTTCTATGCGGACGGTATCCATTATCCTCTGATTAGTTTAGGTCGGTCAGGTCTGTGAACTCGTTGATGTCTTCGCTCAAGCCTATCTTGATGGGGAGATAGACGTAGTACCAGCCGATGTAGATGGCGGAAAGTATGATGATGGAGAGTCTGACGAATAACGGCCATTCGACGTGGCGGGTCACGAAAGACTCGAGAAACGCTGCTATGAAGATCAGCGGGATGCTGACGGCGAGTATCCTGATGCTCCGTACTGCACTACGCCGTAGGCTCTCCATTCGAGAGAACGAACCGGGAAATAGCCACCCCCCACCGAGCAGTAGAGCGGCGCCCCCAGAGATGATGAGCTCCGATATCTCGAGAGTCCCGTGTATCCATATCGCCGACATGGACTGGAGCCCGACGCCCTCCTGGAAAAATAGTGTCTGAAATTCCCCCAGCATTAGACCATTATTAGAGATGAAGTATAGCGGACCTACGATCGGGATGAGTCCATAACCATACATTTTCAGCGTCACCCACAGGTTGTTGAAGGTGATGCCGAGAAACATAGTTTTCGTATTATGGCTGTTGTATATGTCCGTCGGAACTCCATTCCGGATGTTCTCTAGTGTCTGATTGACATAGCCCTGGCCGAGCATGTCGATGATGTACTGTCTGTCGATGACGGCGAGTATCACTCCGAAGAGGGTGAAGGCGAGGAACGTGACCAGCGAGGCAAGTAGCCACTTGCGGTTTATCCAGACGACTGCCGGCGCATCATGGATGAAGAGTTTCCATACGCTCCTAAAACTGAAATGTGTCTCGTAGATACGGGAGTGGAACGCTGTCGCAAGGCCGTTGAGGTAAGGGACGACTCGGCTGTTCTTGCAGTGCGAGCGCGCGAAAGAGAGGTCGCGGAGTATCTCACGGTAGGCGGCGACAACCTCGTCTGTGCCTCCGTCGGCATGCTTGATGTCGCGAGCGAGTTCGGCATATTTGTTCCATTTCTCCTTGTTCTGTCTGATGAACGTGCTCTCTTTCATTATTCTTTTTGACGAAGATTATCCCGTGTAGTTTATGGTTTTTAGATTACCTTTGCTTCCTAGAACGCCAATATGTATGCGTTTGTTGGGGTTTTGCTAAGGACTGTCGGAAGAAGTGGGAGGGCTCTTAACTAACCTTAAACGACAAATTTACTACTTTAACTCAAATAATCATACGGGAGATGAGAGAAAAGAGGATAGATTTGGTAGAGAGAATTGTGATGATGATGATAGATGGCGTGGCCATTCTGCTCGTCGCTCTGGCTGTCACGACGGGCTACGTCTACATGCAGGAACTGGTGATGAAGGTGAGTGTCAAATGGAACTACTATTTCCTTCACTATGGGTTGCCGTTGTCTGCGCTTCTCTATTTCCCCCTATGTTTCTACAATACTAACGGATTCTCTTTGGGCGGCTACCTGATGAACTTCCGATTGGCCTCTACCGACGTCAAGAGCGACAGGCTGAAGGTGTGGCAGTGTGTCGTGCGGACTCTCTTCTTCCCGATTGATTACATTGCTCTTCTGCTGGTCAATTTGTTCCTCAAGGGCGTCTGGATCGGCGAGAGGATTTCGAAGTGCCGCTATGTCCAGTATGTCAGCGTGAAGAGCGAGAAACAGAAGGAAAATAGGTTGGAGATTGATATAATGACAGGTAGTTACGTCACTCTGACTCACCGTTTGGCGAGCGAGGGTAGCCGAGTCTTCGCCGTCTTGCTCGACTGGTTTTTCAGAGGCATCGTCGTGTGGTTGGCTTTATCGATATTGGGCGCTTTTTACTCCAGTGACGAATGGATCGAGATGCTGTTTCAAGTTCTGATTTACATGTATTTTGCTTGTTCGTCGATGGTGTCGGAGTATGTGTTCCGTGGCCAGACTTTAGGCAAGCGACTGATGGGGATAAGGGTCTTGAGCGACAAGTGCGAGCCGCCCTCGTTCCTCCAATGCTTCTTGCGATGGCTATGCTTCTCTGTCGATATTTTGGTCGTCGGCATCGTCATGCTCTCCAAGACTAGTCGTAGGCTCGGAGACATTGCCTCGGGATGCTATGTGGTCCGCACTGCTGACCGTCAGGCGCTGAATCTTGATACTGACATGGAGTTTAAGTATGCTGGCGTTGGCTATACGCCCGAGATAGAAGGTGTTAAGGACTTGACTGATAAGGAGGTCGGAATTGTTTACAATACTCTCTACAACCCGATGTACTCTGGTTTCAAGAGTGGTCTCGCTAAGAAGCTGAGGGCGAGGTTCTCAGACGCTAATCTGAAGGGTTTTGAAGCTAATGATGATACCGAGTTTCTCCATAGGGTCTGGCAGGACTACAAATACTATACGACTCGATAGTGAATCGCTGCTGTCCGACACAAAAATAATGTGCCGGACTAACAAAGGGGGTGATATTGTAGTATGAGTAGCGGAATTATGTGTATTTTTGCAGAGAAAGATATTTTTCGTTATGCAAGTCAGAAATAAAGTCTGGAGACGAGGACTCCTGATGTTCTTGTCATTCTTGATGCTAACTATCCCGCTCGTCGCTCACGGACAGCAGAGGACTAGGGCTACAGACGGACAGCCAGATAGACCGAAGATAGGACTCGTCCTCAGTGGTGGCGGTGCCAAGGGGCTTGCCCACGTCGGTGTGCTCAAGGCTATCGAGAAGGCTGGCCTCCAGATTGATTATATTACGGGTACGAGTATGGGTGCAATTGTGGCGGCTATGTATGCCTCCGGCTACAACGCCTCGCAGATAGAGCAGTTCGCTCACACCCTGAAGTGGATGGAGCTCATCAGCAGCCGCCCTCTCTATTCGGATATCAGCATCGAGGAGAAGGACGATTTCGAGTCCTATCTCGCGACCTTCCCGATGAAGGGCCTGAAGCCTCAGCTGAACACTGGCTTCTTCGAGCCCTATCAGGTTATGCTGATGCTCAAGGAGATCTTTTTCCCTGTCTATGCGGTGCACGACTGGCGAGAACTGCCGATTCCGTTCCGCTGCGTCGCTGCCGATGTGGCTAGTGGAGACGCCGTGATCTTGGACCATGGCGACCTGGCTTTCGCGACTCGCAGCTCGATGGCGATTCCTGGTGTCTTCTCCGCGACTGAGTACAAGGGGACGAAGCTCGTCGATGGCGGTATTGTCAGGAACTTCCCCGTCAAGGACGTCAAGGATATGGGCGCCGACTACGTCATCGGTGTTAACCTCTTCTCTGGTCTTACTCCGTCCGACAAGATGACCAACATGCTCGACGTCATGATGCAGACTATCAATTTCAGAGACGCTAAGGACTTGCAGGAGGAAAAGGCGATATGCGACATGGTGATAGAGCCTGACGTCGCTGCCTACAACGCGTCGAGTTTCGATGCTGCCGAGACGATTCTGGAGATTGGCAATCAGACTGGCGAGGAGTTCTATCCCCTGTTCAAGCAGCTTGCTGACTCGTTGCACAACGCCTACGGTGTCCCCTATGCTAAGACTGACAGACTCGCTCCCTACGACAATCAGGTCAGGATAATCGACTTCCAGTTCGAAGGCTTGGAGCATACCTCGGAGTCTCTCTTGCGTCACAATCTGAACCTTCGTGCCGGCCATCTCTATACCCCTCAGGACTTTACGGCAGCCATAAAGAATGCGATGTCGACGGGTTACTACAAGAACATGACGTATGACCTCATCTCTGCTGACGAGGGCTCGGTCATTTTTCACTGTAAGGTCTACGAGAATCCTCTCGCGACACTGAAGGTCGACTTGTCTTACAATACCTTCACGAACGCGTCGCTGTTCTTGAACTATCAGGCACGTAATCTGCTCGGCTCTAATTCGACGACCGACCTGAAAGTGGCGATATCGAGAAACTTCCGCTTCAAGGTGAAGAACAGGCTCCTGTTCGGCGAACGTCATAACTACTATTTCGACGCGACCTACGAGAACACTAGGTTTTATCTGCCCTCGCAGGGCGACGCGCAGGGCATTGAGAATGCTAACAAGTATATTCACAACGATCTGAATGTCCGCTTCGGGCATGCGACGAGTGCTAGGGCCGACGTGAACTTCGGTCTCGGATACGAGTGCTTCCACTATGAGCCGGATATTCGCGAGACTGGCGAGATTAGTGGCAAGGTGAGAGCTCCATACGCTATCTTCACTCGACGTGTGAACACGCTCGATAGGAAATACCTCCCACAGCGGGGAATGAAGTTCGACATGTCTCTTTATGGCTCTTTCTTGCCCGGTTTTCATTTGCATTCCGGTGCCATGGCGGATAGCCTCGAGAAGCAGGGACGACTCGACAAGAAGGCTATATGCCGCTTTACGGCGAGACTCGAGAGCTATCAGGCTGTCAAGCCCAGGCTGACCTTGTGCGAGACTTTCGGCGTCGCCTTGGCCTACAACTCGCACACGTTTTTCCATCAGACTGCTTTGGGTGGCGTCGAGGCTCATCTGCCGTCTCATTTCAACTTTTATGGAATAACGACAGCTCATAAGCACTTCCCGACGATGGCCATGGTGCGCTTCTCGGCGCAGTATAGAGTGCTTGGTGACTTGTATGGCCAGGTGCATATCAACTCGGCGTTGACGATGAAGTCGTTGGACTGCTATGTCAACGACAAGGAGGAGATAAAAATCGGCAAGTATCTGCATGGCGGCGGATTGACAATAGCTTACAACTTGTTGGGCTCTTTGCCGATGGACTTCACTCTGATGTACTCCTCGGAAGACAAGTTCAACATCTCGGTCAACATAGGACACTTCTTCTGATGCAGACAGACCAGTATAGGACGTTGGCTGAACCGTCTGAGGGATTGTACAAGGAGAAGGGGAGCAGGTTTCTCGCTTTCGCTTATCCCGTCATGACGCAAGATGAGTGCAAGGAGCTGATAACGGCTGCTGAGAAGAAGTATCATGATGCTCGTCACCATTGTTATGCGTGGCAACTCGGTCCATCTGAGAGCGGGGCGAAGTATAGCGACGATGGTGAGCCGTCGGGGACTGCAGGGAAGCCGATACATGGTCAGATTCTTTCTGCAGGCCTCAGTAACGTCCTGATTGTCGTGGTACGATATTTTGGAGGGATAAAGCTCGGGACGGGTGGCTTGTTCGCTGCCTACAAGACAGCTGCTGCGGATGCCATAGCCAATGGGACGGTTGTCGAGAAGACCTACCAGTCGGTGATCAGCATAGAGTATCCATACGGGGTGATGAACGACGTGATGAAGGTTATGAAGTCGTCGTCGGCCGAGGTGCTGAGTCAGAAGTTCGACATGGATTGCAGGATAACGTTTACTCTCCGCAAGTCTGACGTAGAGACGCTGACGGGCTTGCTCACTGCGATAGAAGGGCTAAGGCTTAGTGTAGAGTCATGAGTCGTTATGCGTACATAGTCTTGGTTGTCCTGGCAGTCTTGATCCAGACAGGGTGCAGCGTCACGAAGTATGTCGGGGAGGATGAACATCTGCTTGACAGGATTGAGATAAAGGGCGAGACGGGCCATGTCTCTACCGACGAGCTATCAGACTATGTACGTCAGCAGCCGAATTACCGTTTTTTACATTTGTGGCGCGTAGGGCTTGGGGTCTATAGCCTATCCTCAAAGCGTGAGAGCAACTTCGGTCTGTGGCTCCGGCGAATAGGTACTGCGCCAGTGATATATGACGAGAAGTTGATGCACCGATCGAGCGAGCAGTTGCGTCTCTATCTGATATCTAAAGGATATTATGATGCGGAGGTGACAGACACGATGTATGAAGTTGCTCCGAAGCGGTGTAATGTCCAGTACAGGGTGAAGTCGGGCGACCTCTATAGGATTTCCTCGATCGCATATTCAGTTCCAGAAGGAGAGGTCGGTCAGATAATCATGTCAGACACCGTCCACAGTCTGCTGAAGGTCGGAGATGCGTTCGACAGCAACGTGCATGACGCAGAGCGAGCGAGGATTACGCGATTGATGCAGGAGCACGGCTACTATTCGTTCGGAAAGGACTTCGTATATTACGTGGCGGACAGTACGCGAGAGGCGCGGATGCTTGCAGACAGCATAGTCGTCGTCAATCCTCTCGGCGGAGCAGACAAGAGGACGCAGGTCCCGCATCGCAAGGCTGTCGTCGACGATGTGGAGCTGCTGATAGTCCCGACCGACGGAACGGCGAGGCAGATGCTCCAGGACACCGTCCGATTGAACATCCAGCAGGTGAGGCCGGGACTGAGTGTCAGGTTTCAGGGAGACAATCCGTTTGCAGACAGGGTGATGAAGAACTCGTGCTTCATACGGCCGGGCGAGATATACTGCCTCTCGGATGCCGAGTTGACACAGAGGCGGTTCAATTCTCTCAAGCCATTCAGGAGTGCGACATTCAGGTTCATGGATACAGACTCGGCGACGACGGCAATGTATGACGATTCGCTGAGTCACGTACATTGCGTAGGATTCTTGCAGACGAGAAACTCACAGAGTGTGGGCGTCGATCTCGAAGGAACCAACTCCAGCGGAAACCTCGGTGCTGCGGCGAGCATCAAGTATTCTCATGCGAATATCTTTCATGGGGCGGAGGCGTTTTCCATAAAGTGGAGGATAGCGACGCAGCGACAGAGTGCGACGACAGGCAAGGAGGAGTTCTATACGCTGGAGACAGGCGTGGAGACCTCGGTGACATTGCCAGCGATGTTGTTTCCGTACACGACAGAGCATTTCTACAAGCATCACAATCCCAACACGATGTTCACAGCCTCGTTTGACTATCAGCGAAGGCCGGAGTTTACGCGAACAGTCGTGGCATCGAGGATGGCGTACAACTGGTTTGGGTCGGTCTATGCTCAGCATACGTTCGTCCCGATCGAGTTGAACATAGTCAGCATACCGAACATAAGCGACAACTTCAAGAACTATATATCTGGCACATATTTGCAGCAGTCGTATACCGACCACTTCATCATGAGTCTCGGGTATAGCTTCCTGTTCAACCAGCAGAGGGCGAGCCGCAACTCGGCGGGATGGTATTTCCGGTTTGGAGTCGAGACCGCGGGCAACATACTCAATGCGCTGATCAAGGGAGAGGGCGAGGAGTTCAAGAGGGTCTGCAACATAAGATTTTCGCAGTATGTCAGGACCGAGAGCGAGATACGCTATCAGGCTGTCGATTTCCTCGACAACAACTTTGTCGTCCGACTGTTTGGAGGAGTTGGTGTCCCATACGGGAATTCTGCCATGCTTCCGTTCGAGAAACGCTTTTTTGCCGGGGGGGCGAACAGTGTCAGAGCCTGGCCTGTCAGGGGACTTGGACCGGGACGAGAGGTGTCGGACCGCAACTTGCGGTATCACAACCAGACGTCTGATATCAGGCTGGAGGGGAACGTCGAGTACCGATTCAAGATATTCTCGGCAATAGAGGGGGCTGCATTTGCAGATGCGGGGAACATCTGGGCACTGAAGCGCTCGTATAACAGCGAGGCGTCGCAGTTCTCACGAGACTTCTATAAAGAGATTGCTCTCGGTGCAGGACTCGGGATACGATTGAACTTCAACTACTTTATCTTTAGAGTCGACGCGGCATACAGGCTCCACGACCCATCTGCCGAGCAGGAATGGGTAATCAGAAACAGATTTGACGGGAGCGACATAGCGTGGAATTTCGCTATCGGTTACCCATTCTAAGAGAGACAAAAAAGGTAGGAGCCAAGAGACCCCTACCTTTTTCACCATATCCAGATCTTATTTCAAGAAATTCAGACCAGCCTTAGTACGGACGGAGTCGGCGACATGAGGGCCGTTGTTCTCCCATGTGTTGCCGGGTCCGTTGGAGTTCTTCAGATACTTCTCGACAGGAGTCCAGTTGTTCTTAACAGATATGCCGCTGCTACCCTCGTCGGTGTAGAGGTAGAACCAGTGATGAGGGTCGTGGACGTAGGAGGGACTGTAGATGTCGTGGACGGCATTGAACTCGACAGAGGAGTGAGGTTGCGAGCCGAGCGTGTAGATGCCAGCCGTGTCGTACATGTGCTTGGCGTAGTGGTGGATATTATTCCCGACGACCTTGTTGTTAGCCATCGTCGAAGGCTGCTGATTCCATCCCCAGCCGAGGCTTATGCCAGTATAAGACACCTCTGAAATCTCATTGGCGACGATATTGATGTCGCGGACGTAGAGGGCGCAGATGCCGACCGTCCCCCAGTCCTCGTTGGAGACATCCGTTATGACATTCTGACTGATAGTCAGACGCTTGCAAGTCTCCCTCCTGTCGAAAGGCTCGAAAGGCAGATGAGCCTCGTGGAACTCGCCGCCACAGCTACCGGCCATGATGCCGTTGCCGCCACAGTCGCGGACCGTGCAGCCATCGACGAGACAGTCGGACGTGAAAGTACCGAAGTCGATGCCAGTCGAGGCGCAATGCTCGACAGTGCAGCCCTTGAAGGAGACGGAGTTGGCGCAGGAGACCTTGATAGCAGCCTCTGGACGGCCGACCCATCCCTGGTTGTCGAGACCATGGTCACCATTGGGACGGCGGATCTGAGGGCGAATCTTGTAGGCCTCCGTCATGAACATGCCAGCCTGAAGGGGGGCGTGCCCCAGAAGACTAGGACGGAGCCAGGAGGCGTGGCTGAACGTGACGCCCGATATCTCGACATTCTCGACGGGGCGGTCTGGAGTGCCAGAGATGACAAGCACATTCTCCAGGGCGGGGGCGAAGACCTCGGCGCGACTCATATTCTCGCCGTGGCGGGGCATATAGAAGACGCGTTCAGCCTTCTCGTCGAGCCACCACTCGCCGGGGTTGTCGAGAAGCACCTTGGCGTTGGTCAGGTAGAAAGGCGAGTTGTGGCCATCCGACGTCACCATAGGGGAGGGCCAGGGGTGCATAAAGTGGACGTGACTCTCAGGATTGAGGAAAGAGACGGCGGCGCTGTCTCCCTTGATACGGATACTCTTGACACGGAGGTTGGCGACGCACCACATCTCGTGGAGGACCATCTCGACGCCGTCGATGCCGGCGACCTTCTTGACCGACTTGGCGGGGACGTAGATGATACCATTCTTCTTGTCGACCGAGCGGATGCGAGCCATCTGCTCGAAGTCCGCAACGTCGCGAGCGCGGTCGGCCTTAGCACCGTTGACCCATAGCTGGCGGAAGAGCAGGGGGCGGCCGTTGAAGCGTGGAACGGGGGCGGACCACAGTTTGCCATCCTTCTTCCAGCCCGTGATACGAACGCCGCCGCTGATAGTCACATTGCCGTCGGCGGTGATAGTAGTGTTGTTGTCCTCGGGGCGGATGATGACGGGAGAAGAGAGGAGGTAGGTGCCTGCCTTCAGAGAGATGACAGCCTTGTCGGCCTCGCCATGGAGACGGGCGAGACGGGCCTCCTGAAGGGCGTTCTCGATAGAAAACTCGCCAGGCTCGACAGCGATAGTCTTAGTCTGAGCAAGTGATGGGGCTGTCGGGCAGAGGAGAAGTAGAGCGAGAGGAAGGAGTGAGGGAAGGCGTCTTAGACGATGATATAATGACATTTGAATTGCTTCGTAAATAGTTACTGAACGATATAGAAAAAGCATTAGAACAGCGTCCGAAGACCGTTCTAATGCTCATGATATACTTTAGTGGAGGCCGAGAGGCATCCAGACCGTCATCTCGCTCTTGCCACGATTGCCATAGGCGTAGTAAGGGATGAGACGAATCTTCTTCTTGGAGACAGAAGTCTCCACATTGCGGTAGAGCGTCCCATGCCAGTCCTTCTCGGCGCGGACAATCACCTCAGTCTCGAGGGCGACGACAGAACTGCCGTCGATACGGACCTCGACAGGGGTGAACACAGCGTCGACAGGGATCACGATGTCGTCGATAGGCGTCCCGTCGAGGTCTTGCGACTCGGCGCAGTAGACGATAGGACCACGGACGACAGCCACCTGGCCACGGCTCTCCTCAACGAGCGGGTTAGCCTCTACGAGGCGAGCGTTCATAGCGAGATTCAGTTCGATGACGTCGCCAGCCTTCCACTTACGCTTGACAGACAGATAGCTGCCGCTCACGACATCGACAGGGGAGCCGTTGACAGAGCAGGTAGAGCCCTCCGCCCAAGCCGGTATGCGGAGAGAGAAGGCGAAGACGCCCTGCTGAGCCTTATCCAGTTTCTTAGCCTTCTTGCCCTTGAGAGGGACAATCTTGTCGATATAGAGTTTCACGTTGCCGTCCCAGGGGTAGGCAGTCTTCTGCGTCAGGTAGACCTCGCCAATGCCGTCGACAGAGACCTTAGCGGAGTTGGCGCCATAGATATTGACGAACACAGTTCTCTCGGCAGACTTCTCGCCAACGCTATAGGCGTAGTTCTGAGTCTGGCAGAGAGTACGGAGAGTGTTAGGCGGGCAGCAGAAGCAGCTGATATACTCCTGGCGCTCCTTAGGCCAGCGAAGTTTGTAGGGAAGGTCATTGGAGAGGCGCATAGGGTTCGTGTAGAGATATCGCTTAGCGTCGAGGGAGATTCCGCTGAGGATACTGTTGTAGAGACAAGTCTCGACGATGTCGGCGTACTTAGCGTCGGCGGTAGCAGTCAGCATACGCCAGTTGAAGAGCATATTGCCGATGTTGGCGCAGGTCTCGTTGTGAGCAGTCGAGTGAGGCAGCTGGAAAGGGCGGCCGAAGCTCTGGTGAACCTTCTGGATACTATCCGGGACGTAGTTAGTGCCGTCTGGCGACGTCCCGTCGTAGAGGGCGCCACAGCCGCCAGTGATATACATCTTGCGGTGCGTGATGTCGTCCCAGATAGAGAGGAGGTTTTTCATAAGCTGGTCCTCCCCCTTCTCGATGTAGAGGTCGGCGACGCCGGCGTAGAGGTAGGTTGAGCGTACGGCGTGTCCCATAGCCTGGTATTGCTGGCGGAAGGGCACGCGGTCCTGATTGTCGTCAGTGCCGTTCTCGACCATGCCACGGATGTCGATAAGGTGCTGAGCGAGGTCGAGATACTTCTTGTCTCCCGTCTCGCGGTAGAGCTCGGCGATAGCCATATAGTGGCTAGGGCAGATAGCGTTGCGAGCCAGTTCGTCGCTTGCGCGGTTGTAGAATTCGATAAGGAAGTCGGCAGCCTTGACGCCGGCGTTGAAGAGCGTAGATTTGCCCGTCGCGCGGCGGTGGACGATGCCGGCCGTGATAAGGTGACCGAGGTTGTAGGTCTCGAAGTTGAGGCGGTTGCCGAAGGCGCCGTCGGAGGCGGTGCCTGTAGCAGTCCCGATGACCGTAGCGTCCTTCTCGTCGGACTTCTGCGCCTTACGCTTATTCAGTTCGGCGATTACGACCGGTGTGTGGATATATCCGTCTGGTCTCTGACTCTTGACGACGCAGCCGATGAAGCGGTCCATAATCTTGTCGAGTTCCGGGTCGTGGTTGACAGCGTAGACCGAGGCTACGGCCTCGAGCCACTTGTACATATCGCCGTCGTGGAAAGGAGGGCCGTGGTGGACGCCTTCCTTCTCGCCGCTAGCGATGAGGAAGTTGTTGAAGCCCTTGCCCTTGTCGGACTGCCAGGTCTTCCACATGTTGAGGACTCCGTTGGTGCTAAGAGCGTTGAAGCGTTCGGACCAGAAGCCGTCGGTCCAGGCGACGCTACCCATAGGGAGGGAAGTCATCAGAGCGTATTGGCTGGCGTGAGTGTCAGTCAGGCCCTTGCTGTTGTCTTGAGCGTAGGCGGCGATAGAAAGAGAGATGGCCGTTGCGCAAGATAAGATGTAAGATTGTCTCACGTTGTACATATAATGAATGATGAATAGGGGAGGGTGCTAAGCCGTTTTGGGTGGATTAGCGAGTGCAATTATAGTAAGAAAAACTGTCATGGTCAAATCATAGAGGGTTGAATTGTGGAATTACTGCTAAGGATAGGTATAAGATCCGATGTAGATAGGTAGTGGTAAGCATGAAGATACGATAATCGTGCGAGAGGGCGCATGGAATAAGGGATTGCGGAGGTCTAATCCAATTAGCAATTAGCAATGAGCAATGTGCAATGTGCAATGAGAAACTAGTGTCAGGTCTAATACAAGGCTAACCCAATTAGGAATGAGGAATTAGGAAAGAGGGAGGCGGAGAGGTCGGAGGGGAACGGAGGATAAAGAGAGAGGAGGATTAGTGCATTACCAATTAGGAATGAGGATTGAGGGTGGCGGAGAGGTCGGATGTTGCTTTAGGGTAGGTTCAAGGTAGGTTTGAGGTAGGTTGAGGAGAAGTTGTGGACATGGAGGGGCGGAAAATGGCAAAGAGGACGAGTCGGAGGGGTGGAAGAAGGGTCGAAGAGGGGTTGATGGAGGGGTTGAAAGGGTGGGAAAGAGACGAAAAAGCGAGAAAAGTGTCAGAAAAGAAAGAAAAAAGTGCGTTTGGTATTGCAGAGAAGTTTTTTTGTCGTAAATTTGCACTCGCAAAACGGGAAGAAACACGTTTTACGGCGCACATTGCAAGTTTGACTGAAAGCTACTACTCATGGGAGTAGAAGTTGACAACGATGGTGGGGTAGTTCAGTTGGTTAGAATACATGCCTGTCACGCATGGGGTCGCGAGTTCGAGCCTCGTCCTCACCGCCAAGAAACTTTCTCGGTCGAGGAAGTTACTTTTTCCACAAGCAAAAACGGTTAGAAAATTATTCTGTTGCGAGGCAGTAAAGCTAGTAGCGGAATTAACAAAAAAGTTATATATTTGCAGCCGTTGAATTTTCCCTAAAAAATACGAGATATTCCAGTCGGGTGTGACGCCTACGATAGTTGCAACCCTCACGAAAAATAAAAGCTGATGTATACAGAAGAAAGTCTGAACGGAAAGCAGCTGCCAGAGTTGCGAGAGATAGCAAAGGAACTTGGTATCAAAAGGTTGGACCTCTACAAGAAGAAGGAGTTAGTAGCCAAGATTGTAGAGGTCTCGGCATCGAGTGCAGCGGAGCAGTCGTCGGCGAAGGTCGAAAGTTCGTCAGAGTCGGAGGTCAAGGCACCGACCGTCAAGAGTTCGGGGCTGACGCCAGAGGAGAAGGAGGCGCTAATAGCAAAGGCGTTCAGCAGTCTCAAGCACAATGACGAGGATGACGAGGCGAGGGAGCAGCCTGTGCCTGTCAGGAAGCAGCGTCAGAGGGTGCAGGTGACGAAGCACACATCGCAGAATGCGAAGGACTGGAACAAGGAGAATGGTGCTCCAGCGGTCACGAACTACGTCAGTGTCGATGAGCCGGAGCAGTCGGAAGAGCCGAAGATGCAGAGCCTCGGGGACATGATAGGCGCGGCGATGCAGCAGGCAGAGGAGAAGACGGCCGAGACGTCGATGTATGATGAAGTAGTCGAGCCAGTCGAGCGCAGGCCATATAACAATCAGAATCAGAGGCGCGGGGAGGACAATCAGAGGTATAATCAGAACACACGTCCGACCTACAATTTCGATCATGTCATCAAGACAGAGGGCGTCATGGAGTTGATGCCAGAGGGCTATGGATTCCTAAGGTCGTCGGACTACAACTATCTCAGTTCGCCGGACGACGTATATGTCACGCAGAACCTGATACGCAGTTATGGACTGCGGACGGGAGACACAGTCTCGGGCTTCATACGTCCGCCGCGAGAGGGGGAGAAGTTCTTCCCGCTGGTCACCGTAGATGCCATCAACGGAAAGAATCCGGAGCAGATCAGAGACAGGCAGCTATTTGAGAACCTGACGCCGATATTTGCAGACGAGAAGTTCAAGTTGTCGCAGGGTCCGAAGGCGAACGTCAGCACGAGGATCGTCGATCTCTTTGCGCCGATAGGCAAGGGACAGCGTGGTCTGATCGTAGCACAGCCGAAGACCGGCAAGACAGTCCTCTTGAAGGACATAGCTAACGTCATAGCCGACAATCATCCGGAGGTGTATCTGATAATCCTCCTGATAGACGAGCGACCGGAGGAGGTGACCGACATGCAGAGGTCAGTTAGAGCGGAGGTCATAGCGTCGACATTTGACGAGCCGGCGGAGAGGCACGTGAAGGTAGCAAACATAGTCCTCGAGAAGGCGAAGCGGATGGTAGAGTGTGGTCATGACGTCGTCATATTGCTTGACTCAATCACGAGGCTTGCGAGGGCGTACAACACCGTCTCGCCGGCATCTGGTAAAGTGTTGACAGGCGGTGTCGATGCAAATGCATTGCAGAAACCGAAACGTTTTTTTGGTGCGGCACGTAATATAGAGAAGGGCGGGTCGCTCACGATCGTAGCGACGGCGTTGACGGAGACGGGCTCGAAGATGGACGATGTCATATTCGAGGAGTTCAAGGGAACGGGCAACATGGAGTTGCAGCTTGACAGGAAGTTGTCTAACAAGCGAATATTCCCGGCAGTCGATGTCAGTGCGTCGAGCACGCGAAGGGATGATCTGCTGCATGACTCGGAGACGCTCAACAAGATGTGGATCTTACGTAACAAGGGGTTGGCGGACATGACTTCGACAGAGGCGATGACGTTCCTTGTAGACAGGATAAGCAAGACGCGGAACAATGTTGAGTTTCTTGCGACGATGAATTCGTAGGAGATAAGTCAAGACATACGAGAAGAACTATGGAAGATACGCTAGGTTTTATAAAAGTCGGATGTGGATGTCCGGTAGTCAGTTTGGCAGACTGCAGAAAGAATGCAGAGAGGATAGCTGAGTTGATGCGTCATGCTGCGGACGATGGTGTGTCTTTGTTGGCCTTGCCGGAGTTGAGTCTGGTAGGATACACGTCGGCGGACTTGTTGATGCAGCCGTTTGTACACAGGGAGTCGGAGCATGCTCTGGACAACTTGCTGAGCATGACGAACACGGTGCCGGTGGTAGCCGTCGTCGGTCTTCCGATACCAGTAAGGGGGAAGCTGTATAATTGTGCGGCAGTCATTTCACAGGGGGAGGTGCTCGGAGTAGTACCGAAGACCTACATACCGAACTATTCAGAGTTTTATGAGGCGCGGTGGTTCACGTCTGGCGATTATGCAGACGAGAAGACCATCATGCTATGTGGACATGAGGTCCCGTTTGGGACAGACCTGCTCTTCACGAGTGAGAACGGGAAGATAAGATTTGGCGTCGAGATATGCGAGGACCTGTGGGTCCCGAAGTCGCCGTCGGCGGACCTTGCGTTGGCCGGGGCGCAGATAATAATCAATCTCTCGGCGACCGACGAGATGGTCGGGAAGGACAGCTATCGTTGCGACCTCGTCAGGATGCAGAGTGCGAAGCTAGTATCGGCATATCTCTATGCGTCGACAGGAGTCAGCGAGAGCACGACAGACCTAGTCTTTGGCGGTGCCACATACATAGCGGAGAATGGTGCCATGCTCAGCAAGGGGGAGCGATTCCTCTCGAAGAGCAGTTATATCTCGGCCGACATAGACCTCAGGAAGCTGGACGCCATGAGAGTTCATACGAACACCTTTGCGGTAGTCGGGGAGAGGAAGCAGTATCGGTCAGTCAGCGTCCCGTTGAGGGACGACCTTGACGAGGACAGCATAACGAGGACCTTCGACCCACATCCGTTCATCCCGTCGGAACAGTCGGCGATGCACGAGAGGTGTCAGGAGATATTCAGCATACAGACCAATGCGTTGGCTCGGAGGCTTGTCGCGAGCTACTCGAAGAATGCCGTGATAGGCGTGTCGGGTGGGCTTGACTCGACGCTTGCGTTGCTTGTTGCCGTCAAGACCATGGATTTGCTAGGTCGTCCGCACTCGGACGTCATAGGCATAACTATGCCAGGATTTGGCACGACGAGCAGGACGCACGACAATGCGATAGGGTTGATGAGGGCGTTGGGTGTGACCATCAAGGAGATAGACATCACGAAGGCGTGCATCCAGCACATGGCGGACATAGAGCTACCGGACACAGACAGGAGCACGACATACGAGAACGTACAGGCGAGGGAGCGCACGCAGATACTGATGGACTACTCCAACAAAGTCGGAGGACTTGTCGTCGGTACGGGCGATCTCTCGGAGTTGGCGTTAGGGTGGTGCACATACAATGGCGACCACATGTCGATGTATGGAGTCAATGCTGGAGTCCCGAAGACGCTAGTCCGCTACGTAGTCCGTTATGCGGCAGAGAACGAGATGCAGAGGGAGGCGAAGCCATTCCTACTCGACATCATAGACACTCCGATAAGCCCGGAGTTGCTGCCGGCGGACAAGGACGGGAAGATAGCACAGAAGACAGAAGATTTCGTCGGGCCGTATGAGTTGCACGACTTCTTCCTATATAATTTCTTGAGGTTTGGCTTTGGTCCGCAGCGACTGTACTTCATGGCCAGTCGAGCATTTGACGGCAAGTATCAGCAGCCAGTCATCAAGAAGTGGCTGATCACATTCCTGAAGAGGTTCTTCAGTCAGCAGTTCAAGCGTTCTGTCATGCCAGACGGTCCGAAAGTCGGTACCGTATCTTTGTCACCGCGTGGAGACTGGAGGATGCCGAGTGATGCGACGGCGGCGATGTGGCTCAGTGAAGCAGAGGAATTATAGTTGATAGGCGATGGCTGGGAAGCTATACATGATACCGACGAACATTGCAGAGTGTCCGGCGGACTCGAGTCTTGCGCTTGAGACACAGCGAGTAGCGACGGGGCTCAAGCATTTTGTCGTCGAGAACATAAGGACGGCTCGTCGGTTTCTGAAGAGCGTCAGCAGGGACGTCGATATAGACAGCCTCAGTTTTACGGAGCTCAACGAGCATACGCCCGAGATGTCGATAGCCTCGATGCTGGATGTCGTCGAAGGCGGGGAGGACCTCGGGATGATGAGCGAGGCTGGGTGTCCGGGAGTCGCAGACCCTGGGGCGTTGTTAGCCGCCGAGGCGCATCGGAGAGGGATACAGGTAGTCCCGCTTGTCGGACCGTCGAGCATACTGATGTCCTTGATGGCATCTGGGCTGAACGGACAGAATTTCACGTTCAGGGGATACCTGCCAGTCGGCGGAGAGCTGAACAAGGCGCTCAGGCAGATGGAGGAGCGGAGCCAGAAGGAGCAGCAGACACAGATATTCATAGAGGCGCCGTATAGGAACAACAAGATGCTAGAGACACTCGTAGAAGTGTTGAAGCCGACGACACGGCTGACCGTCGCGCGCGACGTGATGGGCCCCGAGGAGATGATAGTCACACACACCGTGGCGGAGTGGAGGCGGAAGACTAAGCCGGACCTCCATAAGCGGCCGACAGTCTTTCTATTTTTGGCATAGGAAAAATCACCAAAATCATTTATGGCGAGGAACAGCAACATCGAGGTGCGAAATGCGCGTGCGAACAACCTCAAAGGCATAGACATAGACATACCGAGAAACAAGCTGATCGTCGTGACGGGCGTCAGTGGGTCTGGGAAGTCGAGTCTTGCGTTTGACACGCTATATGCGGAGGGACAGCGGCGCTATGTAGAGAGCCTGAACTCGTACGCACGACAGTTTCTCGGTAGAAATTCAAAGCCGGACGTAGATAGCATACACGGGATACCGCCGGCGATAGCTATAGAGCAGAAAGTCAACACACGAAATCCGAGGTCGACCGTCGGGACGTCGACAGAGATATACGACTACCTACGCCTATTGTTTGCGAGGGTAGGGCATACATATTCGCCGATAAGCGGGGCTGAGGTACGACATGACAGCGTGACAGACGTAGTCGATTACGTCCTCCGTCAGCCAATCGGGACGAAGGTGATGATACTAAGCGAGATAGCGGAAAGGGGAGACATAGAGGAGTATGCGGAGAGCCTGAAGGTACAGGGATTTAGCAGGATAGAGGTCGAGGGAAAAGTCCTGAAGCTAAGCAAGGAGGAGATAGCGTCTTGCAAGGGCAAGAAGGTGAACCTCGTCGTTGACAGAGTCGTCGTCGCTCAGAATGCAGACACGACGACGAGGCTATCAGACTCCGTCGCGACAGCCATGCAGGAAGGGCATGGAACGTGCGTCATACGCATCTTGAAGGGCGAGGACGAGTATATAGACAAGAGTTTCAGCGTCCGCTTTGAGGCCGACGGGATGACGTTTGAGGAGCCGACCGAGATGATGTTCACGTTCAACAGTCCGATGGGGGCATGTCCCGAGTGTGAAGGATTTGGTCGGGTGATAGGGATAGACGAGGACCTCGTCATCCCCAACAAGCAGCTGTCAGTCTCGGCGGGATGCGTAGCATGCTGGGTCGGGGCGAAGCTGAGCGAGTGGAAGACAGACTTCATATTAAGTTCGGCGCGATATAACTTCCCCGTCCACAAGGCGTACGAGGAGTTGACGGATGCGGAGAAGAAGCTCCTCTGGGACGGAGGCAAGGGCGTCAACGGAATCAACGACTTCTTCAGGTTCGTAGCGTCGAACCAGTATAAGATACAATACAGGATAATCCAGGCTCGATTTAGGGGAAAGACAGTATGCCCAGTATGTCATGGCACACGCCTCCGCAAAGAGGCGGGTTACGTCAGAGTCGGCGGGAAGAACATCTCGGAGGTCTGCAGCATGCCGATATCAGAGTTGCGGGATTGGCTGAATGCGCTGACCCTAAACGAGTATGAGGCGAAGGTAGCGGAGCGCGTGTTGACCGAGATAAAGCAGAGGACAGAGTTCCTGTGTGAGGTCGGTCTCGATTACCTGACGCTAGACAGAATGTCGGCGACGCTTTCTGGCGGAGAGAGCCAGAGAATCAACTTGGCGACATCCCTTGGCAGCAGCCTTGTCGGGTCGCTATATATACTCGACGAGCCGAGCATCGGGTTACATTCGGCAGACACCGACAAGCTGATAAACGTCTTGCGGAAGCTGCAGAAGATAGGTAACACCGTCCTTGTCGTCGAGCATGACGAGGACATCATACGTTCGGCGGACGACATCATAGACATCGGACCTGAGGCCGGAAGACTTGGCGGGGAGGTAGTGTTCTCGGGCAGTTATACAGACCTGCTGAAGAAGTCGGACAGCCTGACGGCTAAGTATCTGACGGGGAAGATGGGGATCTCGGTGCCGACGTCGAGGAGAGTCTCGACACAGAGCATAGAGCTGAAAGGCGTCTCGATAAACAACCTGAAGAATGTCGACGTCCGGATCCCGCTGAACGTCCTGACCGTAGTGACGGGAGTCAGTGGCTCGGGCAAGTCCAGCCTGATAACACAGGTCTTGTATCCAGAGCTAAGGGAATCTCTACAGGACGGACTTGTCGGTAGTCGAGTCAAGACATATAAGCATCTATCAGGAGATCTGTCGGCTATCAAGGCGGTGGACTTTGTCGATCAGAACCCTATAGGTAAGAGCACGCGGTCGAATCCCGTCACCTATCTCAAGGCGTATGAAGAGATAAGGAAGCTGATGAGCAATCAGCCGATGGCGAAGCAGAACGGTTATACGGCGGCACATTTCTCATTTAATGCACAGGGTGGGCGGTGTGATGCATGTCAGGGGGACGGGTACATCAAGATAGAGATGCAGTTCATGGCCGACGTCATCATGCAGTGTGAGCAGTGTCATGGCAAGCGATTCAAGGACGACATCCTCGAGGTGAAGTATAGGGGGAAGAACATATACGACATACTCGAGATGACCGTCAATCAGGCGATAGAGTTCTTCTCGGAGAGTGACGGAGCGATAGAGCGGAAGATAGTCCAGAGGCTACGTCCGCTGCAGGTTGTCGGCATCGGTTACATAAAGCTTGGTCAGTCGAGCAGCACCTTGTCTGGAGGCGAGAATCAGAGAGTCAAGCTGGCGTCTTACATAGCGGAGGAGAACAATCCGCCGACGTTGTTCATCTTTGACGAGCCGACGACGGGGCTACACTTCCATGACATCAGCAAGTTGATAAAAGCCTTTGGGGCATTGATAGAGAAGGGGCACTCGATAGTCATCATAGAGCACAACATGGACATCATAAAGAGTGCGGACTGGATAATCGACATGGGACCCAAGGGAGGAAAGGACGGGGGACAGGTTGTCGCAGTCGGTACGCCGGAGGAGGTTTCGAAGGTCGAAGAGTCTCAGACGGCGAAGTATCTCAGGCAGTATTTGGAGGGAGGGGACAAGTATTACGTTCAAAGAGACTGATAAATAGAACATTTCCAAAGCAAATTCGTAGTAAAACAGAAAAAGAGGAGACATGGAAAATATCTTTTTTGAGAAGAGTGATCGGACGCCGAGTGTCACTACCGACTACGAGCGTGGGATATTGGAGGTATGCGGTCGGTCGATGCCAGAGGATGCGATCACATTCTACACCAGGGTATCACATTGGATAGATGACTTTGCGGACCAGCCGAAGCCGAAGCAGAGGTTGACCGTATCGTTCATGCTAGAGTATTACAATACGAGCAGCAGCAAGTGCATACTTGACATACTAAAGAGTCTTGGGGACTTGAAGCGGAGAGGTTGGCCGATAGAGGTAAACTGGGTATACATGGAGGAGGAGGACGACATGCAGGCGAATGGGACAGAGCTTCAAACGATGTTAGATTACCATTTAAACATCGTCCCGTATGACAAGAAGAAGGTGATGAGGCTATCGGAGGAGCAGTAGGAAGGGTAAAAGGACAAAGAGATAAGAGAACTTCTATAAATTGCTTTTTCTGCGTTGTGCTTCGCCTTCATTCCTCACGCTCGGAAATAAGAGCAAGCTCCATTTCTCTCGCTTAATCGGAATGTTGAACTCAACTTTGAAATCCTCATTTAGCTTTGCTGACCGTTCTCACGTTCGACAATCGGAGCAAGCTCCATTGACTAGAGTCTTACTTTCTCACGTTAGCTTCGCTGACTTTTCTCACGCTCGGCAGAGTGAACAAGTTCCCTCTGCTCTCGCTTAATCGAAAAGTTCAGCATAACGAGCAAGCTCGTTCTGCATTCGCTTAATCGAAAGTATGCACTCACTTAATCGAAAGGTTACTTCAGTAAACTCCGGTATTCAAAGTCTCGTGCGCCTTGACTTTGTCTTCATTCCTCACGCTCGGCAATTTGTGCAAGCACATTGACTGGCGCCTTACTTTCTCACGCTCGGCAATTGGAACAAGTTCCATTGCACTCGCTTAATCGAAAGTTTGCTCTCGCTTAATCGGAATGTTGGCTTTGCCTCATGTGCTAACGCTCGGCAATTATAGCAAGCTATATTGCTCTCGCTTAATCGCACAAGTGAAAAACCTAATTTCTAGAACTCCTCATAAGAGTGCAGGTAGACGAGATTCGGCTACCTGCACTCTGATTTTTGTAGAGATATTGATAAGAAGTATATGTCATTGATGGTAATACAATTATAAGGAGTAGAAGAAGATTGGTAAGACGTAAAAGGTAGGCGTACGTAGTAGAGACGGAGGAGTAGAGGAATATGTTTTAAGGGTGATTAACTATAGTTAGTAAAATATTGTTAATATATATAATGTATTATGACTTTTCAGTGGTAACATATTGTGTTTTAGGCTAGTAAATATTTATTGTTATTTTTTTCTTAAAAATGCTTGGATATTATTTTTGCTTGCAATAATTTTGCGCCTCGGAACGAGAAAGATGAAGCAAGATGCTTATGGGTTTTATTCTTGTATGTAACCTATTCTTGCATTATACTGATTTTAGCTTGTTCCATAATTCATTATTTACTTAATTAATTTGTTTTATGATGAACAAATTGCTAACAGTATTGATTGCCAATGCGGCATTGGTTCTTGTCTCGTGTAATGAAGACGAGAGGATAGAGCCAAACGTAGGGAACACATCGTGGATGACAGTGAACGGAGTCCCGGCGTTTAACTCGTATGAAGACATGGTTCGGATAGGCGAGGTGAGGGCGAATGCCAATCCAGCTGAGCGTCGTTGTCATGAGTCATTCTACTCGATGCAGTCATTCATTGAGGATTTGATGGATGAGACGGAAGACGTTACGAGTTTGCCAGGAAAGTATCCGGGCATCTTTGAGTTTGTAGCAGACAGTTGTGTCCGTCCAGTAACACCTACGTTCTATTCGTGTATCATGGACACGAGTGGTCTCTTCATGGTTAATGGAGACTTGCACATGATGAAGGGTCACGTGTACGCAGTTGGTCAGGCGGCGACTAAGGAGTCGTTGACTGATGTCTTGGCTGGCAGGGAGCCAAAGGAGGGATTTGACTATCAGATTGTAGACATTTTCCAGACGAATTGGAATAAGGCTTACTCTTGTGGTTCTCAGCTGAGTGCGGACTATAGCAGGACGCACGACAAGTTGGATATCAGTGCGAGGATTTACACGATTTCTTGCAGTTGCTGTTTGACGATGGAGAAGCAGTATGCTGTTGAGATTTCAACTGCCAATTACTATAGGAAACACAGGAAGTTCAAGTGGAGAGGACATAATACTACGACGGAGATTCCAGTCATTGACATTAAGGCGGATGGGTTGAAGCCTGTTTTGATTGACACAGGAGCTGAGTCAGACTTTGAGTATGAGGAGTGTCGAGTCCATGATAGTGTAGTATTTGCGGCGGAGGGAGTCTACCATACACATACACTTATGATTGGGAAGCCAATTAGGACAAGCCAGGAACCTAAGGCACCCACATTTAAGGGAATATACATCAAGGCAACGAGTAGGCATATAGGAGATAATTTTGCAATTATTAATTGCGGGGATTTGGATTAGTCGATGATAAAAGATAGAGGCTTTGTATATAAAGTCTCTATCTTTTTAATAGTTTTATAGAATTGAAGTTATGAATAGAATAGTATTTATATTATACTTTATGTTCTCATTGATGTTTACGATATCATCGTGCAGCAATGAAGAGGAAGATAACTATACGCCATGGAGGTGTCTATCTAATGGAATACCGAAGTATGATACCTATATGGCAATGGAGAGGGATGGTTTCACATTTGCAAATCAGTCGCGGGAAGAGCGACGGCATGATGAGATGTTTTACTCAATGCAATCGTACATAGAGGATTTGCTCGAGAGTGCGGAAGATGTCTATCAATTGCCCTTTGAGTATCCGAATATATTTGAGTTTGCAGCGGATAGTGTTGTTCGTCCGATACTTCCTGCAGTCTATGCGTGCATAATGGATACGAGTGGATTGTTTTATGTCGGTGCATATCTGCATAAGATGCGGGGACATGTTTATGCAGTAGGTCGCGGAGCTACAAATGAGTCGTTAACACAAGTATTGGATGGAATAACGCCAAGAGAGGGTAGCAATTATCTAATAGTAGATATATTTCCACAGCAATATGGGAATAAGAGTTGTACAAAACAAAACTATTTGTATGCCGAATGTATTGATAAAGAGGATCGTTTGACATTAAGTGCTAGGATATATACGTTATCTGCGAAAATTGGTATCGTTACACAACGGCAGAACGTGATAGAAGTGTCTACATCATGTTTGCGTAAAAGAAGGTTTGGAAATAAATGGAGAGCGCATCATACAAAGACTGAGTTTGCGGAGCTAAAGTATAAGGCCGTAGGGTTTAAATATGTTGCGGGAACAAATCCGTCTGATTGCGAATTTACGTATGTTGAGTGTTCTGACTCTCTAGGTGAGTATGTCTATCCCGAAGAAAATGCGTATCAC
The DNA here is from genome assembly GCA_017417385.1 of Bacteroidales bacterium. GTDB lineage: Bacteria > Bacteroidota > Bacteroidia > Bacteroidales > Marinilabiliaceae > W3P20-009. Next base: position 149,335 of record JAFPZF010000029.1, read on the forward strand.
ACAAAAACGATACCGATATGGGAGGTTGTATGTACATCCCAAGAACCCAAGGTCCCATATTTTGACTATTTGAGCATAAAAGCGACGACGCGTGCGATTGGCAATAACTATGCAACAATATATTATAGAGGCTATTAGCAGGTTAAAGAGTAGCATGTTCAGGAAGAAGATGAAGAGAATATTGATATTACTTGTCATGTTGTCTTCGCTGGTAGGAGTTCAGGCACAGACGGAGGGTCTGATAAGAGTAGTTGACGAGGAGACGGGCGAGGCGGTGCCGTTTGCCGGGTGTGTCTTTGGAACAGGCGGCAGTGGAGCGGCGACGGACGCGCAGGGATATGTCAGCATAGAAGGGCGAGGAGAGAGCGTGACGGTAGTCTGCATGGGATATGAGACAAAGACCATATCAGTCTCGTCGATAGAGGGGAAGACGATAAAGCTCCGGAAGAAGGTGCGCGCGATAGGCGAGGTGACAGTGAAGGCAGCAGTCCCGGAGTACGTACAGAACCAGATGAGCAAGTCGACCATGCCAATAGACATGATAACGAGCTTGCCGGCGATGACGGGAGAGCCGGACATCATGCGGGCGTTGACGTTGCTGCCAGGCGTGACTCAGGCGCGGGACGGTTATTCTGACATAGTCGTCAGGGGAGCGGACAGAGGGCAGAGCCTAATATTGCTTGACGGGATAAGAGTGTACAACTACAACCATTTTGGGGGCTTGATATCGTTTGTCAACACAGACGTCGTTAAGCAGGTCGACATATACAAGGCGGACTTTCCGGCACGTTTTGGCGGGATGACATCGGCGGTCGTAGAGGTCGTCGGGAAGGATGGAGACGCGTCGAGGCATCATCTGAAGGCGAGCATAGGCGTCACGTCGTCGTCTTTGTTTGCTGAGGGGCCAATAGGGGACAAGCTGACGTACGTCGTAGCCGGGAGGGGAAACTACACCGGTCTCTTTACAATCCTGACGAAGCGTCGGTATGACCCATCGGTCTTCGACAGCAACTCGAACAGTTCGTCTATAGGCACGGAGGGGTATTACAACACGACATTCTGGGACGTGAATGCGAGGCTGAGATATAAGATAAGCGACGGGGCGTCATTGTCATTGACATTGTTCTCGGGGACCGACCTGAGCATAACAGACGAGACCGATATGTATTCAAACTTCAGGAGGCGGACGATATACGAGACTCACGACGTAAGTCGAGGAGTCGCGATGACATTGACGAACGTCATCGGGAAGGCCGTCTGGCGCAATACCGTAAGTCTCTCGCACTACAAGACCAATGAGGATTACGATAGGAGGGCGAAGGAGAAGCTGGTAGATACAGAGTCTAAGGAGGTCGAGAAGGTACATTCGGACATAAAGGACGTGGACGTGACGAGCAATGTATCCTTTCACCTGACGCGCAACAGCCTGATGGCGGGAGTCGAGATAGTGAGGTCGGCATCGAGGCCAGCGAGTACGGAGTATAGTTACGAAGAGTATTTGAAGCGGCAAGGGGAGACGCCCATACTGATGGGGCGGACGGACACTACGGCCGGGAAGGGGTATATAAAGTCAGCGGAGATGGCCATATACGTCAACAATGACTGGCACATAACAGACAGGGACGTGCTGAGCGTCGGACTGAGAGGGGTGCACTACACGGCGGAGAAGGCCAATCATAACAGTCTGGAGCCGAGGGTAGGGTATAAGCATCTTGTCGGCGGGAGGTCGTCGGTGAAGGCGAGCTATGCCATGATGCGTCAGTTCACACATTCCATCGTCAACTGCAATGATGGTTACGAGAGCGAGATCAGGCTTGCGGCGTCGGACAGGCTAGCGCCGCAGGAGAGCCAGCAGGTGGCAGTCGGGTATTACTTTGCGGACGACAGCAGGCATCTGAACGTCTCGGCGGAGCTGTATTACAAGAAGTTGAGCAGTCTGCTCGACTACACGGCATGTGGAGACGAAGCGCGGAGGAACGTAGTTAAGTTCGAGGAGGGGATAGTCACGGGCGGAAAAGGCAGGGCCTACGGAATAGAGATGCAGGTCAATAAAGACTTCCGGAGAGTGAGTTGCGGAGTGAACTACACATTGTCGAGGACGGAGAGAAGTTTTGAGCAGATAGAGGGCGGTCGGTGGTTCAAGGGGAACTATGACAGGACGCATGACGTCTCGGCGCATGCGTCGGTGGACTTCCTGGAGCACTGGCGGGTATCGTCAGTCTTCACGATGCAGACGGGAGTCCCGTGTAACGTCCCGATAGCCATGCACCAGACGTCGCCAATGGCGTTCAGATATTACATATACGGACCGAGGAACGAGCAGCGGTTGCCACTATATCATAAGATGGACATGAGCATCAGGAGGAGCCACATGGCGAAGAGAGGGCTGCGTCACGAGTGGGTGTTCGGGGTGTCCAACCTTTACTGTCATGCGAATGCGATGCGGGTGTATTATGACTGGGGCGAGCTAAAGCAGTCGTCGAGGATATTTGTGATGCCGTCGTTGAACTACATAATAAAGATATAAAAAATGGAGAGGATAGTCACAACAGTCGTAGTGTCGTTGCTGCTTGCCGGTTGTTTCCCGGCGGAGGAGCTATATTATGACTCGTACGAGAAGAAGATAGATGGCTCGTATTACTATGAGGAGCCGAAACTAGACGTATATGCCATCCTGAGCAACGATGAGGGGCTACGGGGGACAGTTCAGGTCACGGAGCGTCCGGACGAGAGGGAGCATGGCGAGTTGCTGAAGGACCTGTCGGTACGGTTGCTACGAGACGGGGAAGAGATAGAGTGTGACAGCATCGTCGAGCATTCACGGAATCCATACGACAGGTCGATGCATGCGAGTGCGAGCTACGTAGAGTTCTATGTCGGGGCTGAGGCAGTCCGATATGACGAGGGTGCGAAGTATGAGGTCGAGGTGAGCAGTCCGAAATATGGGACAGCCAAGAGCCAGCCGATAGAGATGGCGAGGCCGTTTGTCGTCGGCAAGTATCACTCGTTGATGGATGTAAAAGACTCCAAAGGGTCGGAGTTCTGGCAGTTTTACCTAACAGTCGATAATCCCGAGGGGGACACGTATTATACCAGTGAGTTCAGGCAGTATTCAGGAGGGGAGAGGTATTACGAAGAGCATGAGAAGCATGACATGGGGGCGAGAGTCTTCAGGTCGCTGAGTGCGGACAAGCTCACGAAGAAAGGGCCGGTGACGTTTGACGGAGGAGTGTATCTGACAGCGAGGATAGATTCCGTCGTGATGGTGATCGTCAAGTATTCGAAGTCGGCGACACAGTTCTGTGTGGACCTGGAGATGAATTTCGACACCTATAACGACGCGTATTCAGAGACGCCGCATCGAGTCGGGACGAACATGGTCGGTGGATATGGATTTTGCGGCAGCTGCTATGCAGTCACGAAGACGATAAGGAAGGGTGAGGATTATATGGTGGAGGAGTAGAAGACAATAGAGACATGCGACGAAGATAGCGTTGGGGAATCCAAGGCTATCTTTTTTGTCGGTCAGAGAAGACGGACGGGAGATAGTGCGAGAGACAGAGCCAGGGAGTGATAGATGTTGTCCCCTCAACAGTCGTCGGAGGGGGAGGAAGTGGCAGACCGAGGCGACACGACATAGGGGAACGAGGGGAGATTGACAAGATAATGAACAGCCAGTCGGGCACGAGAAGGAGGGTTGTCAGGTGGGTAGCGTAAAGACAGGCAGCGAGGAGGTGACAATTAGATAATTCTCTTGCAGCATCGGGATTTGGAGCACATGTCCATATTTTGTTCATAAAAATACAAGTATCTGATAGATAGAGAAATAAGATAATTATTTCAGTATAACAATTGACAATTGTAAATCATTGCGTTCAATAGGGTTGGCGGAAACGGAGGCGAAAACGGAGCTGACATAAATCGAAAAAGGGGTGTCTATTGTTTGTTCAAATGGTAAGTGCGAGATAAGTGTTTGATTTATAAAAACTCCGAAATAAAGAAGCTGTCAGTGGAGAAAAAAGGGATTTTTTTTTGAGAAAATAGCCCTACATTCGCAATACAGAAAAAGGAAAACGAACGAGCGTGTGAACGGACGGAGCGATACTGAAGGAACGGCAATATAGGCGGCAAAGGTTGTCGGGCTGTGAGCAGGGGAGCGAAGTAGCGTAGCATGCAAATCAATAAACAGCAACATGATACAGACAGTCATAAAGAGAGACGGACGAATAGTCGGTTTTGACAGGGAGAAGATATGTGCGGCGATACGTCGTGCGATGAGTCACACCGAGAAGGGTGAGGACGAGGGGCTCATTGACAGGATAGCCGACCGCATAGAGGTCTCTGGCAAGGAGAAGATGACTGTCGAGGCGATCCAGGACTGCGTAGAGATAGAGCTCATGAACAGTCCGAGGAAGGAAGTCGCCCAGCTGTATATAGCGTATAGGAATCAGAGGACGATAGCGAGGAAGGCGAAGACGCGCGACATATTCGTAGAGATCATCGAGGCGAAGAGCAACGACGTCACGAGGGAGAATGCAAATATGAATGCGGACACTCCAGCGGGCATGATGATGAAGTTCGCGTCGGAGAGCACGAAGCCGTTCGTCGACGACTACCTATTGTCAGAGGAGGCACGGATGGCGGTAGACATGGGCTATCTACACATCCACGACAAAGATTATTATCCGACAAAGAGTCTGACGTGCGTCCAGCATCCGCTCGACAAGATACTGCAGCATGGATTTTCGGCGGGGCATGGCGAGAGCAGGCCTGCGAAGCGCATAGAGACGGCGAGCATACTGGGTTGCATCTCCATGGAGACTGCGCAGAACGAGATGCATGGCGGTCAGGCGATACCAGCGTTTGACTTTTACCTTGCGCCGTTTGTCAGGAAGAGCTACATAGAGGAGGTGAAGGTCCTGGAGGATATCAATGCCGAGGACTATTCCGACCTTTACGAGGCGGCTATCGACGACTATGAGAGCAAGGAGTTGACAGGGTTGACGGGGAAGGAGCGAATCAAGCAGCACGCGATAAACAGGACCGTCAGCAGGGTGCATCAGGCGATGGAGGCCTTCATCCACAACATGAACACCATACATTCGAGGGGTGGCAACCAGGTCGTGTTCAGTTCGATCAACTATGGAACCGACACGTCGGCAGAGGGCAGGTGCATCATCAGGGAGATATTGAAGAGCACGTATCAGGGTGTCGGGAACAATTCGACGGCGATATTCCCGATACAGATATGGAAGAAGAAGAGGGGCGTCAGCTATCTGCCGGGGGACAGGAATCGAGATCTCTACGAGTTGGCATGCAAGGTGTCTGCACGGAGGTTCTTCCCGAACTTCCTGAATCTTGACGCGACGTTCAATCAGCACGAGAAGTGGAGAGCGGACGACCCGAACAGGTATCAGTATGAGATGGCGACTATGGGTTGCAGGACTCGAGTCTTCGAGGACCGATTTGGAGAGAAGACCTCGATAGGGAGAGGAAACCTTTCTTTCTCGACAATCAACATCGTGAGGATAGCGATAGAGAGCATGGGGTACATCGACAAGGAGGAGAGGATATCCCACTTCTTCAGCAGGCTAGACGAGATAATGGACATAGCGGCGCGCCAGCTCAGTGACCGTTTTGACTTCCAGAAGACGGCGAAGGCAAAGCAGTTCCCGCTGTTGATGTCGGCGTTGTGGGTCGGGAGTGAGAACCTGAAGCCGGAGGACACCATAGAGAGCGTCATCAACCATGGAACGTTGGGAATAGGCTTCATCGGGTTGGCGGAGTGCCTGGTCGCGCTGGTCGGGCATCATCATGGCGAGAGCGAGGAGGCGCAGGCGCTGGGACTCTCCATCATATCTCACATGCGCGATAGGATAAACACATATTGCGAGAAGTACAAGCACAACTTCAGCTTGTTGGCGACGCCGGCTGAGGGCTTGGCAGGCAAGTTCACGCGCAAGGACAAGAAGAGCTTTGGCGAGCTGCCGGGCATCACGGACAGGGACTACTACACGAATTCGAACCACGTGCCCGTATATTACAAGTGCAGTGCGAGCCACAAGGCGAGGATCGAGGCACCGTATCATGAGATGACGAGGGGCGGCCATATCTTCTACATAGAGATAGACGGAGACGCCACGCACAATCCACAGGCAGTTATGAACTTCGTGGACCTGATGGACAAGTACAACATGGGGTATGGCTCGGTCAATCATAACAGGAACAGGTGCATGGACTGCGGGTATGAGAATGCCGAGGCCAACATGGAGAAGTGTCCGAAGTGTGGAGGGACGAACATAGACAAGCTACAGAGGATAACCGGGTACTTAGTCGGGACGACCGACAGGTGGAACAGGGCGAAGTTGGCAGAACTACATGATAGAGTGACACATGACTAAGTTATCTATATTGAAGATAGTAGAGTCGACATCGGTCGACGGTCCGGGGTTGCGCACATCGATATATTCAGCAGGGTGCATGAACATGTGCCCAGGCTGTCATAATCCGCAGAGCTGGGACATAGAGAGTGGTCGGTTGACAGAGATCGACGACATCATGGCCAAGATAGTTGACGAGGACTTCTGCAACGTGACATTCTCGGGAGGAGACCCGATGATGCAGGCGGAGGGCTTTGCCGAGCTGGCGGACCGGATACATGCCGAGACGAAGAAAGACATCTGGTGCTACACAGGCTATCGGTATGAGGAGATAATAGCCGACGAGCGGAAGATGCGCTTGATGCGGGCGGTCGATGTGATCGTGGACGGTCGTTTTGTACGGTCGTTGCGTGATGAGAGTTTGCTTTTCAGGGGCAGTAGTAATCAGCGGATCATAGATGTACAGCGGACCTTGCGGGAGGGCAGGGTCGTTGAGTTTCCCGTTGAGCGAGGGGTAGAAGTAGCCATTTAGGGGGTGGAGAAAGAATTTTATTTTGTTCATTCTTGTAAATGAGAGGCAAATTGCGTAAATTTGTCTTTACTCCCTTGTTTAACTAACTTAATCGGAAAGAAGTAATAATGCTGGAAAGGATAATTATTCTGGACTTTGGTTCCCAGTACACGCAGCTGATAGGTCGGCGTGTGAGGGAGCAGAATGTCTATTGCGAGATACATCCATACAATAAGTGTCCCGAGTTGGACAGCACGGTACGAGGCGTGATATTGTCAGGAAGTCCCGCATCGGTACGTCAGGCTGGCGCACCTCAGGTAGATTTGAAGTCGATAAGGGGCAGGGTGCCTATTTTGGGCGTCTGCTATGGAGCACAGTATCTCGTATATAGTGGCGGTGGCGACGTGCAGGCTAGTCAGAAGCGCGAGTATGGCAGGGCGATGTTGACGATTGGTGCTCCTGGGTCACCGTTGTTTGTCGGGATCTCAGCAAGCAGCCAGGTGTGGATGTCACATGGAGACACCATAATGACGTTGCCGGAGGGTTATCGTCTGTTGGCGTCGACCGAGTCGGTACGGAATGCGGCGTTCAAGATCGATGGCGAGGAGACGTACGGCATACAGTTCCATCCGGAGGTGTATCATACGACAGAGGGCAGCAAGCTACTGAATAACTTCGTAGTGAACATCTGTGGATGCAGGCAGGACTGGACTCCGGTCTCGTTCATCGAGAGCACGATATCAGACGTAAGGCGTCTTGTCGGTACGGACAAGGTGATACTTGGACTGTCTGGCGGAGTCGATTCGACAGTTGCGGCAGTGTTGCTACACAAGGCGATAGGCAAGAACCTGACGTGCATTTTTGTCAACAACGGTCTTTTGAGGAAGAACGAGTATGACAGCGTCCTAGCGCAGTATAAGGGCATGGACTTGAACGTCATAGGAGTCGATGCTACGGAGCGCTTCATGAAGGACTTGGCGGGAGTCACAGACCCGGAGAAGAAGCGCAAGATCATCGGTGCGGACTTCATCGAGGTGTTCAATGCCGAGGCGCAGAAGATCAAGGATGCTCGTTGGTTGGGTCAGGGCACGATATATCCGGACGTGATAGAGTCGACATCAGTCAATGGACCATCGGCAAAGATAAAGAGCCACCACAACGTAGGTGGACTGCCGGAGAAGATGAACCTGAAGCTCGTGGAGCCGCTTCGTCTCTTGTTCAAGGACGAGGTACGAAGGGTAGGCGCTGCGCTGGAGATCAATCCGGAGTTACTTGGGCGTCATCCGTTCCCGGGACCGGGTCTTGGCATCAGGATACTGGGCGAGGTGACGGCGGAGAAGGTCAGAATCCTCCAGGAGGCAGACAGCATCTTCATCACGTCGCTGAAGAAAGAGGGCTTGTATGACAAGGTATGGCAGGCGGGAGTCATCTTGCTGCCGGTGCAGTCAGTCGGAGTCATGGGAGACGAGAGGACATACGAGAACGCAGTTGCGCTGAGGGCAGTCACGTCGACCGACGGAATGACAGCGGACTGGGTACACCTCCCATACGAGTTCCTGGCGCGCGTCAGCAACGACATCATCAATCAGGTGCGTGGGGTGAACAGGGTAGTTTATGACATAAGCTCTAAGCCACCAGCGACGATAGAGTGGGAGTAATATCCTTTACGATAGTGAGCCTGTTCAAAAAGATTTGGACAGGCTCTTTAAATGTTACAAGTTGCTTGATTAATGAACAATTTAGAAATTAAAGAATCAACCGATTACGAAGTGATCAAAGCGCTTTTCGTTGAGTATTCACAAATCAAAGGAGCGGAAGGCTGCTTTGTGTCGTTTGAAAAAGAATTGGCTGATTTGTCGGCCTTTTACAAAGGAGGGACGATTCTTGTCGGGTTTGAGGGGGATGCGCCAATTGCAACAGTTGCACTCAAAAGAGTTGACGAAAACACTTCTGAGGTAAAGCGTCTTTTTGTAAAGCCCGAATATCGAGGCAAAGGATATTCGCGAAAGATGTTGGAAGCGTTATTTCAACATGCTAAAACACTTGGCTATAAGGACGTTATGCTAACTACTCGACCGGAAGTGATGCCCATTGCATACGCCCTTTACCAGCGCATCGGTTTCGTTCAGACTGCTCTTAAGGACGGTGTGGCAACCATGCGGATGACGGTTGTGAAATAGTTGCAATAAGTAAAAGTCAAAATACGGAAAGCAGTACTCATTCCTTTGTTCGTCGTAGTCTGCAGACAAGGGCACGGCAAATAGCAAGGCTCAGGCCCAGAGCATAACTAAAAAGGGGACACTTGAAAGTCTCGTAGAAAAAAAGCCTGTCCAAGATTTTGCTTTTGGGACAGGCTCAATGACGATGGAAGAAAGCTATACTTCCTCGACGTCGTCGTCGCCCATCTGCCTCATGTATTCATGCTGACGTCTGACCTTGCGAGATTTAATCTTCTTATTGTTCCTACCTCTGAAGTCGTTGTTGCCATGGTTTTGGCTACGGTTTTGAGAGTTCTTATCCTTCTTCCAGTACTCCTTGTGCGTGTTGCCGGGGGCTGGAGCTGGGGTGGAATTATTGTCTTCAGAAGGCGCGGTATTGACATCAGAAGGCACATAGTCGTCGAGGGGTGCGGACTCGTTGATGATAGTTTTGTGGTTCTTGTCCTTATTCCGTATGGGCCTGATGCGGAGCCAGAACATCTCGTTCCAGAGACTTTCGAACTCCTGGATGAACTTGTGGACGATAGTGAAGTTCGTCGTGATGACGAGATTCTCCTGGTTGTGAGCCTGAGCGGTGTAGGTCCAGTTGTAGCTCCCCGTGAAGGCGATACGTCCGTCGATGATGCCGAACTTGTTGTGCATGTGGTAGCGTGAGTTGTCGATTTTGACGCTTACGCCGTGTCTTGCCAGTTCCTTGACTTGTGAGCCCACGTCTCTCATCTTGTTGTTGTCCGTGATGATACGTACCTTGACGCCCTTCTCGTGCATATAGAGGATGCACTTGCTCAGTTTCTCGTCTGAGATAGTATAGACGCAGAGGTCGATAGACTGTTTAGCCTGCGTCATGTAGAAGGCGATGTTCTCAGGGATGTCCTGACCGGGGCTGAAGAGGACCTCGTGGAGACGGAAGGAGTATTTCTCGATAATATTGAAGGTCGTCTCGATCCAGCGGATAGCCTTCAGGCCGTCGCCGCCAGTCCCGAGCCTTTTAGCCTCAGTAAAAATGCGAGCCTTGAGTTCGCCTCTCTCGGCGCGGTCGAGCATGTTGAGAGCCTCGACGACTCGCAGGGGAGGTTCGGTATGCTTGTCGAGGTGGAACATGTCTGTAAAGTATTCGATTAGCTTGTCCATATCTTATGTCTTGAAAAGATTTTTAATGAAGGTAACTTCTATAAATTGCTTTTTCGGCGTTGAACTCAACTTTGAAATCCTCATGTACTTCAGTACACTCCGGTATTCAAAGTCTCATGCGCCTTGAAAAACCTAATTTCTAGAACCTCCCTGAAGTTCAATAACTTCGAGGTCTTTGATATCTCCGTCTTGGACAGAGAACCTGAGAGCAGTCCTGACAGCCTGGATGCCATATTTGCCGCAGGCACCTGGGTTCATCAGGAGGCAGTTGAACTGTTTGTCGAAGATGACCCTGAGGATATGACTATGACCGCAAACGAAGAGCTTAGGCTTCTTACGTTCGAGGAGTTTTCTAGCTTTAGGACTGTAGTGACCAGGGTAGCCACCGATGTGCATCATAAGGACCGAAAGCCCTTCGACCGAGAAAGACAGGGAGCCCTCCTCCTCGATAGATTGCGATACGTCGATGCTCACGCCGTCTTGGACGTAGACTCTGTCTTCCCTGCCGATAGAGGAGCGCACATCCTGACCGTCGGCGTTACCCCAGACCGCTCGGACCGTAGTCCATTTCTCGCGCAGCGAATGGAGGACATCATTGTTGCCGATGTCGCCTGCGTGCCATATCTCGTCGCATCCGCCGAGGAGGTCGAGCAGCTTAGGGTCGAGGAAGCCGTGAGTGTCGCTTATTAGTCCTATTTTTTTCATGTAAATACATCTTCATATATGGGAACTTCTATAAATTGCTTTTTCTGCGTTGACTTTGTCTTCATTCCTCACGTTGACTCCGTCGACTTTTCTCTCGCTCGGCAGATTTCAAGCAAGCTTGATCTGCTCTCGCTTAATCGAAAAGTTCGGAAATTGGAGCAAGCTCCATTTCTCTCGCTTAATCGCACAAGTGAAAAACCTAATTTCTAGAACTCCCCATATCTTTTTACTCCCTTAATTTAGGAAAAGTTTGCGAGAAGGAGATGTTTTTTCGGAGAATAGTTGGAAGAAATGAGCGATATGGTGATTAGTTCGCAGGCGGAGAGTAAGCAGACAGGGGAGAATGGGGAGAATGGGGAGAAGAATATAAAGCGAAGTGAAAGTCGGTTCGTTTTTGTTATGAACAGATAATTTTCGTAATTTTGCGGTCGTGAAGTACTATTACTCATAATAGTCAGTTGTGGAGGCGAAGTTAGAGACAGTCTGTATACGACTGCTCAGCATATCCATAGTGCTGACATTGTGCAATGTGCAGGTTGCACTTAGCGAGGCAGAACTTACAGAGATTCTGCGCTCGGCGTATCCTATGCCCAAGGCCGAGGTGTCGGAAGTGATACAGGTAGAGGTCAGGGAGGAGACGCAGCGAGAGCGAGACAATACAACGGTTACATTCTTATCTGAAGAGACGCTTGTCAATGTTGACGAGCCGGAAGTGCCGTATGTAGATGTAGTAGTCGGTTATAAGTTGCGAACACCATCGGAGTATTCGCCCCATTCGCCGCCAGTCGCGTAGTTATCAGACACTTCTCTCCCCCCCCCGACCTCGAACAAAGACACAAGAAATATAGAAATTACGCGACACGTAGAATAAAACAGACAAGAAATGTCATTACTTAATAGTATCCTGATCAAGCTATTCGGAAGCAAGAGCGAGAAAGACAGGAAGGCCGTAGCTCCGATTGTTGAGCAGATCAAGGCAGTATATCCGACCCTAGAGACGTTGAGCAACGACGAGTTGCGCGCGAGGACGCAGGCGCTTCGTGCGTCGATACAGGAGGCCATCAAGGACCTACAGGCACAGAAGGACGCCCTCAAGAAGGAGGCGGACGCAACGGACTGCCCGGTCGACAAGAAGGAGAGCAACTACAAGGCCATAGACGAGCTGGAGAAGGAGATCGACAATGCCGTCGAGGCGAAGCTCACGGAGATACTTCCGGAGGCGTTTGCGATAGTCAAGGACACAGCAAGGCGTTTTGCAGCGGCTGAGACAGTCGAGGTCACGGCGACCGACATGGATAGGGAGCTGGCGACGACGGCGGACTTCGTCACCATAGAAGGCGACAAGGCGATATATAAGACCACGTGGGTGGCAGGTGGACTGCCGATCAAGTGGGACATGGTCCATTATGACTGCCAGTTGTTCGGTGGTGTCGTCCTTCATCAGGGAAAGATAGCCGAGATGGCGACGGGTGAGGGTAAGACACTTGTGGCGACACTGCCAGTGTTCCTAAACGCACTGCCGGGCAGGGGTGTTCATGTCGTCACAGTCAACGACTATCTTGCAAAGCGAGACAGCGAGTGGATGGGACCGTTGTATCAGTTCCATGGACTGACAGTGGACTGCATCGACAAGCATCAGCCGAATTCGGCGGCGCGTCGCAAGGCATACGCATGTGACATCACGTTTGGAACGAACAACGAGTTCGGTTTCGACTACCTGCGCGACAATGGTGCGACGAGTCCGGCAGAGCTAGTACAGCGCAAGCACAACTATGCAATCGTCGATGAGGTCGACTCCGTCCTCATAGACGACGCACGTACGCCGCTCATCATATCGGGCCCAGTAGCTCAGAAGCAGGACCAGATGTTCGAGCAGTTCAAGCCATACGTAGCGAACCTTGTTGCGGAGCAGCACAAGCTCGTCACGAAGTATCTTGCAGACAGCAAGAAGATGATGGACTCGACGGACGAGAAGACGCAGGAAGAAGGAGCGCTTTCGCTTTTCAGGGCGTACAAGGGATTGCCGAAGAACAGGCCACTCATCAAGTTCCTCAGCGAGCCGGGCATCAAGAGCAAGATGCTCAAGACCGAGAACTACTATATGCAGGAGAACAACAAGAACATGCATATAGCGACCGACCCTCTGTATTTCGTCATAGACGAGAAGAACAACACGATAGAGTTGACGGACAAGGGCGTTGCGGACCTCAGTGCAGCGCTGAAGGACTCGCAGTTCTTCGTACTCCCGGATGTCGGCACAGAGATGGCGAACATCGAGAAGAGCGACATGACGGACGAGGAGAAGATCAGCAAGAAGAACGACCTGATGCAGGACTATGCTATCAAGAGCGAGAGAGTCCACACAGTCAATCAGTTGCTCAAGGCCTATACACTGTTTGAGAAAGACCAGGAATATGTCGTGATAGACGGCAAGGTCAAGATCGTCGACGAGCAGACAGGCCGAATCATGGAGGGTCGCAGGTATTCCGACGGACTGCACCAGGCGCTCGAGGCGAAGGAGAGCGTAAAGGTCGAGGACCCGACGCAGACATACGCGACCATCACGCTCCAGAACTACTTCCGCATGTATCATAAGCTCAGCGGCATGACCGGTACGGCGGAGACCGAGGCTGGAGAGTTCTGGAACATATACAAGCTCGATGTCGTCGTCATACCTACCAACAGGCCGATAGCACGTCAGGACAAGAACGACTTGATATACAAGACGACGAAGGAGAAGTTCAATGCCGTCATCAAGGAGATAGTACGACTGCACGAGGAGGGACGTCCGGTGCTTGTCGGAACGACGGCCGTCGACATCTCGGAGAAGCTGAGTCTGATGCTGAAGATGCAGGGCATACAGCACAACGTGCTGAATGCAAAGTTGCATCAGAAGGAGGCCGAGATAGTAGCCAAGGCTGGTCAGAGAGGAGCCGTGACGATAGCTACGAACATGGCAGGTCGTGGTACCGATATCAAGCTGACCGACGAGGTGAAGGCGTTGGGCGGCCTTGCGATCATAGGAACGGAGCGTCATGAGAGCCGTCGAGTTGACCGCCAGTTGAGAGGTCGTGCAGGACGTCAGGGAGATCCGGGTTCGTCACAGTTCTTCGTATCTCTCGAAGACAAGCTGATGCGACTCTTCGGAGGCGAGAAGATGATCAAGTTCATGGATCGATTTGGTCTCCAGGAGGGTGAGGAGCTACAGAACAGTATGCTGACGAGTTCGATCGAGAAGGCCCAGCGCAAGGTCGAGGAGAACAACTTCGGAATGCGAAAGAGACTTCTCGAGTATGATGACGTGATGAATTCGCAGCGTGAAGTCGTCTATACGAGGCGTCGTCATGCGCTCTTTGGGGAGCGTCTGGATGTCGACATCGACAACATGATGCAGGATTCGGCATACGCACAGATAGCAGATGCAAAGCAGGCAGATGCGTCGTACGAGAGCTTGAGGCTCGACGTGCTCAAGAACTTCACGACGCAGTTGCCATTCGACGAGGACGAGTATCATCATGGCAAGGTCGAGGACTTGGCGCGCAAGCTCTATGATGCTGCGACGGAGTCGTTCAAGCTCAGGAAGCAGGTAATCGTCGAGCAGGCGTATCCGGTCATCGAGCAGGTCTTCACGGAGCAGGGTGACAAGTATAAGAACATTGTCCTCCCGATAACGAACGGGATGTTGACATACAACATACTCATCAACCTCAAGGAGGCATACGAGACGAAGGGACAGAGCCTCATTGTCAATGCAGAGAAGGCCTTCCTGCTCTTGACGATCGACGACCAGTGGAGAGACCATCTTCGTCAGATGGACGAGCTCAGGAAGTCCGTCCAGAATGCAACGTACGAGCAGAAGGATCCGTTATTGATCTACAAGTTCGAGTCGTTCAATCTGTTCAAGACAATGATAGAGACCATCAATCGTCTCTCAGTCCAGTCGATGACACGTCTGTCGATACCAGTTCAGGCGCGCGACCCGGAGGAGGAGCGAAGGATGCAGGAGGAGCACAGGAGGCAGATGGAGGCCGAGCTTGCTCGTCGTCGTCTGGAGGTCGAGAGGCTGAGGGCTATGCGCGAGGCGTCGCAGAGTCAGCAGCAGCCTCAGCAGGTCGTGAGCAAGCAGAAGGTAGGGCGAAACGATCCGTGTCCATGTGGAAGTGGCAAGAAGTACAAGAACTGCCACGGCAAGGGCTTGGAGGAGTAGAAAACAGCTAGAGTTATGAGTAGTTTGCTCACGTACATAGATTGGAATGTCGAGCCGACGATATTAGGGACGCCGATACGGTATTACAGTCTCTTCTTTGCTATCGCCTTTTGGCTCGGATATACCATCGTGTCGAAGATGTTCAAGGACCAGAAGTTGCCAGAGGATTGGGTGGACAAGATCTTCATCTATATCGTAGTGGCGACGATAATAGGGTCGAGACTTGGTCATGTCTTCTTCTACGCATGGGATTACTACAAGGAGCACCCGATAGAGATCTTCAAGGTCTGGGAGGGAGGACTTGCAAGTCATGGAGGCACGATTGGGATCATGTTGGCGTTGTGGCTATACACCAAGTATGTAAGTCATAAGAGCTATCTGTGGGTTGTAGATTGTGCGACAGTGCCGGTTGCTCTTGCTGCCTTTTTCATAAGGATGGGCAACCTGTTCAATTCGGAAATCTATGGAATCCCGAGCAATGTGTCGTGGGCGTTCAGGTTTCTGAGGCTTCGTCCGGAGCTCGCGTTGATTCCACGTCATCCGACGCAGATATACGAGGCGTTGTTCTATCTCTGTGTCTTTGGACTGCTATGGTATCTCTATTGGAACAAGCGCATGATAGAGCGTCATGGATTTCTGTTTGGAGTCTTCATGATATGCGTCTTTGGATTCCGAATGTTCATAGAGGTTTTCAAGGAGAATCAAGAGGCGTTTGAGGAGAGTATGATCCTGAACATGGGACAGATACTCAGCATACCGTTTGTCTTGTTGGGAGTCGGGTGTCTCATTTATTCGCTCAAGCAGCCGAGAGAGAACATCTACGGCAAGAAGGCGTCCTGAGGAACAGAATAATTGAAGGGAATAGCGTCATCGGCAGGGTCTGCTGGTGACGCTATTTGTTTTTAGGGTACTTCTATTAATTGCTTTTTCCGCGTTGGCTTCGCCTTCATTCCTCACGCTCGGCAATTTGTGCAAGCACATTGCTCTCGCTTAATCGGAATGTTGGCGTTGCCTTCATTCCTCACGTTGACTTCGTCGACTTTTCTCACGTTAGCTTCGCTGACTTTTCTCACGCTCGGCAGAGTGAACAAGTTCCCTCTGCACTCGCTCAATCGAAAAGTTCGGCAAAACGAGCAAGCTCGTTCTGCACTCGCTTAATTGAAAAGTTCGGCAGAGTGAACAAGTTCCCTCTGCTCTCGCTTAATCGAAAAGTTGGCGTTGCCTTCATTCCTCACGCTCGGCAAATTGCAAGCAAGCTTGCTTTGCACTCGCTTAATCGGAATGTTGACTTTGTCTTCATTCCTCACGCTTGGAAATTGGAGCAAGCTCCATTGACTGGCGTCTTACTTTCTCACGTTAGCTTCGCTGACTTTTCTCACGCTGACTTCGTCGACTTTTCTCACGCTCGGCAAAACGAGCAAGCTCGTTCTGCACTCGCTTAATCGAAAGTATGCGCTCGCTTAATCGCGCAAGTGAAAAATCAAATTTCTAGAACTCCCCTTTATTGTACAATAGGGAATAAGTGTTGTGGTGAGTAGAGGGAGATGAAAGGGACAGAGAGCTTGTCGGAAGGGAGGACGATAGGGGAGGGAGAGCATTGTTGAAGTGAGGAAAAAGAGAGATGTGGAAAACAGAAAATACCGAGAAAAACGACATACGTAGGGAGTAGAACGACGAACGTTGAAAAAATTTTGTGGTGGAGAGATGCCAATTTACCTTTGCCTCTCGAAAGATAGATACCCGACATGAAGAAGATAATTCGTGAGGGCATCCAGAAAAACGAATAAACAAAAGAAAGGGAAAGATATGGAAGCAGGAAAGATGATAGGTGCAGTAGCAGCATCGATGCTCTGCACAGCATTTGGAGCCTACCTTTATTCGAGGGTTGAGGCTAGCAGGACCACAGAGACAGTCAAGGCAGTGGCGGAGGAACGTCAGGTTGCGCCACGTCACGTATCGAGCATATCCATGGCGTCGCCGATGGACTTCACGGATGCGGCGGAGATGACGATCAACGGAGTCGTTCACGTCAAGGTGATGCAGAACGTCGGTGAGAGCCAGAGTTACGGAGGAGGAGACATCTTCGAGTTCTTCTTTGGCCCGCAGTATGGTGGGCGTCAGCGTCAGGAGCCAGTTGTCGGTTCCGGGTCTGGAGTCATAATCAGTTCAGACGGGTACATAGTGACGAACAACCATGTCATAGACGGGGCGGACAAGATTGAAGTCGTCTTGAACGACCGCAGGAGCATGGAGGCACGTCTGATAGGGACCGACCCGACGACTGACATAGCCCTCATCAAGGTTGATGCTGAGGGACTGAAGGCGTTGAAGTTTGGCAATTCCGACAATCTGAAAGTTGGCGAGTGGGTGCTAGCCGTCGGTAACCCGTTCAACTTGACGAGCACCGTGACGGCAGGCATAGTCTCGGCGAAGGGCAGGCATGTAGGCATCAACACGTCGAACATGGCGATAGAGTCGTTCATACAGACAGATGCGGCGGTCAATCCAGGGAACAGTGGTGGAGCGTTGGTCAACACGCGCGGAGAGGTCGTCGGGATAAACACCGCGATAGCGTCGCAGACCGGTTCGTTTACCGGCTACTCGTTTGCAGTCCCGAGCAACATAGCGCAGAAAGTTGCTGAGGACCTGAAGAAATATGGAGAGGTGCAGAGGGCGTTGCTCGGAGTACAGATCAGGGATGTCGATGGTGAGCTACAGAAGCGGCTGAACCTCGGGAGCACAGATGGAGTAGCAGTCATGGGCGTCAACGACGGCAGTGCAGCGGCTGAGGCTGGAGTGAAGACAGATGACGTCATAATCTCCGTTGACGGACAGAAAGTCGAGACGACGCCGGAGTTGCAGGCCATGATAGCGCAGAAGCGGCCGGGTGAGCGAGTAAAGCTGACAGTAGTAAGAGAAGGCAAGGAGCGCGAAATAGAGGTCACATTGCGAAACATCAGAGGGACGACGGGCGTAATAAAAGGAGGAGACAGTACAATGTTGGGGGCGACGTTGGTCCCGATCAGCAAGTCGGACAGTGAGCGTCTAGGTTTGCGATGTGGGCTGAAGGTAGAGAGCATCGGCAAGGGACGGTTGAAGGATGCAGGCGTTCGGGAAGGTTTCATCATAGCCCGTGCGAATCGTCAGCCGGTGTCGAGTGTCGAGGAGTTTGAGCGGATAGTTGCTACGACGCAGGACGGTTTGTTCATAGCCGGTTGTTATTCAGATGGGCGAGTGCGATATTATGCGATAGATTTGAGTGATGCCGAATAAGTTGTAGTAGCATTTGTTTAAACTAATTAACTAAAAAAAGAGCCTGCAAGACAAACTTTTGCGGGCTCTTTACGTATAAGGGGATTGTAAACAGAGACAGAAGAAAGCAGAATGAGACAGCTGAAGATAACCAAGTCGATCACGAATCGTGAGAGTGCCTCTCTTGACAAGTACTTGCAGGAGATAGGTCGTGAGGAGTTGATTTCGGTAGAGGAAGAGGTTGAGTTGGCCCAGCGGATCAAGCAGGGCGACCAGTCGGCCCTAGAGAAGTTGACGAAGGCGAACTTGCGATTTGTAGTGAGTGTGGCGAAGCAGTATCAGAATCAGGGATTGAGTTTGCCAGACCTCATCAACGAGGGGAACCTCGGGTTGATAAAGGCGGCGGAGAAGTTTGACGAGACGAGGGGATTCAAGTTCATATCGTATGCGGTATGGTGGATACGTCAGTCGATACTTCAGGCGCTAGCGGAGCAGAGTCGAATAGTCAGGTTGCCGTTGAATCAGGTCGGCAGTTTGAACAAGATCAACAAGGCATATTCTAAGTTTGAGCAGGAGAACGAGCGCAAGCCGAGTGCAGAGGAGTTGGCAGAGCAGTTGGACTTGCCGGCGGACAAGGTGAGTGACACGTTGAGGGTTTCTGGTCGACACATATCAGTTGATGCTCCATTCCAGGAGGGTGAGGACAACAGTCTTCTAGACGTGATAGTGAACAATGACTCGCCTAACGCGGACAGGCAGTTGATGAACGAGTCGTTGTCGAGGGAGATAGAGAGAGCGTTGTCGACGTTGACAGAGAGGGAGAGCGACATAGTGAAGTTGTTCTTCGGCATAGGGTGTCAGGAGATGACGCTTGAGGAGATAGGCGAGAAGTTCGGACTGACGAGGGAGCGCGTAAGGCAGATCAAGGAGAAGGCGATACGCAGGCTACGTCAGAATTCGCGAAGCAAGTTGCTGAAGGCATACTTAGGATAGGACCGATTGAGGGTCTGACGACAGAAACAACACAAAGAAGGAGTGGCGAACGGGTTGCATCGTTTGCCGCTCCTTCTTCTTTTAGAGCCATAGGGAACTTCTATAAATTGCTTTTTCTGCGTTAGCTTCGCTGACTTTTCTCACGTTGACTTCGTCGACTTTTCTCACGCTCGGCAAAACGAGCAAGCTCGTTCTGCACTCGCTTAATTGAAAAGTTCGGCAGAGTGAACAAGTTCCCTCTGCTCTCGCTTAATCGAAAAGTTGACTTTGTCTTCATTCCTCACGCTCTGAAATTGGAGCAAGCTCCATTGACTGGCGCCTTACTTTCTCACGCTCGGCAAATGGAACAAGTTCCATTGCACTCGCTTAATCGAAAGTATGCACTCGCTTAATCGCACAAGTGAAAAATCTAATTTCTAGAAATCCCCTTTAGTGTGCTGAAGTATATAAGGGTGGAGTCAAGGCTATATCAAGGCTAACCACGGGGTAGGGGAAGGAAGGTCGGAGGGGGTATTCGCAGGAGGGAGTGTCGGGAAATGAGGGACGGGTGACGTGTTGGGTGAAGGGCTAGAAGCGTACAAAAGTTGGGGACGAGAAAAGTCGAGCGGAGGGTGTGGCGGCATGAGAGGGGCGGGGAAGGCGAGAGCGGGAGACGACAGAAAGAGATTTGCGGGCACATACTGGTCGATTCGTGCGGGAGGTCAGCAAATAATCAGTATCTTTGAAAGGAAATTGAATAGCGTTTGAAAGGTAATTAAACGGCGTTTAAACGATGAAAGAAGGCAGAGTGGCGGACGGGGGAGCATGGCTGCGATTCGTAGAGGTAGTCTCGCTGACAGTGGGGGCGGGGCTGCTGTTGGCAGGCATAATCTTCTTCTTCGCGTATAACTGGCAGGAGATGCACAGGCTGGCGAAGATAGGCATTGCAGTCGGGATGATATTGGCAGTCTTTGGGGCAGTCATGACAGTCAGGATGCAGAAGCTGACGCGGGACATCATGATATCTGCGATGAGTGTGCTTGTCGGGGTGTTCTGGGCGATATACGGGCAGGTATATCAGACGGAGGCCGACTCGTACGTCTTCTTTTTCACGTGGGCGGCGTGCATAGCCGTGTGGGTCTATGTCACAGATTTCTATCCGTTGTGGGCATTTTTCTGGCTCTTGACGACAGTCGGGGTGGGGCTGTTTTTCAAGTGGACGTTGCTCACCGACGCTATATCAAGCTTGATGATGCTGTATGGGGCGGTGTGGATAGCCTTCTTCCTCCTCTCGCCGAGGGTGTTGCCAGGCAGGAGCGAGGCGCCGGTGTGGTTCGTCGATCTGCTATTCACGTATGTGTTTGGGATAGCGACGATAGTCATGGTGGTAGGAGTCATTAGAGCGTTCGAGACAAATGCATTGGTGGCGTTAGGCGTGATAGGATTGACGGCGTGGCAGGCATGGCAGCGGAGAGACATCTGGCTATACTCGATGCTATATATAGGGGCGTTGAGCGTGTTGGAGGCGTTTATGATTCAAGCTATGGATTTCAGTGGAGCCATATTGAACATACTCATATTGATGGGCGCCATGGGCGCATCGGCGTATGCCATCAAGGAGCAGAGCAACAAGTGGAAGAAAGAGACGACGGGAAATGAGGGGTGATAGAAATGAACGGAGAAGAAACAAGAATCGAGCAGGAAGAGCAGGGGGAGAAGACTGCGAGCAGGATGCCGTGGCCGGTGCTAGTGTTGATGGGCTTCGGGAGCCTTTTGATAGCAGTGTTGTTGATATTTGTCATAGCGTCGGCACAAAGTCAGTTGTTTTACGCAGTCCTTTCAGTAGTGTTTTTAGTCGGAGGCGGCATATTGTCTCAGCGGAAGGGCGGAGTGGTCTCGATGCTGGTAGCGCTACCGCTCATCGTGGCGGGCTTTGCATCAGCGTTTATTTGTGCGAGGGATGAGTACCTGACTCTTGTCATGGTGCTTCAAATGGCAGTCTCGGCAGTCCTATTCTATCTGAGCAAGAGCGAGATATGCCGGCACGTGCTGTTGGCATACATAGTGGCGTTGGCTCCGGGGATAGCAGTCTCGATAGTCGATAGTTTTCGGGCAGTCAGCTTCTGGGTGGTGATAGCCTACACGGGAGTCTATGCAGGCACGACATGGGAGAAGGTATATAAAAGGACGGAGTTCGAGGGGTATTTAGGGACGGTACGTTTCGTGACGGCGGTGATAGTAGCCGTGTCGGCATTTCTGATAAGCGAAGAACACATTTATTCGATAGCTATAGCGGCGGTGAGTTTTGCGATGTCGTGCGTGCTGCTGCGGAAGTATCTGACGGGGACGAAGTTAGCAGTCGGGGTGGGGCTAGCGTTGTTGGCATGTGCGGCGACGGCGTGCTATCCAGTGATGGCGGTAGGGTTTCTCGGGGTGATGCTGTCGTATGCCATGCTAGAGTATCTGACATTGGTGATATTTGGAGGCGTCTTTGTGGCTGGGGTGTCGATGTTCTATTATGATCTCGATATGCTCTTGATAGACAAGTCGTATTTGTTGATGGCATCTGGGTTAGTGTTCTTGACCGTGTACTGCGGAATAAAGCGATTGGCGAAATGAGAAAGAAGGATATAGCGTTGAAAGCCAACATGGTTCTGGTGCTGGGGCTCTTCGTGTACTCAGTAGTTCAGAAAGAGAGGATACTCGCGAGCAGCATGGAGATACTGATGGAGCTGGCGCCGAGGGACCCGCGCTCGATAATGCAGGGGGACTATATGAGGTTGAATTACCGGATATCGAATGAAATATCAATAGACGAGTATCATAAGTATGTCGTCGTTCGGGTCGATACGGGCAATGTGGCCGTCTTTGTGCGTCAGCAGGATGACGAGGCGGTGGGTGAGGGTGAGATATTGCTGCGGAGGACAGGGGAGAGTAAGAGAGGCGAGGGCTTCGGAGCGGATAATTATTTCTTTCAGGAGGGTACCGGTAGGAGGTTTGAAGCGGCGAAGTATGGTCTGCTGAGGGTTGACGAAGAAGGGAAGTGCATACTCGTAGGGCTGTGTGACGGAGAGAAGAAGTTGATAGAGGCAGGAGGTGAGATTGAACATAATGAAAAGAGTTGGGAGGAGCTTGGTGATACGGCTATTATCATAGTGCCTGATGGCGAGCTGCAGACGGATACTGTCGAGGTAGTAGATGGCGAGAGGAATGACGATCTATGAAGAAGGCAAGGACAGCAAAGGGGACTAGCACAGGCGGGAGTCAGAGGACAGGGGGAAAGAGAAGGGAAAAGTGAGAAGAGGAGCGAAGAGGAGAGAAGAGGAGAGAAGAGGCGAACGCGTTGAGAGATAGGGGGGAAGGAGAGCAGGGAGGAAGAGGAGGCGGAAAGAGACGAGAAAAAAAGTGGCGGGAAGTATTGGAGTTGTCAAAATAATCGTTACATTTGCAATAGAGAAAAGGAAAGAAAGCCGCATCGGATTTTTGATCGTTAAACTCAACATTAAAAATCTAACTGGGCGACGCTTTATCGTTACAATGGCGGGTTCCGGCTGTTTCGGCAGCTTGTCCTCCGGGGCACGGGAAATTACAAAGTAGCGAGGCACCCAAATCCTATTTTTAGGAGTTTAAACATCCAAGAAGGTGCGGCCCATCATAGAGGCACTGCTGCTCGAAAGAGTGGCGGTGTCTTTTTTTGGGTGGGGAGTGATGGGACGTAAAGGAGAACGATAGTGGTGGGGTTGCAATAAAATATACGATTGACGTTATAGGGGTAGAATTTAGAACCCAGTCTCGTATAGGTCAGAGCGAAGAAGAGCATGAATAAGGTGAAAAAGATAGCATTGGCAGTGGTGGCAGTGATAGTCTTGGCAGTGGGAGTGAAGGCATTCGAGTTGTTTGGCCCAGTTGTCAACTGTGGATCAGAATACAAGCCGAAGGAGGGGGACATAATATTTCAGGAGACTCATGGGCCTCAGGCGCCGATGATCAAGGCAGTGACAATGAGCAGGTGGACACATTGTGGGATGGTCGTCATGAAGAACGGGAAGCCGCACGTCGTGGAGGCGTGGAAGACGTGTCAGGTCATACCGATGGAGGAGTGGATAGCGAGGGACGGCGGGAATTATGCCATAGCGAGGCCAAAGGCGTTTGAGGGGAAGGATGTCAAGGTTAAGTATGGCAAGTATTTAGGTATGCCGTATGATATACAGTTTAGGTTCGACAATGGCAAGGCGTATTGTTCGGAGTTGGTGTGGATGCTCTATAAGGATATCACGGGGGAACAGTTGAGTGAGCCGAGGGTGTTGAAGACGTATATGCTCACGCATATCTCGAAGATGGTAGAGAATGAGATACAGCGACGGGGGATGAGGCTGGATGACGAGATGGTGGCACCTGTTGACTTGATGAATACGGGGTTGGTGGAGAGGATATATTAGGATCGGTAGGTGACCGTACAGACGTGGATGACATGAGGATTGGCACTGCTGCTCTAAAGAGAGGCGGTGTCATTAGTTTTGCGAGTAACGAGCAGCTTGTTGACCACATGAGGGCTAACGGCATAGAGGTGAAGGATGTGAGGAAGGCAGGCTGTTTGGTTGATAATGATGTGCAGTATGCAAGGGAGAAAGCTTACGGACAATGGAATGCGTATAACAACAAAAGGAAAGCAACCCAAGAGCAAAGGGACGAATTGATAAAGAAAGTCATAGGGAAGCAATACGAGCACGCTGGGACTGACATTATCAACATAGGACCGAGTCTCTTTCTGATAGACCATTCGTCTTCGGATGAAATCAAGTCAGAATATGCCAATTGGAATATTCCAGACGGTGAGGGCTATGGTATCAGATAAAAGCATACATTAGCGGAAATAACCGAAAACGATATTTATGAAATCGTCAGAAACATCGCAGCCGACTATGGACACTCTGAGACACGCATTCGCGAGGTGCTGCAAAATCTTGGGATTAGACCAGGAAACATGCTTAAACTTAATTTTGCTGCTGCAATCAAGAACGGAATTGGCAACAATGGTTTGCATGATGTATCAAGCAGAGGAAGAAGGAGAGAAATGGGGAACGACGGAAGTCGTGTTGGCAGCAGAGAAAATCAAGGACTACTTTCAGAAACATCCAGAGTTGATTCAAAAGACGTAGAGGAGTTCCGCACTCCTTCTGGCGAGGTGTATGGCTGGTACGACAGGAATACCGACGAGATATATCTCGACATGGAGAAGATAAGTCCAGAGCACCCTCTCCATGAGTACACTCACATGTGGGACAGGATTATCAGCGAGATGAACCCAGAACTGTGGGATGAAGTGCTTCTTATTCATGAAATGAGTAAGAGGAAAACGGGATGAAGAGGTAGAAATGGCGATGCGCTTCAATACGAAGAAATTGAGAGAAAAGTTGTAAATTGCAGGCTGAAAGGAGAAGAATATAATGGCAGAGAGGCATGACTTGGTGCGGTTCGACTGGGCGATGAAGAAGATGCTCAGGAACAAGGCGAACTATGGTATATTGGAGGGCTTCATAGAAGTCTTCCTCGGGAAGAAGTGCAAGATAGTGGAGCTGCTGGAGAGCGAAGGCAACCAGGAGGATTATGCCGACAAGTTCAACAGGGTGGACATCAAGGCGAAGGACAGCGACGGCGAGCTGTTCTTGGTGGAGATACAGACGACGAGATACACGTCGTATCTTCAGAGGGTGTTGTACGGTGTATCTAAGGCGATAACGGAGCAGATAGAGAAGGGGGACAGTTACGGGAAGATAAAGCAGGTGTTCTCCATATCGGTAGTGTATTACGATCTGGGGCACGGAAAGGACTATTTCTATGAGGCAAAGACGGACTTCGTAGGGGTGCACGAGCACGACGTGCTGCAGTTGAGCGAAAGGGAGGAGATGTCGGTGGAACAGATAGCGCGAGGCGATGAGCGTAAGTACAGGATGGAGGCGAAGACGGCGAGCGACATATTCCCGAAGTATTACCTGATAAGGATAAACGCATACAGGAAGGTTGTGGCGGACGCCATGGACGAATGGATGCGTTTCCTGAAGGACAACAGCATAAAGGAGGACACGAAGGTGCCGGGACTTGTCGAGGCGAAGGAGAGACTCAGGATAAGCAGTATGAGCAAGGAGGAGAGGCTAGGGTATGAGAGGCATCTGGATGCCGTGGATCAGGAGAAGGACGTGGCGAAATCGTATATGGAGGAGGGAATGAAGAAAGGGAAAATTGAAATAGCGAGGAACATGAAGGAGGAAGGGATGAGTATAGAGATGATAGCGAAGTTGACGGGGTTGACGAGAGAGGAGATAGAAAAGATGTAACAATAGAAGAGGTGAATTTTAGGAACAAGTGTGGCAATTGTAGGAATTAACAAAACAACAAAGATAATGACAGGAATGAAGCATTTATTGGCAGTGGTCATGGCGATGATGGCTATGACGGCGGTGGCGCAGGACATAAAGGTCGGTGTATGCGACTGGATGATATTGAAGAGGCAGAAGCTCGGTGAATTCAGACTGGCGAGGGAGATAGGTGCCGACGGAGTCGAGATGGACATGGGCGGACTCGGGAAACGGGCGATGTTCGACAACAAGATGAGGGACAACGAGGCGGCCGTCAGGGACTTCAAGTTCCAGATGGACAGTACGAAGGTCGAGATCGGGGCGATTGCGATGAGCGGGTTCTATGGGCAGAACTTCGGGGAGAAGGAGACATACAGAGAGCTGATAGATGACTGCCTGAACACGATGGACAAGATGGGAGGCGTCCGGGTAGCGTTTCTGCCACTCGGTGGAAGCGGGAATGACTGGCACAGCGACAAGGCGAAGCGGAAGGAGATAGTCAAGCGACTCAGGGAGGTCGGCGACATGGCGGCTAAGCGAGGGAAGAAGATAGGCATAGACACGCCGCTCGACGCGGAGGGCAACCTGAAGCTCCTGAAGGAGATAGGCAGCAAGGGGATAGGCATATTCTACAAGTGGCAGACGGCAGTCGAGAACAAAGTTGACATAGCGAAGGACATCAAGAAGCTCGGGGTGAAGAACATAGTAGCGTTTCATGCAAGCAACACGGACAGCCTGTGCCTGAGGGACGACAAGGCGATAGACGTGCCGTCGATAGCAAGCGTCTTGAAGGAGTTAGGCTGGAGCGGCTGGCTGTTTGTAGAAAGGAGCAGGGACACGAGATACGTCAAGGACGTGAAGATGAACTATGCGAACAACGTGGACTACCTCAAGGGCATATTTAATGCCCAGATAGAGGCCGACGTGCAGTTGAAGTCGGACGGGCGCGACAGAGATTATGTAGAGACCATAATGAAGAGGTCGTTGAAGGTGACAGATGCGCTGAAGATATCATACACGCGGACGGGGCGGAACGTCCAGAACATAGTAGCGAACAAGTATTTCATGCTTAACGACATATATGCCGAGAGGGACAGCGTAAAGAAGACCGACAAGAAATTGGCGGAGGCCACGGCAGACAGCAAGCTCTACAGGAGCCATTTCGACATGGAGTCGCAGCTATCCAACTACCTGTCGCCAAGCCAGATAGAGAAGGTCAAGGACGTGATGACGTACAATGTCGTATGGGTGACGTATGAGGCACAGTGTGACATGATCCCGACGCTCAAGGAGGAGGAGAAGCGCCAGATACTGGCGTGGCTGAAGGAGGCGAGGGAGTTTGCGATAGACGCGGAGAACTCGAACAAGAAGCATGCGGCGTTTGGGAAGTACAAGGGGAGGATAAACAATTACCTGAGCGGGAGGGGATATAACCTCACGAAGGAGAGAGAGGCTTGGGCTGAGAGAGTGAAAGCGAGAGGCGGCACGTTGTAGGGAACAGAAGAGTCTGGGGGGCAAGGAGAAGTGAAATATAGCCCAAAAAGATTCGAAAAAGCGAATAGTTGGGTTATCGAAAAGTAAAAAGATGTAAATTTGCATCCCGACAACGACAACAGACAGCAGAATAATTGATGCAACTATTAAACGAAACGATAGGCGGTCTACTCGAGAAATATGCGAGGGAGACGCCGAATAAGGATTTCATCGTATATGCAGACAAGGGGCTGAGGTGGTCCTACAAGCAGTTTGACGAGCGAGTTGATGAGTTGGCTCGTGGACTGATGTCGATAGGCGTCACAAAGGACGCCAAGGTAGGAATCTGGGCTAACAACATGCCGGACTGGCTGACAGTCTTCTTTGCGTGTGCAAAGATAGGCGCGTGGCTAGTGACAGTCAATACAAACTACAAGATAGGGGAGCTCGAGTATCTGCTCTCGAATGCGGACATACATACGCTGTGCATGATAGAGGGTTATCGTGACAGTTCGTATGTAGACATGGTCTATGAGCTTGTCCCGGAGTTGAAGACGACGCCGAAGGGCCACCTGCACAGTGACAGACTTCCGGAGCTACGGAATGTAGTATTGCTGAGTTCGGACCACAAGAAGGGAATGTATAACACCGTCGAGGTGATGGGCAATGCGCGTAGCGTCTCGAAAGTCGACTTTGAGAATCGCAGGAATGCGGTGAAGCCGTCGGACGTCGTGAACATGCAGTACACCAGTGGGACGACCGGATTTCCGAAGGGAGTGATGCTGACGCACTATAACATAATAAACAATGGATTTGCGACAGGCGAGTGCATGCGTTACACGGCGGACGATCGACTCCTCGTGTGCGTCCCGTTCTTCCATTGTTTTGGGATAGTGTTGGCGTTGTGTGCAGTCTTGACCCATGGAGCGACGATGGTGATATGTGAGGACTTCGACGTCCCGAACGTGCTCTACTCGATAGAGAAGGAGCGTTGCACGTCTCTATATGGAGTCCCGACGATGTATGTAGCGGAACTTCACTATCCACAGTTCTCGTCATACGACCTCAGTTCGTTGAGGACGGGAATCATGGCAGGATCGGTATGTCCGATAGAGACCATGAACGAGGTGATGGACAAGATGAACATGAAGGACATAATCTCGGTCTATGGTCTGACAGAGTCGTCGCCAGGGATGACGGCGAGCAGGGCGGAGCATACGCCCTTGCAGAGGGCGACGACAGTCGGCACGGAGTTTCCGTTCGTCGAGGTGAAGGTCGTAAACACGGAGACGGGCGAGGAGTGCAAGGTCGGCGAGGCAGGTGAGATATGCTGTCGCGGGTATAATGTCATGCGAGGCTACTACAAGAACGAGGAGGCCACGCGGAACGTCATAGATGCCGACGGATTCCTACATTCGGGAGACCTGGCAATGAAGGACGAGGAAGGGTTCTACCACATAACAGGTAGGATCAAGGATATGATAATCAGAGGCGGCGAGAACATCTATCCGCGTGAGATAGAGAACTTCATCTACAGGATGCCGGAGGTCAGCATGGTTGAGGTTGTCGGAGTTCCGGACGCCCACTATGGTGAGATAGTAGTCGCGTTTATAATCTTGAAAGAGGGGGCAGCGTTGACGGAGGAGCAGGTCAGGGACTATTGCTCTCTTCAGATGGCGAAGTTCAAGGTCCCGAAGCACGTATTCTTCGTCGCTGACTATCCGAAGACAGGCAGCGGTAAAGTACAGAAGTACAAGCTACGCGAGATAGGCAAGCAGATGGTCGACGAGCTAAAGAAGAAAGCATAGAGAGGGAGCAGGCATGCGGTATTTCGTCGAGATGGCATACGACGGGACCAATTATCATGGATGGCAGATACAGCCGAATGCCGTCTCGGTCCAGGAGGAGTTGATGAAGGCGCTTCGTATGCTGACACGAGACGAGACGATAGTCCCGATGGGTGCAGGTCGGACAGACACGGGGGTCCATGCGGACTACTTCGTAGCGCACTTCGACAGCGAGTGGCAGATGGAAGATGCAGATTCGGCAGTATTCAAGCTCAACTCGATATTGCCGGGGGACATCAGCGTCTTTTCAGTGCAGGCTGTCGACGAGAAGATGCACAGCAGATTTGCGGCGACAGAGCGGACGTATCATTATCGGCTGACGATGGTCAAGGACCCGTTGGCGCGGACGTATACCTTTCGTCCGTTCTTCCCGCTCGATTTTGAGGCGATGAACGAGGCGGCGAAGATGTTGCTTGACGTCGAGGATTTCACGTCGTTCAGCAAGACGGGAACCCAGGTGAAGACCAACATTTGCCATGTCAGGAAGGCCGAGTGGTTTGAGCAGTCGGCGGGGCGGTATACATTCGAGATAAGTGCGGACAGGTTCCTCCGGAATATGGTCCGAGCGATAGTAGGGACGCTTTTTGAAGTCGGCAAGGGGCGGATGAGTCTCAGCCAGATGGAGGAGGTTGTCCGGACGAAGGACCGACGGGCAGCTGGAATGTCTGTTAGTGCGGCAGGGCTGTCGCTGGTAGACATCAAGTATCCAGAGGGTAGGGGATTCGTCCCGACAATTGTCAGGCCGACGATAAGGTAGGAACAAAGACGTACCAATAGAATAAGAGCCACTTTAGGGGGATACCTCTAAAGTGGCTCTAAATCGTTTATCAGTAGATAGTTTACGCAGATTACACTCCGAAGGACGGTCCGCTCTTCCTCTCGGAGCCGTTTTCCTCCTGTTCGTGCTGACGAGTCTTTCTGTTGATATTACCCGAGCCGAAGTTGAAAGTCAGGGTGCAGGAGAGGCTTTTCGCTGGCCATTTCATTTTCGTATCGGAGACGTAGCCAATACCCTCCACATGATTTTTCATAACGAAGTCGCCACCTTCGTCAGCGGCCATGAAGCCGTGGACGCCGACGTTGAGCTTGTCGTTGAGGAAAGAGCGGCTGAGGTTGCCGAACATACCGACGAAGACGTCTCCTCTGCTCTGGAGCTGGATGTCCCTGCCGTTGGCGAAGCAGGCGGCCATAAGCTGAATCTTGCCAGGCAGTTCCTGCTGAATGTTCACGAAAGCATTTGGAGTCCAGCCAGTCTTCTTCTTATCGAGCTCGTGGCTGCTGACACGGATGTATTTATCTGCCACGTTGAACATCAGTCGAGTTTTCTGGCTCAGAGTCAACGCCGTATAGATCCTGAAATTCAGTTCGTTTCTTCGCATGATATTGCCGTAGGTCGAGAGGATGACACCGTCGTCGAGAGCACGGCTAAAGTTGTAGACGCCGTTAGGGCGAGTAGCGTAAGTCGTATTGAACGAGAACATCACTTTCTGGGAAACGAGGCTGTAGCTCAGTTTGAAGGCATGAGTTTTCTCGTATTCCAGGTCTGGGTTACCCTTAGAGATGCGTAGAGGGTCGGACTTATCCTCGAAGGGGTCCATTTGCGAGAGCGAAGGTCTCCTGACCCTGACGCTATAAGTAAGACCGATATTCTGTCGGTCCGTCAGTTGCTGAGAGAACGTCATAGAAGGGACGACGAGGCCGTAGGACTTAGAGAACTCGTGAGTAGTCCGTTGCTTCTGGTGAGTATATTCGTAGCGGAGACCTGCCTTGAGCTTAGTCTTATCCCATTTCATATTACCTTCAAAGTATGCGGCTCCGATGTCGTACTTGTATTCGAAGTCAGAGTGCGTAGTAGTATCGGTCACCATGTCCTCCTCGCTATTACTCCTGTGGCCCGTATACTTACCGCCGGCGAGGATAGTGAGAGCCTTGACGGGAGTCACCCTGAGGTCGATCATAGCCGTGTGGTTCTTGTTGTCGCCCGTCCCCGTCTGATAGAGGTCCTTCAAGCTTTCCTTCTTAGCCCCGATGATGTCGGAGTAACGGTTGTCAGTCTCGTCCTTGTTCCAGTCGCGAGAGAACATGTAGCTAAAGTTGATGTTGTCCTCCTTGTCGGTCGGCAGTTGCCTCGTATAGTCGAGGCTGGCTGAGAGGTCGTTGTAAGTGTTCTCGCTGTCGGAAGACTCCAGGTATTTCGATATCAGTTCGTCGCCATTCATCTGAATCGTCTCGTTGTGCCCATCTTGTTTCCTCTTGAATTGCGAAGCCGAGAAGTCCAGAGAGAGAGTGCGTAGCGTGTCGATATCCAGGGAGTAGCCGAGAGAGCCCATCTTGTAGGGCATCTTGACGTCGGAAGTCGTCACGCTCTCGATGCTGGAGCCATCGTTGTAGGTCGTAAGGTTCTCGCTTCTCGTCCCGTCCGCCTTCATGTGCTCGACAGCGACGTCGGCCGTCAGTGTGTGCTTGTTCTTTTTCATGGCGAGGTAAACAGTACCGCCCACCTCTCTTGTGCCGACTTCAGCACGGACGTTGCCCATAGTGCCGTCAGTTGCGCTTGGGTCGCTGGTAGCCATTTTCAGGTTGAGGATAGCGGAGCCGCCTTCAGCGTCGGACCGTGCGCCCGGGTCAGTTATGACCTCGATAGACTTGACGGCGCTGGCAGGCATGGCGCGGAACACCTGCGTAGGGTTGGACGTCATCATCTGGTTGGGCTTACCATCCACGTAGACCTTGAAAGAAGAGCTGCCGTTGACAGATATGTTGTCTTGACCGTCGACGGAGACCATAGGTGTTTTTCTGAGAATCTGGAGGACAGTCAGAGTCTTGGAAGTCGGGTCGTCGGCAATAGAGTAGGTCAGTTTGTCGGGTTCCATCTTGACAATCTGCTTTTGACCGACGACGTCGACGCCTTCAATCTTCTGAGTGTCGTCGGCCATCAGTATAGAGTCGAGGTTGATAGCCTTCCCCGTCAGCTTAAGAGGTATCTCGATAGGTGTTTTACCGAGAGAGACGATAGACAGCGTGTGATCACCCCTCTTCTTGGCGGACAGGGCGAAAGAGCCGTCGATGTTGGAGACCGTTGCGGCGGTTGTCGTCTTGTCCTTGGCTGTCAGACCAATAGTTGCGAACGGGACAGGTTGTCGGGTAGCAGAGTCGAGCACGCATCCGCTGATGCTAGTTGCTACGTCTTGGGCGTAGCTTTGGCACAGACCGATAGAGCAGAGCAAGAGAAAGACTACTCTCTTGAAGGTCCATACCCCTTCTTTCATTTTCATCTGTTGAAGAATCGTTTTATTTGGTTTCTCAAAGTTACTACATTCTCGGCAGTATCCATTAGACAGACACGAACGAGAAGGTGTCTCAAACACAAATACAAGGTTAGCGATATACATTTATCCCACCAAAAATATTCAACGTTGGTTGATTCTAAGCCTACGAAGGTAGCTTCAGCCTCAACGAATGATTTTATCGAATATAGGTTTTAGTGTCGTCAGACTGTTTAAATGGTCGATGAAGGAACAAACGAGAGGAATGAGGGGAGGAAGCCAAAAAGGAGACTGTCGAGCGTTTCGTTCTTAGGTGAAACACATATTTTACGTTAAAACCAATATAAATAGCATACGTTATGAACCGAAAGCGGAATATTTTTTTGAACTTTGCATCAAGTATTCAGTCCGGGGCTTGATATTAAGTCAAGAGTGGAACCTGGGCGATGTCATACGCAGTATTAATGTTACCTTGGTTAGATGAACAAGATTGTAGCGAAGGAGCAGTTCTCAGAGAACGTATTTAGATTCGAGATCGAGGCTCCGAGAATTGCAAAAGCCCGTCGAGCAGGGCATTTTGTCATTGTCAGAGTTGACAAGAACGGTGAGCGAGTGCCGCTGACCATTGCCGGTTCAGACATACAGAAGGGTACGATAACACTCGTTGTCCAGCGTATAGGCGTCTCGACGTACAAGCTTTGCGACAAGAACGTCGGCGACAGCATCGAGGACGTAGTCGGACCACTCGGACGCGCTACAAAGATAGAGAAGCAGGAGGGAACAGTGTTGGCAGCCGGAGGAGGTGTCGGTGTAGCACCGTTGTTGCCAATCATTGAGGCGCATCATAAGATCGGTAATCGTGTCGTAGCAGTTCTTGCAGGCAGGACGAAGGACCTGATAATCCTCGAGGATAAGGTAAGGGCAGTTGCAGACGACGTCATCATCATGACGGACGATGGTTCGTATGGCACGAAGGGACTCGTGACGGCAGGCATGGAGGAGGTCATCAACAGGGAGAAGGTCTCTGAGGCTGTCATCATAGGTCCGGCGATAATGATGAAGTTTGGAGCCTTGACGACCAAGAAGTATGACATACCGACAGTAGTCAGTCTCAACACCATCATGGTGGATGGTACGGGCATGTGTGGAGCGTGCCGAGTATCAGTCGGCGGTAAGACGCGATTCGTCTGCGTCGATGGTCCGGAGTTCGATGCACATCAGGTCGATTTCGACCAGATGCTGAAGCGAATGGGCGGTTTCAAGGGCGAGGAGCTGGAAGCATTCAATCGTTACAAGGCCGCATGTGGCAAGTAAGAGGTGTTAATGGACGAAAAAAAGAAGATTATCATGGCAAGCATAGAAGAAACGAGGAAGCAGGAGCGCGAGCAGGAGTGGCGTAAGGCAGTCCGCGACAGCATCAAGCCGAAGGACAGGATGGCGATAGAGAGGGTCAAGATGACAGAGGCAGATGCCGAGGTTCGTTCGCACTCTTACGTTGAGGTCAACGAGGGACTTACGCTCGAGCAGGCATCGCAGGAGGCGAAGCGTTGTCTCGACTGTCCGACGCCTCTCTGTGTGACAGGTTGTCCGGTCGAAATCAACATACCGACGTTCATAAAGCATCTCGAGGCAGGGAAGATACTCGAGGCAGCGGGCGTCATCAAGGAGACCAGCTCATTGCCAGCAGTCTGTGGTCGAGTATGTCCGCAGGAGAAGCAGTGCGAGAGCAAGTGTATATATAACAAGACTGGCAAGAAGCCAGTTGCCATCGGATACTTGGAGAGATTCGTAGCAGACTACGAGCGCAACTCGGGTAAGGCGGCACTCCCGAAACAGGAGGCTGCGAACGGGGTCAAGGTTGCCGTAGTCGGTTCGGGGCCTGCAGGTCTGACGTGCGCTGGCGAGTTGGCGAAGAAGGGATATGACGTGACAGTCTTCGAGGCACTTCACGAGATAGGTGGCGTCTTGAAGTACGGCATACCGGAGTTCCGTCTGCCGAACGACATCGTCGACTTCGAGATAAACAACCTTCGCAAGATGGGCGTCAAGTTCGAGGCAGACTTCATAGTCGGCAAGACAGCGACGATGGACGATCTTCGTGCAGAGGGCTTCAAGGCGTTCTTCGTCGGCAGTGGAGCAGGACTTCCACGCTTCATGAACATACCGGGCGAGAACTACAATGGCATCATGAGCTCCAACGAGTATCTGACGCGTGTCAATCTCATGCATGCAGCGGACGAGAAGTTCGACACACCAGTCATATTCGGCAAGAAGGTGGCAGTCATCGGTGGTGGTAACACCGCTATGGACTCAGTTCGTACGGCGCGTCGTCTTGGTGCGGAGCGTGTCATGCTGATATATCGTCGTTCGGAGGCCGAGATGCCTGCACGTCTTGAGGAGGTACATCATGCGAAGGAGGAGGGTGTCGAGTTCCACACGCTCTGCAATCCAGTCGAGTATATGGCTGACGAGAAGGGCAACGTCTGCGGCATGAAGGTGCAGCGCATGGAGCTCGGAGAGCCGGACGAGAAGGGACGTAGGAAGCCAGTTCCTATCCCTGGTGCGATAGACGAGATGGAGGTTGACCTCGTAGTCGTCAGCGTCGGTGTCTCGCCTAATCCACTCATCCCGGACACGCACCCTGACATCAAGACGACAGAGAGGGGGACGCTCGAGGCAAACGACGGACTCCAGACGTCGGTCGCAGACGTGTTTGCAGGTGGTGACATCGTCAGAGGTGGTGCAACAGTCATCTTGGCGATGGGCGATGGCAGGAAGGCTGCGGCGTCGATAGACGAGTATCTGAAGAAGAATTAGTTGTTTCATTCATAGTAGTTCACCCGGGCGGCATGCGACATGTCGTCCGGGTGAATTTGTAGTGTCGATAGAAGAACGATAAAAAACCATTTAAACGCCGTTTAAAAACCGTCAGTAAGGAGGACAGTGTTTCTTATATTCAGGAAAAGTGTTAATTTTGCTATCTCATTAGCAAGACATTAGGCGTTGCCTCGTGTCTGGCAAAAAAAGAGGAATAAACAAATTATATGAACCCTATTCTTATAGTTCTACCCATTCTCGCCCTGCTGATGTTTGCTCTTGGTCTTAATCTAAAAGTTCGAGACTTCAAGATGCTGGTCATGCGTCCGCTCCCCGTCATAGTCGCCTTAATTGCGCAGATAGTCATCCTGCCGCTAATAGCATATCAGGTTGCGACCTTTTTCAACCTCAGGCAGGAGTTTTTCATAGGGCTAGTACTGATAGCATGTTGTCCGGGAGGAAGTTCCTCGAATATATTCTCGCTACTTGCAAAAGGAGACGTCGCACTATCAGTCTCGCTCACAGCCTTGTCGAGCATAATCACACTTTTCACGCTGCCGGCCATCATGGATTATGTATCTGCGGCGCAGGCCAGTACCCTCGGGGGGCATGTGACATTTAACGTAGGCAGCCTCATAATGCAGAATGTCGTCTTGATGTTGCTCCCTATCGTCTTGGGACTCTTGAGCCAGCGTTATCTGCCGAACTTCTCGAAGAAAGCGGACAGCGTACTACGGAAAATAGCATTCCCGGCGTTGATGCTCCTGGCGGGCATCTTCTTTGTGCAGCACAGGGAGACCATCATAGCGAACTTTGGAGAGGTCGGGCTTGTGAACTCAACGATGTTTCTTGGTGCGACAGTAGCGGCGGCGCTATTGTGTCTCTTGTTCCGATTCAGCGGAGCAGTCAGGAAGACGATAGTCATCGAGGTCGGCATGCAGAATGCGGCGCAGGCGATAGCCGTTGCCAGCAGTCCTTTCGTATTCAACAACGACATGATAGCAGTTCCAGCCATCGTCTATGCGCTATTGATGAACGTATTCTTGCTGTCGTACGTGGCGATAGCCAATCAACTGTCGAAAGATTAAGGAGGATAGGGTGATGAAGAAATATCTGCTAAGCATATTGACTCTGCTGGTCGTAGCTCTCAGTGCCACAGCCGAAGTCTATACGAGCGGTGAGACCATGAGGATGACCCAGTCTGGGAAAGATATACATCTGTTTGCAAAGACGGCGAGGCCGTACATAAAAGTCAGCCTTGGGGAGGTGCAGGAAGTCGTGTGGACATTCAGAGGCGTTGAGAGCGAGAAGGCCGACACATTTCGGGTGGAGACAGTGAAAAAGGACAGTGTTTTTGTCGAGAGAGAGGGTGTTTATGGAGTCTCGTATTCGGGGAAGAGCGAGGAGCAGTGGTGGATGAGTCCGGAAGTCGGAGACGTCAGTTATAAGGCAGACTCAGTGACTTGCGAGGGCGTCTTTTTGAGCGCCAATGTCGGGAGGCGTTTTTTTGTAGTCGGAAGTGACACCATTTCAGACAAATATACGTACAATTGGGTGTATGGGGACACGCTGGAGAGTGAGAGTCGTCAGCCTGAGATGGACTTGACAGGAGTGTATGACAAGGGACAGCTCAAGTTGACCGTGACGAACATGGCGGGGAATGTGGCAGTGGTTGTTGACAGCGTGTCGCCGGTGGCAGTCAAGGCAGTATTTGAGATGGAGAACAAGAAGGAGAATGCCGTCAACGAGTCGGTAGTCACAGGAGGTGTCATTTCGTCGCCGGCGGATGTCGAGTTGAAGAATAATTCCAAGGGTGGCTTTACAGTCTCGGAGTGGGCTATAGGCACAGAGGCGCGTCTGTATGAACGCGACCCGATATATCAGTTCCAGAAGCCTGGGACGTATCGACTGTCGTTGACAGTGACGAATGAGGAGGCGGGCTGTCAGAGCACGGACAGTTCGCTTGTCGTGACAGTCAGCGAGGCGGAGTTAGGATTCCCCAATGCGTTCACGCCTAACGGGGACGGTGCGAACGACTTGTTTTTACCAGCATTCAGGTCATTAAGGACATATAATCTGACGATTTTCAATCGTTGGGGACGACGGGTATTCGAGACGTCCGATCCTAAGGAGGGGTGGGATGGCAAGATAAATGGACGAGAGGCATCGGCCGGGACATATTATTTCTATGCGACGGCGGAGGCATTCGAAAGTGGTGTCGTATTAAGGCGCCATGGCTCTGTGACGCTACTCCGGTAGACGTTTTTGATTTAGTCTGCGCGTATCCCTTAGAGAAGGGGTGCACGTAGGGTACATTCTACATTATTCTCATCAGAAGGAAGAATATAGAGGCAGGAGGATGTCAGACATCAATATAGAGCCGGATGGACGACAGTCCGAGGTTGCGAGTCATGAGTCTGAGCCTGAACAGCTTCTATAGTATTCCGCAAAGTCTAATCAAACTAAAGACAGAGGACCGATGACAACAGAAAACAAGACAGAGCAGGACGAGGAACTTGCGCGGCAGATGGTCAACGATATGATATATCGTAATCCGAAGCTGTGCAAGGACGAGGCAAGCATACAAATGATAAAGACCGCATTTGAACTGGCAAATGATGCCCACAGGGGGATGCGGAGGAAAAGTGGCGAACTATATATATATCATCCCGTAGCGGTAGCGAGGATAGCGGCTGAGGAGATAGGGCTGGGACCGACGAGCGTGACGGCGGCGCTGCTTCATGATGTCGTCGAAGACACCGAGATGACCCTGGCGGACCTAGAGCGCATATTCAATCCAAAGGTAGCACAGATAGTTGACGGCCTCACGAAGCTCGAGAACGTCATGGACCAGCAGGAGTCCATACAGGCGGAGAACTTCCGTAAGCTCCTGATAAGCATGATAGAGGACGTCAGGGTGATATTGCTGAAGATATCAGACCGCCTGCATAACATGCGGACCCTCGACTCGATGCCAGAGCATAAGAGGTATAGAATCTCGGCGGAGACGCTGTATATATATGCGCCAGTCGCGTACCGACTGGGACTATATGCCATCAAGACAGAGCTCGAGGATCTCAGCCTCAAGAACGAGCAGCCAAAGGTCTATGCAGAGATATATAACCAGCTGCAGGTCTGCAAGCAGAACTATGAGACAATCATAGAGAGCGTCGAGACGCCGATACGTGCTGCGCTTGACAAGAATGGGTATGTATATGAGATGAAGGCGCGCACCAAGTCGATATACTCCATCTGGAAGAAGATGCAGAACAAAGGAGTACAGTTCGACGAGATATATGACGTCATAGCGATGCGCATAGTCTTCGAGCCGAAGGAGGGACTGCAGGAGAAGACGCAGTGCTGGGACATATATAGCAGGATAACGGAGATATTCAGGCCTAACCCCGACAGGCTGAGGGACTGGGTGAGCACGCCGAAGAGTAACGGATATGAGGCTCTTCACACGACAGTGATGAGTCCGAAGGGGCGATGGGTCGAGATACAGATACGGTCCAAGCGGATGGACGAGATAGCGGAGAAGGGACTGGCGGCGCACTGGAAGTACAAGGGAGCTAAGGGAGATTCGGAGATCGACACGTGGCTTGAGGGGCTGAAGAAGATGCTCGACACGGCGTCGCAGAACTCGATGGAGTTCCTCGATGCGTTCAAGATGAACCTCTTCTCGCAGGAGCTGATGATATTTACTCCACAGGGCGAGATGAAGTCGATGCCGAACGGTTCGACGGCACTCGACTTCGCATTCGAGATACATTCGAGGATAGGATTCCACTGCATAGGGGCGAAGGTCAACTATAAGCTGGAGCCACTAAGCTACGTCTTGAAGAGCGGGGACCAGGTCGAGATCATCACGAGCGACAACCAGAAGCCTAAGTATGAGTGGATAAACTTCTGCAAGACGGCGAAGGCGAGGACGTGTATCAGGGAGGCCTTCAAGGAGGAGCGCAGGGCCGTCATCCAGGAAGGCGAGCAGATGGTCCAAGAGGAGCTTGCGAAGTTCAAGTTGAGCATCAATGCGAGGATATTGCGCAAGATGCTGACGCACTATCACTTCGACAATCGAGAGGACCTCTATTATGCGATAGGGAACAAGACAGTCAAGATAGACGACCTCGAGAAGAACCTCCGTGGGCGTTCGGCGAACCGATTCATCAAGATATGGAACCTGACGTTCGGCAACGACCATAAGGAGGAGGATAATCAGGCCGGGGTGTCGGAGTTGCCAAAGGGCAAGAATGTCGTGCTCTCGGACGACGACAAGAAGCAGAACTACGTCATAGCGCCGTGTTGTCATCCGATACCGGGGGACGATGTCGTCGCATTCGTAGATGAGACGGGCAAGATGCATCTACACTCGCGAAACTGCGTACATGCCATCAGGCTGATGAGTAGTCGTGGGGACAGGATAGTTGCGGCGCAGTGGGAGAGTCATAAGGTCATGTCGTTCCTTGTCGAGATAGAGATCAGTGGCATAGACCGACTCGGGATAGTCTCGGAGATCACGGGGCTGATAGCGCGGCAGTTGCACGTCAAGATGAGGTCGGTCAACTTCGAGGCTCACGACGAGATATTCGTCGGGAACATATTCCTCTACGTATATGATGCGCAGGACCTTCAGTCGCTACTCGAAGGGTTGCGGGGAATCAAGGGGATATACAACGTCATCAGGAAAGAGCATACAAATACCGAGAAGTAGGAGAACAGCGGAATAACGAAGAGTGCAGGGATGCCGAGTGGTGTCTCTGCATTTTTTTATTGACTAGTATTGGCGAGGCCGCAGATAGCGAAACGTTTGTCGGGGGAGAGGGATGAGAGGCGGAAGAAGCCGCTCTGGATAAGTCCGTCGGAGTCGAGGATGAGGGGGTGGAGGGCAGATTGCTCGCGGGCGAAGGAAAGCCAGTCGTTGTCGTTCTTGAAATACTGCATGCCCCAAGTGGCGCTCGTAGAGGGGGATAGGCGGGGAGACAGGGCGTGGCCGATATGCCCCATAGTATAGCGAATGTTCAGTTCGGTGCAGAGACGAAGGTGGTGACGCCCGAGGTCGTCGCGATAGAGCATAGCATCGACGCCGAAAGGGCCGTGATAGCCGGAGCCGGAGAGGACCTGCTCTATACCAAGTCTAACCTGGGAGTAATATTTCTGCCAATCGGAGCCAGTATGGCGCTCGATAGAGTCGGCGGCGTTGGAGGGAAGGAGACGTTCTAGAGCGACAGAAGACCTTATGTTTCTGACGGGCAATGAGAAGACATTGTGCGCTGACAAAATCTGGTACCGTATTTGTTGATTTCAAAAATACCCTTTAATTTTGTGATATATATGTAAACATTTATGAAGTTCATATTATTAGCTTTTGTCCTGGCTCTCCTTTGCTTTACTGCTACGGCGGAGACCGTAGAGTATGGGTATGACGCATGCGGGAACCGCATATCGAGGCA